>CALJMI010000107.1 GCA_937981885.1 uncultured Caldilinea sp.
GCGGCTGTGAGCCGCACCTACAAAACACCGCCAACTCCACCGTAGACGCCGCTCGCAGCGGCGTATCTCCCACCAACCAACACATCCATTCTTTGGGCAAGACCGTGCGGCTGTGAGCCGCACCTACAAAACACCGCCAACTCCACCGTAGACGCCGCTCGCAGCGGCGTATCCCCGCCAACCAACCCATGCATGCGTTGGACAAGACCGTGCGGCTATGAGCCGCACCTACGCAACACCACCGATTCCTGCCCCAACCCGTCGTCATTATACAATAGCACACATCTACCTGCGGTTCTCAGCCAATCATCGGAAAGGCAGCAACCATGTCGCTCACCTATCATTCCGCCATGCGCGGCATCTTGTTCACCGATCAATACCAGCTTACGATGGCGCAGCTTTACTTTCGCCACGGGCTGCACGAAATGGAAGTCCAGTTCGACCACTTCTACCGGCGCAATCCCGACTACGACCAGCATCAGGCCGGCTACTGCATCAACGCCGGGCTGGAATGGTTTCTGGACTGGATGCAACAGGCGCACTTCCGCGCCAGTGACCTGGACTACCTGCGCCATCATCGCAACGCGCAGGGAAACCGTATCTTCGCCGATGACTTTCTCGGCTATTTGCGCGACCATGGCAACTTTGCGGGCTTGAGCATCCGCGCCATTCCCGAAGGGCGCGTCGTGCATCCCAACACACCGCTGACCATCGTGCGCGGCCCCATGGCGATGGCGCAGATCATCGAGACGCCGCTGCTCAACAAGCTGAACTATTCGACGCTGATCGCCACCAAGGCATCGCGGCTGGTGGAGGCGAGTCGCGGCGGCACGATCCTGGAGTTCGGACTGCGCCGCGCGCAGGGCGAAGGCGCCAACGACGGCACGCGCGCGGCGCTGATCGGCGGCGCGCACTTCAGCTCCAACGTTGGCGCCTCGCATGTGTTGGGACTGCCGCCGAAAGGCACGCACGCGCACAGCATGGTGCAGTTGATGATGGCGCTGGGCGAGGGCGAGATCGGCGCGTTCCGCGCCTACGCCGAGCTGTATCCGGACGACTGTCTGCTGCTCGTCGATACAGTGGACACGTTGCAATCGGGTGTGCCCAACGCCATCAAGGTCTTCGAGGAGCTGCGGCGCAAGGGTCACCGACCGGCAGGCATTCGCCTCGATTCGGGCGACCAGGCGTATCTGAGCATCCAGGCGGCGAAGATGCTCGACGAAGCCGGTTTCAATGAGTGCGCCATCGTGCTCTCCAGCGACCTCGACGAGCTGGTGATCTGGCAGATCATCACGCAGATTCAGCATGAGGCGCCGCGCTATGGCGTCGACGCCGACAAACTGATCAAGCGGCTGGTCTACGGCGTCGGCACGCGGCTGATTACATCGTGGGGCGAGCCGGCGCTGGGCGGCGTCTACAAGCTGGTGGCAGTGAAGAGAGGCGACGATTGGAGTTCGGCAATCAAGATTTCGGAGTCGCCTTCCAAGACGCCGACGCCGGGCGCCAAGCAGGCATGGCGCATCTACGACCAGCGCCAGAAAGCCACCGCCGACCTGCTCACACTGGAGGATGAGGTGATCGATCTCAATGCGCCGCTCGTGCTGCGCCACCCCAGCGACCACAACAAGCTGCGCACGCTCCAGCCAGAGCAGATCAGCCGCATCGAGCCGCTGCACGCAGAGATTCTGCGCCAGGGCAAACTCGTCTACGACCTGCCGCCGCTGGAGGAGCTGCGCCGCCGCCGCTTCGAGGATGTCGAAGCGCTCGACCCTGGCGTGCGTCGCCTGGTCAATCCACACATCTATCACGTGTCGCTGAGTGAGGCGCTGTGGGAGCTGAAGCAAGAGTTGATTGCAGAGGCGCGGCGTAGTAATATCGAGGGCAAATCGGGAAAGGGCTGAATCTTAGTTGGGCAGGCGTGATCGCGAACGTGCAGAAAGCGCGGGGTAGAATTATTACAAGGAGTGAGAGAAATGGCGACGAAAATACAGCAGACCCAAACCGATTTGGTGAAAGCCATTGCCGACATCGCCACAACCATGCCGCTGGCGCGCACAATGCAACTCTATCAATTCGCACGCTTCCTTCAAACACATCCCCTGCCTACAGAAGAAACGTTTGAAGAAATCGCGACAGATGAAGCGCTATGGGACAGACAATTCGCTGCGACGAGTGACGACAAACTTGTTGCGTTGATAACAGCAGTGGAAACCGAAATCAATGCAGGCAAGACATTGCCAATGTTCGATGAACACGGCGAATTCATTGAACACTAATGAAGTCGCAAACCACCGAGTCCTTCTGGAAGCACTATTGGGTCTTGCCCCCAGAGATTCGCCAGCGTGCGCGGCAAGCCTACAAGCTGTGGCGAGATAATCCAGCCCATCCCAGTCTTTTCTTCAAACGAGTGAAGGCAAACCAACCGCTCTATTCGGTTCGGATTGGCTTGGGATACAGAGCGCTTGGATTACTCCAAGAGGATACAGTGACTTGGTTTTGGATTGGCACTCACGACGAGTATGATCGTCTTCTCAAGTGAGCGTGGTATTCACTCGATCAATGTTCTGCGTGGGTTTGTCCTGATTTGGGCAACGTCGATCACATAACGGGGGTATGTACTGGCAGGGCGGCAACATGGTCATCGCCGCCAACGACTTCTTCTCATCCAGCGACAGTTTTTTACGGTGGTTTTATGCAGACAATCTTTCTCGACGGCGCCAGCCTCACCATTGAGCAAGTGATGGCTGTTGCGCACGGTGAACCAGGCGCGCCGGCTGTCCGCCTGAGCGAGGCCACCGTGCAGCGCGTGACCCGCGCTGCGCAGGCTGTGCAGCAGTTGATCGACGCTGGCGTGGTCGCCTATGGCATCACGACCGGCTTTGGCGCGTTCAAGGATCGCGTTATCCCCGCGACGGATGTGACGCAATTGCAGCGCAACATCGTCATGAGTCATGCCGTCGGCGTCGGCGATCCTTTCGACCGCGCCACGACGCGCGCGATCCTGCTGATCCGCGCCAACACGCTGGCGCGTGGGCATTCCGGCGTGCGGCTGGCGACATTGGAGCTATTACTTGAATTGCTCAACCGCGGCGTACATCCGGTCATCCCGCAGAAAGGATCGCTCGGCGCCAGCGGCGATCTGGCGCCGCTAGCGCACATGGCGCTGGTGATGATCGGGCTGGGCGAGGCAGAGGTTGACGGTAACGTACTCTCCGGCGCCGATGCGCTTGCAACCAAAGGACTGGCGCCCGTGACACTGGCCGCCAAAGAAGGGTTGGCGCTCACCAACGGCACGTCGGTGATGACAGCGCTTGGCGCGCTGGAGTCATGGCGGGCGCGCGCGCTGAGCCGCGTCGCCGACATCGCTGGCTGCCTGAGCCTGGAGGCGCTGCACGGCACCGACATGGCATTTGACCCGCGCATTCACGCCCTACGCCCGTTTCCGCGCCAGGTCAACTGTGCGGCTTATCTGTGCGAGCTGCT
Source organism: uncultured Caldilinea sp. (assembly GCA_937981885.1). Classification (GTDB taxonomy): domain Bacteria; phylum Chloroflexota; class Anaerolineae; order Caldilineales; family Caldilineaceae; genus Caldilinea. The sequence continues at coordinate 3,484 of CALJMI010000107.1, forward strand.
GGCTGGCAGCGAGTTCACCCGCCATGCCGACCCCACCAACGTGCAGGACGCCTACACGCTGCGCTGCATTCCCCAGGTGCACGGTGCAGTGCGCGACGCCATCGCCTATGCGCGCTGGGTCATGGAAATCGAACTGAATTCGGTGACGGACAACCCGCTGATCTTTGTGGACGAAGAGAGCGACGCCATCGACGTGCTGTCGGGCGGCAACTTTCACGGCGAACCGTTGGCGATTGCGATGGATTATCTGGGCATAGCGATGGCGGAGCTAGGCAACATCGCCGAGCGGCGCATCATGCGGCTGACCGACGAAGCCAGCAACGCGCATGTGCTGCCCGCGTTTCTCACGCAGCGTGGCGGGTTAAACTCCGGTTTCATGATCACACAGTACACAGCCGCTGCGCTCGCCACCGAGAACAAAGTGCTGGCGCATCCAGCCAGTGTGGATACGATCCCTACTTCGGCTAATGTCGAGGATCACGTCAGCATGGGCGCCACCGCTGGGCTGAAGCTGCGCCAGATCAATGACAACGTCGAGCGCATTCTCGCCATCGAATTGCTGGCTGCAGCGCAGGGCATCGACTTTCGGCGGCAGAAACTGGGCGCCGACGCCAAACTCGGTCAGGGCACGCGCCATGTCTACGCCCTGATCCGCCAGCGCGTCCCCTTCATCGAGGAGGACTGCGTGCTCTATCCCCACATCGAGCAGGTGCGGCAGCTCGTGGCAAACGGAGCAATCGTCAGCGAAGTCAACCGTCATGTGGCTGACACGTGGCGCTTGTGACGATCAGGTTGACGCGCTGACGGCTTCCCTCACCGGCGCGACCGCGGGTCCATCACATCGCGCAGCCAGTCACCCCAGAGGTTGATTCCAAGCGCTGTGATCGCAATCGCCAGCCCCGGATAGAGCGAGAGCCAGGGCATTCCGGTGAGCAACGATTCGCGCCCCACAGCCAACAGATTGCCCCAGCTCGGGATGCTTGGCGGCACACTGAGACCGAGGAAACCCAAACCCGCTTCATAGAAGATCATCGCTGACATCTCAAAAGTGGCGAGTGTGACCAGCGGACCGGTCAGGTTGGGTGTGATGTGGCGCACAAGAATGCGTCGGGAGCTGGCGCCGACTGCAATCGTCGACTCGACGAACGTGGTGTGTCGCAGACGCAGCACCTCGCCGCGGGTCACGCGCGCAAAGAGGGGGGATGCTGTGATTCCAAACAGCAGAATCACATTCAACAGGCTACGCCCCATGACAGCAGCGACGACAATCACCAGCACAAGATAGGGAATCGATAGGAGCAGATTGACGGCGCCCATCACCACGCTATCCACCCATCCGCCCAGATAACCTGCAACCAGACCAGCCAGCATACCAATTGCACAGGCGAGCACTGCGCCAAAGATGCCAACCAACAAGGACACCCGTGCACCATAGATGATCCGACTCATCAGATCGCGCCCCAGACGATCGGTGCCGAGCACATGATCCCACGAGCCGCCCTCCTGCCAGGCTGGCGGCATCCTCGTCGCGCGCAAGTCCTGGGCGAGCGGATCGTGCGGGGCCAGCAGCGGTGCAAACACGGCGATAAAGACGAAGCAACAAATGATTACAAGGCCAGCTATCGCCGCCTTGTCTCGCCGCAGCAGGCGCGCCATGTCGCCGATCTGGCTGGATGAGCGATCGGGTGGTCGTCTTGTGAGTGCGGGAAGCGCAGCTTGTTCCATAGCGTAACTCATCCACCGATCCGGATGCGCGGGTCGAGCAAACCATAAGCCACGTCGGTCGCCAGGTTAATCAGAATGGCAAAGGTCGCGATGAATAATGTCAGCGACTGCACCATTACGAAATCACGGTTGCGGATCGACTCGTTCAACATCCAGCCAATACCTGGAATGGCAAAGACCGACTCGATATAGACCGAGCCGGCGAGCAGGTAGGTGAACTGAACACCGACAACGCTGACCAGGGCAATCGAAGCATTGCGCGCAATGTGTGTAGCGCCGATCGTGAGCGCAGAAAGCCCTTTGCTGCGCGCAGTGCGGATGTAGTCTTCGCTGCGGATTTCCAGTACAGCCGAACGGGTCAAACGCACCAACTGCCCGACGGCGCCGACCGAAAGTGCAAACGCAGGCAAAATCAGCGAGTGCGCGCCATCCATGCCAAAGGAGGGCAACCAGCGGAGATTGACGGCAAAGACCCAAATCAGAATCAGCGCCAGCCAGAACGACGGCGTCACCTGGCCGATCAGCCCGACAATCCGGGCAAGCGCGTCCTGCCAGCTCCCCGGCGAGTTGCCGCCGACAATCCCAAGCGGCACAGCAATGAGCAATGCGATCAGCATCGAAATGGTCGAAAGCGCCAATGTAATCGGCAGTGCGGATAGAATGGCGTCACGCGCTGGTTGGCGAAAACGCAGCGAATACCCCAGATCGCCGCTCAACACTGCGCCTGTGTAGCGCATGAATTGCGCCGGCAACGGTTCGTTCAATCCAAGCGCCTGGCGCATCTCCTCCAACTGCTCAGTCGAGGCGAAGTCACGCGCAATCATCAGCGAAGCCGGATCGCCGGTCAGTCGCACCAACCAGAAGACGATCACCAATACACCGACCAACAGCAGCAGTGATTGCAAGAGACGAGTTGCCAGATATCGCTGCATTACACCTCACGTCACGGACCGTACTGAGTCTCTGAGATTGCCAGCAGGGGGACGGAAAAACGACGCGCTGAGCAAGAGGCGCCGTTTTTCCATTGTCAGCAATGCCCTTTTCGGAATGTCCTACTCGGCAAGCGAGACATCTTTCAGATAATACTGCTCAACCGAATTCGGCACATACCCCTTCACGTTCGTGCGGATCGCCTCGAAAGAGACCGGCTCGTACAAATAGATGAAGGGCGGATTCTCGAACATGTACGCCTGCAATTCGCGATAGAGTACAGCGCGTTCTTCCGTGTCGAAGGTGCTGCTGATCCTGGCAAGGTATTCATCGATCGTCGGGTCAGACCATGCCGAATAGCTTTCGTTCATCCCGCCCAATGAGCCGACAAGTCGCGGCAACGCCTCGCCCACGGCTGCCGACCAGCTGTCGCCAAAGAGCGGCGGCAACTCTTTCTTCGCCTGCCGATCCCAGTAGACGCCGCTCTCCAGAAATTCGATCTCGCCGCCTTCGAGCGTGATGCCAACCTCAGCCAGATAATTGGCGATTGCCTGGCAGACCTCCTCAAAGCTGGTGTACGCGCCGACCGGACATGCCATGCCGATTGTGAAGCCATCGGCATAGCCAGCTTCGGTCAGCAACGCGCGCGCTCGCTCCGGATCGTAAGGGTACGGCTGAAGCGATTCATCAAAGCCCAGGTTCCAAGGCGTAACAAAACCGGCGGAAAGCCGCGCATTACCGTCAAAAAGCGCATTGACAATTGCTTCACGGTCGACAGCATAGTTCATCGCCTGCCGCACCCGGACATCTTCAGTAGGTTTACCCACACCTGTGGTGAGATTGTTGAATGCGATGTAATAGACGCGGTCGGCAGGGTAGGTGATCTGTTCGACGCCAGCGACCCCTTCAAGGCTCTTCGCCTCGTCTGCACTCAGACGGTTGATGATGTGCACCTCGCCCGTCTGAATTGCCGCCAGTCGTGTGGAAGATTCAGGGATCGGGCGGAAAATCACCCGAGCGACATAGGGTTTGCCCTCATCCCAGTAATCCTCGAATGCATCGAGCACAATGCGATTGCCTCTGTTCCATTCAACGAACTTAAAGGGTCCGGCGCCGATCGGCTTGGCTTCGATGCCAGCATTGCCCTCAGCGGCAAACTGTTCGGCGGAGATGATATTGTAGCCAACCAGGGAACGCAGAAAGGTGACATCGGGCGTGTTCGGTCTCATTTTAACGGTGTACTCGTCGATCACCTCAACGGTCACGTTTTCGTAGCCAGAGGCATAGGCGTTGACCGGGTCTTTTCCTGCCTCGAACGTGGCAACCACATCGTCAGCATTGAAGGGGGCGCCATCGTGAAAAGTCACGCCCTGGCGTAGTTGGAAGGTGTATTCCAGCCCATCATCACTGACTTCCCACGCAGTGGCAAGCGACGGCAGAATTTCACCGGTCTCGTTGTCCACCGTCAACAGGCTGTCGAAAATCTGATTGATGACGTTGCCAGCCATGCGGTCAGCGGCATTGGGTGGGTTGAGCGAATTCGGATCGAGTGGAAGCGCTACGATCAGCGTTCCCGTTGGACCCGCCGACGATGCAGCAGCGCCCTCTCCCGATGTCATCGCTGCGCCGCCAGTCGTCGGCGCAGCGGCTGGCGGCGCACACGCCGCCAGGACAATCATCAAAAGCAATCCTATAGTCAATAACAGATAGCGTCTCATCATCTTATTTTTCTTTTCCTTTCACGTCTGGATCAGCCAACAAGCCCTGTCACGCCAGAGGCGATGACCTACAGCCCAAGCCCTGTCACGCCAGAGGCGATGACCTACAGCCCAAGCCACGTCACGCCAGAGGCGATGACCTAACCCAAGCCACGTCACGCCAGAGGCGATGACCTACAACGCAAGCCCTCAACTTGAATATCATCCCCACGCCTCAAACACTTCGGCGACGCAGCGCCCCTCCCATTGAGGGTGCGCGTTGATCTGCAGGATGCGCGCCAGCGTCGGCGCGGTATCAAGCAGTGAGATGTCAACTGATGCTTCGTACCCTTTTCGAATGCCAGGGCCGGCGATTATCCACGGGATCAACATATCCTCAGGCATGTCAGTGCCATGTGTGCGGTCATGGCCGCCGTGATCGCTTTGTAGCAGAACAGTGTCGTCGGCGGTCAGCGCGGTCAGCATCATCCCCACGCCATTGTCAACGTGTTCGATTTGACGCAGATAGCCATCGCTCATCCAACCATATTGGTGACCAGCGACGTCGACCGTCCCCAAATAAACAAAAGCAAAATCAGGGTGGTCTGCCGCCAGAATGCGCGCTGCGCTCTCGGCAATCACAAGGTCGCCGTCGCGGGTGTAACAGTTGTTTCGATAGAGGGAGAATTCCAACATTTCGGGTCGGTTCAGATCGCGCAAAGGCTCCCAGTTATGAATGAAATAGGATCGCCGATCAGCCAGCTTTGCTTGCTCAATCAACCCTGGCAACGGTCGCGCCATCGGCTGCCACAGATTGGCGACGATGCCGTGTCGCTGCGGCGGGACGCTGTGGAAGATCGACACATGACAGGGTAGCGTAATGCTCGGCGTCACTGACCTGGTGCGTAACGAGTAGCTACCTCGTTTCATGAGAGCCTCAATGTGCGGAACGTTCACCAGGGGCAAGGCATCAGGTCGTAAGCCATCAACCATGATTAATACAACAGTCATGCGGCGCTATCCTCATGCTCCATCTCTCATAAGAATGTGTTCTGAACTCAAGAAGTGCTTGATGCTCGCACTTCTACGAAATCTTGTACGTCGTAGTATGAAGTCTGTTCTTTAACAATGCGCTAATAAACAGTAAATATCCGTGTGGAACAAGATGCAACCACTCGACGCAAAATTGACCCCGTACACGCTTTTGCGTACAATCCATGAAATAATCTAAACATGGAATCCGACAAACGTAATTTACTCAACCATATTCGCTGCTCACTGACTTTGCGCTCCCATCAATCAAGTGGCTTGCCGCCGGCATCCGGCGCCATCCATACCTGCTTTGCCAGCGCCATCTCAAGAGCAGACAACAAGTTATGTCACTGGTAGCCACACCAACGCGGCAAGTTGACCCATTTGCCGGTTTGGCGTGGCTTTTTCTACCTAATTCAAGATGGTTTGGAGGCTTACATGGCGAAGTACAAGACGGAGCAAATCCGCAACGTGGCCTTGCTCGGCCACGGCGGAGCGGGCAAAACAACGCTGACCGAAGCGCTGTTGCATAGAACCGGCGTCATCACTCGCATGGGGCGTGTGGAGGATGGCTCCACCGTCTCCGACTGGGACGCCGAAGAGCACCGCCGTGGCATTTCGATCAACTTGTCGGTGATTCCTATCGAATTTGACAACACCAAACTCAATCTGATCGATACACCCGGATACCAGGACTTTGTTGGCGAAGTCATCAGCGGGCTGTATGCCGCCGAGGCCGGGCTGGTGGTTGTCGATGCAGTCTCCGGCTGTCAGGTCGGCACCGAGTTAGCTTACGATCGGCTGCGCGATCTGAAGAAACCGCGCATCGTCTTTATCAACCGCATGGATCGAGAGAACGCCAATTTTAACAATGCCGTGCAAAGTCTGCGCACGACGTTGAACGACGAAAAGATTGTACCATTCCAGATTCCGATCGGTTCCGCCGACGCCTTTAAAGGGATCGTCGGCTTGATCGAAATGAAGGCGTACATGGGGACTGAAGGTAAAGAAGCGCCGATCCCCGACGAATTTCTGGCTGAAGCGGAGGCGGCGCGTGTGGCGCTTATCGAGGCGGCCGCCGAAGCCGACGACGAGCTGATCATAAAATATCTCGACGGCGAAGAATTGACGCTGGAAGAAGTGCGGCACGGGCTGCATGTCGGCGTCAAGAACTGCGCAATCACGCCAGTCTATTGCGGCACTGCGACTGGCGGCATCGGACTCGATCGCCTGATGCAGGCGCTGCGTCGCTATGTTCCGGCGCCAAACGAACGCAGCGTGTCAGCCAGCAAAAATGGCGCCGAAATCCAGCTTTCATCCGAGGTGGATGGACCGGCAGCGGGCGCGGTGTTCAAGACCATCATCGACCGCTATGTGGGTCGCATGAGCTATGTGCGCATGTTCTCCGGCAAGATCGGCAAGGACATGCAGGTCACCAATGCCCGCACAGGCAAGAGCGCGCGCCTGGCAAACCTTTTCACTGTACGTGGCAAAGAACTGCAGAATCTGGACGAACTAGTCGCTGGCGACATTGGCGTCATCACAAAAATGGATGATCTACAGACAGGCGACACCCTCTGCACCGCCGACCAGATCATCAGCGTCACGCCGCCCTCCTACCCACAACCACTCTACTCCGTGGCAGTCTCACCGGTGACGCAGGCGGACAGCAGCAAGATGGGGCCGGCGCTCGCCAGCGTCACCGAAGAAGACCCAACCCTGCGCTACCAAAACATCACCGCCACCAAGCAGACGGTGTTGCAGGGCATGGGCGAGACGCACGTCGACGTCGCCGTCCATCGCATGTCACAGAAATTTGGCACCAACGTTGAAACAGCCCCGCCCAAAGTCCCCTACCAGGAGACAATCACCAAATCGGCGTCAGCGCAGTACCGGCACAAGAAACAGTCGGGCGGCGCAGGTCAGTTTGCCGAGGTGCACATGCGCGTCGAGCCGCTGCCTGGCGGCGGCTACGAATTCGCCAGCGAGGTCTTTGGCGGCGCCATCAGCAGCTCCTTCTTCCCATCCATCGAGAAAGGCATCAAGGCGGTGATGGACAACGGCGTCATCGCCGGCTATCCGGTCGTCGATGTCAAGGCAATCGTCTACGACGGCAAGGAGCATCCGGTCGACTCAAAGGACATCGCCTTCCAGACCGCCGGGCGCGAAGTCTTCAAGCTGGCGTTCAAGGCAGCGAACCCCGTGTTGTTGGAGCCAATCTATATCGTCGAAGTGACGGTTCCCGACGAATACATGGGCGACGTGATGAGCGACTTCAACACGCGGCGCGGGCGCGTGCTGGGCATGGAGCAGAAGAACAACCGCACGGTCGTGCGCGCCTCGGTTCCTCTGGCGGAGATCATGCGCTACAGCACTGATCTGCGCTCGATGACGCAGGGACGCGGCGTCTACACGATCGAGTTCGATCACTATGAGCCGGTGCCGAGCCACGTCGCCGCCGAGGTGATCGCGCAACACAAAGAGGAAGCAAGCGAAGAGTAGACGTTTCCGTTTCTTCTGGGCAGCGTTATGAAGATTACTGACCTCTAGGTTAGCTGCTCATCTTCCCGGAAGCTCCGGAGCTTCCGGGAAGATTGTGAGCGATATGACGTGACAATCTAGAAATCAATAAGAAAATAATTCGGCAATCGACATAGACCTTCAACGTAACGTAACGGCCACTCACGTAGGTCATCGCCTCCGGCGTGACATCGTGACCGACCAGAGACGTCCGGCTGGAAGCCAAACCTACGATTACTGCATTCTTTGGGGAGGCGTTGACGCCTCCCTGAAGCGTGCGAGGAAGATGTGGTTCTTTTCACATATTTGCGAAACGAATGCGTTCGTTGCTCAGTGCAGCGCATGCAATTCTATGTTCGACCATGAGCGCAGAAAGAACGCTGGCGCAATCGCCGTCGACGCATGACGCTTTCGCCAGTTGTTCGAGATGCGCAGCAACTTGCGAAAGACGCATTGCGCCAAAAGTGGCGCTGCTCGACTTGAGACTGTGCGCCATTCGATGCAACATCGTCCAGTCGTGCATGGTCAAGGCGCGCTGCATGTCGTCACACTGTTTGGTGGATTCGGCCAGAAACGTGTCGATCAGGTCAAGAATTGCCGTCGGATCCTCGACGCCGAAAATTTCAACGATCCCGTCCAAAATCTCGCTTTCAATAACAGGAATTGCCGGATCGAACGTATAATGCTCGGCCATTGCTCAACTCCAATCGCTGGCTTGCAAACATTGTCAATGAAACAACAAATGGCAGTTTGCAGGGGCGCACTGAATCCGCATATGTGGAGTATATCACATTTGGCTGACACTACGACAACAAAGTATAATCCGCCCAATCGAGCCGACGGCGCGTCGGCTCGATTTTTTGGGTGAAGTATGCAGCAGATCATCATTTTCAGCTTTCAACTGGTCTATGTGTTTTGCGCCGTTGGATTGGCAATCTACAGTCTTCATGCACTCTGGCTAGTCTGGCAGGTGCGCCGTGCGACCACATCGACGCCGCCATCAGAGCCGTTTACATGGCCGCGTATCACCGTTCAGCTCCCTATTTTCAATGAGCGCTACGTCGCCAAACGACTGATCGAAGCCTGCGCCACCCTTGATTATCCGCGCCATCTGCTCCAGATTCAGGTGCTTGACGACTCGACAGACGACACGGTTGAGATCGTGGATCGCAGCACAGCATACTGGCGATCACAGGGCTGGAATATCAGCGTCGTGCGTCGCCGCGATCGTTGCGGCTACAAGGCAGGCGCGCTGGCGCACGCGCTCCCCCTCGCCAGCGGCGACTTTATTGCCATCTTCGACGCCGACTTTCGCCCCGAATCCGATTTCCTACGCCGCACGATCCCGCATTTTCTCGGCAAACAGGCTGAGCAGATTGCATTTGTACAATGTCGGTGGGGACACCTGAACCGCGACTATTCACCGTTGACCCAAAGCCAGGCGTTGGCGCTCGACGGTCACTTCGTCGTCGAGCAGGCTGGCCGGCAAGCCGCCGGTTGCTTTTTCGGTTTCAACGGCTCCGCCGGCGTCTGGCGTCGCGCCTGCATCGACGATCCACAAGTTGGCGGCTGGCAGGACGACACGCTCTGTGAAGACCTCGACCTCAGCTATCGCGCCCAACTGGCTGGATGGCGTCCTTGCTACGTGAACGATGTCGTTGCGCCCGCCGAAATTCCGCCGCAACTGAACGCCTATAAACGGCAGCAGGCGCGCTGGGCAAAAGGCAGCATCCAGACGCTGTGCAAACTCGGCGGACGCGTCTGGCGCAGCGATCGACCGCTGACAACACGCATTGCCGCCATGATCCATCTCGGCAGCTACCTGATCCACCCGATGCTGCTGTTGCTACTGCTCTCGATCCCGCCGCTGCTGCTGTTGGGTGGCGCGCCGCCGTCGCCGTTGGCGCTGATCGGGTTGACTTCATTGGGGCCGCCGTTGCTCTACGCTGTCGGGCAACAGCGACTGTATGGCGAAGGTTGGTGGCGACGCTGGGCTTATCTGCCGTTGCTCACCTTGTTGGGCATGGGCGTCTGCTTGAGCAATTCACTGGCAGTGTGGCAAGGGCTGCGCACGCGCGGCGGCGTCTTCGAGCGCACACCCAAGTTCCGCGTCGAACGCACGCATGATCGTTGGCGCAGCAGCAGCTACGCGCTGCCGCTTGACCACATCATGGCAGCAGAGCTTGCACTGGCAGGCTATGCGCTGATCGGCGCCTGGCTGGTCGCAGGCGTCAGCGGTTGGTTTTCGGCGTTATTTATGCTGCTCTACGCCGCCAGTTTTGCCACTATAGTCGGCGTCTCACTCTGGCAGAACCGGGCACAGGCTCAACGCATGCGCCGTCTGTCCTTGCGCTCCACCCTTCCGTTGCGCACAGAAGAGAGCGCTCGCAACTCGACTGAGTCTGCGCCATCAGCCATGCGTATTCCATGAACTGTTACAGAACCAGAATGTTGCAGGGCGTTGCGCGTATCTTCCGGAGCGTAGACATTCTGTGAAAACATGGCGCGTCTCGTTGTGGAAAACAGGGACAGCCATGTACAATGCAAGCTTGAATTATGTATGAACTCTCATCTTTCAAGCGCGGTTGTGCGGTGGAACAGGGACTATAGGAATGACAACAAAACAATCCGATCTCGGCGTAGAACAGAAATACACCTGGCGCGAGAACCCCGATGATATTATTGTGCTCGTCAACCAGACCAACAAGAACTTCATCCTTGATCTGCCCGCTGGCCGGTATCGACTGGATGCGGGGCGCCGAATGCGCACCTTGCGTTCGATTCTGAAACATCAACAGATCATGGCGCTGATCGAAGACGGCAGCCTCACGATCGAATAGCGGACAAATCCAAGAGCGAATCGACCACAGCGGCTCGACATCACTGCGATTGTATCGAGGGACTCGCATGTGATGATTCACCGTTGGCGCATCTGTCCAACGCCTTCTCGTTTCGGACATAATTCTCATGGCGCTTTTGTTACTGATCGATGGACATTCACAAGCCTATCGCGCTTATTTTGGCATGAAAACGCCGCTCTCTACGCGCGATGGCGAGCCGACCGGCGCAGTCTACGGTTTTACGCGTAAGCTGCTGGCAACCCTGCGCGACTTCAACCCGGACTACGTTGCGGTCGCCTTCGACACCGGCGACACCTGGCGACACGCTGAGTTTCCCGACTACAAGGCGACGCGTGACGTCATGCCCGACGATATGCGCACACAAATGACGCGCATCGAAGAGATGCTACGCGCCTTCAACATCCCGATCCTCACCTACAACAATTTTGAGGCGGACGACATTCTCGGCACGCTGGCGCGGGCGGCGGCGGCGCAAGGCATCGACGTGCTGGTGATGACTGGCGACCGCGACATGTTCCAGCTTGTCGATGACCGCATCAAGATTCTCTACACCTCCGGCGGGCCAAATCCGGTCACGTCGGTCTATGGCGTCGAACAGGTGCAGGAGCGCTACGGACTGACGCCGCAGCAGTTCATCGATTTCAAGGCGCTGACCGGCGACGCATCCGACAACATCCCTGGTGTGCCCGGCGTCGGCGAAAAGACTGCAATCAAGCTTTTGCAGCAGTACGGTTCGATCGACGCGCTCTACGAGCACATCGACGAAATCAGCGGCCCCAAGACGCGCCAGGCGTTGCTCGACGCGCGCGAACAGGTGTTGCGCAATCGTCGTCTGGTCACTATCAACACCGACCTTGACCTCGCTTTCGATGCAGCGCAGTGCGCCACACGCGACTATGATCCCAACGCCGTGCTCGAACTTTTCAACGCGCTCGAATTCCGCAGCCTGCTCAAGGAGCTGCCCGCCTCGACGCGCGCCGCTGCTGGCATGCCGGGCGACGCATCGAAAGAAAATGGGCAGATGGCGCTCTTTGGCGCCACAGCAGCCATCGCCACATCGCCGTCAACGACTGACGACCTGCGCAATGTGTTGATCGTCAACGACGCGACAACACTCGATACGCTGAAAGCGGCCTTGGGCAGCGCTGAACGCCTCTCCTTCGACGTGGAGACAACCGCCACCGACGCTATGCAGGCAGCGCTGGTCGGGCTGGGCATTGCCTGGGCGCCTGGACAGACTGCCTACATTCCGGTCTCCCATAGCACAGGCGAGCAGCTTGCGTGGGATCAGGTTGTCACTACGCTGCGCCCATTTTTCGGGAAAAACACGTTGCCTAAAGTTGCCCACAACGCCAAATATGATCTCACGGTGCTGCGCCGTCATGGGCTGGATGTCGCCGGCGTGCTCGACGACACACTGCTGATGGCGTGGCTGCTCGACCCGGCCAGCCGCGCGTTGGGACTCAAGGCGCTGGCTGAGTCCGAGCTTGGTTGGAAGATGACCGAACTGAGCGAACTGATCGGCAGCGGGCGCAAGCAGATCACGATCGACCAGGTTTCCATCGAACCGGCCGCCGCCTACTGTGGCGCTGATGTCGACGCCACAATCCAGCTGCATGCCATCTTTACATCAAAACTACGCGAAGCCAATCTCCAGGGACTCTACGAGTCTATCGAGCGCCCGTTGTTGCCGGTGTTGACCGACATGGAGATGGCTGGCGTGCTGCTCGACATTGATTTCTTGCGGCAAATGTCGGTCGAGTTCACCAAACGTCTATACGAACTCGAACGCTCGCTATTCGAGGTGGTCGGCCATGAGTTCAATTTGCGCAGCACGCAGCAGTTGAGTCAGGTGCTCTTCGACGAGCTTGGCTTCCCCACACGCGGGCTCAAAAAGACGGCTTCGGGACACTACAGCACAGCGGTCGATACATTGGAAGCGCTGGCTGCCTATGGCGATGAACTCTCGACTTCGCAACAACGCGTGATTGAAATCATTTTGGAGCAACGCCAGTTGGAAAAATTGCGCAGCACCTACATCGATGCGCTTCCGGAATTGGTCAACCCTGAAACAGGCCGTGTGCACACCAGTTTCAGCCAGACCGGCGCGGTCACAGGCCGGCTGAGCAGCAGCAACCCCAACTTGCAGAACATCCCGATCCGCACCGAAGCCGGACGCGAGATTCGTCGCGCCATCATTGCCCCGGCGGGCTGGCAGCTTGTCTCGGCGGACTACAGTCAGGTCGAGCTGCGCGTGCTGGCGCACATGGCGGAGGAGCCGTTGTTGATCGAGGCATTTCTTGCCGACCAGGACATTCACGCGGTCACGGCGGCGCGACTTTTTGGCGTGCCGATCGACCAGGTCACGCGCACACAACGCGGGCTGGGGAAAACGATCAATTTCGCCACGATCTATGGCGTCAGCGAATTCGGTCTCAGCAGCCGCACCGAATTGACGCGCGAACAAGCACGCCAGTTTCTTGATCAATATTTCCAAACCTATCCACAGATTCGCAGCTTTCTGGATCGTACGCTGGAGGATGCACGCAGCCGCGGCTATGTGCAGACGCTGCTTGGGCGCAAACGTTTTTTCCCAGAATTGCTAAGTGGACGGCTGCCCTTCAACCAACGCGCCGCGGTCGAACGCGCCGCCATCAACGCACCGATCCAGGGCACAGCAGCCGACATCATGAAGATCGCCATGATTCGGCTACACGAACAACTTCAAACAGGCGGTTTTCGCACCCGTCTCCTGCTCCAGGTTCACGATGAGCTGGTGTTGGAGACCCCGCCTGACGAACAAACCACTATCGTCGAACTGGTGCGCAACACGATGGCGAACGCCTATCGCCTGAATGTGCCGCTCAAAGTAGATGTCGAGGTTGGCCCTAACTGGCGCGATCTGACGGAGACAAAATGATCCGAGACCAAATCAAACACGTGATCGAGCAGGCGCTCGCCGCAGCGCAGGCGCACGGACAACTGCCGGAGATCGAACAGCCGGCCATCGAAGTGTTGCGCCCCAAACAGGCGGGGCATGGCGACTACAGCACCAACGTGGCGATGGTGACAGCGGCGGCGCTGCGCAAGAGCGGCGCGTCCAGCAATCCGCGCGCAACTGCCGAAATTATCGCTGCGCATATCCCGGCGGACGGGTTGATCGGTCGCGTCGAGATCGCCGGGCCTGGCTTCATCAACATTCATCTGTCCGAGCGCTGGCTGCAACAGCAGGTCAACGCTATCGTTGCCGCAGGTGACGCCTTTGGCGCCATTGACATCGGGCGCGGCGCCTACTGGCAAGTCGAGTTTTTGAGCGCCAATCCGACCGGTCCGGTTCACTATGGCGGCGCACGCAACGCCGTCCTGGGCGATTCGCTGGCAAATGTGCTCGAAGCAGCCGGCTATCGTGTGCAGCGCGAGTTCTATGTCAACGACGCCGGCAATCAGTTCAACATTTTCGCCGCCACGCTCTACGCTCGCTATGCACAGCTTTTGGGATGCGACGAGGCGATCCCAGAGGATGGCTACGCCGGCGAATACATGATTGGCTACGCACAAACCATTGTCGAACAGCACGGCGATCGTTTTCTACACATGGATCGCAACGCAGCGATCGGCGAGATCAAGGAACTGAGCAAGGAACTTGTGCTGGCGTCGCTGCAGGATGAGGTAGGCAAACTCGGCATTCGGTATGACCGCTGGTTCAGCGAGCAGTCGCTCTACGACAGCGGCCTTGTCTACGAAGTGCTCGACAAGCTGCGTGCGCACGGCGACATCGGCGAACGCGACGGCGCCACCTGGTTTTTGGCGAGCAAATACCCAAAGGTGGACAAGGACGAAGTCGTGATCCGCTCGAACGGTATGCCGACCTATTTTGCATCCGACATCGCCTATCATTACGACAAATTCGTCGTGCGCGGCTTCGACCATGTCGTCAATATCTGGGGCGTGGATCATCAAGGCCATGTGCCGCGCATGGCGGCAGTGATGGCTGCGCTTGGACTTGACCCGTCGCGACTCACTATCGTGCTGCATGGGCTGGTCAAACTGATTCGCAACGGCGAGGAAGTCAAGCTTAGCAAGCGCCGTGGCACGCTCATCACCATCGGCGATGTTGTGGATGAAGTCGGCGCCGACGCCGTACGTTTCAACCTGCTCACACGCGGACCAGAAAGCACGATCGAATTCGATCTGGACCTGGCAGCTCAGGCATCTTGGGACAACCCGGTATGTTATGTTCAGTATAGCCACGCCCGCATCTGCTCATTGTTGTCAAATGCTGAGAGCAAAGGTCTTACCCTGCAGTCCGAAAGCGATCTCTCTAGCCTGCTGGCGCACGAAGTTGAGATAGCATTGATTAAGAAACTTCTTGAACTGGAAGAGCAGATTGAACTGGCGGTGGAAAAACTCTCGCCACACAATTTGACCCATTACGCCACAGACCTGGCAAAGATATTCAACGCATTCTACCGCGACTGTCGGGTGGTTGATCCTGCTGAACCGACATTGAGCGCTGCACGTTTGCAACTATCGCAGGCGGCGCGCATCGGTCTCAAGAAGACGCTTCAATTACTGGGGATCAGCGCACCTGAATCAATGTAATTGTTCGGAGTCAGCAAACCTTATGACGAACCAATACAAAGTCCTCATCAGCGACAGCATGTCGGATATCGGATTGGCGGCGCTGCGTGCAGCGCCCAACGTCGAGGTCGATGTGCAGACCAACCTGTCGCCAGAACGATTGATCGAAATCATTCCAGCCTACGACGCGCTGCTCGTGCGCAGCGCTACGCAGGTCACAGCCGACGTCATCCAGGCCGGCGTGAAGTTGCGCGTGGTCGGGCGCGCTGGCGTCGGCGTTGATAATATCGATGTGGACGCCGCCACGCAGGCTGGCGTCGTTGTCGTCAATGCGCCGACCGGCAATGTCGTCGCCGCGGCCGAGCATACGATTGCAATGCTGATGGCAATGGCGCGCAACATCCCGCAAGCCGACGCTCATGTGCGCGCTGGGCAATGGAAACGCAATCAGTTCATGGGCGTCGAGGTGCGCGGCAAGACGTTGGGCACGGTCGGGTTGGGTCGCGTGGCGCAGGAAGTGGTGCGTCGCGCTCAAGGCCTGGGCATGAACGTGTTGGCGTTCGACCCCTACGTCACCGCCGAGTATGCTAACCAACGCGGGGTCGAACTGGCTGACCTCGACACGTTGATGACGCGTGCTGATTTTGTGACGCTGCACGTGCCGTTGACGCCACAAACGCGCAACCTGATCAACCGTGAGCGGCTGGCGCTCATGCAGCCTACTGCGCGCCTGATCAATGTGGCGCGCGGCGGCGTCGTAGACGAAGAGGCGCTGGTCGAGGCTGTGGAGTCGGGTCGTCTTGCTGGCGCCGCGCTCGACGTGTACGAGCAGGAGCCGCTTCCGGCTGACAGCCCGTTGCGTCGCTGCCCCAATATCATCCTCTCTCCTCATCTTGGCGGCAGCACAATTGAAGCGCAGGAAAAGGTCGCCGAGGATGTGGCGCTGCAAGTGCTCGATGTACTCAACGATCGACCCGCGCGGTATGCTGTCAACGCGCCGATTATCCCACCTAAAGATTTGGAGTTGCTCATCCCTTATATCGATCTGGCGGAGCGTATGGGGCGTTTCATGAAACAGCTTGGCGCCCAGGGCATGGGCGACGTCGAACTGACTGCCGAAGGCGATCTGGCGGAGTTCGACCTCAGCTTTATCCGCGCCGCCGTGATCAAGGGAATGCTCTCCGACGTGGTCTCGGTGCGCGTGAATCTGGTCAACGCGTCGCTGCTGGCGGAAAAGCGCGGGATGAACCTGATCGAGCGCAAAAAACATCAACGCGAATTTGCATACGAAAGTCTGCTGACATTGCGTTCGACATCGGGCGCACAACGCTGGACAGTACGCGGCGCCATCTTGCAAGGCGAGCCGCGCATCGTAGCCCTCAACGAGTTATGGGTGGATTTCCCAGCGACGGGGCACGTGTTGCTGGCGCTGCACAACGACCGACCGGGTATCATCGGCGCTGTCGGCACGATCCTCGGCAACGCCGACGTCAACATCAGCTTTATGCACGTCGGACGCCGCTCCCCGCGCAGCGAAGCGATCATGGCGCTGGGCACCGACGAACCGACGACGCCCGAGTTGCAGGCGCGCATCAGCGCACTGCCGCATATTCAATGGCTCAAGGCGATCACATTATAGTGTTGCGTGTTGCGTGTTGCGTGTTGCGCGTTACGCTGTGAAGTTCGTGGCACATAACACACAACACGCAACACGTAGCACGCACTATCTCGTCTTTCGCCAACTTCATCGGCAATTCGTCTGATTTTGGGATAGCGAATCAGACCTAAATACGGTATAATTTCGCTTTATGAACATAGACGACTCAACGACCTCAGGCAGCGACCAGGCAAAACGGCGGATCAGACTGCGTCTGCTCTTTGCCGCCGCCTTGATTTGGGGCGCACCAACATTGGCGTGTGGCAGCTTTGCCAGCCGCCCCACACCGACGCCGACGCCGCCCATTGCTGCAGATTCTACAGTGGAGCCAACCGGACCATCAGGAGGTCCCGTTGCGCTGCAAACGCCGATTCTGCCGGTCGACACCGATACGCCAACGCCTGAACCGACCGCCACCTTTACGCCAACGCCGATTCCGGGCACGGCGCTGTCGATCGGTCAGCCTGCGCGCGTCGTGGCGCCCAATGGCGTTAACATGCGCACCGAACCTTCCACCTCGGCGTCGCTGGTGCGCTATCTGCCTTCACGCTTGAAAGTCACTGTCATCGACGGCCCGATCGAAGCCGAAGGTTATCGATGGTGGAAATTGGACGATAGTGAAGGCAATATCGGCTGGTCGGTTGAGAATGATGGAACGGTCGACCTGCTTAGCCCACAGATGGGCGAGCCAGAGCCAGTCGACCGCTCGCCGCGCGTCGGCGAGCGCGTGCGCGTCACGATGAGTTCGGGCGGTCAGCTTTCGGTGCGTGAGACGCCCGGCACTGATGCACGGTTGCTGACGCGCGTCAATCCTGGTCAAGAATTCACCGTCATGGGCGGACCACAGCAGGCGAGCGGCTTCACCTGGTTCCAGATTCGCTCCGACAGCGGCGATATCGAAGGCTGGATCGCCGAAGGAGATAACACAGAAAGATGGCTCAGTCCACTTGAGTAACTTGCCATTGCGAATAGAAAAAACGACGCATTGCGGTGCGCCGTTTTTTTTTTACTCTCTTGACTCCGGCCTCTGGTGCGTTTATGGCTTTGGCGGCGCCCCGCACAGCGCCGCCCTCCTCCTTCATTCCAGTTCAACCATCTGACAAACTGCTGCTCCGATGCGCTTGCACGCTTTAGGCGTTCGGATCACCCTTCACTGTGTACGCTGCTGTTCGGCGTCAGATAGCCGGGCTGGAATGCAGCGCAGGCTGCGGAGCCGGAACCGCAGCCTGCACTGCCATCGAAGGAGTCTATCTAATCAACCCGTACCGTCACGGAATGATTAGCACCTGCCCAACATAAATGAAGTTGGGATTGGATAAACCGTTGAGCTGGCACAAATAGTCAACTGAAACGCCGTACCACTTGGCAATCTGGCTCAACGTATCGCCGGGGCGCACGGTGTAGGTCTGCCCGCCACCTGGATAAACTGGCCCAACCGGGACTATGCTGGGCTTGTCATAGGGGGTTGGCGTTAATCCACACCCTGGCAGAACCAACGTCTGCCCCACGAAGATCAGGTCTGGATTCACGATGTTGTTAGCAAAGATCAACTCGTGCAAACTGACGCCATGTTTGTAGGCGATGCTGGCCAGCGTGTCGCCCGGCCGCACTACATACGTGCAACCTGGGTCAACCGGCGGCCAAATCGTTGAACAATCAGGAATCGACGGCGTGCACTCTCCAATCGGCGGGACAGGCTTCACAACTGGCGGATGAACCACCGGTGGGAAGATGTCCGAACATTCCGGCGTCCACTGGTTGCAATCGGGGATCGGCGGCCATGGCTGCACGATCGGCGGTTTGATCGGTCCGCCATGCCCGCCACAGGCAACAACCGCCACGCTGTCGATATTGAAGTCCATTTCAACATTTGGGATGCCCCACTTCTTCCAACCACGGATGAAAAGGGTTATGTCCGGCGATGTCGCCACGAACTTCATCGAATAGCCGATCATTGGGCCAGGGTCGGTGCGCACGCCAATCGGGCCAAGATTCACCTCAGTCCAATTGCTCACTGCCTGCCACTCGCCATTGTAGCCCGGCAAGAAGCCCCACTGCGCTGCAAAGCGATATGGATCGTCCTCGTTGCCCTCGCCGCGCAACAGCCCCTTCATACTGAACTCATAGACGACGCCTGGATGTAGACCCGTGATGTACTGGTAAATGCCAGCGTAGCGATCATTGTCGACAGGGAAACGGTTCCTGGTGTTGATCTCGATGAGCTGGCTGTGCTTGCCGTCGGCCACAACGCGCGGCCATTGGTCGTCATAGAACCCATATTCTGCGCCGCCGCCGTTGGTGAAATAGCCCCAACTGGCGCCAACGCGCCCCACCGACACCGCGTTGAAGCCCTTCTCAAAATCGCCATTGTAGACCAGGTTTGGTCCAATACAGGCGCCGGCAGGAATGTGATAGATCGACGGTGCGACTTCAACTGGTTGATGCACTGCATAACCAGGATCAGCATAGCCCGAATCAACATAAGAGGGATCGATGACTGGCGGATAGTAGGAGCCAGGATCGACAAGCCCTCCCTTGCCATAGCCAGGAGCAGCGTACCCAGGGTCAACATATCCAGGATGCGCTGGCTGCTGTCCATACCAATGTGAGCTGGGTCCAACCAATGAGACGGCGTCAAAGTTGACGTCCAGCTCTTCCTCAGGCACGCCCCACTTTTTCCAGACTCGAATGTAAACTGTGACGTGGCTCGACTCAGACCTGAAGCGGCTGGTGAAACTGCTGAACGCGCCCGGCTCAGTGCGCAGGTAATACTTGTCCCAACCAACATCTTGCCAGTTGTTGACTTTGGTCCAGTCGGGGTAGGGGCCGAACGTCCACCCCACCTGGACCCGATAGCGCCATGGATCGCCTTCCAGGTTCGTTGTGCGGATGATACCCTTCAGGCTCAACGTGTATTCGGCCCAATCGACGACAGGCACAGTCTGGTAGACGCCGGCGTAACGGTCCGGATCGCCCAACATAATGCCCTTGGTGTTGAGCTCGATCAGCTGGCTGTGGCGGCCTTCGGCGACGACTCGATCCCACTGGTCATCGTAGAAGCCATAATTGACGGCGCCTCCATTGGTGAAGCACTGCCAGCCACTGCCGACGGCCCCACAACCCGGCTGGTTGCTGAAGCCCTGCTCGAAGCCCCCGTTGTACAATACATTGGTCAGCGAAGCGCTGGTGGGCGCCGGCCAGACGGCGACGGTGACCATGCTGGCGATGATGGCGGCCACGACGACAAGACTGACGCCTCGCCGGAGACCTGGTGTGTCGCTACTCAGCCGTCGCAGCCACCGGTCAGGCCGCAGTCGTCTGAGATGCGTGTGTACGTGTTGCCACATATTGCATCCTCCATTTTCGATGGCAAAACAATTCTGCTGCGAGACGGTAACGGTAAGTGCAGTCAGAATTCCGGCAGTCGCTGCGATCATAGCATCGCATTTTACCATGCGCAACAGGAAAGTTTTTCAACAAAATTTTCTGATCGATGGCTATCCGAACACACCACCATTGGCCGACAGCAGAGGATAATCAATATGCGAAAACACTGTGCAGAGACCCGCTCCGCTGTTCATCTGCTGGTTTAGCTGCACCCCTCTCTGTCTCCACCCAACTCGACCAGATAACCCGCAAACTATACGAAAGCATTGCAGATAACATGATTGGCGTCTACCTCCACGGTTCGCTGGCGATGGGATGCTTCAATCCTGCTTTGAGTGACATCGACCTGCTGGTCCTGACGGCGGCGCCGCTAACCGAAGCGCAACGTCGCGCTGTGTTGACTACGCTGCTCGCACTGTCTGGCGCGCCCCATCCTGTCGAAATCAGCTTTTTACACTACGCGCAAATGACGCCATGGCGCCACCCCGCCCCCTACGACCTGCATTTCAGCGAGATGCACAGAAATTACTACACGCAAATTCTTGAGGATTCTGCCGCAATGCCGCCAACCACCGGCGTTGACATAGACCTTGCCGCCCATTTCACGGTGCTGGCAATGCGCGGCGTCTGTCTGCAAGGCGCGCCGATCGCGGCGCTGCCAATTGCCGTGCCATGGGACGATTATGTAGATTCGCTGCGCAGTGACTTCGAGTGGTCCGCAGCGCGCCGACACAACCAAGCCTGTCTATGCGCTGCTCAATGCCTGTCGCATTCTCGCCGCGGTCAGCGAACAACGGGTGCTCTCCAAAGCCGAGGGTGGGCGCTGGGCGCTGACGCAGACACCGCCACACTTTCACGTGCTAATTCAGCAAGCCATGACAATTTACGATGCAAATATAGCCGGAACAAGCCCGGAACTGGCAGCCGATGCAGTGGGCGAATTGTTGGCATGGGTTCGGCGCCGCCTGGGGTGGTGAGTACAAAAAAGATGCCCGCCACCGCATAAGCGGTGGCGGGCGCGTACAAAGGAGGAACCAAAGGAGGTGCTGGTTCGAATTGTGAAGTAAGCTCCCCTCAAACTTCACAACTCTGTCAAACGACCGACAAAAACAATGTTCAAAATCGGTTGGACGCTTGTCAGAGCAAGAACCATCTACCTGTCGATCAGTATAGCAGCGCAGGTTTTGGTGAAGTTGCCGGTCGATTGCGCATAAAGTCGATGCACAGCGGCGCAACTCGCAACAGCCCAAGGTGTTATCTAAAGGCGTGGGCAACGGAGATCAAGCGTTTGGGCATTCGTTGCGCCGTGCCCAAAGCATTCTTCATTCCAGATTTGAAGCACCGTTTGAGGCGTCATGTTTGACAGGGGGTTTCACGCTGCACTACAATACTTGTTAACCTTTTGCTAATACGCAATTTGTAGATTTGAATTTTACCGAGCGCGCAATCGGAAATGCTTGTTGCGCTCAACTAGTTGAAGACGAAAGAATGACAGAGGAGAAATAGCTATCATGGCCGATAACAGCACGTTTGAACGGGTGCGCGCAATCATTGTAGATCAACTTGGCGTTGAAGCGGACGATGTTACAATGGAAGCCAATTTCCGCGACGACCTCGAAGCCGACAGCCTTGATCTGGTCGAGTTGATCATGGCGTTTGAGGAAGAATTTGGCGGCGAGATCAACGACGAAGATGCCCAGAAGATCATCACAGTTGGCGACGCCGTTCGTTACCTGGATGCGGCGTCCAACGCATAAGCGCGACTGGTCGCAACCTGTTTCCAAGGACATGAAAGCGGGCGCAATGCCCGCTTTTTGTGTGTTGCAACACGACTGCCGGTGCGCGTCCTGATAGATGTTGGCCCCAACGCAAGACACGTCACATCAACAAAACGAAATCTCAACCCAACACAGATCAATCGCTGTCAGCGATAGGTGCGGATAATTGAGACGACCTCGCCTTTGATCTGGACTTTGTCGGCCGGGCGCACGATCGGTTTGTACTCCGGGTTGGCAGGCACAAGACGCACGTTTGCGCCGTCGCGATAGAGGCGTTTGAGGGTTGTTTCCTCGTCGCCTTCAATCCACGCCGCGACCATGGCCCCGTCGTCGGCTGTCTCTTGATGCAGCAGGATCACGATGTCGCCATCCAGCACACCGGCATCAATCATCGAATTGCCCTCGACGCGCAGCGCAAAGAGTCGATCCACCGGCAAACTCATCAAATCTTCGGTAAGGTCGATCCATCGCTCCGGGTCGTAAGCCTGGAAGGGGTTGACCGCAATAGGATTACCAGCGGCAATCTTTCCAAGCAGCGGCAGTCGGAAGCGCGGCGCCATCACAGGCGTTGGCTTCAACTCCGGTTCAGGCGCAGACAGAGGCTCCAAATCATCAGCGACGTACTCAAGCTCAGGCAACGGCGGCCGGCTTGACTGCTTCATGGCATCCGGCATTATGGCATCCGGCATTGGATGGGCGCCGCCGTTTGCGTCCCTCACGAAGCCCCAGGCAAGTAGCTGCGGATAATTGACGCTGAGGCCGCGGCTGATGTCGCGCGCACGCGAGATCAGCCCATAATCCTCCAATTTGTCGAGGTTGTAGTTCACCACCGAAGTGCTGCTGATGCCGGCGTTGTCGCCGATCTGACGGATCGACGGCGGATAGTGGTGCTCCTGCGTGAACTCAACAATATATCGAAGGATGCGTTGTTGCCGCTCAGAAAGTTCAGAGAAATTCATGGCTCTTTCCCAATTCGTTATCCCAAACAGAACGTTTGTTTCCCAACTTTTCCCAAATAGTACACGAACATTTGTGCGGTGTCAATACCCAAAGCACGTTTGTTCTGAAATTGGTAGGAGGGGAGTTGTGAGGGGCAATGAAGCATCATTTCTTGCTCGCTGCCAGGCGAGCGGCGAGATCAGAATCGGATATGGCAACGATTTGAATCACGAGCCGGGCTGTACACTGCGCAGGTAATCACGGTAGCGCGACCAGTACGCGTCGCGTTCGACGGGCCCATCGGCGGGGTCGGGGAAGCGGGCGTCGGCTTTGCGCTGACCGCGAGTCATGGCGTCTTCCATGTCGATGCCACAGAGATAGGCGATCTTGAAGATCATGACCTGGAGGTCGCTCAATTCCAGCGCCAGCTCGCTGCGCAATTGCTCAAGATCGGGCGGGTCAGGCGCGCGATAGCCTTCAATCATCTGCACCAGCTTGCTCACCTCGCCCAGTTCTTCGAGCGCGTGCAGCAACGTATGGCTGAGCGTCACCTCATGCCATGTGCGCGCCCGATCCCACGCTTCGAGCCACTGCTGATATTCGCGGATGTGCATAAACAACTCCTATGCTTCTGGTGCAGCCGGTGTGACAGCAAGACGACGCAGAAACGCAGTTGAACGCACCTGGCGCTCCAACACGACGATCAAATAACGATTGAGGATGTTCTCGACGCGGCGCAACACCGGTGTGCGCACCGTGACCGACGCGGCTTCGTTCCAAGACCGGCTCTGCAAGAAACGCAGCACTTTAAGCGTGTCGACTTCGAGCGCCTCTACGTCATCGTGGCGCGGCGCGCAGCGCGGACAAATCACACCGCCCTCGTGCAGCGACAAGAAGTTGAGCGACGGCTCCAGCTCCTGGCCACAGTCCAGACAGCGAAAGAACTGTGGCTGAAACCCGGTCAGACTCAGCAGATGCAGGTTGAACCAGGCAAGCAGCGTCGGTGGAACCCCACCCTGCGCTGCGACCGCATCAAGGCAGCGCAGCGCCTGCAACGCCAGATCCCACAAGGCGTGCGCCTCATCGCCGCTTTCGGCAAAGCTGTCGATCAGCTCAGCGATGTAGCTGGCGGCGGCGATTGCCTCCAGATTTTCGCGCAGATGACGGAAGCTCTCGACTGTCTGCGCCTCGGTGATGATGTCCCACGTGCGTCCCTGCGCCACCAGCAGCGCGGCGTGCGTGAAGAGTTCAAGATGACCGGCTTTGCGGCTGGTGGTTTTGCGCACGCCTTTGGCGATCAGTTCGAGCTTGCCGTCGCCAGGTGTGAGCACAGTCAGCACGCGGTCGGCGTCGTTGACATCGCGGCGGCGCAGGATCAAGGCGCGGGTGGAGCGGACGCGTTCACGGTTAGACATGATGCATAGTGTACCACAGCTGCTCTTGTCGATTGCCAGCGTCGTGCGATACTATGGGAGGGGTAAGTTGTGAGGGACGCAACACGCAACACGCAGCACGCAACACTGCATCGGAACGAACTATGCTCATTTTGGCGACGTTGGTTTACGTAAAACGTCCTGGACAGACGCTGATGCTGCATCGCATCAAGCGCGCTGGCGACATGCATCAGGGCAAGTGGAACGGGTTGGGCGGCAAGTTCGAGCCAGGCGAATCGCCAGAGATGTGCGCGATCCGCGAGGTCTACGAAGAGAGCGGGCTGACGATCCACAACCCGGAACTGCGCGGCAGCCTGACCTTTCCCAACTTTCGCAGCGGCGAGGATTGGTACGCGTTCGTCTTTGTGGCGCGCACCTTCAGCGGGACGTTGATCGACTCGACCGAGGGCGTGCTACAATGGATCGACGACGACCGGCTGCTCGACCTGCCGCTGTGGGAGGGCGACCGTATCTTCCTGCCGTGGCTTGACCAGGAGCGCTTCTTTTCGGGCCGGTTTGTCTACGAAGACGGCAAACTCCGCCACCACGAAGTTACGTTCTATCCGATGCTCAACGCTGCAACAACCGCACCGACGGGATCAACTACATCCACATCGCCAGCCATCATCCACGCGGAGAGCGCACCTTCGCAGCCATCGCCAATCTACACGCCAGCCGACGACAGCTATTGCTGGGTCTGCGGCGGCGCCGTCGTCAAACAGCACTGCAAGATCACCTGCACTGTCTGCGGCTTCCGCCGCGATTGCAGCGATCCGTAACGTGTTGCGTGTTGCGTGAGAAAAACCACCCAAGCACGTAACACGCAACACGCAACACGCAACAGAAAGTTCTACGAACAATGCAAATTTTCGATGTCGAATCAGCGCAACGAACGATCCTGCGCCGCACGGCGTGGGATGAGGTGAGCGTCCCGGCGGCGGTGTTGGATCGCGCCGAAAAGCTCTTTGGCGAGCGCATCGGACCGGAAGAAGCGGTGCGCCGCATTCTGGCGGATGTGCGCACGCGTGGCGCAACTGCTGTGCTCGATTGGTCGCAGCGCCTCGACGGGATCACGCCACCTGCACTGCTCGTTCCCGCCGAGACAATCCGCGCCGCGTACGCCGAAGTCGATCCAGCTGTCGTGAAGGCGATGCGGCTGGCTGCGGCGCGCGTCGAAGCGTTTCATCGTCGCCAGCCCGCACTCAGTTGGATTCACAACGACGACGAGGGAACGTTGGGGCAGCTCGTGCGCCCCATCGAACGCGTTGGCATTTACATTCCCGGCGGGTCGGCGCCGCTGCCCAGTTCGCTGATCATGACCGCCGTGCCGGCGCGCGTGGCGGGCGTGCCCTTCGTCGCCGTGATTTCGCCGCCACAACGTGACACCGGCTTGCCCCACCCTACGATCCTGGTCGCCGCCGACATCGTGGGCGTGGATGCCGTCTATGTCGCCGGCGGCGCACAGGCGATCGGCGCGCTGGCGTTCGGCGCCGACCCCATTGCGCGCGTCGACAAAATCTTCGGGCCCGGCAGCCTCTTCACTACGCTCGCCAAACGCCAGGTCTTCGGCATCGTCGGCATCGATGGGCTGCCCGGCCCCACCGAGACGCTGGTCATCGCCGACGAGAGCGCCGACCCACAGCTTGCCGCCGCCGATCTGCTGGCGCAGGCTGAACATGACGTGCTGGCGAGCGCCATCCTGCTGACGCCCTCGCGCGCGCTGGCGGAGCAGGTGCAGGCCGCCGTCCACGCGCAGATGGAGGAGCTGGAACGCAGCGAGATCATCGCCGCATCGCTGACGCGCAGCAGCGGCATCGTCGTCACCGCGTCGCTGGAGCAGGCGTTCGCGCTTGCCAACGCCTACGCGCCCGAACATCTCTGCCTGCTCGTGCGCGACCCGTGGGCGCATCTCAGCCAGGTGCGCAACGCCGGCGGCGTCTTCCTGGGCGAACGCAGCTTCGAGGTGCTGGGCGACTATGTGGCCGGCCCCAGCCACGTCATGCCGACCGGTGGCACGGCGCGCTACGCCAGCCCGATCAACGTCAACGACTTTGTGAAAATTGTCAGCGTCATCGGTTTGAACGAGCAGGTATTGCAGGCAATCGGCTCCGCCGCAAGCGTGCTGGCGCGCGCCGAGGGGTTGACTGCTCATGCCGCCGCGGTCGAACGTCGGATTTCGTAGGTTTCCAAGCGCTTTTTCAGTTTCACCAGGGTTAGCCACTGCCGCCAATGCGCAGATGTGCTCTAGAGGTAGTATTGAAAAGTGCAAAGATCGTGGCAGAGAGCGCCAGGATAATTTTCTGCAAAATCTGCGTAATCTGCGGTAAAGTGATTCCGTAAAAAACCGTTGATCCGCAGATTTCGCAGATTTCGCAGAGGAAATCAGATAATTTTCTGCGAAATCTGCGTAATCTGCGGTAAAGTGATTCCGTAAAAAATCGTTGATCTGCAGATTTCGCAGATTTCGCAGAGGAAATCAGATGATTTTTCTGCGAAATCTGCGTAATCTGCGGATGATATTCTGGTTGTTGAGGCGAAACGAAAGTCCGATAGTGGCGTATGAACAATCCTGTCCCGGTGCCTCAGTTCGATGTGCGTGCGTTGGTGCGCGCTGAGCTTGCTGCGCTCGAAGCCTACACGCCGATTGTGCCCTTCGAGGTGTTGAGCGAGCGGCTCGGCTTGCCTGCAGCGCAGATCGTCAAGCTCGACGCCAATGAGAATCCTTACGGGCCGGCGCCGGCGGTGATCGAGGCGCTGGCAGAGTACAATTTCTATCACATTTACCCCGATCCGCAGCAAACCGAATTGCGCAACGCGCTGGCGGCGTATGTCGGCGTGGCGGCGGAGCACATCCTGCCTAGCCACGGCGCCGACGAGATGCTCGATTATCTTTGCCGGGTTTTCTTGCAGCCGGGCGACGCCATCATCGACTGCCCGCCGACCTTTGGCATGTACAGCTTCGACGCGCAGCTTGCGGGTGCACAGGTGATCGAAGTGTGGCGGCGGGCGGATTACGGCGTCGATGTCGAGGCGGTGGAGCGTGCGGTGCAGGAGCAGCCGACCGGCCGCGTCAAATTGCTTTTTCTCACCTCGCCCAACAACCCGTCGGGCACGTGGCTGCGCGACGAAGAGCTTGTGCGGCTGCTGCGGCTGCCGGTGATGGTCGTGCTCGATGAGGCGTATGTCGAGTTTGCCGAACATCCGAGCCGGGCCGCGTGGGTGTTGCAGCATGATAACCTGGTCGTATTGCGCACCTTCAGCAAGGCGGCGGGAATTGCCGGGCTGCGGCTGGGCTACGGCGTCTGCCCGGCGTGGCTGATGGCGGAACTGTGGAAATTCAAGCAGCCGTACAACGTCAATGTGGCAGCGACGGTGGCGGGGCTGGCGAGTCTACGCGATCTCGACTATCTGCACGCCACGGTGGAGAAACTGAAGAGCGAGCGGCGGCGACTGTCCGCGCTGTTGGCGGAGGTCTCTTTTCTAGAGCCGCAGCCGTCGGAGGCGAACTTCGTGCTCTGTCGCGTCGTCGGGCGCAGCGCCAAAGAGGTCAAGCAGACGCTCGAGCGGCAGGGCATTTTGGTGCGTTACTACAACAAGCCGGGGCTGGACAACTGCATCCGCATCTCGGTGGGTCGACCGGAGCAGACAGAACGACTGATGGCAGCGCTGCACGAAATCGGCGACCTGACAGTATAATATGGTGTCAAATCCGCATTTGGAAAGTGAGGAGTTATGTCCCTACCAGTTCAGCTTCAAGAAGGTGAAATCGTCGCCCGCATCATCAAACGCCATCCACTTTCGTTGATCGGGCGCATCGTCGCCGTCCTCATTCTGCTGATTCTCGGCGTGTTTGCGTGGCAATGGCTGCGCAGCATCGGCGGCGGGATGCAGATAACTGCTGACATACTGATGGGGGTCGGCGCGCTGATCGCTGTCGTCTATATTGCAATCTACTGGTATCGCTACGAAAATGACCTGTGGATCGTCACCAGCCAACGCCTGATCGACTCGACCAAGACGACGCCCTTCAGCCATGACATCAAGACTGCCAACCTGACCAACATTCAGGACATCAACATCCGCAAGCGCGGCATCTTCCAAACGATCTTCGAGTTCGGCGACGTGATCTGCCAGACCGCGTCGGCGTCGGGGCACACCTTCGAGTTTCTGGGCGTGGCGAAACCGGCGGAGGTGCTCGACCTGATCGACGACCAGCGTTCGCTGGCGCAGCGCGGCAACGCGCCAGCCAAACCGTAAAGAAAGCATCTTCACTATGCGCACCGGAACCATTCACCGCAAAACAGGCGAGACCGAGGTTGAAGTGACCTTCGTCGTCGATGGGACGGGCAAAGCCGAGATCGACACCGGCATCGGCTTTCTCGACCACATGCTGACGCTGCTGGCGGGTCACGGGCTGTTCGACTTGACCGTTCGTGCGCGCGGCGACCTACACATCGACGCCCACCACACTGCCGAGGATGTCTTCATCTGCCTGGGCAAGGCGCTCGATCAGGCGCTGGGCGAACGGCGCGGGCTGGTGCGGACGGCGCACGCGTATGTCCCGATGGATGAGGCGCTGGCGTTAGTCGCCGTCGATCTGGGTGGACGTCCCTACTGCGTCTTTGAGTGTGAATTTGTTACGCCCGCAGTGGGAACGCTGAGCGCCGATCTCATCTACCACCTGTTCGAGTCGCTGGCAATCCACGCCAGAATGAATCTGCACGCCAAAGTATTCTACGGGCGCAACGACCATCACAAGGTCGAGGCGCTGTTCAAGGCGTTGGCGCGTGCGCTTGATGCTGCCACGTTGATCGACCCGCGACGGCAGGGCGTGCCCAGCACCAAAGGCACATTGACCATATAGAGGAGTCGCATGGATCTACACAAGCTGATCACAGAACAACGCAACCCCAACACGTTGACGATCGACGAGATGGATGCGCTCGACATCGTGACCACAATCAACCAGGAAGATGCGCGCGTTGCTGCTGCCGTCGAACTGGCGCTATACGAGATCGCCGCGTTGGTTGATGCTGCCACTGCGGCGCTGGCGAACGGTGGGCGGCTGATCTACGTCGGCGCAGGCACGAGTGGACGGTTGGGCGTGCTCGACGCCTCCGAATGCCCGCCCACCTTTGGCGCCGACCCACGGCAGATCGTCGGCGTGATCGCTGGCGGCGAACGGGCGCTGCGTCACTCGGTCGAGGGCGCCGAAGACGACACTGAGCAGGCAGTCGAGGACATGAAGGCATTAGGACTATGCGCAGATGATGTAGTCGTCGGCATCGCCGCCTCCGGGCGCACACCCTACACGCTGGCAGCCATGCAATACGCGCGCAGCATCGACGCCAAAGTCGGTTGCATCGTCAATAATCCACACACGGCAATGGAGAAGGTTGCACACTATCCGATCGTCGTGTTGTGCGGCCCCGAAGTTGTCACCGGCTCGACGCGCATGAAAGCCGGTACGGCGCAGAAAATGGTGCTCAACATGATCTCCACCGCCACCATGATCCGGCTGGGCAAAGTCTACGAGAACCTGATGATCGACGTGGCGCCGACCAACGACAAATTGCGGGCACGGGCGATCCATATCATTCAAACGATCACGGACGTTGACGCTGAAGCGGCGGAACAGGCGCTGGATGTCTACGGCTCGGTCAAGGCAGCGGCGTTTGCACTTCTCACCGGCGCCAGCGGCGAAGAGGTGCACGACATCCTGCTCGCCAACGATGGACACCTGAAACGCGCCGTTCAGGCGTATCTGCAAAATCGTAGTTGATTCGCAAAGCGAAAGGACTTCATCACCATGGCTGACGAGCAAGAACGACCCAACCCGACCGAACAATTGAATGAGATGTTGATCAACGCGCGCAACGAGCTGATCGTGCAGGCAGCCAATCTGTTCATGCTCGGTCAGAAGGCAGTGCACCTCGGTCTCGGCGCGGCCGCGCTGACCAAAGACGAGGTCAGCGAGTTGCTGACACGGATGGTCGAACGCGGCGAAATTGCCGAGAGCGACATCCAGAAAAATGTTGATGCGCTGGTCGAACGCGTGCGTGCTCGCGGCGAAGCCACCGACGCCGAGCTACAAGAGTTTGCCCAGAAAGCCACCGTCGTGCTCAAGGAAAACCTGCGCACGATCCTGGAGCAGGTCAAGCTACCTGGCGGACAGAACGTCGAAGCAGTCGTGCGGCAAACCCTGGGCGGCCAAAGCAGCGCCTCCGCCGACGCACCCAAAGCATCACCCACTGACACACCGAACGCGTAAAAACAGAAACTAATCCGCAGATTTCGCTGATTTCACAGAGAGATTTACTCTTGATTCTGCGTAATCTGCGCAATCTGCGGATCAAAGGAAAATGTTCTATCCGCAGATTACGCAGATTACGCAGAGAGGTTTACCTTCGATTCTGCGAAATCAGCGCAATCTGCGGATCAAGGGAAACGCTCCATCCGCAGATTACGCAGATTTCGCAGAGGATTTGCTCTTCAATTCTGCGAAATCTGCGCAATCTGCGGATCAAGGGAAAACGCTATATCCGCAGATTTCGCTGATTTCACAGAGAGATTTACTCTTGATTCTGCGTAATCTGCGCAATCTGCGGATCAAAGGAAAATGTTCTATCCGCAGATTTCGCAGAGGATTTGCTCTTCAATTCTGTGTAATCTGTGCAATCTGCGGATCATGAAAATATTCCATCTGCTGATTTTGCAGAAAAGTTCACTGGGGAAGTATTCAAGGTGTGAAATGAGTCTTGATGATTCAATCGGCAGAGTGCCTGATCTGCGGAATGATCCGCAGACGTACGCGGTTATCGGTGCGGCGTTGGAGGTGCATCGGGTGCTTGGGTGTGGCTTCCTGGAACCGGTCTATCATGATGCACTTGCCCTTGAATTCCCGCTACGCAACATTCCGTTTCAGCGCGAGGTGGAGCTACCGATATTCTACAAAGGCGTGCAATTGAATTGCAGCTATCGGGCGGACTTTGTCTGTTTTGGCGAAATCATCGTCGAACTGAAGGCGCTGAAACAACTGACAAGCCTGGAAGAGGCGCAGATTCTCAATTACCTCAAAGCAACCGGGTATCGACGTGGACTGCTGCTCAACTTTGGCGCTGCGAGCCTGGAACGCAAACGGTTTGTTAGAAGTTGGTCGCCTACATAAAATCACTTCACCGATCGTATCGACGCGGTTTTCAAGACATTCCTTCCCTACTCTGTGGTGCAACGCAAAGGAGCCATTATGCCTCACGGTTATCACGGAAAAATCCTGGTCGTGAATTTGAGCACGGGCGCCATGCAGATCGACGAGCACGACGAGGCGTGGTATCGCACCTACATGGGCGGTGCGAATTTTGGCATGGTCTACATCCTCAAGCATATGCCACCCGGCGCCGACGCGCTGGGTCCCGACAACGTGCTGACGCTGATGTTGAGCGTGCTCACCGGCGCGCCCTTTTCCGGGCAGAGCCGGATGACCGCCAACGCCAAATCGCCGCTGACCGGCGCCATCGGCGACGCGCAGGCAGGCGGCTTCTTCCCGGCGGAGATGAAGAATGCAGGCTTCGACGGCGTCGTCTTCCTGGGCAAAGCTGAAAAACCGGTCTATCTCTGGCTCAACAATGGGCAGGCGGAACTGCGCGACGCCTCGCATCTATGGGGGCTAGGTTCATGGGAGACCGAAACGCGCATCCGTGCGGAACTGGGTGACAACAAGGTTGAGGCGGCGTGTTGTGGCCCGGCAGGTGAGAATCTGGTGCGCACTGCCGCCATTATCAATATGCGAAATCGAGCCGCCGGGCGCACCGGACTGGGCGCAGTGATGGGATCAAAGCATCTCAAAGCCGTGGCCGTGCGCGGGTCGCTGCGTCCCACCTACGCTGACCCCAAAGGCGTTAGAGCCGTGGCAGCGTTGGGCGCAGCGGAGTTCAAAACGAACCGGGGTATGCAGGAATTGGGCGAGCTGGGCACAGCGGGCGTAGTGCTCAGCCAGGAGTTTGCCGGCGGTTTGCCTACACGAAATTACCAGAGCGGACACTTCGAGCACGCCGAGGAAATCTCCGGCGAACGGCTGGCGGAGACGATCCTGGTGGATCGCGACACCTGCTATGCGTGCGTGGTGCGTTGCAAGCGCGAAGTCGAGACCGACGACGAATACCAGATCAAACGCGAGCTGGGCGGGCCTGAATACGAGACGATTGCGACCTTCGGCTCCTACTGCGAGATCCACGACCTGGCCGCCGTCTCCAAAGCCAACGCACTCTGCAACGACTATGGCCTCGACACGATCGGCGCCGGCGCGACGATTGCGTGGGCGATCGAGTGTTACGAGGACGGCATCCTGACCGACGCCGACACCGACGGGTTGGCGCTGCGCTGGGGCGACGCCAAAGCCATGCTCGCCGCACTGGAGGCGATGGCTTTCCGACGCGGGCGGCTGGGCGCCCTGCTGGCGGAAGGTTCGGCGCGCGCGGCGGCGCAGATTGGGCCGGACGCCCAGGCGCGGCTGATCACTGTCAAGGGCGCCGAAGCGCCGGCGCACATGCCGCAGGTCAAGCGCAGCATGGGGCTGATCTACGCCGTCAATCCCTTTGGCGCCGACCACCAATCGAGCGAGCACGACACCACCTACGAAGAAAATGCTGGCGAGCGCAGCCTGGGTTGGCTGGCGGAACTCGGTCTCACCCGCCCCGTGCCCGCCACCGACCTGGGCGAGGAAAAGGTCGAGTTCACGTTGATCACCCAGTACTGGACGAGCCTGATGGATGTGCTCAATCTCTGCCAGTTCGACTGGGGCGCGACCTGGCAGTTGTACGGACCTTCGACGGTGGCGCAGGTGGTCAACGCGGTCACCGGTTGGGACACAACGCTGCCGGAGCTGATGGAGGTCGGCGCGCGCCGCGTCAACTTGATGAAGGTCTTCAACGCCCGCGAGGGCTTTACCCGCGAAGACGACAAGCTCTCGCCGCGTCTGCACCAGCCGCTCACCGGCGGCGTCAGCGACGGTCTGCGCGTCACCGAGGAGGAGATCGAGCACGCCAAAGACCTCTACTACAAGCTGGCGGGGTGGGACGTGGCGACAGGGAATCCGACGTCGGAACGGCTGGAAGAGCTTGGCATTGGGTGGGCGGTGGAGTGAGAGATTGGAGATTGGGAGATTGGAGATTGGAGATTGGAGATTGGAGATTGGAGATTGGGAGTGCTGGCGCTTGTTGGGGTGAGGTTGATGGAGGGTGGCGGCGGATGAGGCTGTCACCCTGGTTTATTTAGCGATCGAGGGGGCTGCGCACGGCGCGGGGGCCGCGGTTGAGAACGTGCGTGTAGATTTGTGTGGTCTTGACGTCCTTGTGACCGAGCAACTCCTGCACGGTGCGGATGTCGTAGCCCGCTTCGAGCAGATGGGTGGCAAAGCAATGACGGAAGGTGTGCGGGCTGACCGGCTTGTTGACGCCAGCCTGGCGCGCCGCTTTGTGGACAGCCTTCTGTATCTGGCTGGCGTGCAAGTGAAAGCGATAGAGGATGTCGTCGTCGCTGCGCGGGTCTTTGGAAAGGGAGGCGGACGGAAAGACAAATTGCCAGGCCCATTCGCGCGGCGCATTCGGGTATTTGCGCGCCAGGGCATCGGGCAGCGGCGCCATGCCATAGCCGCGCGCCAGGTCACGCTCGTGCTGCAACTGCACCTGCACCAAATGCGCCTGAAGTTCAGGGATCGCCTTTTCCGGCAACATCGTCACCCGATCCTTGTCGCCTTTGCCGCTGCGCACGATGATTTCCCGCCGTGCAAAATCGATGTCCTTGACGCGCAGTGACAGACACTCCTGCACGCGCAGCCCGCTGCCATAGAGCAGCAGCCCGATCAGGTGGTAGACGCCCTCCAGATGGCTGAGCACGCGCTGCGTCTCCTCCAAGGTCAAAATAGTCGGCAGTCGCCGCCGTTCACGCGCGCGCAGCGCCTCGACATTGCCCACGATCGGCTGCTCCAGCACATCCCGATAGAGAAAGAGCAACGCGTGCAGCGCCTGATTTTGCGTAGAGGGCGCCACGTTGCCCTCGACCGCCAGATGAGTGAGAAATGCCTCGATCTCCGCCTTCCCCATTTCCGCAGGATGGCGCTTCTGATGAAAAAGGATATAGCGCCTGATCCAGCCGATATAGGTCTGCTCGGTGGCGTAGCTGTAATTCTTCAGGCGCAACCTATCACGCACTTGGTCGAGCAGTTTCTTCGGTTTGTCAGCCATGCTGTGACTCCAGACGTGCGGATGATGATGACATACTCCAGAGAACGTTTGTGCATAGTTTACCGATTCGCTGATCAATCGGTCGTTTGGCGGATTATATAGTTCGGTTTGCATGATATTATATTTCGAGGGAGAATTCATCAGTCATTTGCTCGATAATGACAAGTTTGGCGGACGGCTACGCCGCCCGCCAAATGCCCCGCTCACCGGGCGCAGCGGGGGCGGCTGCCGCCGCCAAACTTCCCGCTGCACCCGACGGGCTGTCGCCCGCAGGTGAGCG
>CALJMI010000108.1 GCA_937981885.1 uncultured Caldilinea sp.
GAGCTGGCGCATCGCATGGCGGGCATGGCGCACCCGACGCTCAACACCACCTTCTTCACGTCGGGCGGTTCGGAGTCCAACGATTCCGCCTTCAAGACCGCGCGCTATTACTGGTATCGGTTGGGCAAGAAGGACAAGTTCAAGATCATCTCGCGGCAGGGCGCCTATCACGGCATCACCGTCGCCGCCACTGCCGCCACCGGCATCCCGCGCTATCACACCATGTTTGGGCCGCTTTCGCCAGGTTTCTCGCACATCCCGGCGCCGAATCCCTATCGTTACACCGGCGACATCCGCCCCGGCGAAACAGTCGGGCAGGCGGCGGCGCGCGCGCTGGAGGAGGAGATTCTGCGCCAGGGGCCGGAGACGGTCGCCGCCTTCATCGCCGAGCCGATCCAGGGCGTCGGCGGCGTGATCGTGCCGCCAGACGACTACTTTCCGCTGGTGCGCGCCATCTGCGACAAGTACGATGTGCTGCTGATCGCCGACGAAGTGATCTGTGGCTTCGGGCGCACGGGGTTGTGGTTTGGGCAACATCACTGGGACTTGCGCCCCGACATCATGTCCTTTGCTAAAGGCATCACCAGCGGCTATCTGCAACTTGGCGGCATCCAGATTTCCGACGCCATCCGCGAGGTGATCGACAGCGCGCCGGTGGAGGACGCGTGGATGCACGGCTACACCTATTCCGGTCATGCCGCAGCGTGTGCGGTCGGTCTCAAGAACCTAGAGATCATCGAGCGCGAGAATCTGCTTGAAAACAGCCGGGTGATGGGCGAACGGCTCAAGGCGGGTCTCTCGAAGCTGCTCGATTTCCCCATCGTGGGCGAGGTTCGTGGGCGCGGGCTGCTCTGCGGCGTCGAAATCGTGAAGGACAAGGAGACGCGCGAGGCGGACCCGGCAAAGGCGCTCGAAATCTACAACGCGTGTCTGGCGCGCGGGCTACGTTCGCGCAACGTCGGCGCGACCATGGCTTTCTCGCCGCCTCTGACGATCAACGCCGATGAAGTCGATCAGATCGTCGATATTCTAGGCAGCGTCATCGACAGCTTAAGCTGAAAGCCAACAAGTATGGATTCAACAGAATCTAGGTCTGACTCTCAACCTGCATGGCATGTGTTGTCGGTTGAAGAGACGCTTGCACGGCTTGGCGTCTCGGATGCTGGTCTTTCGGCGCAGGAAGCGGCGCAGCGGTTGGCGCAGCACGGACCAAACGAATTGCAGGCGGCGCAGCGCGTGTCGCCGTGGGCGCTGCTGCTGGAACAGTTCAAAAATGTTCTCATCCTCATATTGCTGATTGCTTCGGCGCTGTCGATTCTGCTTGGCCATGGCATCGAGTCGATTGCAATTGCGGTCATCGTGCTCTTTGCCGTGCTACTCGGCTTTGTGCAGGAATACCGAGCCGAGCGTGCGATCGAGAAGCTGCGGCAGATGGCAGCGCCCACGGCCAGGGTGGTGCGCGACGGCGTCGAGCAGGAGATACTGGTGCGTGACATTGTGCCTGGCGACATCATCATGTTGCGCGCCGGCGACCGCGTTCCCGCCGATGCGCGTGTGATCGAGGCGATCAACTTGCAGGCTGAGGAGGCGATGCTAACCGGCGAGTCGCTTCCTGCGAACAAGCAGACCGCTGCGATCGCAGATGAAGATGTAAGCGTCGGCGACTGCAACAATATGGTCTTTGCCGGTACGGCTATTAGCTACGGGCGTGGGCGTGCGGTGGTTGTAGCCACCGGTATGCGCAGCGAGTTCGGCAAGATCGCCGAGATGTTGGAAACGATCGACGCCGGAAAAACGCCGCTGCAGGAGCAGCTCGACCGCGTTGGCAATATGCTGGCGCGCGCAGCATTTGTCGTCGTCGGCATCATCGTGGTGATGGGGCTTCTACGCGGCCAACCTTTCGTCGAGATGTTCATCTTCGGCATTGCGCTGGCCGTGGCTGTCGTGCCAGAGGCGTTGCCTGCCGTCGTCACGATCTCACTGGCGATTGGCGTGCAGCGTATGGTCAGACACAACGCGCTGATGCGCCGTCTCTCTGCGGTTGAGACGCTGGGTTGCACCTCCGTGATCTGCTCCGACAAAACAGGCACTTTGACAAAAAATGAAATGACCGTGCTCGAGATCGTAGCTGGCGGCGAACACTTCATGGTGAGTGGCGTTGGCTACGCTCCAGATGGTCAATTTCTGCACGATGGCGTCGCCGTCGATCCTCCGCTATTTTTGCGCAAGGTGCTTGAAGCAGGCGCGCTGGCTTCCGACGCTGTGCTTGTGCGCAACGATGCAATGCATTGGGAGATCAAAGGCGATCCCACCGAAGGGGCGCTGATCGTGGCGGCGGCCAAGGCGGGCATCAGCAAAGCCAAGCTGGAGAGCTGCTTGCCGCGCATCTATGAAATCCCCTTCACCTCTGAGACCAAGCGCATGATCACCGTTCATCGGCTGGGCGACGGGTTTGTAGCGTACGCCAAAGGCGCGCCCGAAGTGATCCTGAGCGTTTGTACCCATCTGTTGACTGCCGACGGTGAACGACCCTTGACGCCAGCCGATCTAATCGCTATCGAAACTGCAGCACACGAGATGGCTGGACGCGCACTGCGCGTGCTGGCGGTGGCAATGCGCCCAGAGACCGGACTGGAAACTGTCGAATGCGACATGGTTTTTTTGGGGCTTGTCGGCATGATCGACCCGCCGCGGCCGGAAGTGAAGGCAGCGATCCAGACATGCGAAGAAGCAGGCGTTAAGCCGGTGATGATCACAGGCGATCACCCGCTGACCGCGCGCGCCATCGCCCAAGATTTGGGACTGCTCAAGAGTGGGCGAGTGGTGACAGGCGCCGAACTGGAAGATTTTGATGAGGATGCCTTTGAACGCGAGGTCGAGTCGATCGAAGTCTATGCGCGCGTTTCGCCGGCGCATAAGCTGCGCGTCGTTTCAGCGCTGCAAAATCGGGGACATGTTGTTGCAATGACTGGCGACGGCGTCAACGACGCGCCGGCGCTCAAGAAAGCCGACATCGGCGTGGCAATGGGCCTCACCGGCACCGACGTCAGTAAAGAGGCGGCGGCGATGACGCTGACCGACGACAATTTCGCCTCGATCGTGGCGGCGGTGAGAGAAGGTCGCGGCATCTTCGAGAATATCAAAAAATATCTAATGTATCTGCTCTCCTCCAACATCGGGGAGATCGGCTTGATGGCGGGCGCTACGCTGCTTGGTGCACCATTGCCTTTGAGCGCCGTACAAATTCTTTACGTTAATTTGGCGACTGATGGTCTCCCTGCCTTGGCGCTGGCAGTCGACCCGCCTGACCCAAACCTGATGCGGCGCAAGCCGCGCAACCCAAAGACCAGCGTCTTCACGCGCCCCGTAGTCAGCTTGATGGCTGTCGGCGGCGTCTGGTCGACGCTGGTCAATTTGAGTCTATTTTTGTGGGCAATGAATTCGGGGCGCAGCTTACAAGAAGCGATGACCATGACGTTCGTGTCGTTGGTGTTGATTCAGTTCTTTAAAGCGTATAACTTTCGCTCCGATCGCGAGTCGGTGCTGCACAAACCGTTCGCCAATCGATGGTTGAATCTGGCGATCTTGTGGGAGTTGCTGTTGCTGGCTGCGATCATCTATTTGCCGTTCTTGCAGCGCCCCTTTGGGACCTATGGTTTGACAGTGTACGATTGGTTGATTGTCGTCGCCCTGGCTGCAACCGTTGTGCCTGTGTTGGAATTGACCAAAGTGCTGGTGCGGCGTGGAAGCCTGGGCGCCCTGACTTGAAATCTAAACCATCGTCGTCATCAAAGCATAAGAGAATTAGGGTGTACGTCAAGTTGACACCCCTATGAAGAATCTTTCATCATGTGCTAGAATCGTGAGATAGAAAGGAAGTATGCCGCGGCGCTCGCCCTCGCAATTTTGTTGCCGATTGAATCAAAGATTGTTTCACCACAGATCACAGGAGACCAGTGATGGCAAAAACAAAACTCTCCAAAGGCAAGTTCGCTGGCATCAATAGCTGCGCCGATGCCAGGGGCGTCATTGCAGCTGCGGCCATGGATCAGCGCGGCTCGCTGCAAAAGTCGATCAGCAAAGCGCGCGGCGGCGCGCCCGTCTCCGCCGAAGAGATGACGCAGTTCAAGACCGCAGTCACCAAGGTGCTGACCAAACACGCTAGCGCGATCCTGATGGATCCAGAGTTTGGCTTGCCGGCGCTGGAACACCGCGCGCCGGGCACGGGCGTGCTGCTCGCCTATGAAAAGACCGGCTACGACACCACTGACGACAGCCGTATGCCCGACCTCCTGCCAGAATGGAGCGTGCGGCGGCTGGTGGCGGCTGGCGCCACCGCGATCAAGGTGCTCCTTTACTACAACCCGGCGCATCCGGCGCGCATCAACACCGTCAAGCAGGCATTCATCGAACGCATCGGCAGTGAGTGTAAAGCTGAAGATGTTCCCTTCTTCCTCGAACCGATCTGTTACAACGATGCGTTGGGCGACGCCAAGGGGTTGGAGTTCGCCAAAGCCAAGCCGGAGATGGTCAAAGCGTACATGGCGGAGTTTTCCAAACCAGAGTATGGCGTGGATGTGTTGAAGGTGGAGGTTCCGGTCAATATGACCTACGTCCAAGGCGCCTCCACTTTTGCGGGCGTTGCAGCTTACAGCAAAGCCGAAGCGATGGATCTGTTCCGCGAGGCGGCGAGCGTGGCGCGGAAGCCTTTTATTTACCTCAGCGCGGGCGTGAGTGACGATGTCTTCCGCGAGACGCTCGAATTGGCTGCCGAAGCCGGCACACCATTTTCGGGGGTGCTGTGCGGGCGCGCCACCTGGCAGGATGGCATTCCAGTCTTTGCTACAGGTGGTTTCAACGCGCTCGTCGAGTGGCTGGAAGATCGCGGTGTGAAGAACATCACGGCGCTCAACCAGGTGTTAGCCAAAGGCGCTAAACCATGGTGGGATTTCTACGGCGGCAAAGACAATATCGAGGTCGTCGGCTAATCATACTCGGCTAATCATACTCGGCTAATCATACAAGGAGAAAAAAGACATGTCTTACGCTTCTGTCGGCGAGGCATTGCAGGTTGCCTTAAACTTGACGACCTCCAGCCAAGCCCGCGAAGACGCGATCAATTATCTGGAGAGCCACCGCGAACCCGAAGTGATCGACGCATTGATTGCGTTGCTGGAAACCGACGATGCTGGCGTGCGCTGGAAGGCAGCCGATGCACTGGCGAAGATGGGCAAGCAAGCGCTGGTTCCGTTGCTGCGTGCGTTGCGGGACAAGAGTGAAAGCCGGTGGCTGCTCGAAGGCGCGTCGCATATCTTTCATAGCAACCGCGACTCTGACGTCGCCAGGATGACCGAGAGGTTGTGTGCAGCGATGAAAGGGCCTGGTGCGTATATGGCGACTGTCGCCGCCGCTGGTGAATTGTTGGTCAAACTGGCCGAGGAGGGCGCGTGAAAATCGTTTACAGCAAGTCGATTCCAAATGTTTCGTTCTGGTTGATAGTGTCGTTGATACTTGCGACGTTGCTCGCCGCCTGTGCCATGCCTGGCATCCCTGCACCGGGAGCTGTTGAAGCTGAAACGGCGCCAGCGATGGAGACGCCCGCAGTGAGCACCAGCCAGGGGTCAGCCGCCGGTATGTCGCCGGCTGAGCGCAACAACATGTTCAGCGCCGCACCAGAGATGACGATCGATCCGAGCAAGTATTATTTCGCCACGCTCAAGACCAAACGCGGCGATATCAAGATTCAACTCTTCGCCGACCGCTCGCCAGTGACGGTCAACAATTTTGTCTTTCTGGCGCGTGAGGGGTTTTACGACAACACCACCTTCCACCGCGTAATCGAAGACTTCATGGCGCAGGGAGGCGATCCGACCGGAACCGGCACGGGCGGCCCTGGCTACACCTTCGCCGACGAATTTTGGCCCGGCGCCACGTTCGACCGTCGCGGGCTGCTGGCGATGGCGAACGCTGGCCCCGGCACCAATGGCAGCCAATTTTTTATCACCTTTGCTCCGGCGCCCTGGCTCGACGGGGGGCACACAATTTTTGGTGAAGTGATCGAGGGCGACGAAGTGTTGGATCAGATCACGTTGCGCGATCCGATGGCAAGCCCTAATGCGCCAGGCGACCTGATCGAGACGATCCTGATTGAGGAAGGCGACAGCAGCGTTCTGCCGACGCCTACCCCCCTGCCGCCGACGCCCACGCCTTTCCCACCGACAAATCTGGAAGGCGACCGTCCGCTTGCCAACTTGCCCGGCGCAGAAAAGGTCAACTACTTCAACACCGAACCGGCAATGGTCATCGACACGGCGAAACGCTTCACAGCGATTATCACCACCTCGCAGGGAGACCTGGTCGTGTCACTTCTGGATGATGAGGCGCCTGTTGCCGTCAACAACTTTGTAGTGCTTGCCAACCTCGGCTTCTATGACAACACGCCGATCAACGATGTCAACCCGGATTTGCTGGTGGTGATCGGCGCGCCGGACAACGATCCTGGCGGCGATGTCGGCTATGTGTTCAAGCCAGAGGCTGGACTACCAGGCGATCCGGAAGCGGGCGCCATTGCCTATCGCACGCTGAGCCAGGACTTCGACGGCAGCATCATTGCCAGCGGCAGCCAGCTTTTCCTGGCAATCGCTCCGCCGCCGCCGGATGTGAACGATGTCTATAGCTTCTTTGGCAAAATTGTTGAAGGTCTCGAAATCCTGCCCAATTTGACCACCGACGACGCCATTCTATCAATCACCATCGTCGAGGAATAGCGTCTATCGGCGTTGGGAATACGCCATCGATCTAGCGTATTCCCAACGCAGTCGAGCATCTTTGGAGCGCTTGCTTCTGACGCCCCCCCCCAGGCGTTAAGGAGATAAGCTGGCATTATGGTCGATTACTTACACAGCTATGATGGCTGCAAAACGCTTATCACTGGAGGGCTGGGCTTCATCGGCTCGAATTTGGCGCGCCGTCTGGTCGATCTTGGCGCACATGTAACGGTCGTCGATTCGCTGATTCCCGACTATGGCGGCAATCAATTCAACATCGCTGGCTACGAAGATCGTCTGCGTGTCAACATTGCCGATGTGCGCGACCCCTATTCGATGCATGCGCTGGTCAAGGGACAGGACATTCTCTTCAACCTGGCTGGTCAGGTCAGCCACATGGACTCGATGACTGATCCCTTCACCGACCTGGAGATCAACGCGCGCAGCCAGCTTTCGATCCTTGAAGCTTGTCGTTATGAGAACCCGTCAATTCGCATCGTCTATGCCGGCACGCGCCAGCAATATGGCAAGCCGCGCTATCTGCCGCTCGATGAGGAGCACATCCAGGCGCCGACCGATGTGAACGGCGTCAATAAAATGGCGGGTGAGTGGTTTCACATGGTCTACCACACCGCCTATGGATTGCGCACGACATCGCTGCGTCTGACCAACACCTATGGCCCCCGCCAGCTCATCAAACACAATCGTCAGGGCTTTATCGGCTGGTTTGTGCGGCTGGCAGTCGAAGGCAAAACAATTCAGTTGTACGGCGACGGACGGCAACTACGCGATCTGACCTACGTCGATGATGTGGTGGACGCGTTTCTGCGCGCTGGCGCCAACGATGCAGCGTGCGGCGAAGTCTTCAACCTCGGTGGTCAGGCGCCGATCAGTCTGCTCGAGCTGGCGAAATTGATCGTTCATATTGCTGGGCGCGGCAATGTCGAGCTGATTCCCTGGCCCGAAGAGCGCAAGAAGATTGACATCGGCGACGTCTACTCCAGCTATGCACATATCCAGACTGTACTGGGCTGGACGCCAACTACGCCGCTTGCCGACGGATTGGCGCGCATGATCGCCTATTGTAGTGAACACTACGACAGGTACGCAGCGTAGAGGTCGCCTATGAACATTCCTTTCAACGAACTGCGCTCTGGCTATCTTGCGCATCAAGCTGAGATCGACGCCGCCGTGCGCGCCGTGCTGGAGAGCGGCTGGTACATTCTGGGGCGCGAAACTGCTGCGTTCGAGGCCGAATTCGCCGCTTTTTGCGGCGTAGCAGGCTGCGTCGGCGTTAACTCTGGCACGGATGCGCTTTATCTGGCGTTGCGCGCATGCAACATCGGCCCCGGCGATGAGGTGATCACGGTCGCGCACACTGCCGTGGCGACCGTGGCCGCCATCCGCATGACCGGCGCCACACCGGTGCTGGTTGACATCGACCCACACACGTACACGATGTCGCCAGCGACTTTGGCGCAAGCGATCACGCCGGCCACGCGCGCTGTGATCCCGGTGCACCTCTACGGCCATCCCGCAGACATGGATGCAATTTTGGACGCCGCGAAAGGGTTAATAATCATTGAAGATTGCGCGCAGGCGCACGGTGCACGCTACAAAGACAGGCCGGTGGGAAGCTTCGGCGACCTGGCGTGTTACTCGTTCTACCCGACCAAAAACCTAGGCGCATCGGGTGATGGCGGAGCGGTGACGGGCAATAACCTGGAATTGTTAGAAAAGGTGCGGCTCCTACGTGAATATGGCTGGACGCCGCAGGCGCGCTACATTTCGCAGGTCGAGGGCGTCAACAGCCGGCTTGACGAACTGCAGGCGGCGATTCTGCGCGTACGGTTGCGTCATCTCGACGCCGAAAACGAGCGACGGCGCGCGT
The DNA here is from genome assembly GCA_937981885.1 of uncultured Caldilinea sp. GTDB lineage: Bacteria > Chloroflexota > Anaerolineae > Caldilineales > Caldilineaceae > Caldilinea. The sequence goes on from CALJMI010000108.1 coordinate 8,659, forward strand.
TGGCTGCGCTCTACGGTGAGGTATTGCCCGATACATTGAAGAAGCCGGTCGAACTGGATGGCTGTCGCCACGTCTATCATCTCTATATCGTCCAGTATCCCGATCGCGACAGCTTGCGCGCCCGGTTGACTGATGCAGGCGTGGGGACGGGCATTCACTATCCGGCGCCGGTGCATCTACAGCCAGCATACACGCACGGTCAGGTGCGCGCTCATGCGCTCCCAACGACTGAACAGGCAGCGCTGGAAGTGCTTTCGCTGCCGATGTATCCCGCTCTCACTGAAGCACAAGTGTATACAGTCGCCGCCGCAGTGGCTAAGGCGATACAAGAAATAGAACGCAGATAGAGCTGGTTCGTGCGAGGGCGCCCTGCTCCATCGCACAGACCTGATTGTGAACCTTGATGGCAGATCGCTCTCTCACTCAATCGACGACCGGCCTGTCAACGCACTGGCGACGGCGTCTACACGATCCTTACCTGTTGGCGGTGTTGGCGCTGGCGGCGATCTATGCCGTTGTCTTTATACGGCTGGCGTGGGACATGCACACCGGAATGCGCACCCATCGCTCCGATCTCGGCCAGATCGATCAGGCGATCTGGAATAGCAGCCGCGGTCGCCTGTTGGCGCAAACCGACAACGGCTTTGAAGCCACACGGCTGACCGACCATGTCGAGCCGATCCTGGCGTTGATCAGCCCGATCTATTGGGTGTGGGACGATGTGCGCGCGATCCTGCTGCTCCAAGTCGCAGCGGCGGCGGTCGGTGTGTTGCCGCTTTATTCGCTGACGCTACGACGCTGTGAGGTGCTGCTTTCGCCGCAAGAGCGCCGCCAGGTGTGGCGGTTCGAGCCATTGCAGCGCTTGGCGCGACCGCTGGCTTTTGCTGTGTGCACGGCGTATTTGCTGGCGCCGCAGTTGCAATCTGCGCTGTTGACCGAATTTCACGCTGCGCCACTGGCTGTGCCGCTGATCCTGTGGGCATTCTGGGCTGTTGATGCGAGGCGATGGGGACAGTTCATCGTTGCCGCCTTGCTCGTCGCAGCCGTCAAGGAGGAGATGGCGCTGCTCGCTGCCGGGCTGGGCATATGGGCGATATGGCGCACATGGTGGGAAGGGCGAGGGGAAGAAGGGAAGAAGGGAGGAAAGGGAAAAGAGGAGAAGACGTCAATCTCCAATCTCCAATCTCACAATCCCACAATCTTTCCCTCTCTCCCTCTCTCCCTCTATATTTTGCCGGCGCAGTCGTTTTCATTATTGGCCTGCTTTGGTTCTATGTCGCCACATTTGTGATTGTGCCGGCGCACGCGGCGGAACTTTACGGCGTGACGGAGAGCACCTATTTTCAGCGCTACGGTGCGTTGGGCGATTCTTCATTGGACATTGTGATCAATCTTCTGACGCGGCCAGATTTGGTGTTTCAAATCGCCAGCGAGCCGCCGCGCGTCGATTATCTGTTCGGGCTGCTTGCGATCTTTGCATGGCTGCCATTGGTCGGGTTGGAGTTTGTCTTGCTCTCGCTGCCGTTGTTGCTGGCGAACCTACTCAGCGCGTACCCGGCGCAATATTACGGTGAGTTCCACTATAATGCGCCGTTGGTCGCCTACTTCGGCGTTGCCGCGGCTTATGGCGTCGCACGAGTATGGCGTTGGCTGGCGCGGCGGCTGGAACGAACCTCGCCGTCGTTTCAGCACCTGCCTGCGCAGAGAATGGGCGCAATGACAGCCGCCGCCCTCGTGCAGAACGCACGCACTGCATTGCTGCCGCTGGCAACCGCGGCGCTGACGCTGTGGTTGCTGGTGTGGTCGGCCGGCAACTACTTTCTCTACGGGCGCGGTCCAGCTGGCGGACGTTATGACCCGACGCCGATCACCGTACACCATCGTCTGCTCGATCGTTTTGCGGCGCAGATTCCCGCCGACGCCGCTGTGACCGCCACAGCCGGCGTGCATCCGCATGTCAGCCATCGTCGCTACGTCTATCAGTTCCCGCTTGGACTTGATGCGCCGACGCCCGCAGCGAAGCGGGCGCAATGGGCGCTGCTTGATGTGACCACCAACACCGACATGGCGCCAGGCGATCTGAAAGCGCGCGTCGATGCGATGCTCGCCGATGGCTGGGGCGTGGTCGATGCCGCCGACGGGTTCCTGCTGCTGGCGCAAGGCGTCGAAGCAAAGTCGATCCCCGATGCGTTCTATAGCTTTACGCGCATCGGCAAGGAGGCAGCGCCTGAAGCGCCTTTGCAACTCCTCTCCGTCGCCGCCGAAGATTGGCCGCGCTGGCGACAAACAAAGCTTATCTTCGAATGGTTGGTGGGGGAGGAGTACGATTCGGATGTGACGCCGCCATCGTTCGATGTGTTGACGCCGCAGCGTGATATTATCTCCACGTTGGAGACAGCGGCGCCGCCCGCGTTGGTCTGGCATCCGCCCATACACTGGCAGCCGGGCGAACGCATCCGCGTGACAACGTTGCCGCTTTCGTTGCCCCGCACCGCCGTCGTCCATGCGGCGGGCGCTACGCACGCGCCCGCCGCAATTTTCCGCCGCCTGGAGGATGGCCGGCTTGTGCAGTTGCCTGACGATCTAGCAGCGGCGGTGGAGCTGGGCGCAGCGCTGGCTGAGTCCGGCATTGCGCCGTTACGCATGGTCGAAACAGAAATCTACATCGAGGACGGCGTAGCGACGCCGCTGCGCGTGTGGGTGGTGGATCGTCCTGTCTGGCCCGGCGGTGCGGTCGATCTCTGGCTGCAATGGGGAGTGCAACCGTGGCCGCAGCCTTTGGCGGCGTTCGTACACTTGCGGCGCAACGGCGAAACAGTTGCCCAAGCCGACGGCGCGCCGACTTTCTGGCCGCACGACGCCGAAGTTGCGTTCATCAACGACTGGCGTCAGGTGACGATTCCGCCTGATGTGCCCGCCGACGGCTTGTGGACCCTGGCAATTGGCGCATACGATCCGATAACCGGTCAACGTGTTCTATTGTCGGGCAGGGATGAGCTTATCATCGATGTGTTGCGCGTCCATGCGCCGCCTGCGCCGGATCAGGCGTGCGCCTTGATTCCAACAGCGTGTGCAAGCCAGTAACAGACGCCATGTCACGTCGGAGAAGACGACCTGCGGGCAGAATTTCACTCCAAACACGAAATAGACCTGACCTGCGTTGAATTTGACAGGCGACAGATGTAGTGATATTCTTTTCTTATAGTTGATAACTACACGCCGCAGTGGCGGAACTGGCAGACGCGCTACGTTCAGGGCGTAGTGGGCAAAGCGCTCGTGGGGGTTCAAGTCCCTCCTGCGGCACACGGGAGACTCACAAGAGTCTCCTCTTTTTTTGTATTCTACCTGCATTTTTCATTGCACATAGAAATTGATGTTTTTATACGGATTGATTTTTGCATATAGTCATGATACACTACCAAAAGTTATGACTACATCGAATCCGCAACATGAATCGTTGATCGAACGGGGGCGCCATCGCAACCCGCGCTTCCTGATCGTGCTGTTTGTACTTCTGTGCGGGTTGTTCGTGGCGGGCTATATGGAACGCCTTACTTTGCTGCAAAGTGTGCGTCAGCAGGTGGCGGAAATGTCAAAGCAAGTGGTTGCCAGTTACCAACGTCAGGCGGAGTTGTTGGAAGAACAGAGCCGCGTACAAGACCCCGCTTATCTTGCGTTGCGCGCGCGTGATGATATTGGTCTGGCGCCCGAGGGCGAGTTGATGGTGGTGATCTATGATGGAAAACCACAACCTTCTGAAACGCCGACGGCTTCGCAACCTAATGTGCGCGCTTCGACGCCAAAACCTCCCTGGCAACAGTGGTTGGAATTGATCTTTCCTTGAGGCTCCGCCGCTCACCTCTGCTCTCTCTTCTCACAATCAATCAGAGAATGTTTCCACAATTGTCAGGTTGGGGGCGTTCATCGTAGGTGATTGCTTCCGGCATGACGACACACCGGGTCATGCCGGAGGTGATGTCCTGATTTTTCGCGGGCATGATGTAGATCAACCATCATGATATGGTTGATGCACCCGACAGGATCGGCTACAATAGCACTTCAAATTACCAGATCGGGAGCGCCACTATGAACCTTGATGGACTACTCGGCGAACTTGCAAGTCGCTTTCCTGCCGCTCGGCTGTTGCAAAAGCCAGCGCAACTTGCGCCTTACGAGTCGGATGCGTTGACTGCATTTCGCTCGAAACCGGCTGCTGTGTTGCTGGCGATGACGCAAGACGACGTAATCCAGGCGGTGCAGCTATGCCATCATTACAGCGTGCCGTTCGTGGCGCGCGGCAGCGGCACCAGCCTTTCCGGTGGGTCATTGCCTGTGGAGAATGGTTTGGTCATTGCGCTCAACAAGCTTGACCGCATTGTCCGGCTCGACCCCGCGCAGCGTATTGCGGTGGTCGAGCCAGGCGTGATCAACCTGGATGTCTCGCGTGCTGCCGCGCCCTACGGTCTTTACTACGCCCCCGATCCATCCAGCCAGCTCATCTGCACGATCGGCGGCAACGTCGCCTTCAACTCGGGCGGCGCGCACTGCCTGAAGTACGGCATGACCGCCAATCATGTGCTCGGCGTTAAGGCGGTGTTGCCTGACGGCGAGGTCGTCCAGCTTGGCGGCGAAAGCCTGGAGTACGTGGGTGCCGACCTGACCGGCTTCTTTGTCGGCTCTGAAGGGCTGTTTGGCGTGGCGTTGGAGATCACGTTGCGCCTGCTGCCCAAGCCGGAGCTTTATCGCACCGTGCTGGCTGCCTACGACTCGCTCGAAGCGGCTGGCGGCGCCGTGGCGATGGTCGTGGCGTCAGGGCTGTTGCCCGGCGCTATGGAGATCATGGACGCACTGGCGATCGAAGCGGCGGAGGCGGCGGTGCACGCCGGCTACCCGCGCGACGCCGCCGCGCTGTTGATCGTAGAACTGGAAGGCGAACGTATCCAGGTCGAAGCCGAGTTTGCGCACCTGCTGCAAGTGATCGAAGGCTCCAATCCCAAAACTGTCACGGTCGCCAGAGATGACGCCGACCGCGCTCGCATCTGGAAAGGGCGCAAAAGTGCGTTTTCGGCGGTCGGGCGACTCAGCCCGGATTATCTGGTGCAGGATGGCGTGGTGCCGCGCAGTCGGCTGGGTGAGGCGCTGGCAACGATCGAGCGACTCAGCCGCAAACACAATCTGCGCGTCGCCAATGTCTTTCACGCTGGCGACGGCAACCTGCACCCACTCATTTTGTTCAACGGTCGCGTCGCTGGCGAGCTGGAACGCGCCGAAGAACTGGCGGGCGAGATCATCCAGATGTGCATCGACCTCGGCGGCTCGATCACCGGCGAACACGGCGTCGGCATGGAAAAACGCCAGCACATGAACACGATGTTCACCGCCACCGATCTGCAGGTGATGATGGAGTTGCGGCGCGCGCTCGACCCGGCGGAAATTTCCAACCGTGGCAAGATGTTTCCGGCTGGCGAGGCGCCAGCGCTGCACAGCCACAGCCCGCACCCGCTCGAACGACAGGGCGTCATTTCACGCGAATAGGTGGACACTCATGACGACGATTACGGTGATAGCCCCGCAAACCAATGCCGAAGTGCAGGAGGCCGTCTGCGCCAATCCGCAACTTATGGTGCGTGGCGGCGGGACGAAGTCAGCGTTGTTGGCGGCAGATGCAGGTGCAGCAGTGCTCGACATGCGGCAGTTGACCGGCATGATCGAGTATGCGCCGGGCGAGTTCGTCTTCACGGCGCGCGCGGGCACGGCTCTACAGGAGGCAGCGGCGACGCTGGCGGAGCACGGTCAGTATTTGCCCTTTGACCCACCGCTGGTCGAACAAGGCGCCACACTCGGTGGGACGATTGCAGCCGGGCTGAGCGGGTCGGGGCGCCATCGCTACGGCGGATTGCGCGATTTCCTGATTGGCGTGCGCTTTGTCGATGGGCAGGGGCGACTGGTGCGCGGAGGCGGGAAAGTGGTCAAGAACGCCGCCGGCTTCGATCTGCCGAAATTGATGGTCGGCAGCATTGGGCGGCTGGGTGTGATCGTCGAAGCCAGTTTCAAAGTCTTTCCGCAGCCGCCAGCGTATGCGACGTTGCGCGCGCCGCAGCCCTCGCTCGACGTCGCGCTGGCGACGATGGCTCGGCTCAACGGCTCGACTTTCGACATCGAGGCGCTCGATCTGCTGGTCGAAGAAGGCGCGGCGACGCTTTACATCCGTCAAGGTGGGCTGGCGACGACGCTCGGCGCGCGCCAGCAGAGCCTGCGCGAGTGGCTGGGCGGCGGCGAACCGTTATCGGAAGCCGACGAAGCGGTGTTCTGGACAGGCAGTCGCGACTTTGGCTGGGTTCCGGCGGACTGGGCGCTGGTCAAGACGCCGGTCACGCTGGCGACGATCCCCGTGCTGGAGCAGGTGCTGACTGCCAACGACGCGCTGCGACGTTACATCGGCGGCGGCGCGCTGGCGTGGATCGCCTGGCCCGGCGATCTGACGCAGCTCGACGCCTATCTGACGCAATTGCAATTGAGCGGGTTAGTGTTGCGTGGCGCGGTGACATGGCCCTTCGTGGGCGCGCGCGGCGGCGCATCGCTGGCGGCGCGCGTCAAGCGCGTGCTTGATCCGAACAACCGCTTCCCAATTTTGTGAGCAACCTATGTTACACACGATTCCTGTAGAAACGCTCGGCGCACAGGGCGAGGCGATGGCGAAAGCGGTCGAAAGCTGCGTACACTGCGGCTTTTGTCTGGCGACCTGCCCCACCTACCGCGTGTTGGGCGAAGAGATGGACTCGCCGCGCGGGCGTATCTTTCTGATGAAGGAGGCGCTTGAAGGCGCTATGGCGACCACCGACGTCCTGCCCTACATCGACCGCTGTCTGGGGTGCATGGCGTGTGTGACAGCGTGCCCCTCCGGTGTGGAATATGGTCATCTGCTGACGCCCTTCCGCGCCCGCGCCGAACAGGAGCGCAGCCGACCGCCGCTTGACCGCACGGTGCGCACGCTGGTCAAGGAAACGTTGCCCTATCCCGATCGCTTTCGGCTGGCGGCGCAGAGCGGGCGTATCGGGCGTTGGATGCGCAACCTCCTGCCCGGCGAGATCGGCGCCATGCTCGACCTGCTGCCGGAGACGTTGCCTGCTGCTCCGCCGCTGCCCGAACTCTACCCGGCGCAGGGCACGCGGCGCGCACGCGTGGCGCTGCTGACGGGCTGTGTACAACAGGTGCTTGCGCCGCAGATCAACTGGGCGACGCTGCGCGTGCTGGCGCGCAACGGCGTCGAGACGCTGATCCCGCGTGGGCAGGGCTGCTGCGGCTCGCTGTCGCTGCACATTGGCGAGGCGGCGCAGGCGCGCGACCTGGCGCGGCGCAACCTGGCGGCCTTCCCCACCGACGTCGACGCCATCATTACCAACGCAGCGGGCTGCGGGTCGGGGATGCACGAATATGCACTGCTTTTTGCCGGCGAGGCAGAGGCGGCGCAAGCGGAAGTGTTTGGGAACCGGGTGTGCGACATCAGCGTTTTTCTCGACGAACTGGGCATCGATGCGCCGCCGCCGCTTGCACAACCACTCACGGCGGCGTATCATGACGCGTGTCATCTATCGCACGCGCAGCGGGTCACGGCGCCGCCGCGTCGATTGTTGAGCCGGATTCCCAACCTACACCTGGTCGAAATTCCCGAAGCAGAACTCTGCTGTGGGTCGGCGGGCACATACAATCTCGAACAACCAGAGCTGGCGCGTGCCATCGGCGAACGCAAGGCGCGCAACATCGTCAGCACCGGCGCTGAAGCTGTGATCACCGGCAACATCGGTTGCATGAATCAGATTAGAACACACCTGGAATTGTTAAATCGACCGCTGCCGCTGTGGCATACGGTCGAGGTGTTGGACTGGGCGTATCGGGGAAAGAGATTGGGAGATTAGGAGATTTAGAGATTGAGCATTACAGGTCAATCTCTGATCTCCAATCTCTACAGAAAAGGAATCATCATGTCGAAATTTGTGCGCGTGAAGACCGAATTGCACGAGCTTGGATTGATCAAGCGGGCGCTGGATGACCTGAAGCTGGAGTATCGCGAGCATCAGCGCTATACGCATGTGTGGAGCGGCTTTGCAGGTGAAGTGCCACTGGTAGTGCAGGCGAAGGGGGCGAAGTTCGCCTTCCGCCCAACCGAGAGCGGCGCCTATGAAGCCATCGGCGACGATATGCAGATGGCGACGATTCGTGCGCAGCTCGACGCCATTCAGCAGCGCTACGCCTACCATAAAGTGAAGGAAGAAGTGGAGGCGGCCGGCTTTGCTCTGGTCGAGGAACAGACCGGGCGCGATGGCGTGATTCGCATGACCGTGCGCCGGTGGGCGTAGGGAGACGCGATGCAAAACCAGGAAATCGAAATTGCGATCTTGCCCGACGGACGGGTGGAGTACACGATCAAAGGCGTCAAGGGCGCCGCGTGTGAGGACATCAGCGCGCTGCTCGAACAGCTTGGCAAGGTTGAGACCGCCGAGCGCACCGGCGAGTATTACGAGGACGACACGCGTGTCGATGTCACCGTCGCCGGGTGATCCGGTGCAGGTAGAGCTGACGCAGCGGCGTAGAGACGCGGGGTGCACGCATAGCGCGGAAGAACTCCACGTCAATCCGCCCCATCCGCAAAATCCGTGTTCCATCGACGCAACAGGCGCATGGCCTGTGGAGACCGAGATCTACATTCTGCCCGATGGCCGCGTGGTTGTCGCCGATCTGCCGGCTGAACTGGCCGGCGCGCTGGCGCGTTTGGGCCAGATTGAACCTTGTGAGATTGCCGATTATGACCGCACTCATTCCGTTGCTTGATTCATCTAGCCAGAAGCGTCCGCAGATTTTGCAGATCTATCAGAATCTAGAATTGTTCAGCGAGGGGACGCCAGCCAGCAACAGCCTCTTTGTAATGGGGCAGAGCGTCGATGCGGCGGGACGACCGCGCAATCATCTGCTGATCGTCGACCCGCCTGTAGACGCAGCCGAACGATTTCGGCTGGAGGAAGATGTGGCGGCGCTCTACACCGGCGATCGACCGCGCGCGCTGCTGGCGCAGGTCGAACTGATTGCAGGGGGCGTGGCGCATCTGCGCGTGGGCGAGCACTTTCTCGACGTGTACGCGCAAAAGGCGGGCGTGGTCGTCTATCTGCCGGCAGTGGGCGTGCTATTGAGCGGCGACTATGGCAGCGACGCCCTGCCTCCGCGCATCGTGCCCGGCTCAGACGGCGGCGATGAACTGGAAACGCTGCGGCTGCTGGCGCGGCTGATCAAGCACGACAACTTTCAGCTTTGCGTGCCGCACGTCGGTTCGCCGGTCAAAGAGAAGCCCAATGTCATGGAGCGTCTGGCTGCCGATGTGGCCTATCTGCACGGCTTGCGCCGCGTCGTGCCGGGGTTGTTGCAACGCGGTGAGCCGCTTGAGACGATCGAACGTATCGCCGATTCGTTGCTGCCCGCCGACCGTCAATCCGAAGCTGCACAAGCTGTCCACGCAGCCAACCTCAGCGCGCTAACGGGAATTGTGGAAATCGAACCGTAGTCCAGCCAAATGGCGCCAAACCGGTGGTGGCGCCAGATCCAGAAGTGCGGACAGCGCCCAGACGCCGCACATTTAGCGCTGAGGACAAGTTGGGCATCCTGACGGAGGCAAACCGTTGCTGCGAACCGGGCGCCATTGATGGGTTGCTCAGGCGAGAAGGTCTGTATTCGTCCCACCTGACCGAGTGGCGGCGCCAACGAGCCAGCGGCTTTCACGTAGCTCAAAATCAGCAGAACTGCATCTGACTTTGGTCATCAAGAGGTCGATTGAGTGCACAGACATTCAGGTAGACCTGCCGAAAGACAACCATTCTCTCTGCATCTATATCTGCCATACCCTGGGCTCCTGGTTGCCGATTGCACTGCTGTTGCAGGGGAGAGACAAGATGCATGATAAATGCAGGTCAAGCGCATTGCTCGCCTCCGGTGCAAGCGTATCCGGCGAGAGGAAGTGCCCCAGCGCCGGGTCGTACCAACGGGCGTTGTAGTCGTACAATCCCAGCACCGCCTCCTCCCGCTGGCCGGTGAAGCGAACGCTCGTCGGCGTCGTCCCGGACGTGAAGCGGGTGACGCCGAAGGCTCGGTAGCGCACTTCGCCGGTCTCCGTCGTGCCGCTGAGGGTGTGCGCCGTGCCGCCGAGATGGTGGCGCCTTGCGCCCACTTCGTGAGCTGTTCAGCAGCCAATAGAGCATCCCGCCGCTGCGCAGGGCGATGCGCTGACCGCCGGCGGTGTAGTA
>CALJMI010000109.1 GCA_937981885.1 uncultured Caldilinea sp.
GCTTTGCCCCCCGGCCGAATTTTTCGCGATTTTGGCGGCTGCGGCGGCGCGAGTATAATGGCGCGGCTGCCGGCGTGAGCCGGCGGTCAGGTCAGCCGGATTCGTCCGTGGCGGCCCGGGACGTCGTCTTCGTTCCCTACGCCAACGTCGTCAGGGGCTTCCGGGTGGTCTGTGCGGCGTCCACATTCTTCTGTCCCTTCTCTAGCCGGTAGAGTGATTTTCCAAATCGCAAACTTGGCTCCAGCAATGCGCACAAACTGTAGGACGATTTGAAAATCGTCCTACAGTTTGTGCGTCGAGGTGAAGGAGGAGCATGGCACCGGCTGGTCTGGTCTGCACGCAGCCAGGGCGGTCCGGGGGCGCCGCCCGCGTCAGGCATATACAAAAGCCGGGGCGTCCGGTGCGCCGGCGTCCCGCCCCCAAAAAAGGAACTGTCAATCGACGTCGGTGCGGTTCTCAACCGCACGTTCTCAATGGACAGCAAATCTGGATGGCTCGCGAATCTCGATGGGCAGACAATGCGGTGTTTCTCCGCCGATGAGGCACTGATCGAACAGGCACGGCGTCAGGCGATGCTGGAAAATACTACACTGAACGAGCTGTTCCGCACCTGGCTCGAACGCTACGTTGCGCAGCCAGCTGCTGCCGAGTCCTATGCAGCGCTGATGGCAGAGATGGGGCATGTGCGCGCAGGGAGGCGCTTCACGCGCGCGGAAATGAATGAACGTCGCTGACTTGCCCGGCTGATGGCTGCATCACGTCACGCCGGAGGCGATGACCTACAGGGGTGATTTCCCCAACCCACGTCCCCTCCTTCCTAGAATCTATTGGTTAAGCATCCCACCTTGACGCAGGGGCGCGGCGGTGCGGAGAACGGACGCGAAGGGTTTCAGCGTTGCTGCTCTGCGTTGTCTTTGCGTCTCCGCGCCTTTGCGTCAAGCATGCCTTTGGTAAACAACCGTGTCCCCTCGCCCCTTGCCCCTCGCAATTCGCCCCTTCGCCCCTGTCACATCCACTTGGCGCAACCCACCGACGCGGGGTAAGATGATGGTGCGACGTCTACTGTTGCAACTATATTTCATTCTTCTTGAGGAGGAAGAACATGAATTTCTCTGACATGTGGCAGACGTGGCTCAAAGCCACCACCAACCCCAACGATGCGACCTTCGAGGAACTGCGCCGCAAACCGGACGCAACCGTCACAACCGCGATCATCTGGATGGCAATCTACGGCGCGATCTCGGCGGTGATCGGAGTGCTCGGCGGTTTCATGGCGATGAGCACGATGAGCACCCTGATCCCGCAGCTCACATCACAGATGGAGCTGTCGCCAGCCGAAGCTGCACAAGTCGAGCAGGTGTTCCGCCTGTTCACTGGCGGCGGCATGGGCATGGTCGGCTTCGCCAGCCTTGCCAACATTGTCATGGTTCCGCTCTTTTTTCTGATCGGCGTCGGCGTCTATTTTCTGATCGCCAAAGTCCTGGGCGGGACCGGCGACTTTGGCCGCTTCGCCTACTTGAACGCAGCATTTGCTGCGCCGCTCGGCATTTTGACCACGCTGCTCAGCCTGGTTCCCTTCATTGGCTGCATCAGTTTCTTCATTTCGATCTACTCGCTTGTATTGGTCTACTTCGCAGTCAAAGTCGAGCACGGCCTGAGCAGCGGACGCGCCATCATGGTCGTGCTGATTCCGCTGCTTGTCGTCGTTGCGCTGATGCTCTGCTTTATCCTCAGCCTGATCGGCATGTTTATGTCGCTGCGCGTGCAGTAGTTCGTGAGGACAGAAACAATGGATGAGACGCCGCTGGAGATCGAATCGAGCGCCGCCGCGCCGTACAGTGATGCTGCACTGCCCGCCGACCACCGCAGCGGCTTCGTCGCCGTGATCGGGCGGCCCAATGTCGGCAAATCGACGCTGCTCAACCGGCTGCTGGGACAGAAGATTGCCATCACCAGCCCCAAGCCGCAGACCACGCGCGACCAGATTCTGGGCATCCTCACTGCCGCAGACGCGCAGATGCTCTTTCTCGACACGCCCGGCATCCACCGCCCGCTGCACAAGCTCGGCGAATACATGGTGCAGACCGCTGCCGACACCATCGCCGACGCCGATGTCGTGCTGTGGCTGGTGGATGTCAACACGCCGCCCACCGCCGAGGATCGAGCGATCGCCGAACTGCTGCAGCAACTGACCACGCGCAGGCGCAAACGCATCACACTGCCGCCGCTCATCCTCGGCTTCAATCAGGTGGATCGATGGGGCGGCGACACGGAGTCGACTGCAAAACGCATCAGTGAATACACAGCGCTGCTCGACTGGCTGATGCAGAGTGCGTCGGGTGACCGTCCGGCGGTGAGCACGGCAGTCTTCAGCGCAACGACGGGCAAGGGCGAAGCGGAGTTGCTGGCGTTGGTGCGCGACCTGCTGCCGCCAGGCCCGCGCTACTACCCCGAAGATCAGGTGACCGATGTTGATCTGCGCTATATGGCTGCCGAGATCATCCGCGAAAAGGCGCTCTATTTGCTGCAGGACGAGGTGCCGCACAGCCTGGCGGTCGAGGTGGATGAGTTTGTCGAACGCAGCGACAAGTTGACCTACATCTCCGCCATTCTCTATGTTGAGCGTGAATCACAGAAGGGCATCGTGCTCGGCAGCAGCGGCGCCATGATCAAGCGCATTGGTCAGGCCGCGCGCCCCGACATCGAGGAGTTGGTCGGGACGAAAGTCTATCTCGAACTGTGGGTCAAGGTGTGGGAACGCTGGCGCAAGCGGCAGAACCTGCTCAAACAACTGGGCTACGTCGTCGAACGCGGGCGCTGAATGCACGTCTGGTCCCAGATAACGTTTTCTCCGATTCTACACAGTCAACTCAACGGAAAAGGGATGGGAACAGAGGCGCCGGCGCGATCCGGCGCTCTGCCTCTGCCCCCGCGTCCCTTACCGGAGGTCATCAGCGGCCATTGTTCGCCGTGCGCTGGCGGCGCAGGAAGGCAGGGATGTCGAGATCATCCCGCTGGAAGGTGCGCACCTGGTAGTCGACGGCCGGCTCGCGCACCGGTTCACGCACCGGTGCGCGGTGGTCGGCGCGTTGGCTGCTGTGACCGTTGACTGCGCTGTTGACAAAGTCGAACTGATCCTTGACTTTGGGCCGGTCAAAGCCGGTGGCGATTACAGTCAACTGAATTTCATCCTTCATGTCGGCGTCGATCACGGCGCCGAAGATGATGTTGCACTCTGGATGTGCGCCGGCGCGGATCACCTCGGCGGCCTCGTTGACTTCATAGAGGCTCATGTCCTCGCCGCCCTTGATGTTGAAGATGATCGAGCGAGCGCCTTCGATCGAGACATCGAGCAGTGCACTCTGGATGGCGCGTTCGGCGGCTTCACGCGCGCGATTTTCGCCGGAGCCGCGACCGATCGCCATCAGCGCTGCGCCGCCGTCCTGCATGATCGTCTTGACATCGGCAAAGTCGAGGTTGATCAAACCGGGGATCGTGATCAGTTCACTGATGCCCTGAATGCCCTGGCGCAGCACGTCGTCCGCCATCGTGAAAGCCTGCTTGACGCTGGCGCTCTTGCCTGCGATCTGCAGCAGCCGGTCGTTGGGGATGGTGATGAGCGTGTCCACGCTGTTCTGCAGCGTCTCGATCGCCTGCTCGGCGTTGCGGCGACGCTGCGTTCCCTCGAAGGTGAACGGTCGCGTCACCACGCCGATGGTCAGTGCGCCTTCCTCACGCGCCACCTGCGCCACGACCGACGAAGCGCCGGAGCCGGTGCCGCCGCCCATACCCGCCGTTACAAAGACCATATCCGCGCCCGTGAGCAACTGGCGCAGTTCCTCACGGCTCTCGTCGGCGGCGCGCAGCCCGATCTCCGGGTTGCCGCCCGAACCAAGCCCCTTCGTAATCTTCTCCCCGATGCGCAGCCGTTGCGGCGCGTTGGAGAGCATCAATGCCTGGGCATCCGTGTTGACGGCAATGAACTCGACGCCCTGAATGCCTTCTTCGATCATGCGATTGACGGCGTTCTGACCGCCGCCGCCTACGCCGACAACTTTGATCTGGGCGAAATTGTCGACATAGGATGGTTGTGCTTTGGTGCTGCGAGTCATACTTATGCTCCTTCGATGGTGGTATAAATGAATCTCAATGACAGTACAACGAACTACTCCTCGAATCTTGCTGCGTCTTCCGCCCATAAGACTGGCCCCCCACCATCAGAGAGGCGGACTGCGCACCATCTACTTCTATCTCAATCCCTGTCCGGCAACAGGGCTTTGAGCCATTTTGCGGCGGCGCCCATCCATTTCTGGCCGGACGAACCGCCATGGTCGGCTTCAAACCGACGATGCACTGCACGCGCATCCTCGTGCAACCCCCACAACAGCAAGCCAACCGACGTGGCATAGCTTGGGGACAATAAATTGCGCGTCAACCCAGAGATCGGCAATGACGGCTGGGCGGCGCCGACGCGCACCGGCATGCCCAACGTGCTGCGCCCCAGATCGGCGAACCCCGGCAACTGGCTACATCCGCCGGTCAGCACGATCCCGGCGGGCAGGCGGTCGATGAAGCCAACATCGGTCAGCTTGTCGGCGATGTATTCCATCATCTCCATCGCCCGCGCTTCGAGCACGTCGCAGATAAAGCGTCGGCTGAAGCTGCGCTCCGCCTTCTCGCCAAAGACATTTGCCCACACGGTTTCGTCGGGCGCAATCCGCTCCGGCAACAGCGAGCCATAGCGCAGCTTGATCTCCTCCGCTGTCTCGAACGGGCAGCGCAGACCGACCGCCACGTCGTTGGTCAGATGATTGCCGCCCATGTCCATGATCACGGTGTGGCAAAGCGCGTTGTCGATGAAGACCGCCAGATCTGATGTGCCGCCGCCCATGTCCACCACCGCCACGCCCATGCGCCGTTCTTCGGGGCGCAACACCGCCTCATTTGCCGCCAGCGGTTCGAGCACTAGGTCGTCGATGTCGACGCCGTGCGCAGCAACACACTGCACCAGATTGCTGATCGCCGTGCTGCTGCCGGTGACGATGTGCGCATCGACTTCGAGGCGATAGGCGCTCATACCGACCGGCTGCTGCACCTCGGTCTCGCCGTCCACCGTCCACGAACGGGCGATGGTATGGATCACTTCCTGATTTTCGGGCAGGGCGATGGCGCGCGCGCCCTCCAGCGCACGCTGCATGTCGGCGCCGGTGACGCCGCTGCGCCGGTCGACCGGGCTGACCCCGCGGCTGTTGCGTGTGCCGATGTGGCTGCCGGCGATGCCGACATACGCGCTCAAAATCTGGCGACCGGCTTCCTGTTCACACTTTTCGATCGCCTCGCCAACCGCAGCGGTGGCTTCGGGCACATCGACGACGACGCCGCGGCGGATGCCGCGACTCGGCGCCACCCCCTCACCCAACATGCGCAGCGCGAGCTTTCCCAACCCGTCATGCGTCACCTGCGCGGTCAGCACACAAATTTTCGTCGTGCCAATATCGATTGCGGAGATGAATTCTTGCATCAGTTCACTCCTTTCCAGGCGAGGCTCACTTAATATACGGTCGCTCAAAGCGAACGTCGATCACAGAGCCTTGCGCCTCACCGCGGGCGAGCAACGTTTCCGCCGCCGCCAGATTTTCGAGCTTCTTTTCGACATTTTCGTCGTCGCCCCAGTAGACCCAATAGGGCGAACCGGGAAGGCGAAAATTCAGCCCCACCAGCGCGTTGTAGCGCAGCGGCGTGACGCCCGGCATCCGGTTGGCCAGCGCCTGCGCGCTGTGCAGCACAGCCGGGTCGATGGCGGCGCCTTTCTGCGCGCCGGGCAACGTTGCATCCGCCGGCGCATCGAGAATCTCGAGCAGGCCAGGCGGCGTTGCGCCGCGCGGCTCCAGCGCCAGCCCGTCGTCGCGCAGCCAGCGCACGCCGGCGTCGGTCACCCACAGCGCCACCGGTCGCACCTCGGTCACGTCGGCGGTGACTTTGGTGACGAGGGGCGAGATATAGACGCGTGCATCCGCCACATACGGGTTTTGTAGCAACCGCCGTCGAATTTCATTGCCGTCGATCCAAAAAATCTGCCAACCGTCGATATCGCTCAATGCCCATAGTTCCTCGACGTCGAGGTAGTTCAAGCCGTTGAAATGCACGTCCTCGCGATAGACATACCAGCGCTCGTCGAGTGAAACCCACGCCGTCAGCCCGCCGATGACCGCCGCCACCCCCATCACGATCCAGAGCACGCGGCTCGTCAGCATTCGCCACACAGGCCCCAACTCGATGCGCGGCAGCGGCGCCCGTGCGCTGGCAGGGATGCCCGGCAACAGCGACTCGAAAGGACGCATCCGCCGCAGCATCTTCTGACGTTGGCGCTGCGCGGCGCGGCGTCGGGCGGCTTCATCGTGCAGCCTGGGTTTGGCGCCAGCGGTGTGCCGTTCGACCAGCTTGCGGTTCGTATCCGACTGCTTCGACGTCGATGATGTCGTCATATGTGACTGGTGCTCATCTCCTGGCGTTCGGCAAAGCGCTCGATGGCAAGTTCGAGCAGCCGATGCACCAACTCTGGATAGGCGATGCCGCTGGCTTCCCATAGCTTTGGATACATGCTGATGCGCGTGAAACCGGGCATCGTGTTGATCTCGTTCAGAAAAATCGCGTTGGTGGCGCCGTCGAGTAGAAAATCGACGCGCGCCAACCCTTCGCATTCGAGCGCCTGAAATGCCTTGACGGCAAGTTCGCGCACCGTCTGCATCAGTTCATCGTCGAGCCGCGCCGGAATCAACAACTGGCTGCCCTCATTCTCATACTTGGCGTTGTAGTCGTAGAATTCGTTCGCCGGGATGATCTCGCCGGCGATGCTCGCCACTGGTTCGGCGTTGCCAAGTACGCTCACTTCGATTTCACGTGCAGCGGGCACCGCCGCTTCGACCAGGAGCTTGCGGTCATACTGGGTGGCAAGCTCGATAGCGTCGTGCAACTGCTGGCGGTTGCGCGCTTTGCTGACGCCAACGCTGCTGCCCATGTTCGCCGGTTTGACGAAGATTGGGTAGGACAACTCCGCTTCGATGCGGCTCACGACGGTGTCCGGCTGCCTGCGCCAGTCGCTGCGCTGTATGACGAGGTGATTTACCTGTGGCAAGCCATGATAGGCGAACAGCTTGCGCGCCACCGCCTTGTCCATCGCCACCGCGCTGCCCAGCACCCCCGAACCAACGTAGGGCACATTCGCCATTTCAAGCAATCCCTGCAATGTGCCATCCTCACCGTAAGGCCCGTGCAGCACGGGGAAGATCACATCGAGCGGGGGCAGGCGCTGTTCACTCAGGGGCCATGTGCGCGCAGCGAGAGACGTGGTGCGCTGCGGCGTCACAGTCTCGCTTGTTTCAAGCTGCCGCGCCTCCGCAGTGAGCTGCAGCCAGGCGTCCGGCTGCGTCAGCCAGCGCCCTGCGCTGGTGATGCCGATCGGCACGACTTCGTGACCGGCCTGACGCAACGCCTCCATCACATTTTTGGCGCTCGCCAGCGACACCTCATGTTCACTGCTGCGTCCGCCAAAGATCACCCCGACCCGATAACTTTTTTGCTCGTTCATTGGTTGTTCTCCCAGTCGCCGACGAACTGCACTTCCGGCGTCAAGCGCACGCCGCTGTGCTCTTCGACGACCTGCTGCACATACTGGATCAATGCCAGGACATCGGCGGCGGATGCCGCGCCAACGCCGCCCGGATTGATCAGAAAATTGGCGTGCTGGCGGCTGACCTGAATCCCGCCCATCGCTGCGCCCTTCAACCCCGCCGCCTCGATCAGACGCCCGGCATAGTCGCCTGGCGGGTTGACAAAGGTGCTGCCCAGGCTCGGCTCGACGGGCTGCGAACGGCGGCGATGTTGCAAGTTGTGCTCCGCCAGCGCCTTGATCACCTCGCTGTCGCCGCGCGCCAGCCGAAAGTTGGCGCTCAGCACCACGGCGCCAAACCCGGCGTGCAGTGCATTCACCCGACCGTCGGGCAAAATGGTCGCCGCACGCTTCAGCACGCTTGACCGGTACGCGTAGCCTAATTGCGCCGCCGGAACCTCCTCGATGTTGTCATCGGCGCCCAGGATCATGGCGTCGTAGAGGTTGTCCTTGACCTCGCCGCCGTACGCGCCGGCGTTGTTGACAACTGCGCCGCCCACCGTCCCTGGCAAACTCACCGCCCACTCCAGCCCGGTCAGCCCCTCGCCGATCGTGCGCCGAGCCAGCCCAGCCATGCTGCAGCCGCTCTCGGCGAAGACAAAGGGCCGGTCGTCGGGCGGAAAGACGCAGCACGGCGCTTCGTCGATGCGCATCTGCCGACAACGGTTGTAGATCACCAGCCCACGAATGCCGGCGTCGCCGATCAGCACGTTGCTGCCGCCGCCGAGCACGAAATAAGGCAGTTCCATCGCCCGCGCCCAACGCACCAGCCGGATCAACTGCTCGACCGTCTGCACCACGGCGAAGTACTCGGCGGCGCCGCCCACCTTTATCGTGGTATAGGGCGCCAGGCTAACGCCGGTCTGAATTTCGACGCCGAATCGCTCCGGCGCTTTCAGGTCAAGCAACGTTGTCTGCATGAACCAACTCTCTAATCTCCAATCTCCAATCTCCAATCTCTTTGTCAACCAGAGACTGGAGATTGGAGATTAGTTTTTCTCCGCCAACATCTCCAGCAGCCATTCGCCGATCTTGTTGCCATCGCCAGCGCCGAGCGTGATCACCACGTCGCCGGGCGCCACGTGTGCGGCGAGATAGTCCGCCGCGTCGCGCAGTGCGCCGATGTACTGGATGGCATGGTGCGCGCTGGCGGCGACCAGCTCGCGGGCGTGGACGCTGCCGTCATCGACCTCGCGCGCAGCGTAAATGTCGGTGACGATCACCTGGTCGGCGGCCTCGAAGCTTTCGCCCATGCGGTAGAGCATGTGGCGCGTGCGGCTGTAGGTGTGCGGCTGGAAGACCGCCCAGATGCGTCGCTCCGGGTAGCGCCGCCGCGCCGCCGCCAACGTCACCTCGACCTCGGTCGGGTGATGCGCGTAATCGTCGATCACGGTGACGCCGCCAGCTTCACCTTTCCACTCGAAGCGCCGCGCCGACCCGCGGTACTCACGCAGCGCCGCCAGCGCGTGGTCGATGCTCACTTCACATGAGACGCCGACCGCCAGCGCCGCCAACGCGTTGCGCACGTTATGCACGCCCGGCGCCGCAATCTCCAGCTTGCCCTCCGGCGCGTGCCACCAGACCAGGTCCGCCTCGACGCCAAGACCGGGCAGTGTGCGCACATTGATTGCACGCAGATCGACGCCCTCGTTCAGCCCGTAAGTGATCGAGCGTGGGCCACGCGTAGGCGCATACGCCAACACCTGGCGCACGCCCTCATCGTCGGCGCACGCTACGATCAACCCTTCACGGTCGACCGTCTCGATGAACTGCATAAACGCACGCCGAAAACTGGCGGGCGTCGGGTAACAGTCGGGATGATCCCACTCGACATTGGTGATCACCGCAATCGAAGGACGCAGCCCCAAAAACATGCGGTCGTACTCGTCGGCTTCGAGCACGAACTCCGGCGCCGTGCCTGCTGCGCCGCTGCCAAAGTGCGGAACCTCGGAGCCAATGATGTAGCCGCAGGCGACGCCGCCCGCGCGCAGCACCTGCACGATCATAGCGGTGGTCGTTGTCTTGCCGTGCGAACCGGCCACAGCAATCAGCCGCCGCTGCGCTAACAGTGCGGGCAGAAAGCTGTCGCGCTTGACCACCGGCAACCCCAATGCCTCGGCGGCGCAACGTTCCGGGTTTTGCGCATCGACTGCGCTGCTGATCAGCACCACGTCTGGGCGTCGCTCAACCGCCAACCCGGTCAGATTCTCAGCGTTCTGACCGATAAACACCGTTGCGCCGCGCTCGATCAACCGCTGCGTCGTTGCGCTGGACTGCCGGTCGCTGCCGCTGACCTGCATCCCCATGTCCAGCAACACCGCGGCGATGGCGCTCAAACCGGCGCCGCCGATCCCGACCAGGTGAATACGCAGCGTCGCGTCCTGGTTTGATAGCCTTGTCTGCCATGATTCAGACATAACCCAGTTCCCATTTTTTTCGATGCTTCAGCGCCAAATGCGCAGAATCATCAATAGCGTCGCCGGCACCGCCCAATAGACCGGATTCGGAAAGATCGCTGGCGGCAGAAACGGCAGCAGCGCCTGTCCGGTTGCTGTCAACGGTCCGGTCAAGAGGTTGAACGGATAGCCAAACACATTGGCGTAATGCCAGAATGTACCGGCAATCAAATAGCCGTTCAGCGCGCCGACCGCCAGCCCAGCCGCTACCCCAAAGAACCCGGTAATCTTCTTGGCGCTGAAATCAAAGGTCACGCCCTGATAGGTGACGACCACCACGATGGTGAAGATCGTCACAATCAATATAAACGTCGCTTCGTCGAGCCGCGTTGGGTCGGAGCCAAAGATGCTGGCGACCTCCACCGCCCGACGAAACCATCCTTGCTGGCTGGCAAGTCCAAAGAGCGCCACCATATACATAAAGATGATCGAGTTGCCTAGCTCACGATGAGCGCCGCGCACCAGACCAATCACGGCGAAGATTACAACAATGGTGTAAAACAAAATTTCGATCGGACCCATGATGCCATCACTTCTTCCCAACAACGCTGCTGCGCATGGGCCATGCGATCAGCAGCAGCAAGATGGTGATGACCACCAACCAACCTGTCGGCGGCATTGTGACGATCCATGACCACACCGTCTGCAGCGCAGCCGACGATAGCTCCCACAGCCGACTCACAAGGGCGAACAGACCGCCCAGCGCCGCATTCTGCGCCTGGATTTCGGGCGCTGTTTGCAGCGCTCTACTCAGGTAAGGCAGCAGAATAGCGGCAAGGACAATGCCATTGAGCACACCAAAGATGACGCCCCACGTTTTGCTTTTGCTGCGTTTCATGATGCGTGGGTCGCTGGTCGCCAAAAATGCGCTCAAAACAACCAATGCCCACACCAGGAACAGGAATCCGTCCTGATTTTCGTCGGTGATTACATTGGGCGCCTCGGCAAGCGCCCGAAATGCATCCTCGCCCTCGCCAGTCAGCCCGCCTGAACGCACCAAAACCACAAATTTGCCCGCAAAATTGGTGAGCCGCACCACGATCGTGCCACGTTCCTGGAGCAAAACCCACGACGCAATGGTGATCGCAAAGAACCAGACTTCTGAAACAGAACCGCGTCGATAGCCGATCCAGCCGAAGAAGACCAGATATAAAATGAAGGCAATCAGAATCTGCGTGTCAGTTGTCATGGCAATTTACTGTCATGGCTCTTTGCCAATTTCACTATTTCTTCAGCAATCCTCGCCGCTGCATCCGGTCTTGCCATTTGCGCCAGCGTCGCCTCCATGGTGCGAAGCCGCTCCGGTTCACTCAACAATTGCGCCACGGTCGGCGCCAGGTGGCTTGCCAGGTCGCTGTCCTCGATAATTACGGCGCCGCCGCGCCCTGCCAGCGCCTGTGCGTTGTCCATCTGATTGACGCTGTGCAGCGGCGCCAGGATCGACGGCAGCCTTGCCACCGGAAACTCGCCCAGCGTGCTGGCGCCAGCGCGCGCCACGCTCAGGTCGGCGGCGGCTAATGCCAGCGGCATTTCCTCGTGCAGATACGCCAGCGGATGATAGCGATGACGCACCTGCATCGGCAGCGGATGCTCCGCCGCCCACGCTTCGTACAAGGGCCAGTCGCGCGTCCCGACGATGTGAACAACCTGCGACTGCTGCAATAATTCCGGCAGCGCGCCCCACGTCGCCCGGTTGATCACGCGTGCGCCGCTTGAACCGCCCCAGATCAACAGCAGCGGCAGACGCGCGCCGTCCATTTCGTCGAAGCTCGTGTGTAGCGCCGCCGCCAGCCGCCGCCGGGCGCCGCTGCGATCATGCGCGGCCTCGACCAGCTCGCGACGCACTGGATAGCCGGTGACAACGGCTTTACCGGTCGGCTCCTCGCCGCCAAACCAGTGTGCCACTTCTGGAAAACTCACCGCCACGCGTGTCGCCAGCTTGCTCAACATGCGGATGGCATAGCCCGGCGACATGTCGGGCAGGTAGATCAGCACCGGTGTTTTGCGTCGCCAACAGGCCACCACCACAGGCCCGCACACGTAGCCGCCGGTCACAAAACAGACATCCGGTTGGAAGCGCTCGACGATTGCCAGGCTCTGGCGCACGCCTGTTGCCATCCGTCCCAAGTTGCGCACCAGCTTGAGCGGATTGGCGACCCGCAATTGACCAGTGCTGACGCCCTCAAAAGGGATGCCAGCTCGTTCGACCAGCGTCTTCTCCATGCCGCCATGGCTCCCGATCCACAACAGTTGCACAGCCGCATCGTCCGACTCATTCGATGTGACAGATGATCCAATCGACTCGTGACCGCGTAACGCAGCCCCGCTACTTGCGCTCTGCAGGCTTGCCGCCTCGACGGACTTTGCCGTCGCCGACAGAGGGCGAGCGCGGTGTGTTCGATTGGAAACCGCCGGCGCGAGCTGCGCTACGACCGCCAGCGCCGGATACACGTGACCGCCTGTTCCCCCGCCTGAGATCAACACGTTCATACGAATACCTTCCTGCTGGCTGCACACGCCCTGCGTTTTGGTTGACGGCTGTGTCAACGCTGTAACGACTGATGCTGAGCAAAATGCCGATGCCAAAGAGCGAGGCGACCAACGAGCTGCCCCCATAGCTGATAAAAGGCAGCGTCACCCCAGTTGGCGGCGACACGGCGGCAGTGACGGCCATGTTGAGCAGCGTCTGCAAGATCAGGCTCGTCGTCACGCCGGTCGCCAGCAACATGCCAAAGTTGTCGGGCGCACGCAGCGCAATACGCAACCCACGATAGGCAAGCAGGGCAAAGAGCACAATCACGAAGAGCGCGCCCAACAGCCCAAGCTCCTCGCCGATCACACCGTAGATGTTGTCGCTCCAACTCAAAGGCAGGTAGCCAGTCTGCTGCGCCAGGCCATTGCCCAGTCCGCGCCCGAACAGACCGCCGCGCATCAACGCCTGAACCCCCTGGCTCACCTGCCACTCGTCGCTGGCGACCGGATTGGTGACTGAGGCAAGAAATCGGTCAATCCGATCGCCGGCATAAGGACTATAATAGATCATCAAGAAAAACGTGCCAGCAAAAATCACGCCGACCGCTGCCAACTGTTTCACCGCAGCGCCCGCCACAAAAAGCATCACCGCCGATGTTACAACAATCAATATCGTTGTGCTGATTTCTGGTTGCAGCGCGATCAACACTGCAATGGCGCCCATCAACACGCCAAAAGGCAACAGACCGGCGCGCACCTCACGGATGCGTCGCCCTTTGCTGGTCAACCAGGCGCTGACGTAGATAATCACAGCGATCTTGGCGGCCTCACTCGGTTGAACGCTGCCCTGATAATAGGTGCGCGTTGCGCCAAAACGTTCAGCGCCGATCACGATCACAGCCACCAATGCCAGCAGCGTCACACCCATGATCGGCACGCTCCACCGATCCCAAAATGGGTAGGGAATACGTGCGGCGATGATCAGACCAATAATACCGATGCCGAGCCACATCAACTGACGTGCAACAAAGAAATAAGGGTTCTGATAGCCCTCAATGCCACGCGGATAGCTGGCGCTGAAGACCATCACAATTCCCAAAATCACCAGAATCGTCACGACGGAGAGCAATCCCCAATCATAGCGGCCTTTTGCAGGTCTTGTCCCGGTTCGCTCTGTGTATTTGGAAAACATCGTCTCCTCCATTCACCCCGGAATCATGCTTGCGCTGTCTCGACATCCAGCGCACGGACCAGACGCCGGAAATGCTCGCCGCGTTCCTCGAAGTCGCGATAGGCGTCGTAGCTTGTTCCGCCGGGTGAAAGCAACACAACTGCCCCTGGCTCTGCTGCACGCGCCGCCAGATCGACCGCCTCGTCAAGACGATTGACCACGGCCGTGCTCGGAGCGATCTGCTGCCTGAACAAAGCGCGTTCCTGCACTTTATGAACGATCATGCCGCCGGCGTCGCCAAAACCGATCAACATATCCACTCGCGCCAGCACCTCATCGGCAAACTCATCCCAGGGCAGCTTCTTGTCTTTGCCACCAGCAAGCAAGATCAGCGTCTGATCGAGTGCATCGGCGCCCTGCGGAAAGCTGCGCAAGCCTGCGATGGCGCGTTCGGGGGATGTGGCGATGCTATCATTGACCCACAGCACGCCGTTGATCTCTGCGACAATCTCCAGTCGATGTGGCACACCAGAGAAGGTCAGAGCGACCTGGCGCATCGCAGACACGCTGGCGCCCATCGCGCCGCTGACCGCAGCCGCCGCCAACAGGTTGCCAATGTTATGTTCGCCGCGCAGCTTGACCTCATTGCGCTGACAGATTTCTTCTCCCTGATAATACAAACGACCGGCTTTGCCCCAGGCGCCATTGCGCACCGGTTGATAACGATGAAAGAGGACGAGCGGCGAATGCCGTCCGGCTACAAGCGTCCCTACTTCCTCCAGCAGGGCATCCAGCGCATCATTGGCTGGCGCCCAGCTCGATGGCAAAGGTGGATCGCTGATTCGCCACTCGCCGCTCGCCACTCGCCGCGTGACGGCGTCCTCGGCGTTCAACACAATGGTTGCGCTGTCGGGCAGGCAACGCAGCAAGTTGAATTTCGCCGCCGCATACGTCGCCATATCTGCGTGTCGGTCGAGGTGATTGGGCGTGATGTTGAGGATCGCAGCCACGTCTGGGCCAATCCCCTTTACCTCACCCCATGCCCAACGTTCATCGAACAGCTCCAACTGGAAACTGCTCAACTCCAGCACCATACAATCGCCAGGCGCAATCGCATCCAACCTGTCGATCAACGGCGCGCCAATGTTGCCGCCGACATGGGTGCGTTTGCCGCTCGCCGTCAGCATCCTGCCCACCAGCGTCGTGGTAGTTGTCTTACCGCTGCTGCCCGTGATCGCCGCAATCGGCCCCAGCCCACGCCGCCGCGCCAGTTGCAGGGTCAAAAGACTGTCATTGCTCAGGCGAATACCGCGACGGATTGCTTCTTGCACGATGGCGAGCTGCGCCGGCACGCCGCCGCTCAGACAGAGCAGATCGCACGCATCCAGCAAGTCGATTGGGTGGCCGCCGAGAACAAGCTTGACCGGCAGATCGCCCAGCCGCTCGATCTCGGCGCCGAGCCGTTCTGCGGGCGCGACGTCGCTCACCGTCACCTGCGCACCTGCGGCGACGAAAAACCGCGCCAGAGCTGTCCCTTGTCGGGCCAACCCCAAGATCACGATGCGCCGTCCCTGAAAATCCATCATCATGTCGTCCTGGCCGTCTTACACCCCTGACAACTCCTAAATCAACGCCAACGCCACCCCCAACATGCCGGATAGCACCGAAGCAATGAAGAAGCGTTCCTTCACCTGCATCTCGCTCCACCCCAACAATTCAAAGTGATGGTGTAATGGCGCCATCTTGAAAATGCGCCGCCCTTCACCATAGAGTCGCTTGGTGATCTTGAAATAACTGACCTGAATCATCACACTCAGCGCTTCGGCGGCAAAGACCAGCCCGATCACCGGCAAGAGCAGCCACTGCCCCGTCATGATCGAAACCAGACCCAGCGTGGCGCCAAGCGGCAAACTGCCTGCATCGCCCATGATTAGTTGCGCCGGATACGCGTTGTACCAGAGAAAGCCCATCAGCGCGCCTACCAGTGTAAAGCAAAAGATCGCCAGATAGACCTGATCCTGAAGATAAGCAATCGTTCCATAACAGGCAAACGCCACCATGCTTGTGCTGCCCGCCAGGCTGTCCAGTCCATCGGTGAAATTCACGGCGTTGCTTGTCAGATACAAGATGATGATTGTCGCCGGCACGATGAACGGCCCAACCCGAAAATAATCGACAAAGGTTGGCACACCGACATAATCCCATTGCGGCGGCCCATAGTAGAGCACCAGCCCGATAATCGCAGCGAATATGAACTCGAACACGCTCTTCATGCGCGGACTCATGCCCTCGCCGCGCCCACGAATGCCTTTGATGCCCTGCCAGTCGTCAATGGCGCCGAGCACTGCGTGCGATCCCAAACAGAAGAAAAGGAGCAACGTGCTCTGGCCGATGGCGTCCATGCCCAGCAGATTCACAATGTTCAGCAACCCAATGATCACCAGCACCGGCACGACGAAAAGCACGCCGCCCATTGTCGGCGTCCCAGTTTTGAGCTGGTGGCTGCCCGGCTGCTCGATGCGAATCTGCTTGCCGACGCCCTTGCGCCGCAGAAATGCAATCAATGGCTTTCCCCAAATCACGGCAAATAAGAAGCTGATCGTCCCCAGACTCAGTGCGTAAGCCATTCTTGGCTCTAGCGGATTATCCATCGACCGGCTCCTGTGATGTGGCGGCGACGCTCGCCGCTTCACTGGTGATTTCGGCGACGATTGTATCCATGCCAACGGCGCGGCTGCCCTTCACCAACACAAGATCGTTGGGGCGCACAATGCGACGCAGCATATCGATGGCATCGCGATGGTTCGGCAAGCGATACAGATTTTCGGCGGGCAGCCCCATGTCGAGCGCCTCTTCGCCGATGCTGCCGCCCAGCCGCCCGACGGTCAAGAGCACATCGACGACAGCGGCGGCGCGCCGCCCTACGAGCTTGTGCCCTTCGGTTTCGTAGCTGCCTAGCTCGAGCATATCGCCCAGAACCGCCACGCGGCGTCCATTTCCCGTTGGCTGGATGTCCGCCATCAAATTCAACGCAGCGATCGTGCTGGCCGGACTGGCGTTGTAGGTGTCGTCGATGACAGTGCTGCCGTTGATGCCGCGCACGGCGACCAGACGAAGCTGACCAGCCATATTCTGCAAGCCGGCGATAATCTCTCCCCATCCCATGCCTTCGAGCAACCCAACAGCGGCGGCGCACAGGGCTGTGTGGACGCTGTGCCGCCCCAACAGCGGCGCCTTGACATGAATCGACTCGACTTTCTGCGCGCCTGGCAGGCGATAATGGAAGCGAAAACGAATCCCCTCCATGCCCATGCCTTCGATTTCGTCGGCCCACAGATCGGCGTCGGGCGTCAGCCCATAGCGGAGGATGCGCGCCACAGTCAGTTGCGCCATATTGCGCACGCGTTCATCGTCCCAGTTCAGAATCGCAACGCCGCCATTCGCTGCCGACGGCAACGCGCGCACCAGTTCCGACTTTGCCTGCGCAATGCGTTCGATCGTGCCAAGACGGCTGAGATGAACTGGACCAACATTGGTCACGATCCCAATTTGTGGCCGCGCAAGCAGGCATAGCCGGTCGATCTCGCCCAGACCGTACATGCCCATTTCCAACACCGCATATTCGTGCGTCGTGTTCAGCCCCATCAACGCCAACGGCAGTCCCTGCTCGCTGTTCAGATTCCCCGGCGAGGCATGGGTGGCAAAACGCTGACGCAGCACATTTGCCGTCAGCTCTTTGGTGCTTGTCTTGCCCACGCTGCCCGTCACGCCGACCACCTTCAACGCCGGATTGGTGCGATGCGCACGTTGGAACGAGCCCACTTTCTGAATCGCCTGCACGCTATCATCGACCACATAGGCGAGCGCCATGCCGGGCTGATAGCGCTCTGGAAGCTCGGCGTAAAGCGCCCATCGCCCACGCGTGCAGTCAATCGTGATCGCGCCTGCTGCGTGTGCTGCCTCTCGTCCTCGCTCCTCGATAATCACCGCCTGCGCGCCGTTGCTCAACGCCGCGCCGATATATGCGTGCCCGTCCGTGTTTGGTCCCAGCAACGCCACAAAAAGATCGCCGGGGCGAACATCGCGGCTATCCAGCGCAGCATGCGCGATTGGAGCCGCCGGCAAGCGCAGAGGCGGGATGTCGCCTGTCAGCGCTGTCCACAACGTGTGCTGCGTGATCGAAGTTGGTGGATAAGGTCGTTCAGCCACAAGTGCTCACATTCAATCAATCAAGTGCTTCGGCGCCCAACCGAATATTGTCGGGCGGAATGCTGTAGTAGTCAAAAAGACGGCTCGCCACCTGCGCAAAAGTTGGCGCCGCCGTATAGCCGGCCCAGCGACTGATCGATGGGTCGGGTCGCTCCAGCTTGACCAGGATCACAAACCGTGGATCGTCGGCGGGCGCAAATCCGGTGAAGGTGACAATCGTGTCATCTTCGGTGTAACCCTGCTCGGTCGGAATCTGTGCAGTGCCGCTTTTGCCTGCAACTCGATAACCGGGAACACCCGCAGCCTGGTTCCCCTGTTCGACCACTGCGACCAGAATTTCGGTCAACTCTTTTGCCGTTTCTGGTCGAATCGCCACGCCAAGCACAGTTGGCTCCGTCATCTGCACTCGGCCATCGAGGACACGCGCCTTAACAACGTGAGGGCGCATCAGCTTGCCGCCGTTGGCGATCGCCGCAGTTGCGTTCGCCATCTGAATCGGCGTCACCGCCAGACCCTGTCCAAAGCTGTTGGTGCCGAGATCGGCGGGACTCCAGTTTTCCATACCCGGCTTTTTCACCAACCCGTAGATCTCGCCTGCCAGGTCAATCTCCGTCACCTTGCCAAAACCGAAACGGTCGACGTATTGATAAAATTGTCGCTGACCGAGCGCCAGCGCCCACTGTGCGGTGATCACATTGAGTGAACGCGCCAGCGCTTCCGTCATGTCGACCTGTCCGTAGCCAGCGCGGTCGCTGTTGAGAATCACGCGCTGACCGACAGCTATCGAACCGGTGTCGGTCAGTTTCTGCGTCGGCGTGATCACGCCCGCGTCCAACGCCGCTGCGGCTGTGATGATCTTAAAGACCGAGCCTGGCTCGTATTGCGCGTTGACTGCCGGATTGACCAACGCCGACAGTTCCGCCTTGTTGAACTCATTTGGGTCAAACGCTGGCGCGTTCGCCATTGCCAACACCTCGCCGGTCATCGGATCCATTACGATGATGGTGCCAGCCTTTGCCTTGTACAGGGACATTGCGCGCTGCAACTCATCCTCGGCAATCCACTGCACATTGCGGTCGATCGTTAAGATTACATCGCGACCGGCTGGCGACGGCA
This sequence comes from uncultured Caldilinea sp., assembly GCA_937981885.1. Classification (GTDB taxonomy): domain Bacteria; phylum Chloroflexota; class Anaerolineae; order Caldilineales; family Caldilineaceae; genus Caldilinea. Next base: position 19,094 of record CALJMI010000109.1, read on the forward strand.
GAAAACGACGCACGTCAGATGGCAGCGCCGTAAGTGGCTCAGTCACTTTGCTCGTCAGGTTGACGCCGTTGCGTTGGCGCAAAAACGACTCGTAATAACCTTCGACGCCGTAAACGCCGCGTAGCCACTTCGCCCCATCCAACATAGCTACGATGCCAACCACGTGCGCCGCCAGATTTCTTTCTGGATAATAGCGCTGCGGCGTCGGCGTCAACGTCACCAAGAGCAGAGGATGTATTTCACCTTCTTCAGACAGCCGCGCCCGTTCTTCAAGAATGCGATGGCCGGCGCGCAGGTCGATCGCTGACGCCAGGCGCAGAAAGCGCAGAGAGGTGTACGTGCGCAACAGTTCGAGGGTCTGCGCAGCCGATATGCCAGCCAACTGCTCAAGTGAATCGGCAAGTTGTTGGCGCTCCTGGTCAGTCTTGAGATGCGTCGGATTGACCGACACTTCGTAAAAATACCGATCAGCCACCAGCAGCGCGCCGTTGCGATCGACGATAGAACCGCGCGGCGACTCGGCTTGATGGGGTTGACCCGGAGGAAGCCCCTCGCCAATCTGCAACACCTGATGAATAAACATCGCAAACGCCACGGCGCCGGCAAGCACGCCAAACACAAAGACAAGAATCCAGAAGCGCCACAACTCCCGCTTCTGGATCGATTCAATTGTGATTGTCTGTTGTTCGCTCATTGCCTGCGGCGCTGCCGGCGTGGCGACTTTAGGCACCGCAGCCGTCATCGCATCCATCGCTCCGTGAGTCCTGCCATCAGACTGCCCACCAATCCAGAAGCGGCCTGGGCTTGTTGTTCCAACCATTCACCTGCTGCGCCCAACCCGCGCCCCACTGCGTCGATTAGAGCGCTGGATTGAGTGGATGGCGCCAAAACTCTCTCTGCAACAGCGGGTCTGCCTGGCGTTTCCGGCGCAGACTGCACAGAGACTCCCCCCATGCTAACAACGCTAGAAATAGCAAGCTCATCGCGACGGATATATGTCCGATTGATTGTGGGTCTGTAACCTTGCGCCAACGCCGACTGCTCGATCTGGCGCAGCGACGTTGCGTTGGCAATGGCGTAGACAATGTCGCTATTCTCACGTTCGATCTGTTGACGCTTCTCGGTCAGTTCACGCAACAGGTAGCGCTGCTCAGCGATCTGCACACTCAGCCACACATGCGTTGTCATGCCTGCCCCGATCGCCAGGCTAACAACAAGCACAATCAAATATTGCCGATAATTCTCTGGCAGCCACAATATTTCTTGCAACACATCTGACCAGCGACGATCGAATGTCCGCTGCAATGAATCAGAGATATCGGTTGGAACTACTGTTGGCAGGCTGTCTCGCTGAAGCATGAACACCTCGATGCGGCTGCGCTCGCCTTTCCACACTTAATGATCGATTGAATTGATGAACATCTCAGGTTGTAGTAGGGGCGACGCATGCGT
>CALJMI010000110.1 GCA_937981885.1 uncultured Caldilinea sp.
CCAACGCCGCTTCGCGCGCCAGCGCATCGATGCACGCCTGGTTGCAGCTATCCGACGCAGTCGTGGTGGCGACGCGTGCGCCCTCGCGGGCCGCGTTCGAGACGGTGACGTAGCTGAAAAACAGCACGCTTATTTCGATAACGCTGATGACCAGAAATAGAAAGAGGGGCAGGATCAGGGCGTATTCGACCAAATCCTGTCCTCTTTCCTGGCCCATTCGAGGTTCCATACCCACCTCTTTTGGCCTGATCTTTGCCGACATTTGACGTCGGCGCCCTTCGCCAGTGTTGGATCAGACAAATACTGCTGTTGCTAATCAGCCGCCAGATGTTGCGTTCTGAACTGCAGCGGACAGCGCCTCCCACATGGATTGGATTGAGCCGCCCAACGCCATAAGTGCAGCCACCGCAGCCAACGCCAGCAGACCGGCGATCAGCGCATACTCGATGAGGTCCTGGCCCTCTTCCCGTTCCATGTAGGACTTGAGAATCAGATAGTAGTACGTAAACATGGTGCTCCTCCTATGAGCAAAAGACTTGGATTTTTCTGCCTTACCAACTGACTGATTGTATTCTGTAAGCGTCATGTACCGGTGACGCATTACATACACGCTCTGGCGTTCGGCCTGTCTGTGTTTGTTTGTTGCGTCCGTTTGTTGCGTCCGCCGTTCGCCGTCTTTCTAGTAAAGATAGTACCGGTTTCTCTGAGAAAAACCATCGGTCTATTGGTAGAACCTGGCTGTGAATTTGGTAGGACATTTGTTGGTTTTGCATTTGGCGTCAGGTTGCCGTTCCTGCACTGCGTGCGCAGCATGTCGCAAGGGTGGAGTTGCTCATCTTCCGGGAAGAGACAAGGGGCGAGTTGCGGAATCTTACGCCAAGGGGTGGGATTTGTTCAGCGTTGCTTTGCGTTTCTCCGCGTCTTTGCGCCTCTGCGTGAGAATTGGCAACTTTTTTTCAAGCAGTTTTTTGATCAGAGGGATGGTCTGTAAATTGCGGGATCAATCAAAAAGTGCAAAACAGGAGGAGCAGCGGAGAATGGTCGAAGTTAGAAGTCAACTTTGGGCGTCACATTCTTCCCTCGGCGTCTATGGAGGCGCCCGAGATAGCCCGACAATCGTACGGGCATGAAGTTTCATGCCCTCCGGCAGCGATCTATCGCTGCCAGGGCTTGGGATTCCAAGCCCCTACAACGTTGGCGATCTCCGAATCTCCAATCTTTCAATCCCCGCTCGCCCGCAAATCTTGCACGTTGAGCTGCAAGCGCTTGTTATTGTTCCACTCGTTCACTTCGAGTTGAAACGCCAGATCGACGCGGCTGCCTTCGCCGAGCCGGGCGGCCCATTCGCCTTGATGGAAGCCGATGGCATCGTAGACTACGCCTTTTGTCTCGCCCTCTACGACCAAACGAAGATGCCTGTCGCCGCCCACGGTGCGCACCCCGCGCACGCGCACGCCCGGCGCCATCAATGTTGGCGGCGGGTTGTCCTGGCCCGTCGGCTCCAGGCGCGCAAACTGCTCCACCAGCCCCCATGTGACCTCCGTCAGCGGCGTCACCGCGTCGATCATCAGCGTCGGGCGCAACGCGGCGCGGTCGGTGAGCGTCGTCGTTGCCAGCGTTGTCAGCGCCTCCTCGAATGCAGGCAGCATGGCGCGCTTCACCGTGAAGCCTGCGGCGAGATGATGCCCGCCATGTCGCACGAGCAGATGCCCCACCGCATCGAGCGCACGGCTGATGTCAAACTCCGGGATGCTGCGTGCACTGCCGCGCGCCTCGTCGGCGTCGTGGTGCATCACCACCGCTGGGCGATAGTAGCGATCGGTCAGCCGCCCCGCCACCAGCCCGACGATGCCGTGCTCGAAGCGTTCGCTGCCGATGATGAAGATGGCGGGGTCGTCGCCCATCACCGCGGCAAGCTGCTGCTCCGCCTCCTTCTGTGCGCTCTCGGTGAGGGTGCGCCGCCGCTCGTTGAGATGGTGGAGCGATTCGGCCAGCGTGTAGGCTTCGGCGGCGTCATGCGTGCGCAGCAGCCGGTATGCCAGCTTTGCATCGCCCAGCCGCCCCGCTGCGTTGAGACGCGGCGCCAGCCGGAAAGAAATTGCCGTTGCATCAACTAGCCCCTTGCGCAAATCAGATTGTAGCATCAGCGCTTCGAGACCGGGGCGCGGGGATTGATTGATCGTCGCCAGCCCGCGGCGCACGAGGCTGCGGTTTTCGCCGAGCAGCGGCATCATGTCGGCGACGGTGCCCAGCGCCACCAGGTCGAGCAGGCTCGCTTCGACCTCGGCGGCTTGATCGGGCGTGATCGGGGACCACGGTTCGTGCGATGCTGCGCGCAGCACAGCCTGCGCCAGGCGAAAGGCGACGCCGACGCCGGCTAGTCGCTCAAATTTGCTCGGGCAGTCGGGGCGCCGCGGGTTGATCACCGCCAGCGCTGGCGGCAGGTCTTTACCTACTGAGTGATGATCGGTGACGATCACGTCCAGATCGTGTTCAACTGCGCAGGCGACTTCGGCGATCGAGCGGATGCCGCAGTCGACGGTGACCAGCAGTTGCGCCTGCCCAGCAATGCGGACGATAGCATCGCTGTTGAGACCGTAGCCTTCGTCGACGCGGTCGGGAATGTAGGGGCCGACGCGCCCGCCCAACGATTGCAGCGCAGTCACCAGCAGCGCGGTGGAGGAAACGCCGTCGACGTCGAAGTCGCCGTAGACGCAGATCGTCTCGCGCTTTTCCAGCGCGCGCACGATGCGTTGCACCGCTTTGGGCATATCGCGCAGCTTGTAGGGGTTCTCGATGGCCACATGCTCGCCCTCTAGAAAGGCGCGCGCCGCGGCGGGTGAATCGACGCCGCGATTGTAGAGCACCTGCGCCAGCAGTGGGTGTTCCGGCACAGCGCGCAAAAACGCATCGGGCGCAGGGGCGGTGATTGTCCAGCGAGCCTGACGGTGTGGCATGGGATGATTATAGCGATGTGTGAGGTTTGCTCAAATTATGGTGTTCAGGATTGCCATTGAAATGCGGCTGTGATCAGCGCCACGCTCGGCTCAGCCAACGCTGCATAAGTCTCGGCGGCGGCTTCGGGCGGGCGCACGTCACTGTTGACGCTGCTGACGTCGAGCACGGAGCGCACGTCGCGCGGTTGAATGTCGCGCGGCACGTGCAGCGAAAGCTCGCGGCGAAAGGCCGGCTGGTAGGGCACAGAGAAGGCATCGACATAGCTGCCCTGGAGCACGACGCGTGCGCCAGGGTCGGCGCCGTCGTCCCACGGCTTCATCTTCGCCGTCGCGATAGATTGTGGCAGCGCCGATGGCGCCCAGCCCGATCACGGCGACCGTCTCGTGCGGTTTAGGCTGGCTATGACATTACACTGCTACTGTCGCTCGCCAAAATCCACCAACGCCGTCATATTCCAGAGCAAGTGGGCGTTATGTGCATCCGGCTCGATGACAACACGATAGACAATATCGCCGTCGATCTGGTCAGCGATGGCAAGCGTGCGCTGTGGCAAAAATCCAGCCATGGGCGCAGTAAGGCTGGTCTCGCCAACCTGACGTATGCGCACCACCTTGCCTTTGATCGTCAAAGATGGCAGGGCGTCAAAGGTGACAGTGACCTCGTCGCCCGGCGTAATGCCGGCAATATCCAGCTCAGTCAAACCAAGTGTTTCAATGCGCCAGCTCGATAGATCGGCTAACTGAATGATCGGCAGGTTGGGGGCAACCTGCTCGCCGCTGTCGACGCCCAATATCGTTACTGTGCCGTCGAACGGTGCGCGCAACTCGGTCTCACTGAGCGCAACCAGTGCATTCTGCAATTGCGCCACTGCGATGTCAACATCGCCTTGCGCAACTGCAATCTCTTCTGCGCGTGCGCCAACCTTGACTCGATCCAGGGCAGCCTGCGCCTGCTGCACGAGCGCTTGTGCTTCAGCCAGTTCGCCAGGCTGCGTCTGTTTCAATGTGTCGAGGCGTGCCTGCGCCTGCTGCACGGCGGCCGCAGCGCTGGCGATCTGTTCGGGCGGGGCGCCGCTTTGCAGCAAGTCAAAGCGCGCCTGAGCGGCGTTGAAGGCGGCGGTGGCTTGCTGCATCGCCAGTGATTCCGGCAACATGCCGATGTCTGGGTTGTTGCGCACGCGATTGTAAGCAGAGCGCGCCTGGTCAAGCCGCGCCTGTGCCAGCTCGAGCAGGGCGGTCGCCTCGATGATTTCTTGCGGGTCAGCGCCGCGCGTCAAGAGCCGGTAGTCAGCCTGCGCTTGCGCTAGCGCGGCTTCAGCTTCGGCGATCGTGCCCGGCAGCAATCCTTCCGCCAACTTGGCATAGACAGCCTGCGCAGCGGCCAACGCCGCTTCCAGCTCGGCCACTTCCTCTGGCAGCGGACCCGACTCCAATAATGCCAACGCTGCGCGCTCTCGGTTGAGCGCCGCCTCAGCCTGGGCGACCATCACCCGTTGACGGCTGTCCTTGAGTTTGACAAGCAATTGACCCGCCGCCACCGTTTCGCCTTCCTGCACATAGACCTCATGCACGATGCCTTCGATCGGCATACTGAGTTCGACGCTGCGCACAGGCACGACGCTTCCCTCGGCGCGTATGCGACGCGCCGAGGAAGTGACGACTGGCTGACTCTCTTGCATCTCCGGCGCCGCCTGCCAGCGCGGCGCCGCAAACACACGCATGAGCGCATCTGGCCAGAAGCCCAAACGATGGCCAAAATAACCAGCGCCAGCCACAACCAGTACACTGAACAGTGCGATCAGCCAACGGTTCGACATTGCTTGTGGTTTCTTCTCCCGCATAGTTCGCCCGACGCATAGACCTGAACTTCTATTGTATCAGCGTATGGGCAAACTCATAGCATCGGGCAGGACGCATTCAGTACTTACAGTCGACTTGCCGCCTGGCCGCCGCCGATTCCAGGATGGCGTCGCAGATCACAGCGCAGCGATAACCGTCTTCGAAGTCGGCGCCGATTGGGGCGACCGGCTTGTCGTTGACGATACAGTCGAGCAGGTGCGTGATCTCGTGTACGAAGGTGTGCTCCCAGCCGATGATGTGTCCCTGCGGCCACCAATTTTCCCACCACGGATGATATGGCTCCGACACCAGCACCTGATGGAAGCCGCGTGTCTCCTTTGGCTCGTCATCGATCCAGAAGGCTTCCAGCTCGTTCATCCGCTCCAGGTTGAAGCGCAGGCTGCCCTTCTCGCCGTTGATCTCGATGACGTTGCCGTTCTTGCGCCCGGCCGCAAAGCGCGTTGCCTCGACCGTGCCCAACGCGCCGTTGGCGAAGCTCACCACGGCGGCAAAGGCGTCATCGACATCGACCTTGCCCATCGTGCCGTCGCCCCACGGGCGTTCAGGGATGAAGGTGCGCGTCATGGCGCTGACGCTCTCCACCTCGCCCACCAGGTAGCGTCCCAGGTCGATGATGTGGGCGCCCAGATCGCCGAGCGCGCCGCTGCCCGCCACATCTTTCGTGAGCCGCCAGATCATTGGCATGTTGTAGTGTGGCATGATCCATTCCTGCAGATAGACGGCGCGGAAGTGATAGATGCGCCCCAGTGCGCCGCTCTCGATCAGCTTGCGCATCTGGCGGATCGCTGGCACGAAGCGGTAGTTGAAGGCGACCATGTGTTTGACGCCCGTCTTCTGCACGGCGTCGAGCATGGTCTTTGCTTCCTCAGCGGTGCGCGCCAGCGGCTTTTCACAGAGAATGTGCTTGCCTGCCTGCGCAGCGGCGATGCACGGCTCGGCGTGCGCATCGTTGGGGCCGCCGTTGTCGAACAACTGCACGTTGTCGTCGGCGATCATCTCACGCCAATTGGTGTAGTAGCGGTCGTAGCCAAAGCGGATGGCTGCCGCCCGCGTTGCTGCTTCGTTGCGCCCACAGATTGCCGCCAACTTTGGAATAGCGGGCGGCGGGTACATCATATACGGAATCTTTTTGAAAGCGTTGCTGTGCGCTTTGCCCATGAAGGCGTAGCCCAACATGCCGACGCCGATCTCAGGCGCCTGGGTCTCAGCGGCCTCCGCCGCCATCGAGGTGAAACCTGCTCCTTCAGTCATGGCGAATCTCCTTGCTGTGTTTTGACGGATTCAATTTGTTTTGGAAATGTGATAGCATTCTAGCACGAACGCCCAAGATATGGAGAAACTATGAAAAACAGTGCTGTTGCCGGGGACGAAGAACTGAATCAAGACTCGCTGACTCAGTCGGTTGACACGAGCACGAACCTTGTAGCATATCCACTACTATCGTCCGGAGAGGAATCGGACTTCCTGCGTCGTAAACGGCTTCAGCAAGAGACCATTGCCTCTATCCACGGGTTTAGTGCACAGAATCGCTTGAGCCGAGATGAAGTTCATGTTCGCGGGAATAGCTAGTCTCAACTGGAGTTCATGCGTTCCTGCCATGTGCGACTTCAGCGGATGCAGACAGGAGCAGAATCAGCCTCTTGAGAGAAAGATGCTAATCCGTTTCTGTCAGAATTCGCTGTAGCCGTGTCTGCTGCTACCACATGATATTGGGGATAACCAGAGCGCCGTCAATGTCACATCGCAACCAATTCTTAACCTACCTCCGCCACTACGCTGACAAGAACGTTGAGGCTATCGCCGCCATGCTCACCGACGATATCATGCTGCGCGCCTGGAATCTGGCGGTGACGGACAAAGCCGCCGCATGAGTGCGGCGCTGCTGTCCACCAAGCTCTATATCCCACTACCGCGCCCTAATGCCGTCAGCCGCCCGCGGCTGCTGGCGCGCCTCCACGCCGGACTGCACGGCAGACTAACGCTCGTCTCCGCGCCGGCTGGCTTTGGCAAGACAACGCTGGTCAGCGCCTGGGTTGCAGAGTGTGGACGCCCGGTCGCCTGGCTCTCGCTCGATGCAGGCGACAACGATCCAACGCGCTTTCTCACTTATCTCACGACGGCGTTGCAGCGCGTGGCGCCTGACCTGGGCGCTGGCGTGCTGAATGCATTGCGCTCGCTGCCGCCGCCGTCGTTGGAAGCGCTCCTGACCGCGCTAGTCAATGAGCTTGCAGCGCTCCCGACGCCATCGTTGCTGGTGCTGGACGACTGCCACATCATCGAATCCGTTGCGGTTGGGGAGGCGCTGACGTTTTTGATCGAACATTTGCCGTCGTCGCTGCACCTGGTAATCGCCACCCGCGAAGACCCGCCGCTGCCGCTGGCGCGGTTGAGGGCGCGCAGCCAGTTGACCGAAATGCGCGCCGCCGATCTGCGCTTCACCTTCGATGAGGCTGTTGCGTTTCTGAACCAGGCGATGGGGCTGGACTTGAGCGCCGACGCCATCACAGCGCTGGAGGCGCGCACGGAAGGCTGGATCGCCGGTCTGCAACTGGCCGCCATCTCGATGCAGGGTCATGAGGATGATCGCGCAATGTTCATCGACTCATTCACCGGCAGCCACCGCTTCGTGATGGATTATCTGGTTGAGGAAGTGTTGGCGCAGCAGCCTGCTGCCGTCCAGACCTTCCTGCTGCGCACGTCGATCCTGGAGCGGATGTGTGCGCCGCTGTGCGAGGCAGTCGTCGGCGTTGACGCTGGCGAAGGCCAAGCAATGTTGACCTGGCTTGAACGCGTCAACCTTTTTCTCGTGCCGCTCGACAACGAACGGCGCTGGTATCGCTATCATCATCTTTTTGGCGATTTGCTGCGACAGCGGCTGACAGCAAGCCTCACCGCCGACAACACCGTGAACATCGCCGTGTTGCACCATCGCGCTAGCCAGTGGTATGAGATAAACGGCCTATTGCTGGAGGCGTTCCAACACGCCGTCGCCGCCCACGACATCGACCGCGCCGCCTATCTGATCGAAGGTGACGGCATGCCGCTCCACTTCCGCGGTGCGGTGACGCCGGTGCTGACCTGGCTGGCGGCGCTGCCAGTGCACGAACTCGACGCCCACCCAAATCTGTGGATCGCTTATGCGTCGGCGCTGCTCTTTGTCGGGCAGATGGCTCGCATCGAACCTATGCTTCAGGCCGCTGAAGCCGTGTTGCCTGCCGACCCTATCGACGCCGAGATGCGCGATCTGGTCGGCCGCATCGCCTCCATCCGCGCCACCATCGCCGTGAGCCAACATCAGGCGGAGACGATTGTCACGCAAGCGAATCGGGCGCTGGAATTTCTGCATCCGCACAACCTGCCCGTGCGCACGGCGACGACCTGGGCGCTTGGCTATGCTTATGAACTTCAGGGCAACCGTCTTGCTGCACTGCGCGCCTACACTGCCGCGGTCGCCGCCGCCGAGTCCATCGGTCACTTCATCATGCACCTGATGTCGATGCTTGGCATCGCCCACATGCAGGAGGCAGACAATCAGCTTCACCAGGCGGCGGCGTCCTATCGCGTCGCCCTGAAACTGGCGGGCGATCCGCCGCTGCCGGCGGCGTCGGGGGCGCATCTTGGTCTGGCGCGCCTGCACTATGCGTGGAACGACCTGGCTGTCGCCGAGGAGCACGCACGGCAAAGCCTGCACTTGGCGCGTCAACTAGAAAACACTGACCGCTTCCTGGCGTGTGAGGTGATGCTGGCGCAACTGCTGCTGGCGCGCGGCGAAGTGGCCGCGGCGTGGGTGCGGTTGGTCGCAACCGCACAGGCAGCGCAGCGACCGCACCTGATACGGATGCTGCCTGAAATTGCGGCAGCGCAGGTGGATGTGTTGCTGCGCCAGAGCAAGGTGGAGGCAGCGGCGCATCTGGCGCAGCGTCACGCACTGCCATTCTGCCAGGTGCGCGTCCACCTGGCGGCAGGGGATGCAGCGTCAGCGCTGGCGTTGCTGGACTCCCTGCGCACCGACGCCGAAGCAAAGGGCTGGCAGGATGATCTGCTGAAAGTGATGGTGCTCCAGGCGTTGGCGCACCAGGCGCAAGGCGAAACCGAGCCTGCCCTGCGGCGGCTGGCGGAGGCGCTGACGCTGGCTGAACCCGGCGGCTTCATCCGCATTTTTGTCGACGAGGGCGCGTCAATGGCGCAGTTGTTGACGATGGCTGCTGCGCATAGCGTGATGTCGGGGTATGTCTGCAAGCTGTTGGAGGCATTTCCCACATCGGCGTTGCCTCTCTCTGACGATCGGGGTTCGGATGTCGTCCCTCGCCCCTCGCCCCTCCCCGAACCACTTAGCTCACGCGAATTAGAAATCTTGCAGCTCATTGCCCATGGGCTGTCAAATCAGGAAATTGGCGACCGGCTGTTCCTCGCCCTGGACACGGTGAAGGGGCACAATCGCCGTATCTTCGAGAAACTTCAGGTGCAGCGCCGCACCGAAGCTGTCGCCAAAGCCAGGGCGCTGCACCTGCTTCCCCAGCAGTAGACAAAACAACACTCCTGACCACACCAAAGTGTCTATACATCGACCCCGTGGCGCCGGTATGCTGTTGTTATCAGCCAGCAAAGCTGTACAGTAGGAGGCGCAGGATGGCGGAACAGGGCAGGCGGACGCCCAGGCCGGATCGACCGACGTATTATGAAATTCGGATCGCCGGTCATCTCGGCGTCGAGTGGATGGAATGGTTCGGCGGCCTGACGATCACGCAGGAGCCAGACGGAGACACACGGCTGACCGGCGTCGTCACCGACCAGAGTGCGCTCTACGGCCTGCTGCGCAAGGTGCGCGATCTGGGGCTGACGCTGCTTGCGGTCAACCTGCTCACTGACCCGCACGACCGTTCGTTGGATGACTGTTCAAACACGCAGAGCAAGGAGTAATCACAAACATGGTAGGTGCAAAGATGGTGGAAAAGATTGACAAAAGCGTGCTGCTTTCCAGCTTGTGGGTCGTCGTCATGATCAACATGCTGAATGCGGACATTTTGACGTTGTTCATCCCCGGCGCCATGGACGAAATGCTGCAATTTGCCGGCGACACGCCGATCCCGCAACTGATGTTGGGCGCCGCAGTGATCATGGAAATGGCGATTGTGATGATCGTCCTGTCGCATGTGCTGACCTATCGCGTGAATCGATGGGCGAATATCATCGTCGCCGGGCTGATGATCGTCTTTGTGATCGGCGGCGGCTCGACCTCCCCGCATTACCTGTTCATCGCCACAGTCGAGGTGGTCTGTCTGCTGCTGATCATCGGGATCGCATGGCGGTGGTCAAAGCCTGAAAGTCAGTTCTGATCGGTTCATAGATGTTGTTCAAGAAGAGGAGTTACCATGCTTTATACTGAAAATCCAGCAATTACAGCAGCCTTGCCGGCAGCGCCGTCGCGCAGCGCGGCGGTGACAGCAGGGCTTGGGCTGCTGCTCATGTTTATTGCAGCCATGTTCGCCAATTTCGTCGTGATCGAAGGGATGGTTATCCCGGACGACGCAGCGGCGACTTTGGCCAACCTGCAGGCGAACGAGCAACTTTTCCGGCTGGGATTGGCAAGTTTTCTGCTCGTCGTTTTGCTTGATGTGTTGGTGGCCTGGTCGCTTTACATCTTTCTCAAGCCGGCCGATGCGCGGCTTTCCTTGCTGGCGGCGTGGCTGCGGCTGGCTTATTCCGCCATGTACGCAGCGGCAATGTTCGGTCTGGCGTTGGCCCTGCGCCTAGTGAGCAACGCCGATTTTGCCGCCATCTTTCCAGCGGAGCAACTCCCCTCCCAGGTCATGTTGGCTCTGGCGTTTTTTCAAGAGGGCTGGATGGTCGGGCTGCTCTTTTTCGGCGTCTCGCTGCTGGTGTTGGGCGTGCTGGTGTTCCGATCCGGATACGCTCCGAAGATTTTGGGTGTGCTGCTCTTTGTCGCCGGCGTGAGCTATCTTGTCGACAGCGGCGTACAGCTTCTGCTGCCCAATTACGCCGATTTTGCCGGTCTCCTGCTCTTTGTGCTGCTCTTGCCCATGATCGTAGGTGAGATGGCGTTTTGTTTCTGGCTGCTCTTGCGCGGCGGAAAAACAGAGCAAAGCGCCACGGTACGCGACACGACATACGCAGTCTAAGCGCAATGAATGGTTCATTTACATTCAGGTGACAGCGCCGCACAGATAAGTTGAAGCAGGAAAGTGATATCCATGAAAGCAATTACCTACACTCAATACGGCTCGCCCGATGTGCTCAAGCTTCAGGAAGTGGCGAAACCTGAACCGCAAGCAGGCGAAGTCCTGGTCAAGATTCACGCAGCGTCGGTCAACGCGTTGGACTGGCACCTGCTCACCGCCGACATCTTTCTGGTGCGCTTTGGCGAAGGGCTGTTCAAGCCCAAGCGCAATCGGCTTGGCGCCGACCTGGCTGGGCGCGTCGAAGCCATGGGCAGCGGTGTATCCCAGTTCCAGCCAGGCGACGCTGTCTACGGCGATATCGAACCCTTCGGCAGCGGCGCGTTCGCCGAATACGCCGTGATGCCGGCAAAGGCGCTGGCGCCAAAACCGGTGGACCTTACCTTCGCCGAAGCCGCAACGCTGCCCATCGCCGGGCTGACGGCACTGCAAGGGCTGCGCGACGTCGGCAAGATTCAAGCTGGGCAGCGCGTGCTGATCAACGGCGCGTCGGGCGGCGTCGGTGCGTTCGCTGTACAGATCGCCAAGTCGTTCGGCGCCGAAGTCACGGCGGTGTGCAGCACGCGCAACGTCGAGCAGGCGCGGATGCTGGGCGCCGACCATGTCATCGACTACACCAAAGAAAACTTCACGCAAAGCGGTCAGCAGTATGACCTGATCTTTGCGGCGAATGGCTACCATCCCTTGTCCGCCTATAAGCGTGCGCTGGCGCCTGGCGGCGTCTACGTCATGGCCGGTGGCAAGACGAGGCAGATTTTCGACGTGATGTTGTGGGGCTGGTGGCATTCGCGCGGCGGCGACAAGCGGCTGACCAACGTCATGGCGCACACCAGCACACCGGACTTGCTCATGCTCAACGAACTGGTTGCGGCGGGCAAGGTCAAGCCGGTGATCGACCGGCGCTATCCGCTGCACCAGACCGCCGACGCGCTGCGTTATCTCGGTGAGGGGCACGCGCGCGGCAAGATTGTGATCGACGTGTTCGACAGTGAGCAACGCTAGGGGTGTCAAGAATGGACGCAATTCAAGTCAAACTTGCCGCGCTCTGGGTGGCGCTGATGCTGGTCTATCTTCTAGGCGATGTGCTGCGCATCTTCAGCGGCGACTTCAAGCCTGGCGAAATCATGGGCACGCCGGTTTCACAGACGATGTGGCTGGGGATTGCGCTCTTGATGGTGACGCC
>CALJMI010000111.1 GCA_937981885.1 uncultured Caldilinea sp.
ACGGCGACCTGATCTTCTCCGACGAACTCAACCACGCCAGCATCATCGACGCCTGCCGGCTGAGCAAGGCGCGCACGATCCGCTACGCGCACAACGACATCGACGACCTGCGCCGCAAGCTGGCGGAAAACCCGCAGTTTCGGCGACGGCTGATCGTGAGCGACGGCGTCTTCAGCATGGACGGCGACATTGCGCCGCTCGACAAGCTGTGTGAAGTGGCCGAGGAGCATGGCGCGATCCTGATGGTGGACGATGCCCACGGCGAGGGGGTGCTCGGCAAAGGCGGGCGCGGCATCGTCGATCACTTTGGGCTGCACGGTCGCGTCGATATCGAAGTCGGCACGATGAGCAAGGCGTTTGGCGTCGTCGGCGGGTTGGTGGCGGGCAAAAAGCCGCTCATCGATTGGCTGCGCCAACGCGGGCGCCCGTTCCTCTTTTCCAGCGCCATGACCGCGCCCGATGTGGCGGCTTGCATCGAAGCCGTGACCATCTTGCAAGAATCCGACGAACTGGTGGCGCGGTTGTGGGAGAATGCCCGCATCCTACGCGCTGGGATGCAGCAACTCGGTTTCGACACCGGGCACAGCCAGACGCCGATCATTCCGCTGATGCTGGGCGAGGCGCCGCTGGCGCAGGAGTTCAGCCGTAAACTTTTTGAGAAGGGTCTCTTTGCCATGGCGATCGGCTACCCGACCGTGCCGATGGGCAAGGCGCGCATTCGCGTCATGAACTCCGCCGCGCACAGCAAAAGCGACCTGGAGCAGGCGCTCGATATCTTCGAGTCCGTCGGCAAAGAACTGAGGGTCATCTGATGCGCAAACGAGTCATCTTCATCACCGGCGCCAGCGGCGAGGTCGGGCAGGCGCTGCTCAAGGAATTGTCGCAGCAGGCGGAGAATCAGCTTTTGACAATGGATCTGCACCCGTTGCCGCCGGAGCTGCGGTCGCTGAGCACGCACGTTGAGGGCGACCTACTCAACCTGCGGCTGCTGGCGCGGCTGGTGAGCGAGTATGAGATCGACGTGATCTATCACCTGGCTGCGCTGCTCTCGACGCGCGCCGAAATCCAGCCGGAAGAGGCGCATCAGGTCAATGTCGAGGCGACGCTGCAATTGCTCAAGATCGCGGCGGAGGAAAGCCAATGGCGCAAACAGTCCGTGCAGTTCATCTTTCCCAGCTCGATTGCAGCCTACGGACTGCCCGACCGCGAGACCAAGATGCACTTCCAGCGCGTGCGCGAGTTCGAGTGGAATCAGCCGCGCACGATCTACGGCTGCAACAAGCTCTACTGCGAACAGCTCGGCTCCTATTTTAGCCGCTATTATCGCCAGCTTGCCGCAGAGCAGCCGCCGACCATCGACTTTCGCTGTGTGCGTTTTCCGGGGTTGATCAGCGCCTACACCGTGCCTTCCGGCGGCACCAGCGACTATGCGCCAGAGATGATCCACGCCGCCGCGCAGGGGTTGCCCTACGCCTGCTTCGTGCGCGAGGAGGCGCGCATCCCCTTCATGGTGATGCCCGACGCCGTGCGCGCGCTGCTGATGCTTGCCCACGCCTCACGCGAACGGCTGACGCGCCAGGTCTACAACGTCACCAGCTTCAGCCTTTCCGCCGCGCAGATTCGCGACCGCGTGCTCGCCGCGTTCCCCACTGCGCAGATCACCTTTGCGCCGGACGTGAAGCGCGAAGCGATCGTCGACTCCTGGCCCGCCGACATCGACGACAGCGCCGCACGCATGGACTGGGACTGGTCGCCCGAATACGACGTCGACCGCGCCTTCAACGAGTATCTGATTCCGATCATCAGGGAGCGGTATCAGCCAGGGTAATCACTTGGCTGTGATTTTCTCTCTTTGCACCACTTTGGTAGGCTAGGCGCCAAACACCTCGATGGATTTTGTATCGAAACTTTGTTCAGGCAGCCGATTGTCACATTATGAAGGCGTTTTCGCCAACCAAGAAAGGTGTGCGCGACGCCTTACAACGCTCGCTCACCGTTTGTATGCTTGAGAAAAGCTCAATCGAACAAAATCCATAAATATCGAAATAATTTGTCGATATTTCGACACGATTTTGATCGAAATTCCTATTGACAGATCGAATAATTATTGCTACTATTCTTCATGAAGCAAATTCCTCACAGGTTCATATCTTTCAGGTGTCAATGCGATGAGTGAATCTGCACGCGCACGGCGTGTAACAGTTCGTGATGTTGCAGAAGAAGCCGGCGTTTCGATTTCGACGGTGTCGCTGTCATTCCAATCTCCTGAACGAGTTGCAGTCGAAACCAGACAACGGATCGTCGAAGCAGCAAGCAGGCTTGGCTACACCCCGCGCAATCGCTCCCCCAATGACTCGAAGGCAAAGCTGTTCACGCTCATGATGGAAGAATTATCGCTTTCGGCGTTTCCCGAAGCGATTTACGGCGCAATTATCCGTAGTATTGAGGCGCAAGCTCGTCAACAAGGAATGGGAATGCTTCTGGCCACCGTTGAGAAAGGTCGAATGCCTCAATCTGTTCAAGAGAATCAAACACAGGGCGTCATCATCCTGGGCGGATGTCCCGAAAATGATGCGCTTGCTCTAGAACTGCATACGCTCGGCATTCCTCTCGTATTGGTGGATACATACATACCATATGCACCGATCAGTTCTGTCGTGCCCGACAATGAGTGGGGAGCGTTTCAGGCATACGAACATCTTGTCAAACTCGGCCATAAACGAATTGCTTTGATCGAGGGTCCACCCAAATACCGCACTTTGGTCGATCGACGGTGGGGCGCTTTGCGCGCAGCGGAGGAGCTAGGCGTCCCAGTGGCGCCGGAATATCAACAGCCTTCCATTTCGAGCGGCTATCCTCAAAAAGGATACCGGGAGATGAAACAACTTCTGAGCCTGCCAAACATCCCAACCGCAGTTTTCGCCGTCAGCGATCGGGCTGCACTTGGTGCACTCCAGGCAATCAAAGAGGCCGGTCTGCGGGCGCCTGATGACATCGCGTTGGTCGGATTCGACGATTTAGCCAGTGCAGAGTCCGCCAGCCCGCCTCTCACCTCCGTCCATTATGCCCGAGAACAAATGGGGGTTTTAGCCTTTGATTCGCTGATGGCGCAAATCAAAGGCAAAGAGCAGATCCCAGTACGCCACGTTGTCCCATCCGAGCTGGTTGTCCGCGCCTCTACGCGCAGCAAACATGCCTGAGCGCGCAGCCTGGCTGTTTCTGCGGCTGTGGATATCACTGTGTTCTTGTGTTTTGTCAGCCAACAAGGAGAAAGAAAGATGTCAGGCCTGAATGAACTAATGGAAAAGCGTACATTGAGTCGCCGCGAATTGCTGCGGTGGACGGCTTTCGCCTCAACAGGAGCGCTGCTTGCTGCGTGTGCGCCAGGCGTGGCCCCCGGCGCAACATCGGACGGAGGAGGCGCAGCGCCGGCAAAAGCCAAGGTGCGAATCGTCGCTACAACACAGATGCCCATCGATCAATGGCAGCCGGCGATGGAACGAGCCGTGGATCAATTGCCAGACATTGACCTGCTGCTCACCCAAACCAACATCAGCGAAGGAGGATGGGCGGGCTATTCCGATCGCATCGTGACCCAGATTGCAGGCGGCGAACAACTCGACGTCATCATGATTGCCATCGAAGGGCTTGGCCTTCTAACAGACAAGAAAATCCTCGCTCCGCTCGATGATTACTTCCTCGCCGATCCCGCCGAAAAAGAAATACTGGACAATGACATTCACCCCGTGTTAAGGGAGATGCTGCAAGTTGACGGCAAACAGATGGAATATCCCTTCTCATGGAACAATATGGTGATGTACTACAACACGGCGATCTTCGAGGAAGCGGGGGTCGAGCCTCCGTCGCGAGACTGGAACTGGGAGGATTTCCTGGACACCTGTCTGAAAGTCGCCAACGTCAAGGGTGGCGCAGAGGATCGCTATGCATATTCGTTTTGGGGTTCTGGCATGTTTGGCATGGCCGCCTGGTATTTCAACAACGACACATCTCCGCTGAATGACGCATGGACAGAGTCCAACCTGATGGACCCGAAGGTGGCGGAGACGCTGCAATTCCTAGCCGACCTGATCCTCAAGCATCGAGTCTCGCCGAATCCGCAAGGGTGGGAAGAGTGGGCGCAGTTCCATGCCGGTCATCTTGCCATGCGCACCTGTGGGCGCTGGTGTATTTCCGGTTCCTTGAATGAAGGTTTCACCACCTATGATCTCCAGTATCAGCCGCACCGTGCAGGCCCGATCAAGACCGTTGCCGGCACGGACGGGTGGGGAATCGCTTCTGCAACCAAGACGCCCGAAGAAGCATGGGCTGTGACAAAGTTCCTCTCCAATAAAGATGCGTCGATGGATATGACCAGGTCTGGCGGCAACATTCCGGCGCTGCGGTCGGTGGCGGAAATGCCACTCTTTGCCGAATATGGGCCTCCCAACACTGCGATCTTCTATGAGTCACTCGACTACGCCAAGACAGTTCCTTCTCCGAAGAACTTCAACATCGTCGACCCGATTCTCAACCGCCACTACCAGACAATCTGGAACGGCGAAAAGAGCGTCGAAGAAGCGTTGGCTGCGGCAGACGCCGAGGTGCGCGCAGAAATGGACAAACTACAGGCTGGGCGTAGCTCATTTGCAGGCGTCAGCGTCGGAGCGGTCGCAATGGCCTGTGATTGCACACAATGACTTGGGTGATGAAGGCGGAAATCTCCCAATCGATGCCAAATCGACGCTGACGCTTAATGTCTGATATTCGATTTGGGCGAACGCAGCAAAACAGGTTGGACTTCCATGATCTGCCACGTTCGGAAGTCCAACCTGTCCCAACAAACTCAATTGCTGCAATTCGTTCATTTGCAGCGCCGCCAAACCAGACCATGACACGCTCAAGTTCGACAAATCAGGTTGTACAACCACTCCACGACCGCGTCACGATGAGGAGGGAATGTTGACGACAGTAGCTGATCCGTATCAGACATCCGCAACCGCTGGGAAGCGACGAATATCTCGATGGCGCACCAACCGCGTCCAGGAAGTGCTCGCAGGATATATCTTCATTGCCCCTGCGTTCATTTCGCTCTTTATCTTCCTGGTTGCGCCGATTCTGGCGGCGTTTGTGCTGATCTTCATGCGCTATGATGTGTTGTCGCCTCCAACATGGGCAGGAACCCACAACTTGAGCCAGCTTATCAATGATGCACGGCTTAGAGATGTTTACTGGAACACGCTTCGCTTTGTTGTCTTCGCCACTTTGTTCAACAACGTGCTCGGGCTTCTGCTGGCAATGGGGGTCAATCGCGCCATGCCCTCTATCATCAAATATCTGCTGCGCACTGCGCTGTTCTTTCCTGTGCTGACAACAACTGCGTCTCTGGCCCTAGTATGGAACTTTTTGTTGACGCAGGACCGCGGCGTGGTCAACTATCTGTTGCAACAGATCGGTCTTGCGCCCGTGCCATGGCTGAGCAGTTCAATGTGGGCGATGGTCTCTGTTGTGATGTTTGATGTCTGGCGAGCCTGTGGCTTCCTGATGGTGATCTATCTTGCAGGGCTACAGGCGATCCCCGAAGTTCTTTATGAAGCAGCGTCTATCGATGGCGCAAGCCAGTTTCAACGAATGCGCTACATCACGCTGCCGCTGATCTCTCCCACTGCGTTTTTCGCCATCATCATTTCCCTGATTGGGGCGGCGCAAGTTTTTGACAACGTCTGGGTGTTGACAGGCGGCGGCCCTGGCGACGCGACCAGAATCGTGGTTCTCTATATTTACGAAATCGGCTTCAAACGCTTTGAAATGGGCTATGCCGCTGCGGTGTCGTTGACGCTCTTCGTAATCCTGATAGCGCTTACGCTGTTCCAGTTTCGTTTATCGCGCCGCTGGGTGCACTACGACTGAGCCAATAGAAGCGAGACTTTTGTATGTCAACATCGGTCGCACCACAGTCATCTCGTCCGACCAAATCATCGCGATTTCGCCGCTCGATGTGGTTCTATCTCGGCGAGATTTCCATCTGGCTGTTCTTGATTGTCATGGCTACCCTTGAATTCGCGCCCATCAGCTGGATCTTCTCGACATCGCTGCGCAATCCATCCGATTCGTACAAGCTGCCGCCAGATTTCTGGCCTACAGCCTTTCACTGGCAAAACTACCTGGCTGTCATCAATTCGCCTCAAATCAACTTTCTCCTGTTCTTCTGGAACAGCCTGAAGATCGCGTCGCTTGTCACGATAGCCCAGTTGATCACCTGTTCGATGGCGGGCTTCTCGTTTGCTCGCCTGCGTTATCCCGGGCGTGATGTGATCTTCTTTGTGTTTCTGTCATCGTTGATGGTGCCGGCGACGGTCATCATGATTCCCACCTTCATTTTGATTCGCATGGTGGGTCTGCTCGACAGCCACTGGGCGCTGATTTTACCGGCTACGACAAGCGCCTTTGGCGTTTTCTTGTTACGACAGGCATTCATGGGCATTCCTGCCGAACTGACCGATGCAGCCAAAATCGACGGCGCCAGCTACTGGCGCACATACTGGCAGATTGCGTTGCCGCTCGTCGGGCCGGCGTTGTCAGCGCTGGCAATTTTCACTTTTTTGGGTTCCTGGAACAATTTTCTTGGCCCGGTGCTCTATTTGCGTAGTTGGGATAACTACACCTTTCCCATCGCAATCGTGATGCTGAACGGCTACATGGGCACAGGCAACCGTGCTCATGTGCTGGCAGGCGTCATGATTTCGATCTTCCCGGTGTTGCTGTTCTTCTTGCTCGCCCAACGCTTCGTCATTCGCGGCATCGCAGTCACTGGATTGAAAGGATGAGTAGAAGAAATCGGATGCCGCAGAATCGACAGTCGCCCCTGACACGGACATCAAAGGAACATGAAGGAGAGGATGAACTCAACTCGCGCACCTATCTCCCATTGACAGCCATGCAGCTGTGGGAGAATCTGCCACAAGTCCTGTTGGGAGCGATCTTCTTTAGCGCCGCCTCTGCGCCTAGCTTTGTCCTGTTTGTGCTTGGGCTACCCTGGCTTGCGTTGCTCTGTGGCATTGGTCTGATTTCGCCAGCGTGGGTGGGCCTATTGGCTTATGAAGGGTCGCTTGCACGCGGTCACACAGGCAACGCAGTTCTCCTGCTTTTCGGCTTTCGTCATCGGTGGCTGGACAGCCTGCGGTTAGGGGCAGTTGGAGTGTTCCCGCTTGCAACTGCACTCTGGTTCGCGCTCTCGTCAAACGATGACCTGACGCCGCTGGCAACGGTTTTTGGAGCGTCGCTCGTTCTGCTCGGTTGCCTGATCCTGATGATTGTGACCTTCTATGCGCTTCCACTGCTCGCATTGTTCGATACATCCGTAACGAACGCACTGCAAAATAGCGTGATCTTGTCGGCGCGGTATGTGATCAACACGCTGGGATTGGCTGCACTGGCGGTGCTTCTGGCATTTGGCGTCATCAATCTGAGCCTGGGGCTGCTCCTGATTCTGCCGGCTTGCTTTGCGCTGTTTGTCGTCAACAATTGTTTCCTGGTTGTACACGCCGAATCGATGGCCCCATGACCAGTCCTGTGATCCTGGTCGGCGGCTTTTTAGACGCCGGCAAGTCCACGCTTCTTTTGGCGACAGCGCAGCGTCTGACAACGCAAGGTTTCGGCGTTGGTTTGGTGACCAACGATCAGGGTGAGAATCTGGTGGAGCCATCCTTGTGCGACGCAGCCGGCTTGTCGTTGTGGAGATGTCGGACGGTTGTTTCTGCTGTCGTTACCCGGATATGGTGAAGGCACTTATGGAACTGCACCGTTCGGGTGTTTTCAGCCAGAAGATCCCAATTCAACGTATCGTATTACAACCCATCATAGACCACAGGAGGCACTGCATGACCGACTTCATCTATCGCGACGCCAAGACCACACAGATCAGCTTTCCGCTCGGCGGCATTGGCGCGGGCGCGATTGGGTTGGCGGGCAACGGTCGCCTGATCGACTGGGAGATTTTCAACCGCCCCAACAAGGGCAGCGTCAACGGCTTTTCGCACTTCGCCGTGCGCGCCGAGGCGAACGGCAAAGTGCTCGACGCACGCGTGCTGCACGGCGACCTGCACCCGCCCTACCAGGGCGATTTGCACGCGCCGCACTTTCAGAGCTTTGGCTGGGGACCGCGTCGCGAGTATCTCACCGGTCTGCCGCATTTCAAGGATGTCGAGTTCCGCGGCGAGTTTCCGATTGCAACGCTCACCTTCGACGATACGCATTTTCCGGGCGCGGTGACGCTGCGCGCCTTCAGCCCGCTGATCCCGCTGAACGACCACGATTCAAGCCTGCCTGCCGCATTCTTCGAGTACACGCTTGCCAACACGACCGACCAGACGCTTGACTACACCCTCGTCGGCGTGTTGCGCAACCCGCTGCCCGCCAATAACCGCAACGTCGTCCACGTCGGCGCGTGGGGACATGCACTGCACCTCACCTCTGACAGTGTGGAGCCGGAAACGACGCGCTACGGCGACCTGACGCTGGCAACTGACGCCGGATTGACCGATGGTGCGGCGCTGAGCTGGCAAGAATACTGGTTCCGTGGCGTCTGGTTCGACAGCCTGGAGGTCTACTGGAAAGACTTCACGGCGGGCGGGTTGTTCCAGAACCGCACCTATCCGCTGGAGCGCGCCGGCGAAGGCAACGAAGGCTTGCTGGCAGTGCATGTGCAGTTGGCGCCCGGCGAATCGCGCCGCGTCCGCTTTGTGATCGCCTGGAATTTCCCGGTTTGCGAGAATTATTGGAAGCGCGACCAAAAGCTGCCGCCCGGCGTCAACCGCACGTGGAAGAACTACTACGCCACGATCTGGTCTGATTCACAAGCCAGCGCCTGCTATGCGCTTGCGCAGTGGGATCGCCTCTACGCTGAGACGGCGCGCTTCCAGCAGGCGCTCTTTGCCTCCAGCCTGCCGCCCGCCGCCATCGACGCCGTCTCCGCCAACCTGGCGATCCTCAAGTCGCCTACCGTGCTGCGCCTGGAGGACGGCACACTTTACGGCTGGGAAGGCTGCCAGGTCGACGCCGGCTGCTGCGAAGGGAGCTGCACGCACGTCTGGAATTACCAACAGGCAGTGCCGTTCCTCTTCCCGGCGCTGGAACGTTCGATGCGCGTCGCCGACTATCGCTACAACCTGCGGCGCGACGGCGGCATGGATTTCCGCCTGCAACTGCCGCTGGGCGTGGGGCTGTGGGGCTTTCGACCGTGCGCCGACGGGCAGTTTGGCGGCGTGCTCAAGACCTATCGCGACTGGAAAATCTGCGGCGACAGCGAATGGTTGCGCAGCCTGTGGCCCGCAGTCAAGCAATCGATCGAGTTCGCCTGGCATCCCAACAACGAGGATCGCTGGGACCCGGACAAGACCGGCGTGTTGTGGGGACGCCAACACCATACGCTCGATATGGAATTGTTCGGACCCAACTCCTGGCTCACCGGCATGTACCTGGCGGCGCTCAAAGCCGGCGCAGAGATGGCTGAACACCTGGGCGACGCCGCCACAGCCGCCGAATATCGGGCGATCTTCGCACGCGGCAAGGCATGGGCGGACGCCAATCTCTTCAACGGCGAATATTACATCCAGCGCATCGACCTGCACGACCGCAGCATTGTCGAGGCGTTCGCACAGGATGAGCTGGTGCTGATGGGTGGCTCGACGCTGGAGGCTTATTGGGACGAGGAACACCAGGAGATCAAATACCAGATCGGCGACGGATCGAGTATCGACCAGGTGCTGGGACAGTGGCACGCCAGCCTCTACGGGTTGGGCGACATCTTCGACCCAGCGCAGGTGCGCGCCGCCAGCGCCGCCATCTTCAAGCACAACTTCATCCCGGTGATGGGCGAGGTCTACAACCCGTGTCGCATCTATTGTCTCAACGACGAAGGCGGTCTTGTCATCTGCGCCTGGCCCCCGGGCGCCACCAAACCGACAATCCCGGCGCCCTATGCGCAGGAAACGATGAACGGCTTCGAGTACGCCGCCGCCAGCCACATGATCATGAA
>CALJMI010000112.1 GCA_937981885.1 uncultured Caldilinea sp.
TTCCCTGTTTCCGGCTCGCTTCACTGCCTTCGAGGGCCTTCGCCGCTCGTTCAGTTCCTCAAGCCTTCCCCTCAGGCACAAAAGCAGATGTTACACCCCTTCCACTCTCCCGTCAAATCCGCAAATCCAAAATTTCAATAACGTACTTTACACAGGGTTATTCTTGTAAACCTTGCCGTCCTTCATAATCACCCGAAGATTACGATGCGGATCGAAGATCAAATCCAGATTCACTAGCGAACTGCCGTCCACTAGCAACAAATCCGCCAGCGCATCCTCTTCCACAACCCCTAGTCGTTCCTCGTATGGCCTGACGGATGTCAGCAGGGGTGTAGGTGTGGTCGCATCCTCGTTGCGGAATATCCATCGGTAGGCGGAAGTCGCCGTGGAAGGCAGCCAAATGTCAGCGAGAGACAAGCCATCCGTCAGCGCATTGTCATTGTCTTTCCCGAATGCCCGATTTATAATGTCTGTCGGGATAAGGGAATGCAACCAAACGCCTATCCCCATCGTACTGAGACGAGAGTCCGTAATCCAGAACCAGAGATAACATCATCAACATCTCGGCAGGCAATCGAATGGCTGGATTCACCCCGTTCTCGTTGGATGTCGTAATCAATGAAACAGGTTCATACAGACAAATCAGGGAGGATAACCAAATGGCGTCTCTATTAGACAAAATTTCAGTCTTGATTTCTGCAAATCTTCATGCTCTTGTAGACCAAGCGCTCAAAAGCAATAGCCTTGCCGTCATCGATCAATACGTGCGCCAGGTCGAGCAGAATTTGGAAGATCTTGAAGATGCTGCGGCAACCGTTGGCGGAGAAGCCAAGGCGCTCAAGCGTAAGCTGACAGACCTGGAGCAGCGCGAAGACGAACTGGATCGCGCCATCGACGCCTTTCTGCTCGAGGGCAACGAGGCAGCCGCCGTTGCTGCGCAGAGCCGCCTGAACAGCACGCAGCGGTTAGTGGAGACCTATCGCGAACAACTCAAGCGTCAGGAGGATGAGTTCCAAAAGTTGCTCGACGCCAAGGTCAAGCTCGAAGCGCGGCTGGCGACCATGAAGCAGCAACGCGAGGAACTGCAGGCGCTGCTCGAGCTGGCAAAGAGCAAGGAGACCACTGTTAAGGCGATGAAGAGCCTTGACGATCTGATGGGATCTGGCGACAGCGACATCGAACGCATTGCCGGGAGCATCCGCGCACGGCTAGACAAGGCAACGACCGCCTCCGAAATTCGCGCCGCCAGCTTTGACAAGCAGATGGACGATGTTCTGGAGCGGGGTGTACTGAACAGCCAGCTCGCCGAACGCAAGAAGAAGCTTGGCATCGAAAAGTAGACCTGGGGTGCGCAATGCAGATCAGCGTTTGCAGCAAATGCTGATCTGCGCTGCCCCTGTTCGTTCAAATGCAGATTCACTCAAATACAGTCCCCCTTAATCCGCACCATCGGATTGCAAGTAAGGTAACCGATGAACCGAACACGAATTGTCTTTATCTCGATCATTGTCACCGCACTTATCATCATAGGGGTGACAATGCTGCTAACAAACCAAGGAAGCGGCGGTGGTGCAGCGTTGACGGTGCAACGCCCAAACACTGTTGACATTCGTATTCTCACCTCGCTGCCCGTTGAGCCGTGGGTGCGCAGCGCCGCCGAACAGTTCAATGCAGAGAAGCGCACCATTGACGGTGTGCCGATCCAGGTGCAGATCGAGGCGGTCGACGGATTGACGGCGCTCGGTCGGTGGGATCGAAACGAGTTTGGCGCACTTTCCGCCGGACAGACGCCCGATACCCTGACCGATGAAGAACGTCAGGCGCTGACAAGATTCCCGGTCGCCTGGATCCCCGATAGTCGTTACCTGGTTGAGCTGGCGAACGCCGCATACAAAGAACGTCTCGGGCGCGATGTGTTCCTGACCGACGGCGAATATCGAGCGCGCCCGATAGCGATCAGCCTGTTTACATGGGGGCTTTACAACAGCCGCGCCGACGTACTGGAGCAGAAATTTGGCGAGATCAATTGGGAAGCAATCCACGATGCCGCTATTGCCGCTGGTGGGTGGCCCGAACTGGGCGGTCAACCAGCGTGGGGGTTCTTCAAACTCGTCGTTCCCAATCCGTCGCGCAATGTTGGCGGGTTGGCAGCCATGATTGCCGCCGCCGGCGAATATTATGACCGCACCAATATTTCAGTCGAAGATGTTGTCAACCCCGAGTTCCAGAAATGGCTCAAGGAGTTAATGGGCGCCGTGACTGATTTTAGCAGTTCAAGCGCGTACACGGCTGAGGATTTCGCCCTCTTTGGCTACAGCGTCGGCGATGGTGGGCAGTTGCTGGAAAGCGACCTTCTCCAGAATATGCAGGGCATCCTGACGCGCTGGGAAGATCCGCTGGCGCTCTACTACCCAGAGTATCTGACCTGGTTCGACTTCCCCTTCTCGGTGTGGGTTGGGCCCGAAACGACTGCTCTGCAAAAGAACGCAGCGCTCGAATTCCAGCGCTATCTGCTTAGCGACGAACAGCAAAAAGCAGCGTTGGCTTACGGTCTGCGCCCTGCCAATCCAAACATCTCGGTTGACGCAAGCGAAGAGAGCCTGTTCGTCAAATGGGCCGACCGTGGCGTTCTACCTGTTGTGCCGCGCACGACCGCCATGCGCAGCCCCGACCGAGATACGCTGTTGGCGCTGCTGCGTTGGTTTGATCTCAATGTGAAACAGTGAGGCGAGCGATCATGACAAAACCATCGTCTCGCTCTGGAAAAACCAATCAAAACCGCAGCGCGCTGCTCATCATTGTCATAATCATGCTGTTTGGCTGCGGAGTTGTCACTGTCGTCAACACTGTGCGGCAGTTTGTCGATGGGATTCGCTCGGCGACCGCCCCCAGTGCAGCAACAGTCGTCAGCTCCTGGGAGCCCGACAGTGCAGTGTTGTCCATCGCTGTTTCGCCGGTGATGGCGCCTGTGCTGAGGAACCTGGCGGAGGAATTCAACAGCCAGCGCTACCGGGCGCCGGATGGCAAAAGCCTGGTCGTTGAAGTTCTAACCTATGATCCCGAAGAAATGGTGCAGGTAGCGCAATTCAGCCCGCCATTTCAGGCAATTTCACCCGACAGCAGCCTCTGGCTCGACCGTCTCGAACAGGCATGGGCAGCGCAAACCGATCAGACGCAAGATGGCGATAGCGCCATGCCAATCGGACAGCGAAGAGTTGGGACGCGACAACGCTACGCTGTCAGCCCGATTGTGCTTGCAGCGTGGGAAGATGTTGCACGTCGGCTGGGCTGGCCCGACAACCCGGTGAGCTGGCAGGACATCCAGCAGCGCGCTCGTCAGGATCCAAACTTCAAGTGGAGCCACGCCAATACCCGGCACGCCAGCGGTTTGCTCGCTGTGTTGGCGGAGTTCTACGCCGGCGCTGGCATCACACGCGGGTTGACCGTCGAAGCTGCCACCGACCCGACAGTGCTGGAATACGTCAAATCGGTTGAAGGCACTGTACGCTTCTACGGCGAAAACGAAGATCAGGTTGTAGAGCGGCTGCGCCAGGAAGGGCGCAACTTTCTCGACCTCTTCGTAGCGCAGGAACGAGTTGTCATCGACTGGAACCGTCAACAGCTAAACGAACGGCTGATCGCACTGTATCCCGCCGAGGGTACGCTGTGGACCGACCATCCGTTAGCTTTGCTCGAACTGGGTCAGCGCGAAGGCGAGCCGGCGGTGACGACGAATCAACGTCGCACTTTCCAGGCGTTCAGCGAATATCTTATCGGGGAGAGCGCCCAGCGTCGCCTGTTGGCCGCCGGCTATCGACCGGCCGACTTGAGCATTTCGCTAGATGGCGCCGATAGCCCCTTTTTCGGTACAAACGCCGTAGACTGGCGACAGCCGCAGACAACGCTGCAAATGCCCTCGTCAGAGGTCATCGATGTTGTGCGCGATTATTGGTACTACACCAAGCGCCCGACCAACGTGTACCTGGTGGTGGACACCAGCGGCAGCATGGAAGGCGCCAAGCTTAGGGCCGCCAAGAGCGCGCTCAAATCGTTTCTGGCGCAGATTCGCGGCGACCGCGATCGCGTCGGCATCATCGAGTTTGGCTCCGAATTGAAGGATTACAGCCTGCTGGCTGTACTCGATGACCCAACGCGCCAACGTCTTGAACAGATGATCGACCGCATGGAAGCCTCCGGCGGCACAGCGCTCATCGACGCAACCTATGCCGGCGTCGCCACTTTGCAGCAAGAAAACCAACCCGAAGCGATCAACGCAGTTGTCGTCATGACCGATGGACTTGAAAACCAAAGTGCACGCAATTTGTACGATTTGCAGGCGTTGGTGAGGAGCACACCCTCACTGCCAATCGTGATCTTCACGATTGGCTTCGGCAACGATGTCGATGCGACGATGCTGTCGGAGATGGCGCGCATTGGCGGTGGTCAGTTTCGTCGCGCTGACGAAGCCGACATCGAAGAGTTATACCGCATTATTTCGACCTATTTCTAGAAGTTGTGAGTGGCGAGCCAGTGCATTTTGCTGGTTTCTGGCGCCGCCCGTGAGTCGTGTTGCGTGAAGCGGCGCCTGACGGAACACGCAACACGACTCACGCAACAGCAGAGACGCAGCATGAACAATGATTCACCCATCTGATCACCGTATGTCAGACATCCGCACGGAAGTTCAAAAAGAAGCGCGCAACAACATTCTGCAATATGCCATCTTCCGATGGGAAAGTGCGGTGGTGATTGCGCTAACCCTTCTCGTCTATTTTCTGGCGCCCGGTCCATTCGGCTTGCCGCGCGAACTGTGGCTTGCGCTTGGCGTTGCTGCACTTGGGCTGGTGGTCTATTCAAGCTTGACGGATGCCGAAACCAACGCCCGCGTGATGTTGGAGATCTTTCAAGAGAAGTTCGACCCCGGCAAAATCAGGGATAAGACGCTGCGCAAAGAGGTCGAAGAGGCGTTGGAATATCAACGGCGCATCGAAATGCAGGTGCGCAAACAGCGCGCGGGCTTGATTCGAGATCGGCTCGACGACGCCGCCAACCAGCTCTCCGATTGGGTGAGCAATATCTATCAACTCGCCCTTCGCCTCGATGCGTTTCTGGCTGACGACCTGTTGTCACGCGACCGCACCAGGCTGCCACAAGAACTTCAGCAATTAACGGAAAAGCGCCAGCGCGAACAGAATCCAGATGTTCAGCGCCAGCTTGACCAGGTGATTGCCAGCAAAAACGGTCAATGGCAGACGTTGCGCCAGCTCGACGCCCGCATGAAGCAGGCGCAGCTTCAAATGGATCAGAGTCTGGCTGCATTGGGAACTGTTTACGGACAGGTGCAGCTGCTCAACGCCGAGTCGATCAACAGCGGTCGCGCTGAACGGCTGCGCGCCGACATTCAGGAGCAGGTCAAGCGTCTCGACGACCTGGTGAGCAGTTTAAACGAAGTCTATGACTACAGTGCAACGTAGTGGGTAGAGCAAAACTATGATGAACAAGCGATTCTTGTTGACAATCCTCCTGTTAGTTACATTGATAACAGCGGCGTGTGGGCGCAACGGCGCGCCCGACCGCGGCGATGTCATCGTCTATGTCGCCGTGCCTTTGAGTGGCTTCCAAGCCAATGGCGGTCAGACAGTTCTGGGTGGTGTGCGGTTGGCTGCGGCGGAAATCAACAATGCGGGTGGGCTGCTGGGATATCGCGTTGTTGTGCGCCCGCTAGACGATGAATCCGACAGCAATGTCGCAGTTGAGCGGGCCGAGGAAATCCGCCAGGCAATCGCCAGTGGCGAACGCGTGCTGGCGGTTATCGGTCACCTAAACAGTGGGCAAACGCTGGCGGCTATGGAGATATACAAGAATCTTCCATTGGTCGTGATCTCCGCCACGGCTTCAGAGCAGAGCCTGACCGAGCGCAACTACGACAATTTTTTCCGCGTCAACGCCAATGACCGCGTGCAGGCAGAGGTCAGCGCCGACTTTCTGGTTCAACGCCTGCAGGCAAAATCGGTGGCGGTGTTGCACAACGACACCGAATACGGCCGCGGGCTGGCAGCGAGTCTGATCGAAGGGCTGCATGCGCGTGGGGCGACTGTCGTCATGCAAGCCGAGGTGGCGGAAGGGCAGAGCACTTACACCGCCGAGGTGCAGCGCATCCGCAGCGCAGCACCGGACGCCGTGTTCTATGCAGGCTACGAGATTGAGGCGCCCTATCTACGCGTCGCATTGGTCGAATCCGACATCGATCTGCCAATGCTCGCCAGCGACGGCGCATTTCTGGCAGCCACGATCGATGAAGCCAACGGCGCCGCCGAAGGGATGTATGTCAGCGCCTTTGCGCCCAGCCCGCGCAATGCCGCCGACAGCAAGTGGGTCGAAGCGTATCAGGCGGTCGAATATCGCAACCCGGACACTTATTCGGTCAACGGCTATGTGGCTATGCAGGTGCTGGCAGAGGCGGTGCGCAAAGCCAACTCATTCGACCGCAGCGCCGTAGCCGACAGCCTGCGCAAGAACAGCTTCGACTCACTGCTCAGCACACTGCGCTTCGAGCCGGATGGTGATCTCGTCGATCCAAAAATCTGGATTTATCAGGTGGTTAACGACGAGTTCGAGCAGGTCGAGAACTGAGCCAAACGGTGGTTGGTTTGACTACCTGAAAAACGCCGCCGTGCCGTGCGCAAAGGCATCGGGCAGCCGTTCACGGTGGGAGTCAAGCATCTCCAGTTCGTTCGCTTCGTCTGGCGTGAACCATCCCCACGCCAGACATTCTTCACCCAGAAAGACTTCCCAATTGAGTGGCTCCGCCTCGAAAAGCAGCGACACAAATTGAAAGCGATTGCCGTCGGCATATTCTGTAATGCGATTCGGGCTGCTATAGACGCCGATCAGTCGGGTGATACGGACCTCCAGCCCAGTCTCTTCCCACACCTCGCGGGCACAGGCCTCTATAATGCTTTCGCCCGGCTCCATGCCACCGCCAGGCAGACACCACTGCGCGTTGTCGGCGCGCTGCGTTAACAATATACGCTCTCTGTTTGCGTCAAAGATCGCAGCCGTAGCGCCGATCTTGAGCTGAGCCGTGGCGCCGATGCGGTCGCCGTTGAGAATTCTGGCCATATCTACACCATGCAGCACATCAGGCAGCGAGCGATTCTATCATTTCCGTCAAAGGCAGCGACGCGTGCACATCAATCATCAGCCCATCCCCGACAGAATTCTGCTTCAGCCAGTTGTAGTACGCCGCCGCGCCGATCATCGCTGCGTTATCCGTGCAATAGACAAATGGTGGAATGTACAACTGAACCCCTAGCGCTGTCAACCGATCTTCGGCGGTTGTGCGCAGACAGCGATTGGCGCTAACGCCGCCACAGATACATACCTGGCGCGCGTCAGCCACCTGTGCAGCGATGATGGTCTTTTCCACCAGCACATCAGCCACCGCCTGTTGAAACGAAGCCGCCAGATCAGCCAGCAAACGCGGGTTGCGCAAATCTTCGTGTTGGTTCGCCAAACGCCTTGTCAAATTGAGCATTGCAGTCTTGAGGCCGGAAAAGCTGAAGTCAAACCGGTGCGCCGGATCGTGGCGCAACGCGCGCGGCAGGTCAAACGCTGTTGGATCACCGCCGACCGCAGTCTGCTGGATCGCCGGTCCGCCTGGAAAGCCGAGACCGAGCAGCCGCGCCACTTTGTCGAACGCTTCGCCCGCGGCATCATCGAGCGTACCGCCTAAACGTCGATAACGACCGTGTCCGCGCATCTCGATCAATTCTGTGTGCCCTCCGGAGACAATCAACACGACTACTGGAAAACTCTCTACTGGCTGTCCTTGTGTGCGCTCAGGCGCATCCAGCCAATTCGAGTAGATATGCCCTTCCAGATGATTCACCGCCATTAATGGACGATCAGCGGCAAAGGCAAGCCCTTTGGCGACATTCACGCCGACAAGCAGGCTGCCGGCAAGTCCGGGCCCATGCGTAACAGCAATGGCATCGATGCTGCGCACTGATACGTTCGCTTCGCCCAATGCCTGTGTGATCACAGGTTGAATCGCTAGAACATGCTGGCGGCTTGCCACTTCTGGAAAGACGCCGCCAAATCGGCGATGCATCTCGATCTGCGTTGCAACCACATTCGAGTGGACGATGCGTCCATCTTCCACCACGGCTGCTGCAGTTTCATCACAACTGGTCTCAATTGCGAGAATCTTCATGCCACTTCCCAATCTCTCGTCGGGCTTTGCATGTCATTCTAAAAGAACACTTTGGCTAGGTTCTGCACCCAAAATCCATTATACCAACTGGCAGGTCTTATAGTATACTTGCAAGGACTCCATATCCATACAAAGACCGAAAAGGACTTTCTATGCCGACATCATCAAGTTCCTCCGATCGTTCTATACTTCGGACAAATGCGCTGGTTGAGATGGCCGCTGAGCTTGGACGCAGCGGCCTTGCCGGTGCAGTGAGCCGTCGTCGCACGGCGCTGATTGCGCTACACTGCCTGGCCGTCTTTGCGCGCAGGCAGTTCGATTTTCTGTGCAAGGGGCTGGGGCCGGGCGGCGCGTTTGAAAGCGATGAACGCTATCCGCTCACTTTTCTGCTTGAAGCCACTGCACGACAAATGTCCTTTGACATCGATGTCCTGCTGCGTTCGCTCAGCCATCGCGAGGGCGCGTCATCAAACTTGAGAATGCGAACCACGCTCGATCTCGCCGACCGCCTGGCAATCGATGCGCTTGCACCTGCAGCTCGCCACGGCCTGATCGAGGCGGCCGCGTTGCTGACCTACTTCCAGAAATCGCCGACGATCCGGTTGATACCTTATGCACCGCTGGCGCTGATCGGCATCGACTTCAGTGCAACTGGCGACAGATCGAGACTGCTGGCGATTGCGCACGAAACCGGACATCACGTTTATCGGCAAATCACTGTCAACTACGCCGCGCATTTGGATGAGCAGATCGATGCATTGGCTGCCCCTGCGTCGGACACCAGCGCCGAGCGCTGGCCTCGATGGTTATTGGCTTGGGAAGAGGAGATTTTCGCCGACATCTACGCTGCCATTGTCGGTGGGCCAGCCGCAGCTTTGGGGCTGCACGAAGTCATTCTCACTGGGCGACGCGCCAGTCTCGTTGAAGACGACGGCGATCACCCACTCGACGCGCTGCGACCACAGATATTGCACACAACCCTGCGCGTTATGGCGGAGCAGAGCGCGTCGGCGCAGCGCAAGTCTTTGCTTGCCAGTGCGGATGCGCTGGATGCAGCCTGGCAGCAGCTGCTAATCGAACGCGGCGCGCCGGCTGAATTCATCCCGGCAGGCGAAGATGCGCCGGTTGCGCTGGCTGATGCAAGATTGCTGCTCGATGCGCTGGTCCGAGAAATGCTCGACAATGTGCTGGCGCCGCTGATTGCCGACGCCAACCACACACCGTGGAGCGTCGGCGCTGAAAATGCATCAATTGTATTCGCAGAAAGTGAAGCGCAGTTCGATGTGATATGCAGCACGCTAGGGAGCAGGACGCTGCCCGAACTCTCGTTGCGCAACAACCGACGAGTTGTATCGGTGGCGCGTTTCCCGGTCGAAGACGCCGGCGGAGAACGCACAATTGGGCAAACCGGCGACCCATATCTCGACGATCTGTGCAGCAGAGGTCTTGCTGGCGAGTCGTTGCAAGCGGATCAGTGGAAGGCGGTTTTTCTTGGCGGCGACTGGACGACCCAGGAAGGCGGCAGCGGAATCAAGCCTCCCGTCTTCAGCCGCCGATCCTTTTGGTGGCTTTCATATCGACCAACCGTTCAGCCGATGCGCCGCCGTTAGTCGTTGCATCCAACTTGCCCAACGAACTGGTGTTGTGTCGAGTCTGAATCTTTGGATACAAATACTTCAATTTGATGCGCGCATCAGCAGTGGTGCAGCGCCAATTTACGCGAACGGCCTTCCGATGCAGTAAGCATTGCGCAGGGCGGTCACGGTCGTCGCCGAGAGTCAAATGCAGTGCAGATGGCCTGGTGGCTCCAGTTCGGCCCCTGGAGGCTACTGTCGGATTTAAGCAGAATTTGAACAAAGTACTAGAGCAGTAAATCTTCCAACCGGTCGACGTAGTCAGCAAGCACTGCAAAGGCTGCATTCACCGGTTCTGGTGTGCTTAGATCGACGCCGGCGTACAACAACGCGTCGAGTGGGTAGCGTGAACCGCCAGCATGTAGAAACTCCAGATAGCGCTCGACCGCGCCCTCTTTGCCATTGAGCACCGCTCGCGCCAACGCATTTGCGCCGGAAATGCCGGTGGCGTATTGGTAAACATAAAAGTTCGAGTAGAGATGCGTCGAAAAGTGCGCCCACGTGCCGCCCGTCCGTGCACGGTCGAGGGTTAGCTCGTCGCCGTAGCCTTCTGCAAACAGATCGGCCATCAACTCGATCATCACCGGTGCAGTGAGCGGTTCTCCTCGTTCGGCGCGTTCGTGCAACTCCAATTCAAAGCGCGCCAGCATCGGCATGACAAAAAAGTAGCGATGATAGTTGCTCATCGCCTCCTCAAGCAGCGCAACCTGAAATGCGCGACTGGATTGAGTGCGCAACAAATAATCGCGCACCAACGCCTGGTTAAAATTCGACGCAACTTCAGCGGCAAAAAGCGTGTAACGTCCATAGATTGCAGGCTGTGTGCGCCAACTGAAATAAGAGTGCATCGAGTGTCCCAATTCATGCGCCAGCGTACTGAGGCTGAAGATGTCGTCAGTGTAGCTCATCATGATGAAAGGATGCGTGCCAGGCCCGCCATAAGAGAAGGCGCCCAGCCGCTTGCCTCTATTCGGATAGATGTCGATCCAGCGCTGCTCCAGCGCACCGCGGCGTAAGATACTGACATACTCCTCGCCCAACGGCGCCATGCCTTCGCAGATCCACTCCACCGCCTGTTGATAGGGGATCTCGATCTTCTCCTCAGCCAGCGGCGCCTTGATGTCGTACTCATACAGGGCATCGACGCCGAGCACTTTGCGCCGCAAACGCCAGTAGCGATGCCAGGTCGACAGATTGCGACGAAAGACATCGATCAGGTTGTGAAACACGGCAATCGGAATGTTAGGTGGCGTCAGCGCAGCCTCCAGCGAAGATGTATAGCGCCTCGCCCGCGCACGGAAGACATCTTGTTTCACGCCCGCAGCAAGCGCATTCGCCATCGTGTTCTTGTAAGCAAGATGGCCGTCGGCGTAGCTTTCCCAGGCCGTGCGGCGCACTTCTCGATCAGGGCTGTGCAGAAGCGCGTTCAACGTGCCATGCGTCACCTCAAAACGCTGCGCACCGTCGGCGGATTTTGCCGGAGCGAAGACAATCTCGCTGTTGGTGAGAATGCCATGCGTGTTGGCTGCGGTGCGGAATGGATCCTCCACCTGACCGAGCAGTTCCTCGACTTCCGCCGAACGTATATGCGCACTCATGCGCTCGAGGTTGTCGAAGTAGTGAGCGTAGATTCTCAACTGCGGATGCGACTGCCGCCAACTGCGCAACACGTCGAAGCCAAGCTGCATGAGTTCAGGCTCGGCGAAAGAAATCGTCGCCTGCACCATAGCCGCCAGCGATGTTGCCTGCGCCGTGCGCGCTGCTGCCGCCTGGTTGTTTGTGTCGGTGCTGTAGTCGAGTGTTGCGTACATAATTACGCGCTGCATGTCCACCATCAACGCCTGAAAACGCTCCAACCACTCCGCCAGCATTTCGGGGCTTTCGCCGAGCCGCCCTTGAAATGCGCGTACAGACGGTAGCTGCTCTTTGATCTCGGTCAACTTTGCTTCCCATTCGACTGGCGAAGGAAAAATGCTGGCGATATCCCAGGTGTATTCGAGAGGAATTTCAGCGCGGGAACGAACCGTTGTATCAATCATCGTATCATTCCAATCTTGATTGGTTGAGTAGATTATCAAAATGGCGCCACCTAGACCAGGTGAAGCTCGCCTGTGAGTATATCATGTCCCACGGTTACCCCATGTTTTTGCAACGTTGGGCTGGCACGACGAACTTTCCCTGACTGTAATCGGAACCTGCGTTGCAACCCTATACGTCTCGTATGGTAAACTGATGGATAGAAAAATCGTTTCTGTGCCTGTGGCGATTGTGCTTGCACTGATTCGAATGAGCGAGGATTGACATCATGGTCAAGATTTTGATCAGCTACGACATGCAACGAGGCAAGGAGCAGGAGTGCCAGGAGTATCTGGTCAACAAGATTGCGCCTGCGCTGGCAAAAATGGGGTTTCAGTTCTCCGACGTCTGGTACACAATCTGGGGCGATTCGCCCGAAATCCTGGGCGGCGGTGAATTGGAGAGCCTGGACAAGGCGCGTGCCATCTTTCAATCAAGCGCCTGGGAGAAGCTGGCCGAAGGCATGGAATCGATCACGGAAAACTTTACCGTGAAAATCGTTCAACCACGCGAAGAATGACCGGTGCAGTTGCTGTTGCATCCACCTCGGACAAACCGATTGCACTCATCGTATTTCTCGAAAATGTCGGCCACATTGCGGGTGTGCCGCTGCCGCGCTGGGTGATGGCCGTCATTGATTGGGCGACCGAGGAGTACGCCAAAGTGTTGCTGCACCTCTATGGCGCCCATCGTCGCTATGACCAGGTCTGCATCCTCGAAGACACCGCCGCCACAGGACCAAACCTTGTCGCTGCGTTGCTTCGCCTCAGCAAAACCCACACCATCGATCTATTGTTGTTGGCGCACGGTCATGCGGGCAAGCTCGTCGGCTATCGCGGCAAAGAGATGGTCGATGCCGAGACCTTCAGTGCATTGCAGCACATCTACGACCGTTCGCCCGAAGAGCTGGACCTGCGCGCAGTGTACGGGCTAAATTGTTACGGTCTTTCGCTGGCGTGGCAGTGGCTGTCGCTCGGCGCCCTGACAGCCAATGGCGCTGTAGGGGTGAACTGGTTTCCTGAACCGAGCCTCTCCGTCTTTTTGCGCGCCTGGTTAA
Source organism: uncultured Caldilinea sp. (assembly GCA_937981885.1). Classification (GTDB taxonomy): domain Bacteria; phylum Chloroflexota; class Anaerolineae; order Caldilineales; family Caldilineaceae; genus Caldilinea. The sequence goes on from CALJMI010000112.1 coordinate 12,983, forward strand.
GCGGTGCATCTTACAGCGTCGCCGTAGAGCACAGCAACCTGACGGCAAGTCGCTGGTGGGGACGCATTCTGCGCGCACGTGAAGGGCATGAGCACCCCTGGATCAGCAGCAGCCGCCAGGTTGTTGTTGGTGTGTGCGATGTGACTTTGTATACAAAGAAAAAACCGATTCTCTTGTGAGAACCGGTTCTGACTGTTATCGAATGGCTCGTTGATAGACTAGATAATAAGAAGTGTGGATGCCACGGAAGCGATTTTCGAGATCGCCCATGCCTGCACCGCGCAGTACATCGCTTGGCAGCCCTTCGACTTTGACATTGTATGCATAGCCTGCTGCATACATCTGATAGTTGAAACCATAGTCTGGCGCAGGTTTGTCCTCAAGCGCAGCTGTGTAGCTGCCGTCCCCCCAAAAAACGGTGACTGGCTGACCAACAATGCGATTGCCGTTTTCATCCATCACGTCCACATAGATATGATGTTTGCCAGCAGACTGGACCTCGTCTTCCCAACGCACCTCGATCAGTCGCCAATAGGACTGACCCGGTTCAACTGGCGCATCCTCGATCGACACGCCAAGCGCGCCGAGTCGCCCGTCGAGATTGCGTGGAGCGGCGGCTGCAACGACCGCTTCTTCTTGCGGCGCTTCCTCGGCGGGAGGAGGTTCGACAGGCGCCGCAACGGCAACCGGCGCCGCTTGCGCGAAATTTTGGATGACAACTGGCGGCGATGTTGGCGTCGGCTCCGGCGTGTTGGTGGGGGTCGGCGTCAATGTCGGCAATGGCGTAGCTGTTGGGAAAGGCGTATACGTCGGCGTTGGCGGCACCTGCATATCCGCAAGACGCATGCGCTCTGCGGCGTCCAAATTGGCCGCCGCGACCTCCACGCCGCCGCTGGCGTAGACCGAACCAAGCGCATTGTCGAGCGTCTCCGCAACCGCCCGGCTTGCAGCACCAATACCATTGATGATGGTCATGGCTGTAAACGGCAATGTCAGACACAGCAAGATAATCAAGAGCAACATCAACAGAATAAAGCGCAATCGAGCGCCTGCAGAGAGGCTGCCGTACCATTCGCCAAAGCCACGCCGTCTGCGGCGCGGCGGCTCCATCTCTTGTGCGGCAGCCGCTTGCTGTCGGCGCCGCGTCGGTGCAGCTTCCATCGGCGTGGAGGTCGGCGGATATCCCACTGGCGGATAGCCGGTCGGTGCGACTGTAGAGGCATCGCTCAGACGCTGGCTGATGATACGCGATATGCTGATGGCAATCGCCGGGTAGCGATTCATCAGCATATCGAGGTCTTGTTTGTTGAGCGTCCACACATCCACATCAGTGTCGGCGCTGACAGTAGTGTTGTGTGGTTGCTCGGTGATCAGTGCGCGTTCACCAAAGGATTCGGTGGGACCAAGCAAATAGGCGCCTCCGCTGAGCGTTTGCACGCGCACGTTGCCTCTTTCAATCAGAAACAGCCGATCGGCGGGCGCGCTGGCGCGAAAGATGACTTCGCCCGCGCGATAGCGCATCGGGTGCAGTAACGGCGCAATCTGCCGTAAGTCAGCCGCGCTAAGGTCGGCAAGCAGCGAAAATTTACGGAGCGACTCTTCGTCGGATCTGCCTGCGCTGGAAAGTCGCGCTGCAACGCCCTGGCTGAGCGCCTTGCCTATGGCGGGGTTCTGCGCGGCCAGCGCATCCAGATCAGCTTTGTTGAGCACCCACAAATTGGTGTTGCGGGTGGCAGTGGCGTCCTCGACTCGAATTTGTCCAGTCAGCAGGCTTAGCTCGCCAAAGAAACCCTCCGGCCCGATGCGTCCGATCTCTTCCACAACGCCGACCGCATTCTCCGCCGTCAACTCGATCTCGCCGCTCTCGACGAGATACATGGCGTCGCCTACTTCGCCGACGCGATAGACGCGCTCGCCAGCCGGCACGTGCTGCAACACCATACGCTGCGCAATGGCCTGGATCGTTGCTGGCGGCAGTTGTGCAAAAATTGGCATCTGCGACAGACGCATCACTGCCTGCATCTGGTCGGCGCGGCTGAGACGGGCGCTGACATTGCGCCCAAGGCTGCGACGTAAACCTGGTTGGCGGCTGGCGATCATCTGAAAATCGTCGGCGGAAAGCGCCCACAGCAGCGTGTCCTCGCGTGCGGTGGCGGTGGCGGTCTGCGGCTTGTTTGTGAGCAACGCCAGCGCGCCGAGCAGGCCGCCTGCGCCAATCTGCAGACGCTCGCCATCAGCGGTGTCGGGTTGAGTTTCGATGAGTCCGTTTTCGAGCAAGAACAGGCCGCTGGCTGTATCGCCCGCGCGGTAAAGCACCTGCCCAGCCGCTACTTTGCGCGGCTCGAGATGATCGGCGATGGCTTGCAGAGTGTGGCGCGGCAACCCCTTCAATTCCGGCGTCTTGCCCAACTGTTGAACGAGATAATCCTGCATCTGCGCGATGAGGCTGCCAAAATTCTGGCTCAGCTTCAACCCAATGGTCGGCTTCTGGATAATGATCGCACGCAGGTCGCGGTCGGCAAGTTTCCAAAATTCTAGATCAGAAGCAGCGTGTGCGCTGACATCATAAGGCACGGCGCGATAGAGACTATCTTCCCCCAGCACGCTGCCCGGCCCCAAAGTCGCCAGATTGCTGCCGCTCGCTGTGAAAAGACGAACAAATCCTTTGCCAACAAGGTACAGCCCATCGGCATTGTCGCCCACCTGGAAGAGCACTGCGCCCTGTTTTACGCTGTTTTGGACAAATTGTTCTCCCAACAGCGCCTGTTCTTCTGCTGCCAGCCCTGCAAAGAGCGGCGCATATTGGATAAATTCTTCTTTCAAATCCCTTTTCTCCGTTTTTTGGGAAAGGATTGGAATAGCGACTAGACCAGACTAGGCTATGCGATTGCGCACCGATTATCGCACGCAATCGCATAGCTCACAAAAGCATCAATAGTTGCGCTGAAACGTAACGTCCCAACTGTAATGTCCATAACATGGTGGAAATGGGGTGTCAATCCAAACAGCACAAGCTACTTCATCTTCACAAAACTGACCTGCAATCAGATATTCGAAGGGAATTGCGCGAGGATCAGTCGTGAATCCGTAAGCAATATCGGATGTCACCTCGCGGCCATCTACATCGCGAACGATAGCAACATCTTGCCCACCACCTAAGACAAACTCAGCTTTGCCATCCCCCTTGCCCTGCGACCCTGTCACAATAATTTCTCGTGCGCCAAGCTGTGCTTGCACGGCGACGCCGTTGAGCGGATTCCCATTTGCATCGCGAACGTAGACATGCAACTCACGTTTTTCACCGCAACGAACAGTAGGACCGTCCTTTGCCCCTCCATTTCGGAAAACATCCCACAACTGTTTTTCGACGAGACGGAAGTCGGGGCCACCAGCAAGGGGCGCCGGCGCCTCTGCTGCCGGCGCTTCTGCAGCCGACTCTTGTGGTGCGGGCGCTTCTGCAGCCGGCTCTTGTGATGCGGGCAGTTCGGCAACGGCAACCGGCGCCGGTGTTGCGGTAGGTGGCGCGACTGGAATATCTGCAGCAATGGTCACACCGCTTACATCGCCGGATGCTTCGACCAACTGAGCAAAGACCCAGCCGTCCGTGCCGTCCGATGTGCGCACCTGCCACCAATCACCGGTCGGCGTTTTGCCGACGAGATCGACAACGTCATCTTGATTTAAAGAGGCGACAATAGCAAAGGTCGTGCCCGGCCCGCTGCGCACGTTAACCAGTCCAGTTGACTTGCCTTGAGGAAGCGCGGGCGTCGTCGGCTCCAAAGTCGGGGTTGGCAGGGCAAGCAGCGCCGCCGATGCTGCTTCGGTTTCTGTTTCAGTCGTCGTTTCTGCAGAGGTGACATCCATACTCGAGCTTACGATTGCCGGGTCCACCTGCGCGGATACATCTGGTTGGGGCGTGGCCACTGCAACATCCTCCAACACAAAAGTGGGCGTCGGTGCAACCAAACCCTGCCGCAAGGCATAATTGCGAATTACGCTCGATTGAATGTTCAACGCCTCGGTCAATTTGACCATGCTCGCCGTCACCGCCGGGTCGGCGTTTTCAGCGATCAGCGCCTCCGTTTGCAACATCAGCCATTGACGTTGGTTGGGGACGTCGAGTGCGTCGAGCGCGGATTGCGCTTTTGCCAGATTCTGATCCAGCTCGAACTCTTGTGCAATGCGCATTGCGACTTCGATCGGGCGTTCGTTGCTGTCTACGCCAGCGTTTGACGGCCCACATGCAGCAAGCATCAACGCGCTAATTGCCAGGAGCAACAGGAGCAACGTAGTTGAAGGCTTGCGTTTGGTGGGCGAAGACGCGGAGCGAACAGCACAACCGGGGGAGGGCGTAGTCAAGAATTGTACTCTATTCATCATAAGGTTCCACTTGTCGACACGGATCAAATTAACGCTTAACGCTCATTCAATCCAGTGTAGCGACTTTCCTGACCGGGGGCTGGACCGTTATCCACCACCTTTCCTACGCAACTGTTTCTGCGTAGTGTTTGGCATGTCGTTTCCTGGAAGATCGACAACCCTGCTATAATCCATTGCAGGCTTGGCTGCAATGATTTGGGGCGCTGCCATCCAGAAAACAAAACTGGTGCCGAAGGTGGGAGTCGAACCCACACGGGTTACCCCACACGATTTTGAGTCGTGCGCGTCTGCCTGTTCCGCCACTTCGGCGCAAACCAGAATTGAAGTCAGTATACTAAGCGAGTCTGGAATCGTCAAACTACAATCGCCAGATTGACATGGATCGTGTCGTGACATCGTTGCAAACCGAAGAAGACTTCACCATTGCGCAGGCAATCGCTGGCGATCTTGACGCCTTTAATCAGCTTGTGCTGCGTTATCAAAACCTCGCCTACAGCGTTGCCTATCGGACGTTGCAAGATAACGCGGCTGCGGCGGATGTCGTTCAGGAAAGTTTTATCAAGGCATATCGGGCAATCGCTACGTTTCAGGGAGGAAGCTTCAAAAGCTGGATTATCCGCATTGTCGCCAACACTTGCTACGATCTGCTGCGCGTGCGTCAGCGCAAAATCACCGACAGCCTCGATGATTTGATCGAGAATGACGAATATGCTCCCTTTCTGGAAGACGTAGCCGCCGATCCACAGGCGCATGTCGAACAGATGGAATTAGGCGAGCTGATCGAACGTAGCTTTGCTGCGCTCCCGCCCGATCAGCGTCTTGTCCTGAGCCTGTGCGATGTACACGGGTATTCTTATGAGGAAATCGCCGAAATGACCGGGGCGCCGATGGGAACGGTCAAGTCTCGCATCAATCGCGCGCGCACTCGCGTGCGCGACTACTTGCTCCAGCGACCGGAACTATTGCCGCCTGCTTTCCGTCCTTAACATGAACAAGTCATTCCTGCATCAGGTGGGGCATGGCAGGCTATTGCAAACTATGAAGACATCAAGCTATCCAGAGATTACGGACGAACTCCTGTCCGCTTATATCGACAACGCCGTATCCGACGTTGAACGCGCCCTAATCGAGCAGGCGGTGCGCGAGGATACGACCGTTGCCTGGCGGCTTGCAACGCTGCGCGAGACGGTCAATCTGCTGCGGACAATGCCCGTTTTACAAGCGCCGCGTTCCTTCACCTTGACGGCGGAGCAGTTAGGCCAACCAACGCATACTCCGGCGCTTGTCCCCGGCGTGATCGCGACAGAGCAGCGTACGGCAACCCATATTCAACCGACCAGGCCGGTGCAAAAATCTGGCCGTTGGATAGCGTTGACCGAACGGTGGCGCGATTTCTGGCGAACGGGCAGCCCTGTCTGGCGCAATGCAATGGCTGCCAGCATGGCGCTCTTGCTGGTGATGGTGATCGTCCCTGCGTTTCTGAGCGATCGCGGGCAGGTTGACCAACTGTCGGCGTCGGTCGCAGTCGTACGCGATGTTGCGCAGGCTGTGGAGTCGCTTGCGGCGTCTGAAAGCGAGCCGCTCGCAACACTACATGAGCAGGATACGCCTTCCGCATCGAAACTTACAGCAACCGGGGAGCCTGCTCCGCAGGCAACCGCTGCGATCAGGGAGACGCCTGCCGGCGCCGAAGCGGCGGGGATGGCAATTTTGCAGGAAGAAGGCGCCGGGCCGTCAGCACCTTCAGCAGCGCTAACCACCAACGATGAATCGGTCGGTGTTGCGATGGAAGCTGCACAGCCGCCTGTTGTGACGGCTGCGCGCATCGCAGCGTCTTCGCCGCGCGAGGAGGACCCGCTGAATCCGCTCCCGCCGGTTGAAGAGTCGGCTGCGGCCCCCTATGACGTGGCGGGCGCAGGGGTGGCAGGCTCTGCGTTTGCACCTCCCGCCTCTGCGCCTCAACAGGATTTGGGAAGTGCAGCGCCAGCGAGCATTGCCCAGGAAGAATCTGTAACCCAGATAACGGTCGCGCCAACGCCAGACGATGGCTTGTCTGTAACTGCCGTAGCGCCTGCAGATGTTGACGGCGTCGTGCCGGAACCGGTCGCCACATTGGGCGCCGTCGCCATTCAGCCAGGTGGAATGCAGGAGCAGGAGACTGTCGATACGCTGGCAACGCTGCCCAAAGGCGAGGCTGAACCGCATCGTGAAGCCGTGGCGCCGCCAACGCGTGATGTGGCGTCGGTCGAACCGGCGCAACTGCTGCCCTGGCTACAGATTGCGTTGCTTGGCGCAGTGATTGTTTTTGGCGTGCTTTGGCAACGCAGCCGCCGTAATGCTTGATTGAGAACAAATAGCCGTTTTGACGTTGTCATCGTCGATCTGTCATGCCCGAATTGCCTGAAGTCGAAACGTATGTGCGTGACCTGACGCCGATCCTATCGGGGCGTCGGGTTGTCGGCGCGCGGGTTGCTTGGCCGCGCACGATTGCTTGGCCCGACGCCGAAATGTTTGTTGCACAGATCGTCGGGCAACAGTTCGCGCAATTTGGTCGTCGCGGCAAATATATGTTGCTGGGGCTTGCCAGCGGCCTGACGATGGTCGTTCATTTGCGGATGACGGGACATCTTCTTGTGGCTCCAGCGGACGCTGTCGCTGCCCCGCACACACATGTCGTCATGGAGCTCGACGACGGACGCCATCTGATTTATCAGGATTCGCGTAAATTTGGGCGAATTTGGCTGGTGACGAACACGGCGTCGGTGCTGGCGAAGCTGGGGCCAGAGCCGTTGGACGACGCATTTAGCGCACAAGGGTTGGCGGCTTCCCTGCGTGGGCGCACGGCAAGCATCAAGGCGTTGCTGCTTGACCAGCACATTGTCGCAGGCGTTGGCAACATTTACGCCGACGAATCGCTTTTTCGGGCGCGGATTCATCCGGCGCGCCCGGGGGGCTCGCTGAATGAGGCAGAAATTGCGACGCTACACAGTGCAATTCGGGATGTGCTGTCTGAAGGCATCGCCAACGCTGGCAGCAGCCTGGGTGCAAGTGGTCTGCAGAACTACAGTCGGCCCGGCGGAGCGCCGGGCGGCTTTCAAGAGAAATTCAATGTATTCCGACGCACTGGGCAACCCTGTCCCCGCTGTGGCGCCATGATCGAACGTATCGTGCTTGCACAACGCAGCACACACTTCTGCCCCATGTGCCAACGCTAGACCTAATGTTCGCATAGAGCGTAACGTTTATCTCGCTGGCTTCGTTCGTGCTGAACAACGCCGGTCACACCGCTCCTCTGTAAAACTTCGGCGGCGCCCCCTCCCCACCGCACCAACACCCTGTTCAAACATACAAAACCTGGGTAGCAGTTTCTGTAACGGAAAGTGTAACGATTTGTTGCTGTTTCTGATGGCAGTTTGATGATGAAATAGCGATACGTCAACGGTAAGACAAACAGCAAGCGTGTTGCAGAAATTCGATTCGGTGATGAGTGCGCTCCAGGAAGCGATCGCCGATGAATGGGGGAAGAGCGACCATGACGCACCAGCAACTTTCATCCAATACTCGCATTACACCCAAACGCATAGAGCAACAGCGGGCGCAAAAATCGCCCAGCGAATGCATCGATGGATGGCAGCTTGGGGTGGCGCGAACCACCTGGTTTATATTGATTTGGAGTTAGCATCATTTATTTTATCTCAGGTGTGCCAACCGCGTTCCGAATTGCAAACACGCTCTTAGGCGTTCATCGCAGGTCATCGCCTCCAGCATGACGGGATGCTTTGTCCCAGCCATGTCTCGCTGGAGGCGGTGACCTGCTTTGTCCCGACGCAGAGTAGAAACCGTTCAATTGGTCTATGTCTGTAGTAGAATAAAGCGCATCCTGTTGTGTGCTATGTAGTCGCGACGAGAATCTCACGAAACACGCAACAGGCGACGCGAGATCAAATCCGGCAATCAAATTTCAGGACACGATGTCTACTACGAATGCAACCGTTTCTGACCGTCAAGCCGAATACCGCAAGCTCCCAGCCGTCGATGCATTGCTGCGTACGCCTGAACTTGCCCATCTCGCTGTTACGATAGGCGATGCGATGCTGGCGGAGGCGGTGCGTGCAGTGCTGGCCAACGCTCGCCGTGCGATTGCCGCAGGTGAAGTTGCGCCGACGTTCGATACGTGGCCGCACCTAGTGCAACAGCATCTGGAGGAAGCCTTGGCGCCCTCGCTGCGACCGGTGATCAACGCCACCGGCGTGATTATCCACACGAACTTGGGGCGGGCGCCGTTGTCGGCGGCGGCGCTCGCCGCAGTGCAGCGCATGGCGGCAGGCTACAGCACGCTGGAGTACGACCTGGTCGCTGGCGGGCGCGGCAGCCGGCACGACCATGCGCGGCGTTTGTTGTGCGAGCTGACCGGCGCTGAGGCTGCGATGGTCGTCAACAACAATGCAGCTGCAGTCTATCTGGCGTTGAGCGCGCTTTGCCAGGGGCGCGAAGTGCTGATCAGTCGCAGCCAGCTGGTGGAAATTGGCGGCGGCTTTCGCATCCCGGATGTGTTGCGCCAGAGTGGGGCGCGGCTCGTTGAAGTCGGCACGACCAATCGCACTCATCTACATGATTTCATCTACGCCGTAAACGCTGAGAGTGCAGCGATCATGCGCGTGCATAGCAGCAACTTCAAGCAACTTGGCTTTGTGACCATGCCGTCGCTGGCCGAGTTGACTGCTGCTGCCCACGCTCGCGGCCTGCTGCTGATCGACGACCTGGGCAGTGGCACGCTGATCGATACGGCGGCATACGGTCTGGCGCCGGAGCCGACTGTGCAGCAGAGCGTGGGCGCCGGCGCCGACATCATCACCTTCAGCGGCGACAAGCTGCTCGGCGGACCTCAGGCAGGCATCGTTGTCGGGCGCACGGAACATGTCGAGCGGCTGCAGCGTCATCCGATGGCGCGGGCGCTGCGTGTGGACAAATTGACGTTGGCCGCGCTTGAAGCAACGCTGTATAGCTATCGGCATGGGCGCGCTGTGCAGGAGATTCCGGTCTGGCGTATGATTGCAGCGCCAATAGCCGATTTGCAGGCGCGAGCAGCAGGCTGGCAGACATTCCTGGCTGCGCAGAGCATTGTAGCGGAAGTGCATCCAGGCGAGAGCGCAGTCGGCGGCGGCAGTCTACCGGGCGAGACGCTGCCCACTGCGCTGCTGGCAATCGACCATCCTGCACCCGATCTTATCGCCGCTGCGCTGCGTCGCCAGCCCACGCCCGTGATCTGTCGCATCCAGCAAGATCGCCTGCTCTTCGACCCGCGCACTGTGCTGCCCGAACAGGAAGAGACCCTGCTGACGACGCTTGCGGCTGTGATAAAGTAGAAGAGGAATAAAGTGCGAAGGTGACGCATTTCAGCGTAGCTACAAGCAACGTCTACAGTTCTTGTCACGCTGCGGCGATCCATTTGATTCGGCACAGCAAGTTCTATATGATCTAGAGTGCAACGAAACGCAATGCTTGTCTTTTTAAAACTGGGCGGCTCGCTTATCACCGACAAACGCAAAGCAGAAACGCCGCGGCTGGACGTTATTGCGCGGCTGGCGCAGGAGATTGCCGCCGCTCAGCAGGCCGACCCTGCGCTGCGCCTCGTGATCGGACACGGGTCGGGCAGCTTTGGACATATCTACGGGCGCAAGTATGGGACGCGTGACGGCGTATACGATGTTGGGGGATGGTATGGCTACGCTGCAGTGGGCGATGCGGCAGCACGGCTCAACCGCATCGTCGTCGCCGAACTGTTGCGCGCTGGCATTGCGGCATGGAGCATTCAACCGGGTGCGCTGTTGCGTTGCGCAGACGGTCGCGTGATGCAGGGGCCGGAGGAAACGGTGGCGCTGGCGCTTGAACGCGGTCTGACGCCGGTTATCTTTGGAGACGTAGCGCTCGACACAGTGCGAGGCGGCACGATCGTGAGCACTGAAGAGATTTTCGACCGGCTCGCCGATGCGTTGCAGCCGACGCGCATCGTGTTGGCGGGTGAGGTGGACGGCATCTTCACCGCCGACCCGCAGCTCGACCCGACGGCGCAGCCGATTGCATCGATCACGCCGGAGACGTTAGCTGCCGTCGTCGCCGGGTTGGGCAGCAGCCATGGCGTCGATGTAACCGGCGGGATGTACGCCAAAGTTATGCAGTCGCTGGCAATGGTGCAGCGTCACCCCGGCATGGAGATTGTTGTGTGCAGCGGCATGGAAGCGGCGCATGTACGCTATGCACTGGCTGGCGCAGCGGTCGGCACGCGCATTTATGTGCAGGAACAGGCGCATCCAGTTTCGGCATCGACGGCGATGCGGCTATAATGTAGGCTGTTTGGCAGGCTGACGTTTTGGGCGTCCGCCAAAGGATCAAGAATGTTTGATACACTACTGACAATCATCTCTTTCGTCATTGTTTTAGGCATACTCGTCTTTTTTCACGAGTTGGGCCATTACTGGGTAGCGCGACGCAACGGCATCGTAGTCGAAGAATTCGGTCTCGGTTATCCGCCGCGGGCGCTGAAGCTATTTCGCTACGACGGCACCGACTTCACGCTAAACTGGCTGCCCTTCGGCGGCTTTGCGCGTATGAAAGGCGAAGACGCCGGCGACCTGACGCCCGGCTCATTCAACGCCGCCAGCCGCGGTGCGCGCGCCGCAACTTTGTTCGCCGGCCCGGCGATGAATTTTCTGCTAGCGATCGTGCTCTTTGCCGCCAGCCTGATGGCCGGTTCGCCGATTCCCACTGGTTCGCCGCGGCTTGATAGTGTCAGCTCGGCTGCGGCGTCGCTTGGCTTGCAGCCAGGCGACGTTGTGGTCGCTTACAACGGTGCACCGCTGCGCACACCGCTCTTTGCCGACGATTCGCTGATGGTGATGGGGCCGTCCGCCATAGATAACTCGCAACAGTTGTCCGTTTTGCGTCAGGGGCGGCTTGTCACCTTGCCTGTGAATTCTATCGATGCGGTGTGGAATGCCGTGCGTTCGAGCGAATACACGCCGGTGTTGATGACGCAGGTCACCGGCATCGCCGAAGCCAGCCCGGCGCAGATGGTTGGCTTGCTTCCTGGCGATATTGTCTATGCGGTGGATGGCATTGAAGTGACCACCGCTACGCCGCTCAACGAGCTTGTCAGCGATCGCCTTGGTCAGGAGATCATATTGACCATCGTGCGCAACGGCGAATGGCTGCAACTTCGTGTGACGCCGCGCGTCGATCCGCCGCCAGGACAGGGCGCCCTTGGCGTCCAAATCAGCACGGTCAACCGTATGGCGAGCATGAATCTGCTGCCAGCATTGTGGAACGGCGTGGTCAGCACCGGCTCCTATGCGATGCTTGTCCTGCAATTGCCGATGCTGCTCTTCCAAGGGCAGATTTCGCCAGAGGAGGCGCAGGTTAGCGGGCCGGTCGGTATTGCCCAAATGATCGGCGGCGCCATGTCGGCCACCATCGACACCGGTTTCTGGTTCCCGATTTTGCGGCTGTCTGCGGTGTTGAGCGCGGCGCTGGCGATCACCAACCTGCTGCCATTGCCAGCGCTCGACGGTGGTCGCCTGCTCTTCATCTTTATCGAAACGATCCGTGGTCGTCGCGTTAGCCCAGAGCGCGAGGGGTTGATTCACATGATCGGCTTTGCCCTGTTGTTGGGATTAATGCTCTTTATCACTGTGCGCGATCTGAGTTCAACGCCGCAGACAATTGACTGGGCGCGATTAATGGGGCAGTAGGTCCGGCCCTTTTTCAACAGACGCTTCGTTTTCGTGTGGGACGAAGCGTCTGCCTGCCATTGATCATCAAGCACATCATTAACACCAAACGAGAGCTATGGCACAACAAGCACCGACCCCGGACGCCCCACGACTTCCGGCAAATAGCCCAACATCTGGGGAATTGAGATCAGCGGCAACGCGACCCTGTCCAACCTGTGGCGCCCCCGCCAGCATCAACGCATCGATTTGTCCAACTTGCGGCGATTCGTTGCCATCGCGCAACAAGCAAATTCGTTGCCGGCGCTGTGGCGGCAAGGCGTCGGCTGTGCTTGTCGTCTGTCCACATTGTGGTCGCGAGCTACAGCCAGCGCCGCCACGTCTGTTGACATGGGGCGCCCCTCTGGTATTGGTGGCGTTCTTTGGCGCAGTTTTGTTCGCCCAGATGGGCGGTGCAAGTCCGCTCGCATGGTCGCAGCGGCAGATCGAGCGCGTTGCTACTTTTGTTGGGAATATTGGCAATCAGTTGCAGCTTGATTTGTCGATCACGACGGAGCCGCTTGAGGAAAATTTTATCGAACGGTCAAGCCAGCCTTCGCAGCCACAAGAAGTCGCTGACGCCGATGGTGTGACGGACGCATTAGCGCTGAGCGAAAATGAAGGCGTAGAAAACAGCGAACCATCGCTCGACGCCGAGGCGACGCCGGAGCCGGCTGAGGAGTCTGCACCGCCGCCAACTGAAGCGCCGACGGAAACGCCGACGGAAACGCCGGTCGACACGCCGACCAGCGCACCGACATCAACCGAAGCATCGCCAACAGAAACGCCAACCGAGGCGCCATCATCCACACCGATCAGCACACCGACGGTGCGTGCAAGCGGCGGCGTCACTCCATCCGTCGTCACTGCGAACACTGCTTCGATTACGGCAACCACGCCCACGACTCCTGAAGTGCAGGCGGCGCTCGCTCTGCCCACGCCAACCCCACCGGCGCCAACTGCGACGCCCAAAATTCATCGCATCCGCGCCGGCGATACACTCTTTGAAATTGCGCTCGCCAACGATGTTTCATTGGCGGCGTTGCTGGCAGCCAATGGGTTAACCGAGGACGACGTCTACACCATTCAGCCAGGCGACGAGATCATCATCCCGGATCCGAACGCAACGGTCGAACCGCCAGCCACCGCAACGCCCACGCCAGCGCCAACGCGAGGCACTATCACGCATACGGTGCAGCCGGGCGACACGCTGATGGCGATCGGGCTGCGCTACGGCGTCAACCTGCAGCGCATTTTGGACGCCAACGGCATGACCCTGGCGCAGGCAAGAACGCTGCGTCCTGGTCAAGAGTTGATCATCCCTGGCGACGCCCCCTTAACATCGACGTCTACAAATACGCCGACGCCGCAGCCAACACTGGCAATAACAATTCCGACCGCCACCCCAACATCTGCCGCCAGAACAAGTGCGACTCGGCTCGATCCGCCAACGCTGCGCGCTCCGGAAAATCGAGTTTCAGTAAAATGCGGCGCTGGCGAGCGATTGGTCTGGAATGCCGTCCCCTTTATTCAACCCACCGATGTATATGTCGTTCATCTCGGCTATGTCAATGGACGTGATGCGAATGGCGTCGATCAGATCGTCTGGGTAATTGCGCAGCAACGTCCTTCCAATGTAACCTTATGGCAGCTAGACGACGCGTTGTGTGGGCTGGCGCCGCTGGAATATGGGCGCGAATGGCGCTGGTATGTCGATGTTGCAGAACGATCTGCCGACGGAACACTGACGTCGGTCAGCCCTGCCAGTGAACTATGGAGCTTCACCTGGCAGTGATCGTGTGTTGGGACGGAAAAGTGCAAAATGATGAAGAACGGGCGCAAAAGCGGTTTTGACGACGCCTTTGGAAATAACCGCAACAACAGATTTGGTGATGAATTTGGCGACGAATTCGGCGAAGAATTCGATGAAGAATTCGATGAAGAATTCGACATCGCGCCTGACGAAGCGTGGGATGAAGAAGGCGCGTCAGATTTTGCGCCAGCGCCAGACTGGACGGTCGATGAACTGTTGCGACGGTTGAGCGTTGCGCCCGACGACGTGCCGCTGAACGAATATTTTGCGCTTTCTGATCTAACGCGCGAGGAAGTGGAAACGGTGCGCCGTCACTGGACCGCAATTGATGTCGCCAATCGGCTTCGAACGGTGGATGTCCTGGCGCGCGGCGTCGAAGAATTTCTTGACGTTGACATCAGCGCGTTTCTGGCAGCCATCATCGATGATCCCGACGCCGATGTACGTCAGCTTGTGCTTGAGACGCTGAATGAAAACGAGCCAAGGCCGGAATTGTTAGGCCCGATCATCTACCGCCTTCAGCACGACAGCGCCGATGAAGTGCGCGCCGCCGCCGCCGCTGTGCTGGGTCATTATGTGTTGGCTGGCGAACTGGACGAACTCGATGCAGCGCCTGCAATTCGCGCCGAGGACGCACTGTTCGCTGTGCTGACAGACGCCAACGAGCCAATGATCGTGCAGCGCCGGGCATTGGAGAGCATCGCCTATTCTGGCGAGATCGCAGTACGCCAGTTCATCGAGGACGCCTACTATTCGCCGTGGGAGGAGATGCGAGTAAGTGCGTTGATCGCGATGGGGCGCAGCGCGGACATTCGTTGGCGACGCATGGCGCGCGCCGAACTGCGCAACCCCTCGCCAGCGATGCGCGCTGAAGCCGCCATTGCGTGCGGAGAGTTGGAGGCAAAAGCAGCGCTCTCCGATCTGCTCGATTTGTTGACGGACGATGAACAGCCGGTGCGTTTGGCTGCCATCTTTGCATTAGGGCGGATCGGTGGAAAACAGGCGAGGCGTGCACTCGAAGAAATCGCGGCCAGCGAGGATGAGGAAGCCCTAGAGGCGGAAATGGCGCTGGAGGATATGCTCTTCTACACAGGCGCCGACGCTGCTGCAATCCCTCTGTTCGACGAACGTGAAGATGAAGACGTACTCGACGATCTCGATCCCTGGGACGATTGGGATGACGATGACGACGATCTGGGTGAATACGAATAACGCAATCACACACAGCCGAAACCGGTGAACCTCAAGCTCAAGCGCCTGGTGCGCACGCATTCTTCGGAGGAATATGCGCTTTTCGACCTTGACCAGGTCACAGCTAATGGCGCGCCGATGACGATCGGCAAACTCGATCTTCATTACACGGCGGAAGGCGTCTACGGCACGATCTTGCTTTGGGATGACGCCTCGCGCCAGCTAAAACCAGCGCAGCGCTCAGCTTTTATCCACGCTCTTCTCAGCGAGGTCACACAGCCAATGGGCATCCCCAACGAGTATGTAGTCGAGTTCTTCACCCCCACATTGGAGCATTATCAAGTTTTCCACAATGTCGGCGGCGAAGAAGATGTAGACGCCGGTCATCCTCGTCGTCAACCCTAGCTGTTCGCAATGGATATGGTTGCCAGCCTGGCGCGTGTCTTCGCCAGCACGGTGCTGCCTGTCTTCCTGGTTGCAGGCGCTGGCTATGTGCTTGCGCGCGCTGTACGACTTGAAGGACGCTCGTTGGGGCGCGTGGTCTTCTATCTCGGTTCGCCGTCGCTAGTCTTTCGTAGCCTGTACAACATGGAGATCAGCTCAGCGCTGCTACAACAGCAGTTGATGCTCGTGGTGGGCGTCTATCTGGTGACGGGTGTGCTCGGCTGGATCATCGGCGCCGATCAAGAGCGGCGGCGGCGGTCGGCGCTGACGATATCAAGCGCGATCAGCAACAACGGCAACATGGGACTGCCGATCACGCTTTTTGCGTTGGGCGACGCAGGGCTGGCGATTGCGACAGTTTATTATGCAATCAGCGCTCTGTTGACCAACACATTTGGCGTCCTTGTCGCTTCCTCAGGATCGGCGCCGTTGGGCAAGGCAATCGGTCAGAGTCTGCGTGCGCCGGTGATCTACGCGACCATCGTCGGGCTGCTACTCAATCGCTTCGCCGTTCCCCTGCCCGACAGCCTTTACCGCGCCGTCGATCTGATGGCCGGCGCCGCCATCCCGATGATGCTGGTGCTGTTGGGGGTTCAGTTGAGCGTCACCCCGTTCAACCACGAACAGCGCGTCGTCTGGCGCAGCCTGATTGTTCGACTGGGTGTATCGCCGTTGGCGGCATTGGCGCTCTGCCTGTTGCTTGGCATCGGCGGGCTGGAGCGCCAAGTGATGATCTTGCAGGCGGCCATGCCGACTGCCGTTGTCGCCACCGTGCTCGCAACCGAATTCGGGGCCGCTCCCCGTCTGGTCGCCGCCGCCGTATTGGTGAGCACGCTTGCGAGCATGGTGACGATCTCGGTGGTGCTGGTGTTGATTACATGAAATCCGAGCAAATGCTCGATAGATTGTTAAACACCGTTCAAACGTCTACAATAATGCTGTACGGAATGTCAAAGATTTTGCCATTACAGCATGGGCTGTTGCCACTCGTATCGTCGTCGATGACCTCTGTATGGTCGGGCATCAGTTACCAGTTGGCAGGAAAAGATATGACCTGCGACGATGTCGAGCGAGACGCTGTACTTGCAGCGTTATCAGGATGAGACTGTGGCTGTCCATAATCGTCGCGCGAGCGGTTAAGCTTCGGAACTGGCGATGTTGCATCGGCGCGTGTGAAAGGTTGTAAGGAGCACCCAATGCCAAACCGTTTCGTCCAAATTATCGCAAACCCTGGCGCCGGACAGGAGGGGTTGAATCTCAAAACAGTGCAGAATATCTTCGCCGCCTATCCGGTCGACTGGGACATTCGCATCACGAAAGCGGCAGGCGACGCAGAGCGTATGGCGAAGGAAGCGGCGGAAGCCGGCGCCGATGTTGTTGCAATCTACGGCGGCGATGGCAGCGTGGCGGAGGCAGCGGCGGCGTTGGCGGGCAGCGCGAAGAGCTGTCTGGCGATCCTGCCCGGCGGCACAGCCAACGTGATGTCTGTCGAATTGGGCATTCCCAACAAGCTGGAAGATGCGCTGCGTGTGGCGGCTGACCCGGCCAGCCAGGTGCGCGTTGTCGATCTAGGCACAGTGAATGGCCGCACCTTTGTGTTGCGCGTCGGCATTGGGTTGGAGGCGGAGATGGTGGCTGGCGCCGATCGTGAAGCAAAGGACAAATACGGCGTTTTTGCTTATCTGTGGGCGGCGGCGCAAAATATCGCTGCGCCGCCGGTCGCCCGCTACCGAATTGTCGCCGACGGCGAAGAATATGAGGTGGAAGGGCTGACTTGCATCGTGGCGAACTCCGGCAACATCGGATTGTCTGGCGTGAACCTGATCTCCGACACCGCTGTCGATGATGGACTGCTCGATGTGATCGTGATCGAGCCGGCGGGAGTTAAAACATTCCTCGACGTGATCAGCTCCGTGCTCGGCATGAATCAGACGGAAGCCGGCGATGATTCGGTGCAAACCGACGAAACCAGACCGTTGCTTGGCTCTGCAATTCGCCGCTGGCAGGCAAAGGAGGTGGAAATCACCTGCGATCCGCCGCAAAGCATCCAGAGCGACGGCGAACTCCTCGAAGGCGACCTTATTCATTGTCGCATCCAGCCACGCGCCCTGCGTGTGCTCGTGCCAGCGGCGTGAAGTCAGTTCAGGCCCGGCAGTCAACATCTGCTAACTTGCAGACGAAGTGACAGATTACCGGTTACCAGTCCTTGATGCCTTCCGGCTCATAACTGCCCCACTTGCTCGAAAAGGACGACGCAAAGTTGAGCGCGTTGGTGCGGTCCGATTCGCTCACAGCTCTGTCGATGACTTGCTGACGGCGTTCGCTGGCGCTATGGTCGAGGTCAGAAGGGCTGCGCGCTACTGTCATCACGCGCACGGCGCGCAGGTCGCCCACGCGGTAATCGATCACGTCGCCGCCGCGCGCGCCAACAATGGCCTTTGCCAGCGACGTGCTTGCGCCGAGCAACCCCTGTTCAAAATCAGCCACGGCGTCGTTCACAATATCGAGCGTCAGCGGCTCTTCCTCGTCATTTTCGTGAATCAACACGATCTCGACTCGCCGTCCCACACGTACGCGCAAGGTCTCCTGCATGGATGTTTCCTCAAAGAATACGATATGCGCGGTGCTGGACCACGCCGAGAATACGATATGCGCGGTGCTGGACCACGCCGACTTAAACTGACGTTCGCCGCGCCTTCACCATTTCAGCAAAACGCGCAAAGAGCAGGTCGGCGTCATGCGGCCCTGGGCTGGCTTCGGGATGGTATTGTACGCAGAACACCGGGCGATCGCGCAGACGCAACCCTTCAACAGTGCCATCGTTGAGGTTGCGATGCGTCACTTCCACATTGGATGGCAGCGTGCTCTCATCGACGGCATAGTTATGATTCTGCGCCGTGATCTGAACGTTGGTGACATCGACATCGCTGACCGGTTGGTTGCCGCCGTGGTGACCAAACTTGAGTTTGTAGGTGCGCGCGCCAAGCGCCAGCCCGATGATCTGATGACCCAGGCAAATGCCAAAGGTCGGGATGCCCGTTTCCAACAGTTCGTGGACAGCCGTCGCAGCGTAGGGAACAGCAGCCGGGTCGCCCGGTCCGTTGCTGAGAAAGATGCCGTCCGGCTGCATAGCCAACACTTCGCTGGCAGGCGTGGCGGCAGGAACGACGGTCACACGCAAGCCGTGACTGGTCAGGCGGCGCAGAATGTTTTGCTTGACGCCGAAATCGTACGCCACTACAAGCGGTTGCTCTTCTTCCGACTGCGTGGCCGTGATCGGTTCGCCGCGGCCGGCTGGCACAGGCGTCCACTCGACGCGCGTGCCGTCGATCCAGTTGTAGGGTTCAGCGCAGGTGACTTCCTGCACCAGGTCGCGGCCATCCAGCCCATGCCAGGAACGCGCCATCGCCAGCAGCTCATCGGCGGTGTGCGAGCCGTCGGTGCAGAGCGCACCGTGCAGCACGCCTTTGTCGCGCAGCCGCCGCGTCAGCGAGCGCGTGTCCACTTCGCTGATGCCAGGGATGCCATGTCGCGCCAGGTAATCATGCAGCGTCGCATTGGCGCGCCAGTTGGAGACGACCTGACTCACCTCGCGCACGATAAAAGCGGTGATCTGCGGTTGGTCGCTCTCGACATCCTCGGCGTTGACGCCGGTGTTGCCGACATGCGCCAACGTCATGCACACCATCTGCCCGCGATAGGAAGGATCAGTGATGATCTCCTGATAACCGGTCAGGCTAGTGTTGAAAACAACCTCGCCAACCACAGTCCTGGCTGCGCCAAACGCTTCGCCTTTATAGATTGCACCATCTTGCAAAACAAGCACTGCTTTCACTTTTCCTCCAACTTGTATCGCTCTTGCGGAACAACGCCGCCTATGGAATCGCTATTATACGTGAGTTATCGATACATGGTAGAATAATAGGCTGCTTTCTGAAACGTGACAGAACGCTGCAAAGGAATCACACATGGTTGAACGACCCGCATACAACCAAGCGTTCATGTCATCATGCGAATACTATCGCCAGACGGTAGGGTCGTGAGATAATAGAGGTCAGTTATCTATGTTCAAGAAAATGTACTACGCCATCACTGGCGATCCAAATGAAAAGGTGCTCAAGAAATACCGCCCGATTGTCGCCCAGATCAACGACCTGGAAAAGGCGTTCGAGCGGAAGAGCAACGACGAACTGCGCGCCATGACGCATAGCTTTCAGGCGCGCATCGTTGAAGCGACGAGCGATCTGCGCGAAGCGCTTGCCGAGGCGGAGCAGGAATATCTGGACGTGCTCGGCACCGAAGAGCAGAAATTCGCGCGCGTCGAGGTCGATCGCATCAAAAAGGAGCTGCGCAAGGAAGAGGAGAAGATTCTTTGGGAGATTCTGCCTGAAGCCTTCGCCGCAGTACGCGAGGCAAGCAAACGCACGACCGGCTTGCGCCACTATGACGTGCAGTTGTTGGGCGGCATGGTGCTGCACAGCGGACGCATCGCCGAAATGAAGACCGGCGAAGGCAAGACGCTCGTCGCCACGTTGCCGCTCTATCTCAACGCGCTGACCGGACGTGGCGTCCATCTCGTGACGCCCAACGACTACCTTTCTAAAGTTGGTCTTCAGTTGATGGGGCCGATCTATCATCTGCTTGGGTTGAGCGCAGCGGTAATCCAGAACAGCGCCGGCAACCCCGATCTCGGCAGCTTTCTCTTCGATCCGGAATTCCCCAATGCCGACGATCGCTTCCAGTACCTGAAACCAATCTCGCGGCGCGAAGCGTATCAGGCGGACATCACCTACGGAACCAACAATGAGTATGGCTTTGACTATCTGCGCGACAACATGGCGCAAGATCTGAGCCGGACCGTGCAGCGTGAACTCCACTATGCCATCGTTGACGAGGTCGACAACATCCTGATCGACGAGGCGCGCACACCGCTCATCATCTCCGGCGAGGCGCGTGAAAGCTCAAACTACTATGTCGAGTTCGCCAATCTCGCCAAGCGGTTGACGCCGGAAATGCACTACCTCATCAATGAAAAGGAAATGACCGCCACGCTGACCGAAGAAGGCATCGCCTATGTTGAGCGCGCGCTGGGCACCGACAACCTCTACGCGCCCGAACACTTCGACATGCTGCCTTATCTCGACAACGCGCTGCGCGCCGTAGCGCTCTATCGTCGCGACAAAGATTACATCGTGCGCGGCAACGAGGTGATCATCGTCGATGAGTTCACCGGTCGCCTGATGGAAGGTCGCCGCTACGCCGAGGGGCTGCACCAGGCGATCGAGGCGAAAGAGGGCGTCAAGGTGCAAAAAGAGTCAATGACGCTGGCGACGATCACCTTCCAAAACTTCTTCCGCATGTACAACAAACTGTCCGGCATGACCGGCACTGCCAAGACCGAAGAAGAAGAGTTTCAGCGCATCTACGACTTGGAAGTAGTGCAGGTGCCCACCTATCGACCGGTCATTCGTGAGGATTTAGACGATCTGGTCTATCGCACACAAGCCGCCAAGTTCAAGGCGGTGCTCGAAGACATCAAAGAGAAACATCAGCGGGGTCAGCCCGTTCTGGTCGGCACAGTCGCCATCGAGACCAGCGAATATGTGAGCAATCTGCTCAAGCGCAACGGCATCGACCACGAAGTGCTCAACGCCAAGAACCATGAGCGTGAGGCGACGATCATTGCCCAGGCTGGGCGTCCCGGCGCCGTCACCATCGCCACCAACATGGCGGGCCGCGGCGTCGATATTCTGTTGGGCGGCAACGCCGAAGGTCTGGCGCGCGAGCAACTGCGCAAGGAGCAGATCGACCTGTCGACGATTCGTCAGAGCGATTGGAATCGCGCCGTCGATATGCTCAAGCACAACCAGGACCCGACGCATGAATTCCCGGATCGATGGGCGCAGGTGTTGACCGAACAGTGGCGCGCAGTCGAGCGCGACAAAGAAGTGGTGCGGCAGTTGGGCGGCTTACACGTCGTCGGCACCGAACGTCACGAAGCGCGGCGTATCGACAACCAGTTGCGCGGTCGCTCCGGTCGTCTTGGGGATCCAGGCTCCAGCCGCTTCTACTTGAGCCTGGAGGATGAGCTGATGCGTAAATTTGGCGGCGAACGCATCTCCGGCATCATGGCGCGGCTGGGCGTTGAGGACGACGTGCCGATCGAGGCAGGTCTCGTCAACAAAGCCATCGAAAATGCGCAAACCAAAGTTGAAGGCTACAACTTCGACATCCGCAAACACGTGCTGCGCTATGATGAGGTCGTCAATGAGCAGCGCAACCGCATCTATGACCAGCGTCGCCGCATCTTGACCGAGCCGTCGCTCCGGCTAACAGTCGAAGATATGATCGCCAATGAAGTGCGTGATCTGGTGGCGCAGTTCACCGCCGCCGACCTGGAGGACGAGTGGCAACTCGACGAGCTGGCGCAGGCGCTCCGTACGCTCGTCCATCATGTGCCTGCTGACGTAGGTAAGCAGCGGTGGGAGAATAAGAAACGCAGCGAGATCGAAGCTGACGCCATCGCCATTGCACAGCAAGCCTATGCCATCAAAGAGCAGGAAATCGGCGAAGAGATCATGCGCAACGCCGAAAAGCAGATCATGCTGTGGGCGGTGGACAGCCGTTGGGTGCGCCATCTTACCGACCTCGACCGACTGCGCGAAGGCATCGGCTTGCGCGCGCTGGCGCAGCAGGACCCTGTCGTCGCCTACAAGCGCGAGGCGTTCGATATGTACGGCGAGATGATCGACGCCATTCGTAGCGACACGGTCAAGTCGGTCTTTTCAGTGCAACTGCAGAGTCAGCAAGCGCAACAAATTGCTACACCGTCACCCATTGCCCGCAACATCCGCACCAATCGCGGCAACGGCGGCGTCGACGCAAAGCCACAGACAATGCGCAAGAGCGGGCCTGAACTCGGACGCAACGATCCCTGCTGGTGTGGCAGCGGCAAGAAGTATAAAAACTGCCACATGAAGAGCGACCAGAAACAGGGTGCGACGCCGCAGCGCGTGGCGGCAAAGTGATAGAGATTGGGAGATTGGAGATTGGGAGATTGTAGCGGACAGGCTCTTCTCACTGTGGATGATTACCGGCGGCTGCCTGTGGTTTCGGCGGGCCGCCGGTTCTTTTATGGCGCACATCCGAGCCAGTTCGGTGAGCTCTTTCTGCCGGAGACATCGGGGCCGCATCCGGTGCTCACGTTGATTCACGGCGGCTGTTGGCAGGCGGAGTACGGGTTGGAAGCGCTTGGTCAACTGGCGCAAGCTATCGCCGCCCACAATGCCGCCGTGTGGAACATCGAATATCGGCGGCTGGGCGATGGCGGCGGCTGGCCCCACACATTTTTGGATGTCGGGGCCGCGCTCGACTTCTTGCGCACGCTGGCAGAGCCGTTCAATCTCGATCTACAACATGTTGTCACGGCCGGTCATTCCGCTGGCGGCCATCTGGCGCTGTGGCTGGCAGCGCGCGCCAGGCTGTCGGCGCACAGCCCGATCGCCGCGCCTGATCCTCTGCGCGTCGCCGCCGTCGTTTCAATTGCGGGCATTCCCGACCTTGTCGCCGCGGCGCACCGACGCGTCTGTGACGATGCAATCAGCGCTCTGATGCAAGGAGCGCCGGATGCAGCCGCCGACCGCTACGGCCATGCCTCGCCTGCCGCGTTGACGCCGCTCGGCGTGCCACATGTGCATGTGCACGGCCGCCGGGACGCCATTGTGCCGGTCGATCTGATCGAGGCGTATGTCAAAGCTGCTGACCATGCTGGCGACTGCGCCAAACTGCTGTTGATCGAGAACTGTGGTCACTTCGAGCCGGTTGATGCGCGCACGGAAGCCGGGCGGCAGGTGATCGAGAGCGTCGTGAGGTTGCTGCGGACATGATTGCACTGCGCTGCGGCGATCTCTTCTGACGCGTGTAATCATTGCTACAGCGCAGCATTGCGATTTCGCACCATAGTAGCAGTATCGGTTTGTGGAAGGGGGAGACATGGCGCTGCAAAACGGATCCGAATCTACATACTTGCCAGCATCTGATGCTCCGCCGCTGCGCGTGGCGATGATCAGCTATCACACCTGCCCGCTTGCGATGCTGGGCGGCAAGAAAACGGGCGGCATGAACGTCTATGTCCGCGACCTCAGCCGTGCGCTGGCAAAGATGGGCGTCGTCGTCGATGTCTTCACGCGATCCCAGGATGACTGTGCGCCGCGCGTCGTACACGATCTGGGGCCGGGTGCGCGCGTCATGCACATTCCTGCAGGCCCCGAGCGCCCGATTGCGGTCAACGAGACCGAGCGGTATGTCGATGAGTTCGTGGCGAACATCCTCGACTTTGCCGCACGCGAAGGGCTGCGCTACGACGTGATCCACAGTCACTACTGGCTTTCGGGCATTGCCGCCGAGTCGCTGTCGAAAGCGTGGGGTGGCACGCCGATCGTGCAGATGTTCCATACCCTGGGTCACATGAAGAACCAGATCGCCCGCGACCTGAGCGAGCGCGCGCCGCAGAGCCGACTCGACGGCGAGGCGCACGTCGTGCAGATCGCAGATCGTCTGATCGCGGCCACGCCTGCCGAGGTTGACCAGCTTGTGCGGTTGTACGACGCCGAGCGTGAGAAGATCGCCATCGTGCCGCCAGGCGTCGATCTGGCGCACTTTCACCCGATTGCCCAGGAAAAAGCCAAGCCGCTGATCGGCATCCCGCTGCAACGTAAGAACATCCTCTTTGCTGGGCGCATCGAGCCGCTCAAAGGCATCGACACACTGTTGGAGGCGATGGCGCTGCTCAAGGCGCGGCGCATCACCGACCTCTCCGACACCTGCGTGACGATCATCGGCGGCAACCCGTGGGCGGAGACGCTTGATGAAGAGATGGAGCGGCTGCAGCGCATGAGCCTGGAACTGGGGCTAGACGACCTCGTGGCCTTTGCCGGCGCCAGAGATCAACAGGTGCTGCCCTATTACTACGCCGCCGCCGAGATGGTAGTCATGCCGTCGCATTACGAAAGCTTTGGCATGGTGGCGCTGGAGGCGATGGCGATGGGCACGCCAGTGATTGCGTCGGAAGTAGGCGGACTGGCGTATGTGGTGCGCGACGGCTACAATGGCTTCCTGGCGCCGCGAGGCGATGCCCAAGCGTTGGCGCGGCGCATCGCCGACCTGCTCAACGACCAGCCACTGCGCCAACAGATGTCGCGCAACGCCACGCACTACGCCCGTGACTACGACTGGTCGATCATCGCCGAGCGTATCGCCGCGGTCTACAACGAAGTCGGCGCGCGACAACTGGCGCTGGCTTGATACATGTTGATGGAACGCGAATGACGCAGATTCGGCGGATTCACGCGAATTTATTGATTTCTAGATTGTCACGTCATATCGCTCACAATCTTCCCGGAAGCTCCGGAGCTTCCGGGAAGATGAGCGGCTAACCTAGAGGTCAGTAGATTCGATCCGTGCAAATCCGCTCAATCCGCGTCATCTGCGTTCTATTGCCGCCACACCATGCGCAGCCAACGCAGCGGCGACGTCGAGGTCGGGCGTATAATGGATGGCAGCCATGCCAACCGCGCGGGCGCCGTCAACATTGTGGATGAAATCGTCGATGAAGATCGCCTCTGCCGGCTGGCAATTCAGGCGCGCCAGCGTGCGCAAAAAAATCTCCGGCGCCGGCTTCATCACCCGTTCATAGGCAGAGCCGACGATCAGATCAAAGGCGTCAGCCATCGGATAGGCGACGGTCAATGTGTGGAGCAGATCGTCCATGGCGTTGGAAATGATCGCGGTTTGATAGCGTGGGCGCAGCGCGCGCACCAGCCCCAACAACGGGGTGTTGAGGCGGTCGCCACCCCAGAATTCCTGGCGGAAAGTCTCGACTTCGACATCGTCGAAACGAAATCGCATCTGAATCCAGCGCCACAGCTCGGCTGCCGTAATTTCGCCGCGTTGCGCTTTCTGTCCCATCTCGCCGTTATAGACCAGATACTCAGCCTCGCCCGGCTGAAGCCCGAGCCTGGCTTCGAGCGCTTGGCGTGGCGTCCGATCCACTGTGCGCACCAAGACGCCGCCGACATCAAAAATCACCGCTCTGATCATCTCCAAACCCCAATCTGAAAACATTTGCTGCGACTCGCTCACCGTGCTATGATCGAGAAGAAACACTTTCTTGGTGGCGTCCAGGCCATCGGTTGTTCCAAGAGTCTACACTATCAGAAATAAGAGCATACGATCAAGGAGAAGATCTATGAACATCAAACGAACGATTGGTGTCGGAGTATTGTTATTGGTGGTGGCTCTAGCAATGTCAGCCTGCGCTGGTGTTGCACCGCAGGCGCCTGCACCGGCTGGCGGACAAGCCGCGGACGAGCCTGTGATCGTGACATGGGCTTTCTGGGGCAGCCCTGAGGAAAAGGCGTCGCATGAGCGCGTCGCCGCCGCGTTCATGGAGACGCACCCAGAGATCAAGATCGAGGTCTGGCATCAACCATGGAACGACTACTTCACCAAGATTCAGGCGTTGTGGGCAAGCGGCGACTCGAAGGTCATTCCAGATGTGGCGTTCCTGTGGCCGACTCCGCAATACGCCGCCCAGGGTGTGTTGGAGAATCTTGATCCCTTCATTGCCGCAGCAGGTTATGACCTGGAAGATTACTGGCCCGGTCTGCTCGAATCGGCAAGGTTCGAGGGCAGCGTCTACGGTCTCCCACGCGACATCGAAGTCAATGTGATCTATTACAACAAGGATATGTTCGATGCCGCAGGCGTCGCCTATCCAAGCGACGAGTGGACATGGGATGATTTCCTGGCCGCAGCCGAGGCGTTGACGCAGAAGGACGCCAACGGCATGACGACCGTCTATGCGCTGGCGGCGGAAGGCGGCAAGTGGGCGAAGTGGGTCAATCAAAACGGCGGCGCCATCTTCGACGACTACGTCAACCCTGCCAAATGCATGTTGAGCGATCCAGCATCGGTGGGTGGCATCCAATTCTTCGCCGATCTCATGGAACAAGGCTATGCCATGCGCCCGGCCGACCTTAATCAGGCGGGCGGCGATGCGGCTGTCTTCTCCAGCGGTCAGGCGGCGATGATTCTGCAAAACACCAGCCGTGTTTCCGCCTTCAACGCCGCTGGTTTGAACTATGACGTGGCGCCCGCCCCAATTCCGGCGGGTGGCAAGCGTTGGAACGGCGCCGGCGGCGCAGCCTGGGTGATGAGCAGCGGCAGCGACAACAAGGAAGCGGCGTGGACGTTCATCCAGTGGCTGCAGAGCGATGGCGGCGGCCAGACCATTTACACACAGGCTGGAGAGATTTTCCCTGCATTGCAGTCGGTGGCGAACTCGCCGGCGTTTATGACCGATCAGCCGCCTGCCAACAAGCAGGGGATCATCACCGAGGCGAGCGCATCAGATGTGGGCGGCTTCGGCTATTTCCCAGAGTGGGGCGAGCTGAGCGGATCGATTATCAACCCCGGACTGGAGCGCATTTGGGCTGGTGAGGCCGATCCTGCGACTGCGTTGCCCGAAATCTGCGCACAGGTCGACCAATTCCTGGCAGACAACGGCTATCCGAAGTAGGTTGAGCGATCAGAGATTGGAGATTGGAGATTTCATCCCCGATTGAATCTTCGATCTCCCAATCTCTACTCTCTACTCTCTACTCTCTAATCTCCACGATGGCACCACACGCTCCATCTCGCCGCCTCTTCCGCTGGCGCCCCGACCAGCAGTGGGAAGGATATTTGTTCATCCTGCCCAGCTTTCTCGGTTTTTTGGTCTTCATCGTGCTGGCAGTGCTGATGTCGCTTGGCATCAGCTTCTCGTCGTGGGGGCTGACCGGGTTTCGAGGCTTTGCTGGCGTGTTGAATTATCAGCAACTGCTGCGCGACCCGATCTTCTGGCAGACATTTTGGAACACCGCCTTCTATATCGTGACTATCGTGCCGATGCAACTGGCGTTGGGACTGGCGATGGCGGTGGGGTTGAATCAGGCGATCCGCGGGGTGACGGCATACCGCCTCATCTACTTCATGCCGGTGGTGACAACGATCGTGGCAGGCGCAATCGTCTTTCGATTGTTGCTGGCGACCAACGGGCCGGTCAACAACTTGCTGGCTTCGGTGTTCAGCCTGCTCAACATCCCTTTCAGTGCACCGAACTGGCTGGGCAGCAGCCAATTCTCGAAGTGGTCGGTGGTGATGCTGACCCTGTGGAAGAACACCGGTTTTACGATGGTGGTCTATCTGGCGGCGCTGCAGGGTGTACCCAAGGAACTCTACGACGCTGCGCACACCGATGGCGCCAATGCCTGGCAGCGCTTTCGCCATGTCACGTTGCCGCTGATCAGCCCGACAACCTTTTTCCTTTTTATTTTTCAAATGATCGGCGCCTTTCAGCTCTTTACTGAACCGTTTGTGATGACGCAGGGAGGACCCGCCAACTCTTCGCTTTCGGTCGTGCAGTACATCTATCTGGCGGCGTTTCGCGACATCCGCATGGACAAGGCGGCAGCGATGGCGTGGGTGTTGTTCCTCTTTATTTTCGCCTTCACGCTCTTCCAGAACTTCATGCAGCGGCGATGGGTGCACTATGAATCGGAGTAAGCCGTGACGACGACTGCTTCTTCGCAAGACTCGCCGGTTCGTCTCAGTCTGCCAGCGCGTATCGGGCTGCACGCGCTGTTGCTGCTGTTCAGCACGGTCATGTTGGCGCCCTTTGGTGTAATGCTGGTCGTGTCGCTGGTGCCGAACGCGGCGTTTCTGGCGCGTGATTTCTCGCCAGCGAATTTTTCGCTGAACAACTATTTCCGCACCTTCGAGGTTGCGCCCTTTGGCCGTTATTATCTCAACAGCATCGTGGTCTCGGTCTCGGTGACGACGCTGCAGATTTTGATTTCGTCGCTGGCTGCGTTTGCCTTTGCGCGGCTGCGTTTCCGAGGGCGTGAAGCGCTGTTCCTCTTTTATCTCGCTACCTTGATGATCCCGTTCCCGGTGACGCTTATCCCCAATTTTCTCATCATCAAAAACCTGGGGTGGTACGACACCTATCTGGCGCTGATCGTGCCTGGTCTCTTCAGCGTCTTCAGCACCTTTCTACTGCGCCAGTACTACCGCGGCATCCCGCTTGACTTCGACGAGGCGGCGCGCATGGATGGCGCGTCCAGCCTGCGCATCTGGTGGCAGATCATTGTGCCGCTGAGCGGACCCGTGCTGGCGACGCTGGCGATCTTCGTCTTTCAAGGCGTGTGGAACGACTTCCTCTGGCCGCTGGTCGTCACCACCTCGGAGCAGATGCGCACGATTCCGGTGGGGTTGGCGGCGTTCGTCGGTCAGTACAGCACGGCGTGGGATTTGCTCATGGCCGGCTCGGTGATCGCGCTGTTGCCGGTGCTGGTGATCTACGTGATCGGTCAGAAGTGGTTCGTGCAAGGCATTGCGCTGAGCGGGATGGGCGGAAGGTAGTTGCACAGAACGTTTGTGCGGTATACAATAGTGCTCAGCGTCATCCATACATTGCCAGGATGTCGGTCGCGACGTTGTTAGGAGCAGGCATGATGCAGCAACCCATCGGCAAGATTGTCAAATCCAACTCGCACATCGACTACGTCTGCCAGGTTTTTGGCATGGGTGAGACGCCGCAGCCGCCAGCGCCAGAGGATTACAGCTTCGGCGCGTTCGTAGCTGCCAGGCTGGAGACGAACGGTGGCACAGGCGTTACGCTGGTCGGGCTGATCTACAATACACTGCTGATGAACCCAGAGTTTGGCGCACTCGGCCCGCGCCTCAGCCCGCGCAGCGAGGTCGAAATCTTCTCGCCGGACTATCTGGCGGAAACGGCGACGCTGCTCGGCGTGATCAGCATCGGCTGGTTCGACGCGGCGGGACGGGCGCAGCAGGGCGTGCCCGCGCTGGCGGCGACGGTCAACTGCCCGGTGCGGCTGCTCACACAGGATGAGATCGTTGCCTTTCATGCCGGTGCAGACGGACAGCCGCAGCTTCGCTATGCGCCGCAGTTGCTGGCGCAGAATCACGCCTTGGTGGCGCCGCTGCTCCTCTCGGTGATCGACCGGCTGAGCGACCTGTTCCCGCACAGCCGCAGTCGCCTGGCCGTGATGCGCAACAATGTGGCGTGGAAGAGCATCGTCCAACCAGCAGGATGATTTCGTGGTTTGTGGGGAGGTGCTGATGCAGAACGTACGAGAGCTTGATCGAATTACGTTCGACCCAAGAGTCATGGGGGGCAAGCCGTGTATTCGCGGGATGCGAGTGACAGTTGGCACAGTAGTGGGGCTGCTGGCTTCGGGCGTCGACCACGAGGCTATTCTGGCAGCCTACCCTTATCTGGAAGCAGAGGACATTCAGCAGGCGCTCGCCTACGCTGCCTGGCGCGCAGCAGAAGTCGACCTGCCGCTTGAGATAGCATGACACTTCGAATTTTGGTCGACATGAATCTGACGCCCGCATCGGTGTCCGTATTGCAAGCGGCAGGGTTGGAGGCTATTCACTGGTCACACATTGGCGCGCCGGATGCTGCGGATAGCACGATCATGGCCTGGGCGCAGCAAAACGGTTTCACCGTGTTCACCCACGATCTGGACTTCAGCGCGCTGCTTGCTGCATCTCAAACAGCGGGACCGAGAGTTATTCAGATACGTGCGCAGAACACCCTGCCAGAAGCCATGCTCGAAACTCTCGAAATGGCGTTGCGCCGTTTTGCCGATGAACTCGAACGCGGCGCAATCGTCATCGTTGAACCGTCGAGAGTCAGAGTGCGCGTCTTGCCGTTGCACCGAAGAGAATCATGACCGCAACACTACATCCTATCGGCACGGTCAAAGGCCCTGGCGAGACGCCCAACGACTACCTCTTCATCGCACCCGACCCGGAGCGACGCGTCAAGCATGGCGAGTTCGTCTACTACGTCACTGCGGTTGACGGAGAAGAACGCGAGATTTTGGGTCGCGTCACCGGGCGACGGCCGGTCAAGCTCTTTCCCGACAGCTTCCTGGCTGACCCAGGCGTACCGCCTGCATCGGTTGCGGCGCTGCTTGGCTACGAGAGCGACGCCACCGAGCTGTTCGAGATCACCGTCACTGTGCTTGGCTATCACAGCCCACAGCTTGGCGACTTCATCAACCCGCGCGTGCCGCCGATCAATGGCGCGCCCGTCTACATTGCCGCCGACGAACTGCTCGGCGCCGTGTTG
Organism: uncultured Caldilinea sp.; assembly: GCA_937981885.1. Taxonomy (GTDB): domain Bacteria; phylum Chloroflexota; class Anaerolineae; order Caldilineales; family Caldilineaceae; genus Caldilinea. Next base: position 43,782 of record CALJMI010000112.1, read on the forward strand.
AGCAAGCGCCGCCGCGGGGAGCGCGGCAGCGCACATATCGGCAGCCTGCTCAGCCGGCCCGAAGGCGCGGTGCCGATTGCGCTCGACGTGCGCGGCTTCACGGGCACGCATCTCGCCGTCATCGCCAGCACGGGCAGCGGCAAGAGCTATCTCGCCGGCGTGTTGCTCGAAGAAATGATGGCGCCGCACAATCGCGCCGCCGTGCTCGTCATCGATCCGCACGGTGAGTACAGCACGCTGCAGGAGATGATGAATCTGGCGGAGTTCAGCGAAGGCAACTACAAGCCGCGCGTGCGCATCTTCCGCCCCGACCAACTACGCGTGCGCATCGATACGCTGACTGTTGCCGACCTGCGTTATCTGCTACCGAATCTGTCGGAAAAGATGCACTATCAGCTGGGTCGGGCCTTCAGCTTTGCCCAACGCAGCGCCAAAAACGGCCACTACACGCTAGAGCAGCTTCTCTACGCCGTGCGTCAGACCGCCGAGGGCAAAAAGAGCGACGAAACCGGCTTCGATGAGGACGACCCGACGACCGGCGCGCTGGTCTGGCGTCTGCACGCTGCGCTGGGCAACAGCCGCATCTTCCACGACTTCGAGAATCTCGAACTCGATGAACTGTTCAAACCGGGACAGTGCACGATCATCCAGCTCAACGAGATCGACCGCCGCGAGCAGCAGGTGATCGTCGCCACGTTGCTGCGTCGCGTCTATCAGGCGCGCATGGATACTGCTAAAGGCAAGCTCGATCGCGACGACCCCAGCCACCTACCCTATCCCGTCTTCTGCCTGCTGGAGGAGGCGCACAACTATGCGCCCGCCAACGCCGACGCCGTCAGTTCCGACGTACTCAAGACGATCCTGAGCGAGGGGCGCAAATTCGGCGTCGGCATTGGGCTGATCACACAACGACCGGGCAAGCTCGACGGCGACGTGCTCAGCCAGTGCATGACCCAGTGCATCATGCGCATCACCAACCCTATCGACCAGAACCGCATCGCCGAGTCGGTGGAGAGCGTGGGGCGCGATCTGCTGCGCGAACTGCCGAGCCTGAGCAAGGGGCAGGTCGTGGTCAGCGGCGCCAGCGTCAACACGCCGGTGCTGCTCAAGGTGCGCAAACGCATCACCCAACACGGCGGGCAGGACCTCGACGCGCCGGCGGAATGGATGCGCTGGTTCGAGGAAGATCGTCCTGCCCAGGAGAGGCGCGCCGCTGCCTTGTACGTTGAAAAGAAGGTCGATTACGAGGATGACGGCGATGTGTTGTGGGCATAAAACCTGGTTGATAACTCTGCATCGTAGGTCATCGCCTCCGACGTGGCATGGCTGCCGATCTGGCGATGCATCACACCGGAGGCGACGAGCCACCACAAGTGGTGAACCTGGATATGAAGCCCACCTATCGCTAGGATCCGCCTTTGACAGACGTGGCATGACATGACAGAATCCGACTTCTAAAGTTTTTCGCAACGTACAACGTCGTGAACAGAAAAGGAATAGAGTTTCATGTCGTTCCATACACCCGACTGGGTAAAGAATGCTGTTTTCTACCAAATTTTTCCCGACCGCTTTGCGCGCAGCCCGCGCCTTGTCCACAGCCCAGGCATTGTCTTCAAACCATGGGGAACACCGCCAGAGGAGCAGGGGTTCCAGGGTGGCGACCTGCTCGGCATCGTCGACCGGCTCGACTATTTGCAAGAGCTGGGCGTCAACGCCATCTATCTGAACCCGATTTTCGCGTCGGCGTCGAATCACCGTTATCACACCTTCGATTACATGCAGGTTGACCCGCTGTTGGGCGGCAACGCTGCGCTGCGCGAGCTGCTCGACGCGGCCCACGCACGCAACATGTACGTTGTGCTCGACGGCGTTTTCAACCACGCCAGCCGCGGCTTTTGGGCGTTCCATCACATCCTCGAATGCGGCGGCGACTCACCCTATATTGATTGGTTCATCGTGCGTGATTGGCCCCTGCGCCCCTACGAACACGACGCCGACAACCCACACAATTACGACGCATGGTGGGATCTACCGGCGCTGCCCAAGTTCAACGTCCGCAATGCTGGTGTACGCAAGTACCTGCTCGATGTCGCCCGCTACTGGATCGATTTTGGCATCGACGGCTGGCGACTCGACGTGCCGGAAGAGATCGATGACGCTGAATTCTGGCGCGACTTCCGCAAAACTGTTAAGGAAGGCAATCCCAACGCCTATATTGTCGGCGAAATCTGGCACGAGGCGCGCGAATGGCTGGCTGGCGACCGCTTTGACGCAGTGATGAACTACGTATTTAGCCGACTGGCGCTTGGCTTTTTTGCCGCCGAAACGCTGCAAACTGAGTACAAACCAGGCGGCTATACGCTGGTGACGCTGGACGAGCGCGACCTGGCCGCCGGCATTCGTCACATGTATAGCATCTATTCCTGGGAGGTGGCGCAGGCGCAGATGAACCTGCTCGACAGCCACGACACGGCGCGCACGCTCTGGACGGTCGGCGACGACGAAAACGCGCTGCGTCTTTGCACGCTCTTCCAGATGACCATGCCGGGCGCGCCCTGCATCTACTATGGCGACGAGATCGGCATGACCGGCGCACACGAACCTTACTCACGCGGGGCGTTCCCGTGGCACGACACCACGGTCTGGCGACAAGACATACTCGATTTCTTCAAACGTGCGATCAGTTTGCGTCGGCGTCATCGCGTCCTGCGCACCGGCAACTACGAAACCATCTACGCCGATGCTGGCGTTTTCGGGTTTGTGCGTTCACTGGGCGTTCACCACGCCGTCGTACTCTTCAACAGCGCCAAAGAGCCACGAAGAGTCGATGTCGCTCTGCCTGCGCGAATCGGCAATCATGCGCCCTTCACGGCGATCTGGAATGAAGGCAGCTACACTGCGGTTGATGGCAAGTTGCAGAGTGTGCTTGTACCGCCGCGCGATGCGGTTGTCTTGCTCAACGAACAAATGCCCATCACGCTTCCGGGCTGATTCTGAGAACATCGACAGGTCTGATATAATCGATAGTCTGGGCAGCCGCCCATGTGAACACGCGGTTCGCATGGGCGGCGCTGTTGGATAGACCAACGGTGTACGTTCCCAATTCTTGCTGCGTGCGTTGCGCTAATCATGAGGTGATGCGCCGACCTGGACGCGCTGACCAACACAACGCATGCATTGCATCAGGCACTTGAACATGCAAGCACCGGAAATAGGATCTTCAGGCGCGCCGCCGACCATGGGCGAACCCGTTGCGCAGAATATAAGTCAGGGCGTCGCCCCTACGCTGGTTACAGAACGAACGTTCAGTCAACGCGTTGTTTCTGGCTGGCGCCAGGCTTCTGCACAACCCAAAACAGCCGATGTAATGGCATCCAGCCTCTTCAGCGCGCAGATTTGGGCGGAGGCCTCATTTTGGCGGCCAGCTGCGCTGTGGGCAGGCGTCGCCGGCGTGCTTTCGGTTGGCGCAACCGCGTCGACCGTTGACTGGCGAACCTTGTCGTTGGCGCTCTTGCTCGTCGATGTATTGTGGGGGAGCGTATGGCGGCTAGCGGGCGGGCGCACCCAGTCGTTAGCGCTGCCGCCCGGATCGCTGCGCCGCCGGGTCTGGTTGCCCTATCTGCAGCCTGATTCACCCGCCGCGCGCATCTTTTCTGGCGACCATCGGGATATATGGCCGTTGGCGTTTCGGACTGGGCTGCCCGCGATGGTGTTGGCGTTGTTGGCAGCGGCGGCACTGGGAATAGAGGCCTTTCTCCTGACCGTTGCTGTCGTGATCATCGCCGTTGCTGGCTGGACGGCGCGCCATGCCCTGGGTGGCATTCCTATGATTCTGTCGGGAGTGGTCAGCATCGGCCTGCCCTGGCTGCTGCTAATGCGCCAGATGGCGCCGGCTGGCGTCGAGATCGAGTGGTTGGCGCCAATTGTGTTGCTGAGCTGTTGGGTGCTCCACTATTGGGGCGAGATGCTCATCCTGGCTGACAGTCGCGCTGTCCAGGCGATGACACTGCTGGGGATCGCAGAAATTGGCGTCATTGTGTTGCTAATCATAGTGCAGGCGCCATTATGGCTGGCGGGCGTGGTTCTCTTGTTCCTGCCAACTTGGTTGATGATTGCGCAGGGTGGGCAAGTTGGGCGACGGATGCAGCCGTTATGGTTGCTGGCGCTTCTGCTCAGCGCCCTGGCGCTTGGGCAGGTTATTTGAAGCAAATCGGAAAATCATGTTGAACGAGATTTCAAACAAAAAGACAACTCAACCATCAGACGGTGATCAGGACAACGAAACCAGCAGAATCACCTCCAACGGCTATCGACTGGTGACAGTTGAAGATTTGAAACGCGACGCCGAGACCACTGCCATGCTGCAAGCTGCCAACGCCACAATGAAGGCGCTCGGCTACACCGAACACGGCCAGCGCCATGCAGGGCTGGTCGGCAACATCGCGCAGAACGTGCTCGAACATCTCGGCTACGATCAACGCACCTATCAACTGGGCAACGTAGCCGGTTATCTGCACGACATCGGCAACGCCATCCACCGCCAGAACCACGCTCTGAGCGGCTCGCTGCTTGCCTGGGGCATACTGAAGCGACTCAACATGTCGCCGCAGGAGTGCGCACTGGTGATGAACGCCATCGGCAACCACGAGGAAGAGCGTGGCACAGCGACGACCGCAATCAGTGCGGCTGTGATCATCGGCGACAAGGCGGATGTCCACCGCAGCCGCGTGCAAAACCCGCGCATGGAGGACTTCGATATCCACGACCGCGTGAACTATGCGGCGAAACGCAGCTTTGTGCGCGTGCATCCCGAAGAAAAGATCATTGCGCTTGAACTACAGATCGACACCTATTACGCTGCAGTGATCGAATACTTTGAGATTTTTCTGAGCCGTATGACGATGATGCGTCAGGCATGTGAGTTTTTGAGCTGCAAGTATCAACTGATTATCAACGATACGCAGTTCGCATAGGCGCCGAAGAACAATAGGAACCAGATCATGCGCATTGTTCGTTTTGTTACTTTACGTTATGAAGAGCCTTTGTTTGATTGGGAAAGAGATCCTTCTCATCCCAGAGGTTCTTGGGGATTGCTGGTCGATAATCTCGTCTATCCGATGGATCGGGCGCCCTATTTCGATGTCGGCAGCGATGGCGTCATCAAGCCAATCTTGTCCATCGGCGCGTATACATTAGATGAAGTTCGCCTGCTGGCGCCGGTGACGCCTTCCAAAATTGCGTGCGTGGGTCGCAACTATGCCGAACACGCCGCTGAGCTTGGCAACGACGTGCCGCCCGAACCGCTGATCTTTCTGAAACCGCCCAGTTCTTTAATCGGGCCAGGGGAGGAGGTCGTCTATCCGGCGATCAGCGAGCGCGTTGACCACGAAGGCGAACTTGCCGTAGTGATCAGTCGGCGCTGCCGCAACGTGGGCGAGAAAGACGCGCTGAGCTATGTTTTTGGTTACACCATCGCCAACGACGTGACCGCACGCGACCTGCAAAAGAAGGATGGTCAATGGACGCGCGGCAAAGGCTTCGACACCTTTGCGCCCGTTGGTCCGTGGATCGACACGACCTTTGATCCTGCGGATCGAATCGTGCGCTGTCTGGTCAACGGTGAGGTGCGCCAACAAAGCACGACCGCGCTGATGATCTACTCGATCCCGCGCGTCATCGCCCACATTTCGCGTTTCATGACGCTGGAAGCGGGAGATCTGATCATGACAGGCACGCCTTCGGGCGTCGGGCCAGTGAAGCCAGGCGATATCATGACTGTGGAAGTTGACGGACTGGGTTCGCTCAGCAACCGCGTTGTGGCTGAGCGATAAGACTATATTCAACCAATCACTGACCAAAGGGTACAACCATGAGCGCCGTTATCCCTGCTTTGTCTGATTTTCTTGACCTGCAGCACGTAACATCCGACCAGTTTTGGGGACTGCTACGTCTGGCGCGCGATCTGAAGGACGAACGCACTCGACTCGGTCAAAACGCCCCGATTCTGGCTGGCAAGTCGCTGGCGTTGATCTTCCAAAAACCGAGCCTGCGCACGCGCGTCAGCTTTGAGATGGGCATGGTGCAACTGGGCGGCTACGCCTTCTACCTGAGCCCGCAAGAAGTCGGCTTGGGGGCGCGAGAAAGCGTCGCCGACGTAGCGCGTGTCCTCAGCGGCTACTGCGACGGCATTATGGCGCGCGTTTTTGACCACGAACATGTGACGCAACTGGCGCACTGGGCGACTGTCCCCGTTATCAACGGTCTGAGCGATTTCAGCCACCCCTGCCAGGCGCTGGCTGACATCTACACCATCTGGGAGCGCACCGGTAAGCTCGAAGGAATGAATCTTGTCTATGTCGGCGACGGCAGCAACAATGTAGCGACCAGCCTGATCATGGCGGCGGGCAAGGTGGGGATGCGCGTGCGCATTGTTTCGCCAGCCAGCCATACACCCGACCCTGCTGTGATTGCTGAGTCCGGCGCTGACGTTGTTGTCACCGACGATCTGGACGGCGTGGTTGGCGCCGATGTGCTCTACACCGACGTATGGACGAGCATGGGGCAGGAAGCCGAGCGCGAGCAACGGCTGCGCATCTTCCCACCCTATCAGATCAACCGTGACCTGGTGGCGCGTACGCGCAACGACGACGTGCTCGTGATGCACTGTCTGCCCGCTCATCGCGGCGAGGAAATCACCGACGCCGTCGCCGACGGCCCTAACAGCGTGCTCTTCCCGCAGGCGCACAACCGTCTCCACGCCCAGAAAGCGCTGTTGGCGCACCTGATCGGGAATATTTCGCTCAGATAGCGCCATGACAGACGTTTTCGCTTCGCTAAGTCGCCTCTATTCGTGGCAGAGTTTGCTCGACGTCGCGCTGGTGACGATTGTTTTTTACGGGCTGTTTCGGCTCATCCGCGGCACGCGCGCCGTTCAGCTTGTGCGCGGCGTCCTGCTCTTTGCCATCATCTTTGCAATTTTGGGACAGACAATCGATCTGCCAGCGTTTAACTGGCTGATGCGAACGGCTGCGCCGATGGTGCTTTTTGCGATTCCGGTGATTTTTCAGCCCGAGCTGCGCCGCGCGCTGGAACGAGTTGGACGCTCCGCACCGTTGTTTATGCAACGCGGAGACACTGGCGAAGTGCAGAGTCTGATCGCTGAGGTGGTCAAGTCGGTAGAGACGCTCTCTCAGCGGAAACATGGTGCATTGATCGTCTTTGAAGGCGTGACAGGGTTGGCTGAGATCATCGACACTGGCATCATGATCGACGGCGAGGTGTCGTCCGAGCTGTTGACGACTATCTTCTTTCCAAACACGCCGCTGCATGACGGCGCCGTGATCCTGCGCCGTGATCGTTTGCTGGCCGCTTCGTGCGTGCTGCCGCTGACCGACCGCGAATTGACGGATACGCAGATGGGCACGCGGCATCGCGCTGCCATCGGCGTCACCGAACAATCTGACGCACTTGTGATTGTCGTTTCCGAAGAAACCGGTCGAATTTCTGTGGCGCGCAATGGACGCATTGTACGCATTGACGGCAATCGGTTGCGAGGTCTGTTGAGCGATTATTACTCAACCATCCAGTAACCGTGATTCGATCGATGCCGAAGCAATTCTGGTTTGAAGGCGCATAGGGGTCTTGCATTACGCGAACCATGAAACACATGAACCTTCAACCTGAGAATGAAACGCAAACGACGTCATCGCCGACGCGCGCTCGCATTCGTCCACGTTTCCAGCTTGCCGACATCGGCGCGCTGTTGTTGTCCACTGTCCTGGCGCTCACGATCTGGCTGATCGCAGTCAATCAGGAAAACCCATTGATCGTGCAGGAGCTTGAAACGCCGATTCCCCTCACAGTGGTCGGGCTGAGTGAAGGTCTGGAGATCGTCCAGGATTTGAGCGCCGAAAGCGTCACGCTCGACCTGCGCGCGCCGCGCTCCTCTTGGGAGAACATGCGGCCGGGAGATTTTCGCGCCGTGCTCGATCTGACCGGCCTGGGCGTAGGCGAACACGATGTCAGCGTCCGGATCACGCGGCGCGATCCACAGGTGACAGTGCTCGATGTGCAACGTCCCGAATACACAATCACGATCGACAGAAGGCTAGAGAAAGAGGTGCCTGTCCAAGTCGAAGTCATGGACGGCGCTGCGTTCGGATATGAATTTCTCCAGCCAATCTATACGCCGATGACAGTCACCGTGCGCGGTCCAGAGTCACAGGTTGAGCAAGTCGTTCGCGCACGCGCCGAAATCTTTCTGCGCAGCGCCAAAAGCCAGGTGGAACGCACGCAACAGCTTGTCCCAGTTGATGCCCAAAACCGCCCGGTCGACCGCGTCGAGGTGGCGGCGCCAGGCAGGGTGCAGATCGTCGTGCCGGTCGAACAGTGGCCTGGACGCAAAGAGGTGGCTGTGCGCGTCAAACTTTTTGGCCCACCCGCCAACGGCTATCGCCTCAGCGCCGTGCGCTCGGAGCCATCCACCGTCGTCTTACAGGGTGACCCAGATATTTTGAGCCAGGTTCCTGGCTTCGTGGAAACCGAACCGCTTGACTTGACCGGTGCGACCACCGATGTGCGCAAGCGCGTGGCGCTGCTGCTGCCAGAGGGGGTGACTTCATTCGACGGTGATTTTGTCATGGCGACCGCTGGCATCACCCCCATCGTGGGCGGCGTCACCGTCTCAGAGCCGCTTATCGTCCGCGGGCTCGGGCCAGGATTGACCGCCGAAACTGCGCTGCAAGAAGTTGACGTCATCCTGAGCGGGCCGATTCCGCTATTAGAGTCCATGAACGAAGACGATGTCTTTGTAATTCTCGATCTGACGGGCCTGGTGGCCGGCACGCACACGGTGGCGCCGACAATTGTCGTCCCCAATGGAATCGACCAGGAAGCGGTCATTCCAGAAACGGTGGAAGTGGTGATTCGCCAGCGCGACGCCGAAAACGGCGGACTGTTGCTGCCGCAGGTGCCGGATGTGGAGGCGACTGCCATATCGACGACGGGCACACCTGAAGCGGCGATGGGCGAGACGCCAACACCGAACAACACGTCACAGCCAACGTCTGTGGAGACACAACTGCCGTAATCCATCAGGACAGCCAGGCCCTGTCTGCTGCGAATTTGAGGGTTTCTATGCGCGTACGCAAACCGGTTGTCGCTCTCGTCGGGCGACCGAATGTAGGAAAATCGACGCTCTTCAACCGCCTGATCGGTCGGCCGACAGCGATTGTCGAAAATGTGCCGGGGACGACCCGCGACCGCATCTACGGCGAGAGCGACTGGAACGGCGTCGGCTTTATCGTGATCGATACCGGTGGATTGGAATCGCCGGAGATCATGCGCGGTGGCAAGACAGGGCCGGGCGCCTCGCCGCAAGAGCAGTTCGCCGGCTATGTACAAAATCAGGCGCAGGTGGCAATTGACGAGGCCGACGCCATCATCTTGTTGGTCGACGGGCGCGGCGGGTTGACTGCCGCCGACGAGGAGGTCGCCGCGGTGTTGCGCCTTAGCGACAAACCGATCTTCCTGGCTGTCAACAAAGCTGAAAGCCAGCAGGTGCAACAAAACGCTGTCGAATTCTGGGCGCTTGGCTTGGGTGAGCCATATCCGATCAGCGCCTATCATGGCGATGGCGTTGCCGATCTGCTCGATGAAATCGTCAAAGTTCTTCCTCCGCATCCTGTGGACGAAGAGAAAGAGGAAACTATCGGAATCGCTATCGTCGGGCGACCCAATGTCGGCAAGAGCAGCCTGCTCAATGCGTTGGTGGGTCAGGAGCGATCGATCGTCAGCGAAACGCCCGGCACGACGCGCGACCCGATCGATATGGAGATCGTGTATGATGGCCAGCGCATCACGCTGATCGATACAGCCGGGATCCGCAGACGCGGGCGCGTTGAACAGGGCATTGAGCAATACAGTGTCCTACGCAGTATGCGCGCCATCGACCGCGCCGACGTTGCGCTACTGTTGATCGACGCCCAGGAAGGCGTCACCGCGCAAGACATGCATGTCGCCGGGTATGTCCTGGAGCGCAATAAGAGCGTGGTGGTGCTGATCAATAAGTGGGACGCGGTTGAGAAGGACAGCAATACGATGATCGAATACACGAACACCGTGCGCCAGCAACTCAACTTTATGAGCTATGTGCCGGTGCTCTTCATTAGCGCCAAAACTCGCCAGCGTGTAAACAAGGTGCTGCCCACGGCGCTGCAGGTCGCCGCCGCGCGGCGTCATCGCCTCACCACCAGCGAAGTCAATCAGATTCTGACCGAAGCTTACGACGCTGCGCAAATACCGACTCGACAGGGGCGCCCACTGCGCATCTACTATGGCGCACAGACCGACAGCGAGCCACCCACCTTTGTCATCTTTGTCAATGACAAGGATCTGGTTCACTTTTCCTACGAACGATACCTGGAAAATCGCATCCGGGCATACTACCCATTTGAGGGCACGCCGATCAAGCTCATCTTCCGTTCGCATGAACGAGAAAAATAGACCGCCGACCACACTTACGGTTGCGCTGTCCATCCGGCCTATTTCATAGCAAGGTGTTGACGGCGCAATCTGACGACTCTTGAACAACACATGCAGCGTATACGTGCATATTCCATCGAACTGATCTTGATCGGCGCACTGCTGGCGTCTGTCGCGTTCTTTGGATACTTGGGCGCCGGTCTGTTGCGCCCAGATGTCGTCAACGAGCCGTTTTCAGGGGAAAAAGCGTTGGCAAACGTAAGCCGCCAGCTTAGCTACGGCCCCCGCATTACCGGCACGGAGGCAAGCCTGCAAACGGGCGACTGGCTGGTTGAGCAGTTGCGATTGCTCGGATGGGATGTGGTGATTCAGCCCTTCACAATCAACGAGCAGGTGCAGGGCCGCAACATCGTTGGTGTGCGCAGCCCTGCCTCCAGACCCGGCGCGTCCGTGATCATTCTCGCCACGCACTACGACACCCGTCTCGCCGCAGACGCTGACCCTGACCCAGCGCGCCGGCAAGAGCCAACACCGGGCGCCAATGCTGGCGCATCGGGGCCGGCGATCCTGTTGGAACTGGCGCGCACGCTCGACATCGAAGCCACGCAACACACAATCTGTCTGGCTTTCTTCGACGCCGAAGCCAATGGCGGCTTGCCAGGCTGGGACGCCAATATCGGCAGCCAGCTCTTTGTCGAGAGCCTGCCTGGCAGCGTGCCGCGCTGTGCTGCCCCGCGCTTCGTCGTTGGTCTCGACCAGGTGGGCGCCGTCGACCAACGCTTTTTCCAAAACGAAACAGGCGATGTCGCCCTCAACAGCGCCTTATGGCGCGTCGCCAGCACTCTCGGACTCGCCGCCCGTTTTCCCGACCAGAGCCGCCCCATGCCGCTCAGCATCACTGCCGCATTTCTCGACGCCGGAATTCCGACCGCCGATCTGATGAGCACCGACTATCCCTACCGGGCGACAATGGCTGATACACTCGACAAGTTGAGCGCCGACACCCTCAGCGTTGCGGGGCAAGTGCTAGAGACCTGGCTGGAGAACGCCCCGTAAATACAACCTTGTATTGAACACTCTGAATAGCTTACCGAATCTCCTCCACCGCCCAGTGATCGCCCATGGCGCGGCGTCCCTTTGCCAACCCTTCGCCATCCGACACCATGCGCGTGAGGTCAGGGCGTTGCAACGCTGTTTCGCGCAACGTGACGCCCAAGCCTGGGCCGTCGGGGATCGCCAGATGGCTGTCGCTCACTGTTACGTCCATCGTGCTGAGGATTGGGAAGTAGGTCTGGTAGAAGGCGCGCACCGACTCGACAAAGAACAGGTTGGGAATGTGCGCGCCCAGGTGCATACACGCCGCATGACAGATCGGCCCGGCGACATTGTGCAGCACGAGCGGCACGCCGTAGGTTTCCGCCAAAGCCGCAATTTTGCGCGTCTCGGCGATGCCGCCATTCCAGACCGGGTCGGTCATCACGATCGATGAAACATGTTTCTCTAGCCACTCGCGTAGCTGCCAGCGCGTCATCAGCAGCTCCGAACCGATAATCGGAATGCGCGTGCGCTGGCTCAGCAGCTTGATTTCGTCAGGATAGATGGCCGGCAGCACATCCTCGATGAAGAGAATGTCGAACGGCTCCAATGCGGCGACGATGCGCTCCATGCTGGCCCGATTCCAGCGGAAGTGGCATTCGATGCCGATCTCCATTTCCCTGCCTACGGCATCGCGAATCTGACGCACTGGCGTGAGACCTGCCTCCACCTGCGCCGGCGTGATGTATTGCCCGAAGCTGCCTTCGCTGAACTGGTCGAAGGGCCAGATTTTCATGGCGCGAATGCCGTCCGCCAGCAGCGATTGCGCCAGCGCACCGGCATCTTCATGCCAGGCTACATAATCCTGCACCGCCCCAAAACCGATACAAGTGTTGTAGGTGGGGATGCGCTCACGCGTTCTGCCGCCGAGCAGATGATAGAGCGGCGCGCCATATTTTTTGCCCATGATATCCCACAAGGCGACTTCCAGTGCAGACAGCGCGCGCGTTTCAGCGCCGGCGTAGCCGTGATACATGATGTTGTCCATCACAAAACGCCATAACCCTTCGATGTCGAGCGCATCCTGACCAAGCACAAGCGGCGCTACTGTGCCGTGCAGCGCCGCTTTTGTGCCGTGCACCTTGTCCACCGACTCGCCCAGTCCAACAATGCCTTCATCGGTGTGCACACGCACGACCAGCAGGCGCGGAAACTCTGCCCATTGCAATGATTCAATCGCTGTGATCTTCATACACTTGGCGCCTTCCAAAATCCAGGAATCATAGATGTTGTGATTACACCACCGTCACGACATTCCGCAGTGCGCCGACGACGTCGACTGTGATTTGCACTTCGTCGTTGGCTGCCAGCGTGAAGGCTTCGGGCGGTACGATGCCGGCGCCAGTGAGCAGCACGACGCCATCTGGGAAGGCGAGCGCGCGGCCAAGATAGCCGACAAGCTCGTCAGGACGGCGGCGAATCTGGTCGGTGTGCGTCTCGCCGGCGAAGACGACGCTCCCTGTGCGGGTGATCTGCAGGGCGATACGCGTCTGCGGCCATGCGTCGCTGATGCGCCCCAGTGCAATCCCCGGCCCCAGTGCACAGGAACGCGTGTAGATTTTGGCTTGCGGCAGATAGAGCGGGTTCTCCCCTTCGATGTCGCGGCTGCTCATGTCGTTGCCGACGGTGACGCCAACGATCTCCAGCGCAGGGTTGATAACCAACGCCAATTCCGGCTCCGGTACGTTCCAGGTGGCGTCACGGCGAATGCCAACCTGGGCGTGCGGACCAACGACCCATGGCCCACGCGCCTTGAAGAAGAGTTCAGGGCGTTCGGCGGTGTAGATGCGGGCGTACACGTCGCCGCCATCCTTTGCTTCCTCCTGGCGGGCGACGCGGCTGCGTTCATAGGTGACGCCAGCAGCCCACACATCCTGCACGTCGATCGGTGGGAGCCAGTGCAGGTGATCCGGCGACGGCGCATGATTGAGCATATCCACCAGATATGCCTGCCGCGAGGCTTTGACGGCGGTCAACAGATCGGTGATGGCGTCGTCGACGCGCCCAACGCTGGCGCGCAGCCAGGCGTTCACCGAACCGATTTCATCGGTGACATCGTGCACAGTGACGCCGACCTGTACGCCGACGCGTTCTCCCAGGCGTGGATCAAAAAAGCGCACAAGAAATGAGTGGTGCATCATGCAGGCCTCCAGATGATCAGGTTGGCGGCGTTGCGTTCGGTGCGCAGCCAGCCGCGTTTGGTCAGGCTCTCCAAATTGCCGGCCATGCCGTAGCTGAAATCTTGGTTGGCGGCGGCGGGCCAGCGCCCCAGCGTCGGGCCTAGCTGATCGACTGCTTCGCGCAAGGTGAAGCCACCTGTGTTGTGAGCGAACTCCATCAATTTGCGTTCGACCAGAAGACAGTAGTTGCGACTCTCGCTGATAAACTCCGCCACTGCCGCACCTTGCTGTACGGGCCAGTGCGCAGGCGCAAGTTGGTCGATCTCCATTGCCAGCAGCCGATCCTGCGTGGCGAGGTAAGTGTCGACATAGCAGTAGGTCGACGGCATGGCCGGCTGCCAGTCATCGTCGAGGATGGCGTTCCACATTGCTGCCTCACCGGCGATGAGCGTGCGGCTGCGCGGGTCGAAGATGGTCAGGTGTCCCCACGTATGGCCCGGCGTGTGCACTGCTTCGACCACCCAGTCGCGGCTGAGCCAGAAATGCTCGCCGCCGACAAGCGTCAGGTCGAGCGGGTGACTGAGACAACCGGCGCGGATGCCGGCTTTGCCTTCCTCACCGTAGCCGATGCCGTGATCGCGCTCGAACTGCGAATAGCGTCCCCAGATCAACGCCTCGGTGTCCTCCACCCAGGGGCGGTCGAGGTTGTGACATGCCAGAAGCGCTTGGGGTGCGGCAGCCTTCATCGGCGCGTTGCCGCCCTGGTGGTCGATGTCCGAGTGCGAGATCACGATATACGTGAGCCGCGCCGGGTCGAAGCCGATGCTGTGCATGTAGGGCAGAATCTCCTGCGCCGGGTTGTGTGCGCAGCCGGTGTCCACCAGCATGGCGGCGTCGTCACCAATCAGCAGGTGAACATAGACCATGCGATTGGCGCCGAACTTGCATTTGATGCGATGGATGCCTGGTGCAATTTCCATGTCTCTTCTCCTATTTCTGATCTTGCGGCTGTTCGCCTTTGACGCTGATGCCGCCGTCGACCTGGTAGTTGGCGCCGGTGACAAAACTCGATTCATCCGAAGCCAGGAAGAGGAAGACGTTGGCGACCTCTTCGATGGTGCCGACGCGCCCGATCGGGTGCATCTCGTCGTAGGCGCGACGCAGGCTATCGGGTGAGGACTGCGCCGCCAGGAAGTCATGGAGCATCGGCGAGTCGATCGTGCCGGGTGAGACCGTGTTGACGCGGATGCCCAGCCGCGCGTAGTCGGTGGACATTGCCCGCGCCAGCGCGATCAGCGCGCCCTTCGTGGCCGAATAAGCCGCCAACCCTGGCAACCCGATCACGCCGGTGACGCTCGCCATGTGGATGATGCTGCCCTGGCGCAGCTCGATCATCTGCGGAATGACGGCGCGGCTGACGAGATAGGCGCCGCGCAGGTTGACGGCGATGCAGCGATCGAAGTCGGCGGGCGACGTTTCATGCAACCGACCGGCCGGCATCACGGCGGCGTTGTTGACGAGCACATTGATCAAACCAAAGGCGTTGCGCAATTGGGCGACGGCTGCCTCGACCTGCTGCTCGTCGGCGACGCTGGCGCGCAAGGCGACAGCGCGGCCGCCCGCTGCGGCAATTTCATCGACCACTTGCTGGCAGGCCGCTTCGTCGATGTCGAGCACGCCGACTGCCGCGCCTTCCTGCGCAAACTTGAGCGCAATGCCGCG
>CALJMI010000113.1 GCA_937981885.1 uncultured Caldilinea sp.
TGCCACGAAGACGACCGTATACGGGTCGGCGCGCCGCGTCGACAACCCGCCGCAAAAATCGCCGCCGCCCCAGCTCAGGGCGGAGAGAAGACCGAAGAAGATGGATGATAATTCGAACATAAAGATTGGGAGATTGGGAGATTGGGAGACTGGGAGACTGGGAGACTGGGATGTAGTGGGCGGGAGCCAACCAATCTCCAATCTCTCAATCTCCTAATCTCATTTCTTCACCCTTCGCGACTTCCTCCGCTCTGCACGTGTCAGTTCCATGATCTCGTCAGGTGTCTTGCCCTGTTCCAGCAGCCATTCGCGGCGCGGTTTGAGTGCACCGGTGGGACAGACGCCGACGCACTGCCCACAGAAGACGCAGGTCGTTGCTGGCATAGACACGTCAAAGAAGGTGCCGATCTGTGTCTCGAAGCCGCGCCCGTCGAAACTGAGCGCAAAGGTGTACTGCGCGTCCTCGGCGCAGACCTGCACGCAGCGCCAGCAGAGCACACATTTGGCATAGTCGCGAATATACATCGGATTGTCGTCGATCGGCGCAGGGACGCGGCGTTCTGCTTCCGGGAAACGGCCGGGCTGAGCGTCATAGTCAACCATCTGCGCCTGAATCTCCGGCGCGTCGCTCAGATCGACAGCGGAGTCGAGCATCTCCAGAATCGTGCGTCGGCTGCGTTCGACGCGTTCGCTGCGCGTGTGAACAACCATTCCTTCGCGCACCTGCGCCACGCACGCCGGCTGCAGCAGCCGCTGTTTTTCGACCTCGACGACGCATATCCGACAGATCGCATTGGGGGTGCATGCCTCGTGGTAACAGATCGTCGGGATGTCGATGCTCAGCCTGCTCGCTGCCTGCAGAATCGTCGTCTCGTCCGGTACAGTGATCGGGCGACCATCGATAGTTAACGTCACATCGCTCATCGCACTTCCCCACTTTCAAAAAGCTCGGGCCAGCGCTTCATTGCGCTGAACACTGCGGCCGCTGCCGTCTGTCCCAGCCCGCATAGCGAGGCGTCGGTCATCGTCCAGCCGACATCGCGCAAACGACTTGCGTCGCCGGGTAGGGGGCGCCCCGCAACCAGCCGATCCAGAATCTCGTACTGGCGCTGTGTTCCCAACTGGCAAGGATAACATTTGCCGCACGATTCGTGGGCAAAAAAGCGCGCCAGTCGGCGCAGAATGTCGCGCAGGTCGCGTTTGTCGTTGAAGACCATGATCGCACCCGAGCCGAGCGTCAGACCCGCATCGCGCAGTCCTTGAAAGGTGATCGGCGTGTCGAGTTCAGCCGGCGTCGCAAACGCGCCCGCTGCGCCGCCGATCAGCATCGCCTGTAGTTTGCCGCCAACCACCCCACCTGCCAGGTTTTCGATCAGATGACGCAAGGTTGCGCCAAAGCCGATCTCGTATAGCCCCGGACGCACCACATCACCCGAAACGCAGAGCAGCTTGGGGCCGGTCGATTCAGCGGTGCCGAGGCGCTGGAAAGCATCTGGGCCGTGAATCAAGATATAGGGCGCCTGTGCAAGCGTTTCGACATTGTTGATTGCGGTCGGCTTGCCAAAGAGGCCGTACGTCGTCGGGAAAGGAGGTTTGACGCGCGGGAAGCCGCGCTTGCCCTCGATCGACTCGAAGAGCGCTGTCTCCTCGCCGCAGATATACGCACCGGCGCCGCTGCGTATCTCGGCGTCGATGTTGAAGCCAGAGCCAAGAATATTGGCGCCGAGATAGCCGGCGCTGCGCAGTTCGTGCAGCGCTGCTTCGACCCGCTCGATGGCAAGCGGATACTCGCCGCGGATGTAAATGTAGATGCGGCTGGCGCCGATGGCGAAGGCGCCGATGATTGCGCCTTCGAGCACACGGCATGGGTCGCCTTCAAGCAACACGCGATCTTTGAAAGTTCCCGGCTCTGACTCGTCGGCGTTGACGACGAAGTACTTGGGCTGACCGGGCGCCTTGGACGCGCCGTCCCACTTTGCCCAGGTCGGGAAGGCTGCGCCGCCGCGTCCCAGTAGATCGGCCTGGTGCATCGCCTCGATCACTTCCGCCGGTTGCATTGTCGTCAACACTTTGCGCAGCGCCTGCATCCCACCCACTGCTTCGTATTCGAGCAGCCGTGTGCGTCGTCCGCGGCCACACAGCGGCGTGACAATGCTCAGGTCGCCGCCAACATAATCCTCGCTCCAAAAGTCGGCGGTGGTGCGTCCGCGTCCGTCAAGTAGTTCCTCAACCGTGTCGGGCGTGACGTGGGCGAAGGTGATGTTGCGCTGCGGTCGGTCAAAGGAGACATTGACCGACACGCCCGAATTGCAATGACCCAGACAAGGCGACCGCTCGACCGTCAACGCGCCGTCGGCGGAAGTCTCGCCGACCTCGACGCCAGCCAGCGTGCAGGCTGCCGCCAGCACTGCATCGCCGCCGCGCAATGCGCACGACGGATCGGTGCAAACGCGCAACACCGTGCGCCCAACCGGTTCGTTGTAGAGCAGTGCATAGAATTCGATGACGCCGTGCACATCAGCCAGCGGCGTGTTGAGGGTTTGCGCAATTTCGGCTGCAACCGGCGGCGGAATGTAGCCATAGAGCGCCTGTGCGTCGAGCAGCGCAGGCAGCAGACCGCTGCGCCCAAGCGGTGCATATTGTTGTAACGCGTGGTGCAACGGCGTCAGGTCAAGTGGATCGAGATGAAGTTCAGGCATACCGACTCGTTGAATCAAACATTGGTGTGATAGCAGGAATGTGTGCGAGTATAACCGAGTGCGATGAATCCAACAAGCGTCAAAACAGAGTGCTTTCTCAAGATTTTGGTTTCCTTGAAGCCGATTGCACGTTGTTGGTATACTATCGTAGCGAAAACACAGTGATCCGACAATCCTAGAAAGGATTTTCCAATGAGACAACGTATCGTGCGTCCGGCGTGGACTGTGGCGGCGCTGGTTTCGATAGCCGCGATGTTGCTGAGCGCCTGCGCCCTGGTCAGCGCGCCACCCTCTGCTGCGTCGTCGATTGCGCTTCCCGATCCCGCAACCGACTGGCAGGCCATCTCCGAAGCAGGTGTGATGGTCGTCGGGGTTGCTGTGGATTATCCTCCCTTCGAATATTACACCGACAGTTTCCAGGTCGATGGCTTTGATCCGGCGTTAATGCGTGCAATCGGTCAACAGCTTGGCGTGGAAATAGAGTTTGTCGACCTGGCGTTCGATGGCATTGGCCAGGCGCTGGCGGCGGGACAGGTGGATGCAGCGATCTCTGCTTTGTCAGAGACGCCGGAACGCGCCAGCGTTTTGGATTTCAGCCTGCCTTACTTTATCTCGGAAGACGCCTACCTGGTGGATAGTGGATCAACACTCGTCGTGAAGACCCCTGCCGATCTGCAGAATCTGCGCGTGGCGGTGCAGCTTGGCTCTATCTATGAAGACTTGATACAGAAGACATTGGTCGATACAGGACTGATCGCTCCACGCAACGTGATCCGCTACGATGACATTGCCGGCGCAGTGCGCGATCTTGCCAGCGCGCGCGTCGATATCGTCGTGCTCGATCTGTTGGCAGCTCAGCGTTTTATAGACGAGGGCGCTGCTCGCCTTGCAGGTCAAGGGTTGAATACACAGCGCTATGCAATTGCTGTGCGCAAAGGCTCTGACGAATTGCGCCAGCAACTTGATCGATCGCTCGATGCTCTGCGCACACGCGGTGCGCTGGCGCGGCTTGCCGAACAGTATCTGGGCATTCCGCTCCAGGATTTTCCGGCGTTGCCCACTGAATCAATCGCTGCAGCGAGAGAAGCCGCCGCAACGCCTTCCTGTCTCAACGCAATGGCGTGGGTCTCGAGCCTTTCCTACGACGATCTGGAGATGATGGCGCCGCCAGTCATGTTCCCCGGCCAACCCTTCGCCAAGGCGTGGCGAGTTCAAAACATTGGAACCTGCACCTGGGATGAGAGCTATTTTGTAACTTTTGCTCGCGGCAACGCTCCTGGCGCGGCCATGGGGGGCGCGCCGACCAACCTGCGTGGTTCAGTTGCGCCGGGCGAGATTTACGATCTTTCGGTCGATCTGGTGGCGCCGCTGTTACCAGGCGTCTATCAGGCGCTGTGGGAAATGCGCGACGGCGATGGTCGCGCTTTGGGCCAGACATTGCGCGTCGGCGTACAGGTGGCCGGTGCGCCGACGCCCACTCCGGCGCCAACGCTGACGCCTGCTCCTGGCATTGTTTTCTACGCCGATGCAACCAGGGCGCTGCGCGGGCAGCCAGTCACCTTTGTCTGGGATGTACAAGACGCACAGACAGTTTACTTCTATCAGGACGGTGAGGATTGGCAGGTCAATGATGTCGCCGCTGTTGGTCAACAGATCGTGATCCCGGATCGCACGACCGGCTATAACCTGCGCGTCGAACGCAGCGATGGCTCTGTAGAAACGCGGACGATCAATGTCGAGGCGCTGCCGGACGCCGGTCCGCAGATCGAGTTCTTTGCAGTGACCCCCAACGACAATGTCCCACTCGGCGTCTGCGTCGATATTTCCTGGCGCGTGGTTGGGCAAGGCGCTCAAATCACATTGACACGCAACCAAGAAGAATTGTGGGAGGATGCGCCGCAGGAAGGTCATCTTGAAGATTGTCCGACAATGTCCGGCAACGCTGTGTATCAGATCACGGCAACAGACGCTGCGGGTGCAGACACGCGCCAGCAAACCGTGCGCATGGTCGAGGCAATGATGATGATGGCGCAAAAAGTGGATGGCGCCCCGATCATCGACATTTTCGCTGTGACGCCTGAGAACATCGACGTCAACGGTTGTGTTGTCGTCAACTGGAAGGTTGGCGGAGATGTCAAGACGATCCAAATTCTACGCAACGATACGGTGATCCTGGATGGAGCGCCGCTTACAGGCTCCGGGCAGAACTGTCTGACCGATGTCGGTGAATTTCGCTACCGCCTGGAAGCCACAAGTTCGATCAGCGCTGTCAGCAGTGCAGAGGTCAATGTGACTGTTTCGCCAGCAGTGCAAACTGCGCCAGCAGGCGCAGTCAGCGCCTCCGATCCGGAACTGACAGGCAAGACATGGGTTTTGATTTCGATGTTCGACGGCGTCGGCGCCATGACTTCGCCGCTGGCTGGCAGCCAGATTACAGCAGCCTTTGCTGCGGACGGTGGAATGGCGGGGTTGGCAGGTTGCAATAATTACAATAGCGCCTACTCAACAGCCAATGGGTCGATGAGTATTGGTCTGGCGATCAGCACGCGCAAATTTTGCGCCAAACCAGCCGGCGTCATGGATCAAGAGGCGTTCTATCTGGCGCTCTTGCCGACTGTGGCAAGCTATACTATCCAGAACGGTCGCTTGACGCTGTTGAACGGCGTAGCGCAGGAGGTCGCCGTTTACGTGGTAGGGCAATAGCACTGTCATGAAATGAACGCCTTCCAGAGAGTCCGGTGCTTCCTGGAAGGTGTTCACCAGAATCAATCCCCGGCGATTGCCAACACGTCGACAAGATTGACCTGTGCATCGCGCTGGAATGCTTCCATCGTAATCGTGCGGAAGAGCAGCAACGCCGCAATCAGACCGGCGATTTCCAGTCCAAAGACCGTCATATATCCCAGGGCGACATCGCCCGTGAGATGGTAGGCAATGTCGCGCAGCAGCGCGCCGCCGACGGTGCCAAGCGACTGCGCCACAAAATTTGCGACGCCCCATGCACCCATGTACAGCCCTACGCTCTGCGGCACGGTCATATCAAGCATAAAGCTGAGGTTGCTCACCGTCATCAATCCGCTGCCCAGACCGAGCAGGAAGACGGAAGCCTGGAAGAACGAGCTGTTGCCCATTGAGCCAGCCACGATGATCAGTCCGAACGCTGCAATTGCTACGATGGCGCCGGCGTAGGCATTGACGCGTTTGCCAAACAGACGCACCAGCCCCAACCCACCCAGAAGGGTGATAAAGACGCCTATGCCCCAAACCGCCTCAAGCCGCGTCGTCTCGCTCACGGACATTCCCAGTGTGTCGGCGGCGTATGGCTCTAGCAGCACATCTTGCGCGCGAATTCCCACCAACACCAGCAGCAAATAAAAAAAGAAACGCTTCGCCGTTGCATTGTGCGCCAGCGCTTGCAACGCTGTCATCGGATTGTCGGCTTTGTTTTGCAGAGTTCGGTTCCCGTCGTGGGCTGGCTCCACTCCCGCCGAACCCAATAAGATAAATACCGTCGCCACCGCCCAGATCGCGCCAAAAGCAAAGTAGATGCCATCTTGCGATGAATCGAGCGCCAAGAGGCGTGACAGTGAAATGCTGGCGATGATCGTCGAAAGGATCATTGCCGTCCACATCACGCCGACTGTGGCAGTGCGCCAGGTTTTTGGCGAACGTTCAGTCAATTCACTGGCAAGCGAGAGATAGCTCACCGACGCCACGTTGACGCCGACGCCCCACAACGCAAACACAGCGAAGGACGCAATCAAGCCGGGCAAAAAGTGCTCGTCCATATAAAACACGGTGTGCGCCGTCATGTAGCTGCCAAAGGTCGCCATCAGCCCCCCTACCAGCATCCACGGCGAACGATGCAGTCCCCACAGCGGGCGTCGATCCGCATAGGCGCCAACAATCACCTGAAACGGCGACAGCATATATGGCAACGCCACCAGCAACCCGACAAGCACAGCCGGGATTCCCATGTCGGCAATCATGATGCGGTTGAGAGTTCCAGTAATTGGAACGACTGTCAACGAGACGCCCACATGCACAAGCGATAATTGAATAATGGAACGGGCTTTCATATCTTTGACTCAACGTTCATACAGTCATCTTGGCAGTTGTATACAACAGTTGCACACAATGTAAAAAATAATAGATTCACATCGAGTTGCACAGCAGTTTAGTATAGATTTTCATAGATTTCAACCTGAGATCAGGAAGGATTTCACCAATTGATTCGCTGTCCTGAAAACTTGGAGAATTGCTGCGCACATCATACGATCGATCCATGTCGATCGAATCTGCATCTGCCATTCACCTGAACGTTCATTCCTGGTTCAGCTTGTTGTGCGCAACGCCGCCGGTCGAAATGTTGGCGGAACGCGCTGCACAGGAGCGGATGACTCATCTGGCGCTGACCGATACAAACGTGCTTTACGGCGCAGTCGCTTTCCAGCGCGCCTGCCACGCAGCCGGTGTGCAGCCGATCATCGGTATGACGGCGACGTTGGAGGCGCCCCATAATCTGACCATGCATCGAGCGCCTGGGGAAGTGAACTTGCTTGCAACCGGACCGACCGGCTATCGTTCGCTCTGTCGGCTTTCTTCACTCGTGCAGGCGACGCCCGGACGCGCCGGGAGCTGGATCACCTGGGATGAGCTAAAGATGCACCACGATGGCGTGATCTGTCTGTCGGGTGGACGGCGAGGATGGGTCGACCATCTGCTTCGGTTGGGGGAACGCTCTGCCGCAGGTCGTATTGTGAGCTGGCTGGCCGGCGTTTTTGGTGAGCGTGCGTGGCTCAGCATCGACTGCTCGGCGCCCGATGGCGTGGTGTTGGGACGCGAGATCGAATCGCTGACCGCACGCTTTGGCCTTGGCGTTGTCGCTGCGCAGCCGATCTACTGCCTGGACATGGCAGATCGCAGCCGGCTCTATCTGCTGGCTGCGATTGCCCGCAACACCACGCTCGATGCGCTGGCTGACGGAGATCGGGTCGATGGCGG
Source organism: uncultured Caldilinea sp. (assembly GCA_937981885.1). Lineage (GTDB taxonomy): Bacteria > Chloroflexota > Anaerolineae > Caldilineales > Caldilineaceae > Caldilinea. Next base: position 7,704 of record CALJMI010000113.1, read on the forward strand.
CGACGAATCCATCCTGTTGCACTGGCTGTCGCTGCAAGAAATGGCTGAACGTTACGCCGCTTTTCCTCACGCGCTGCGCGCCACCGTCGAGATTGCTGCACAGTGTCAACCTGCTTTGCCCGATGGCCGCCCGATCTGGCCTGTGCTGACATTGCCAGAAGCGCACACGCCCGACCAGGCGCTGGCGGCGCAAGCAAATGCCGGACTACGCCAGCGCTACGGCGATGTGCAGCGCAATGAGCGGTCAGCACTGACGACTCGTCTCGACGCTGAATTGAGCGCCATCGCTCGCCATGGATTTGCGCCGCTTTTCCTGCTCGTCGCTGACATCGTCCGTTTTGCGCGCAGCCAGGACATTCCTGTTTCGACGCGCGGCAGCGTGGCGAACTCGCTCGTCGCCTACTGCATCGGCATTACCACCGTTGATCCGGTCAAGCATGATCTGCTCTTCGAACGCTTTCTCAACCCGGCGCGCAGCAGTTTGCCCGACATCGATCTCGACTTTTGCAGCGTGCGTCGCGATGAAGTGCTCGATTATTTGCGCCATACTTACGGCGCCGAGCACGTGGCGCTGGTTGCTACGATCAGCACGCTGCGTCTGCGCTCCGCCCTGCGCGAGACGGCAAAAGCCTTTGGGCTGGACGAAGCGACGATCGGGCGGCTGGTCAAACTGCTGCCGGAGGACTGGCATCCTGACCCGCGACGACGCAGCGCACAGACGCTCGACGCTGCACTGGCGAAGGTGGAAGATGAGAGGCTGCATCCAGTTGTGCGCGCCGCGTTTGGTTTGCTGCGCCAGCCAGACCACCTGAGCGTGCATCC
>CALJMI010000114.1 GCA_937981885.1 uncultured Caldilinea sp.
GTTCCTTCGATTGACGTGGCGTTGCTGCTCAAGCTGGCGCCGTGTCTGGAGCAGTTGGAGAAGGGCGTCGTGCAGCGGCTGCTCGACGAATTGACAGCGCGCGTGCTGATCGTCTCGTTCCCGGCGCAGAGTCTGGGTGGACGGCGCAAGGGCATGGTCGAGACCTATGCGGCGCAGATGGATGCATTGCTCACCGGGCGTGACTGGGCGGTCGAACGCTTCGAGTTTGTGAGTGAACTGGTCTTTCGCATTCGCCGCAATGTGGTATGACCCGGTTATCGACATTGAGGGTTGCGTTCAGGGATCGCGCATGGAACACCGATTCTGGAACCATTATGCCCAACGCCACTCTGCCTGAATGGGAGCGAGTTCTGGCAGCGGCGGTTCACTTGCACCACATTCTGCCCGATGCGGTATCAGTGGGTGGCTTTGGGTGCTGGTCGCTCTGCCCGACGCGGCGCTGGAATGTATTCCACCGAAGGACGTCGCTGCGCCGTCTGCGGGTAGAGCGCCATGATCTCGTAGATCGCTTTGGGCATCTCTGTACTCACCGTCAATCCCAGCGCACGCGCTTCGTCGACCGAAATCGGGTAATCGTGGGTAAAGACGCCGGTGGACAGGGTAGTCGCCACCTGCTCCGCCTGTGCAGCCTCCATACGGTTGCGCAGCAGCTCTAGCACCGTGTGTTTGACCTGGCGAATTGCCTTTTCAGACACATCAGCCATGATCAGGGTGTCATCGTCGATCTCGTTGATCGACTTGCGTTCCAGCACCTTAAGGATCGATGCCGCTGGCTGTTGCCCCAATTGTGGATCAACCGGACCGAGCACGGCGTTTTCGTCCATCACAATCTCGTCGGCGGCGAGGGCGATGAGCGTACCGCCGGACATGGCGTAGTGTGGCACAAAAACAGTCACTTTCGCCGGATGGCGTTTGAGCGCGTGCGCAATCTGCCCAGCCGCCAGCACCAGACCGCCGGGGGTGTGTACAATCAGGTCGATGGGGACCTCGTCGTCGGTCAGCTTGATTGCACGTAGCAGCGCCTCTGAATCGTCGATGTCGATGTAACGCGCCAGCGGAAAACCGAGGAAGCTCATGGTTTCCTGGCGGTGAATCAACGCGATCACGCGGCTGTTACGCTCTTTCTCCAGCCGCGCCAGCGCACGCATTCGCTCCACTTCCAACATCTTCTGCCGAATGACAGGCTGCAGTGAAGAGATGATCAGAAAGAGCCACAACAACCCGAAGAAATCCATCTGTTTTTCCTCCTCCGTTTACCAGGGATAATATTCATCAAGATAGGCGCGGCGCACATATCGCCGCACGACAAACAAGCGCACCAGCACGATGCCTGCCACGAAGCCGCCAACGTGCGCCCACCACGCCACACCACCTACATCCGGCGGCGCCAACGCTGAAGTCAGCAGTGCATTGACCAGTTGCCCGCCAAACCAGAGGCCAATGAAGAAAAGCGCCGGCACCTCGAAAAAATACGGGAAGAAGAAGAACGGAATCAGCGTGATCACGCGTGAGTATGGAAAAAGCACCAGATAGGCGCCCATCACGCCGCTGATCGCGCCGCTGGCGCCGACGGTGGGGATGGTCGAACTGGGGTTCATCATCACATGTACAGCCGCTGCCGCTGCGCCGCAGAGCAGATAAAAGAGCACGAAGCGCGTTGGACCCATCCGGTCCTCTACATTGTCGCCGAAAATGTACAGCGCCCACATGTTGCTGATGAGGTGAAAGAGGCCGCCGTGTAGAAACATTGACGTGACGACAGTCAACCATTCCGTCGGCGTGCTGAAGATCTGCGCCGGAACCATGCCGTAGCGTGCGATCCATAATTCGGCGCGCGGCCCGCTCAACAGCAACACAAAAATCAGAACATTCACGGCGATCAATGCCCAGTTCATCAGCGGCAGCGAGCGCGCTTGAATGGTGTCGCGTAATGGAAACATTGTCAGCCTCCTTCAACGGCTCAACGGCTGTTCATCATTCAGCCATGACCACGCTGCCATTCGACGCTGGTCAGCAGCGGCGCGTAGAGATCATCTTCCAATGCAATTGCCAACGCAGCCAGTTCTTCTGGCGTTGGGTCATGATCCTGAAAGGTTACGAAGGGCGCTGCGGCGATGCGCGCTAGCGGCGTCTGCTCGGCGCCTTCGCCCATCACCAACACGGCGGCGGCAGCCAGCGCGTCGGCCACGTTGGCCTGTGTCATTTGCAGCGGGCGCCCGAAAAGATCGAGCTGGCCGCGATAATCGTACAGAGCGCGGAAGCCGCTGTGCGCCACACAGAAGCCGGTCACACCCCAGCGCAGCGGCAGGGGCCGGCTGTCGGTGATGATCACGCCCACATGGCGCAAGCCGAATCGCCGCCGTAGATACGCGCGGATGGCGTTGGCTGAGTGCTGCGGGTCAGCGGGCCACATCACATAGCGTCCGTCGCTGTTTGACTCATCGATGCCAGCGTAGGGCATCAACGTGTTTGCCTTGATTGTCAGATAGACATTGTAGCGGCTGATTGTTCTGGGCAGAAACCAGGTCGATTCAGCCTTGATCAGCGCCGCCTTGTCCGTG
>CALJMI010000115.1 GCA_937981885.1 uncultured Caldilinea sp.
ACCACTGCCAGTTGCTGTGATATTCGGTCGGGAAGTCGGCGAAGACAGGATGCGTCGGGTCGCAGAGGATGCCGAGCGTGTGCGGCGGCTGTCCCCCTGTCCACGCCGTATTCCAGAAGACGCTGGAAAAGCCGATCTGACAGTCCGTTTTGACCTGCGCCGGGGCGAGCAGTAGCAAGGCGCGTCCGCCCGCTTCAGCCTGACGCAACGCTGCTTCCAGGTCGCTGGTGACAACGACATCCGTCGTCGCAGGCATGGTCAGCGTGTCAGCGAAGAGCCAGAGCTCCCAGTCATTTTCGTAGCGCGCACCGTCAGCCGCCGTCACGCCGACGACGAGCGTGTATTTGCGCGCCGGCGTGACGGCAGTCAGATCACACACCAGCGAACCGACGATCGCCTGGCTGCTCACGGCGATGGTGCATGGCGGCAGTGCACCGGCGGCGATGATCCGCTCCCCTTCGCGCAGCGCCCAATCGATCTGCGCGTCGATGAGTGGCGCCGGCCCGAAGTGAGCGACCTGGATGTCGGCGCGCAACGTTTCGCCGGTGCGCCAATACCGTTTTTCCAGCCGCACCAACGGCACGGTGCTGTTGCAGAAGCGCTTGAACTCCGCCGCTGTGATGTAGCCTTTTTCCTCCCAGAAAGGGTCGAGCACGCCGACGAGCGCCGTGCCCTGACCCGGAAAGTCGTGCAGATCAAGCAGTTGGAAGCCGCCAAAGCTGGGCGTGCGCAACGCCGACTCGATCTCCTCTTTGTAGCAGAGCGCCTGCAGCTTGCCCGACGCCAGCAGGAAATCACGCGCCTGGTCGCCCATGTGGTTGGCTTCGAGGAAGTCGCGAAAAATCTCGAAGTTCTTGGGTTTGAGCACGCCCGTGTATTTCGTCATCTCATCGAAGTTGGGATAGACGCACCACTGGCCGATTTCGTGGCTGACGACGGGTGCGCCTGCCTGCGCCACAAAGTCGCGATAATCTGTCACGGTTTCGGGCGGCAGTGCGTTGATGCGCGAACTTAGCCCGGCGCCCCAGCGCTGGATGCGCGGGTCGGGCGTGTTGTGATAGTCATTTTCGGCGATCATGGGCCAGCCGGCGGCGCTGGTGTAAAGTCGTCGCGGGTCGCGCTTGCGCCAGTACGCAACCCACTCCGCCAGAAATTCACGGTCGCGGCCCGCCGGCTCGTTGCCATACGCCATCAGCAAAAAGGAGGGATGGTTGCCATAGGCGTCCTGAATGCGCCAGCCTTCGTGAAAAAGCCAACGGTCGAGTGGTCGCCCCTCGCCGATGGCTGCGCCCTGATTCGCCCACGACGGGCATTCGACCTGGTAGTAGAAGCCCAGCTCGTCGGCAGCGTCGAATGCGGCTTCGGGCGGGCACCATGAGTGAAAACGGATGTGGTTCAGCCCGTGCGCCTGGCAGATGCGGATGATGCGCCGCCAGCTTTCGACATCGGTGGGCGGGTAGCCGGTGAGCGGGAAGATGCAGCATTCCAGCGTCCCGCGCAGGAAGAGCGGTCGCCCGTTGAGCGTAATCTGCGTGCCCGCTGTTCCCACCTCGCGCAGCCCAAAGCAAACCACGCGCCGGTCGCGCACAATCCCCATGCTATCCGCCGCGCTCTCCTCGCCCCTGACATCAAGCGCAAGCTCCACCGTCATCTCATACAACGCCGGCGAAAACTCGTCCCACAACTGCGCGTCGTCGCCCAACGGATAGTCGAGATCGACGTGCCCGCCCGCCGCCGACAACTCCAAGCCTGAAAGACCGCCCGCCGCCGAGAAGCCAATCTCGGCGCTGACCGGCGGCAGGCGTCTGCCGTTAACGAGTCGCGCCGACGCCGTCACCGTACCGCGCGCCGACTTGCCGAGCACACTGGCAATGTCGATCTTGACCGTCGCCGCCTTGCGCGCCACGTCCGGGAAGATGCGCACATTGCGCAGCCAGACCGGACTTTCCGCCGCCAACTCGATGCGCCCGATGACGCCGTTCCAGTTCGACTGCGTGTGGTCGCTGACGCTGTGCGCGTTGGGGCCGACGTCGACGATCATACGGTTGTCGATGCGGATGGTCAGGCGATGCTCGCCGGGGGCAACGGCTGCGCCGAGATCGTAGACATGTGGGGTCGCCAGGCTGTCGCAGCGGCCCAGCGGCTGGTCGTCGAGCCAGACCGCCGTCTCCCAGTGCGGTCGTTCCAGCGTGAGCGTGATGCGTCGCCCCCGCCATTCGCGTGGGATCGTCACCGTGCGCTGCACCCAGGCTGCGCCAGCATAGTATTTCTCTGGCTGGAGCCAGAAGGGAACCTTGATCTGACCGGGCTGGCGGTAGGGTGCGTAGCGCGCGTCGTCGAACCAGGAACGGTCGACGATGGTGCCCGTCCACGGTGTATCGAGCGTGATGTCGTCGCCGTAGCCCTGCGCCTGAATCGAGCCAGGCAAGGTCAGCACACCGGCGGGCGCAGGGAGATCGGCGGCGCACCAGCGCTGGCGTTCGCCGAGGTCTTCCGGGTCGAGCGCCAGCGTCCAAGCGCCGGAGAGGTCGAGTTTCATCAGCAACTCCTGTCGTCAGTGCAATTGGAATAAAGTTTTGTGCATAATCCTACTTTGCACCAACTGTTGAGTCCATAGAGAGACCTGCACAATCGATGTATGATCTTGCTGATTTGCCCCCGCACCACCACGCTAAGCATAGGTTGAACACTGGCTCAATCTCACTGGTTAGTAACCTTCCGTTTGCGCCAAACTTGATATTAGTCATTTTGCTGCCAGCACTCCAGAACAGAACACATTGCACAAATTAAACAGTATATACATTATATACTTTTGCACTTTTTTTCTGTTTGCGCGCATATTTTCTGCTATGATATATTCCACTCTAATGGCGCCAACCCATCTGACGGCGGTGGCAGGGAAAATCCATGACTACAGAGCGAAGGAGTAACAGGATGCGACGCACTACTATTGTGTTAGCGATTGGATTCGTGCTGCTGATGCTGGCGGCATGTGCTGGGCCGAGCGCGCCCGCTGCTCCCGTTGGAGGAGATGCAGCGGCTGCCCTGGGGTCCAAAGCGGGTGGAACGTTGACGGTCGTGCTAGATGGTGAAATTGACACCATCGATCCACACAAGTCGGTGACGATCGTTGGCGCGCAGGTCTGGCCTAATATCTTCGAGAGCCTTGTGAAACAAACCCCCAACCTCGACGCGGTTGAGCCGCTGCTGGCTGAATCATGGGAGCAGCCGGACGATGTGACCTACATCTTCAAGCTGCGCCAGGGTGTGAAGTTCCACAACGGCGACGACTTCACTGCCGAGGATGTAAAAGCCAGCTTTGACCGCGTCATGGATGAAGCGACCGGTGCGTCTCGCCGCCCGGATTTTCTACCTGTGGCGGCGGTGGAGGTTGTCGACGACTACACGGTCAAATTCACGATGAGTGCACCATATGGCCCGTTCCTCTCCAAATTGGAGAATCTGGCAATTTTGCCTGCTGGCCAGACGAGTGACCCCGCCCAGGAACCGATCGGCACCGGACCTTTCAAGTTCAAGGAATGGATCACTGGGCAAAGTATCACGTTGGAGAAAAACCCCGATTATTGGCAGACCGGATTGCCCTACCTGGACAGCATTGTATATCGCCCAATCGCTGAACCTTCGACGCGCATTGTTGAACTGCAAACTGGCAACGTAGATGTGTTGAACGCCGTGCCGGCGAAGGATGTCGCCACGCTAGAAGCGGATGCCAATCTTACCGTGCATCGCAACGCTGGCGTCACCCGCGACCATGTTGGTTTCAACATGGAAAGCCCAATCTTCAAGGACAATCCGAACCTGCGCAAGGCGATTGCGTGGGCTGTGGATCGCGAGACCATCGCCAACACCATCCTCTATGGCCTGGCAGCGCCAGCACAGGTCGCCATCCCGACCAGCCACTGGGCTTACAACCCGGCGGTTGAAGGCGCGTATGGTTTCGACCTGGCTAAGGCTAAGGAATATTACGATCAGGCTGATCCCAAGCCCACGGAGATCACAGTCAAGGTGAGTCCCACCTATCCTGATCAAATCAAGATGGCGGAGCTGATGCAGCCTGCACTCAAGGAGATCGGCATTGACCTGAAGATCGAGCAACTCGAGTGGTCGACCTGGATTGATACAGTGGTTGTGAAGGGCGACTACGACATGGAAATCGTTCTCATTTCTGGCGGCAGCGATCCAGATGATTTCTTCTACCAGTGGCATCACACCGGCGAGGTATTCAATATCTGGCGCTATTCTGACCCAGAAATGGACAGCCTACTAGAACAAGGGCGCACCACGGTTGCTCAGGACGCGCGCAAGGAAATCTATTACAAGATTCAGGAGAAGCTGATCGAGGATGTTCCGTTGGCGCATATTATTTACCGCGACCAAATCATGGCGACCAACGCCGCCGTCCAGAATTTCCCCATGCGCCTGGATTCGGTGCTGCGTTTCAACGAGACCTGGTTGAACCGCTAAGTCAGTCGGACAGTGATTCGTGTTGCGTGAACGGGCGTGTTACGCAACGCGAATCACTGGTATCCAGACCGCACTTGACATGCAACACGCCGATAAGGAGAATCTGTGCGTCGTTTCATGCTGCTTCGCCTGGTTCAGATTATTGTCGTGATGGCAGGCGTCACTGTACTCTGTTTTTTCATGCTTAAGATCACGCCGGGCGATCCGGCAACCGCAATTCTCGGAGTGCAGGCGTCGCCAGAGGAGGTTGAGCGTGTGCGTCGCTCACTGGGGCTTGACCAACCCTGGCTCGTGCAGTTGGGCATATGGGCAGGCAACGCTCTGCGCGGCGATCTCGGCGCTTCCTACATCAACAAGAAACCAGTCAGCGAGCTAATTCTGACTCGCCTGCCGATCACGCTGGAATTGACCTTTTGGTCGATGCTGATTGCGATTGCTATTGCGATCCCTGCGGGCGTGTTGTCTGCCTTACGCCGTTACACTTGGGTTGACTATTTCTTTACGGGATTTTCACTCTTCGGAGTAAGCATGCCTTCCTTTTGGTTCGGGATCCTGCTGATTTTTGTCTTTTCGTTATGGCTGGGCTGGCTACCCGCGTCGGGCTACGTGCCATGGAGTCGGGGCATCTGGCCCCATTTACGCTCGATGATCCTGCCAAGTGTGGCGCTGGGACTTTTCTTGACCGGTGCGTTGATGCGTTTTAGCCGCGCCGCAATGATTGAGACTCTTGTGCAGGATTACATCCGTACCGCGCGCGCCAAAGGGTTGGCCAATCATCGCGTCGTCATCGGGCACGCGCTGCGCAACGCCATGATTCCCACAGTAACGGTGCTTGGAATACAGTTTGGCGCGCTGCTGGGTGGCGCCGTGATCATCGAGACAGTATTCGCATTTCCTGGCGTCGGCACGATGCTCCTGACCGCAGTCAATCAGCGCGACTATCCTGTGGTGATGGGGGTGACGCTCGTCGTTGCGCTGCTCTACACGCTTAGCAACCTGGTGGTGGATCTGGCCTACACCTGGCTCAATCCGCGCATACGGTTCGGATAACAACGTTCAACACAGATTGGTGACATGCATGACAGTGCGTACTGGCTCGCCAGTTGCGGCATCGCGCAAAGCGGCGCAAATACACCGTGTTGACACCCCATGGCGCCGGTCGCTGCGCCGTTTTGGTCGGCACAAAGCAGCGGTGCTGGCGTTTGCCTTTCTTCTCTTTCTGCTGCTGTGCGCATTGTCGCCGGGTCTCATCGCTCCTTACGATCCTTTAGCGATTGACATGACGTTGCGCCTGCAGCCGCCATCGTTGGCGCACCTTTTCGGCACCGACGATTTCGGACGCGACATTCTCTCGCGCCTGATCTACGGCGCACGTATCTCGCTCCAGGTCGGTCTTGTTTCCGTAGCGATTTCAGCAACATTTGGCGTTCTCGTTGGCATCCTGGCGGGCTACTTTGGCGGTTATCTTGATGCCATGCTGATGCTCATAATGGATGTTCTTTTTGCCTTTCCGGCCATTCTGCTAGCGATTACAATCATGGCGATCCTAGGCGCCTCAACTGTGAACGTCATGATTGCTGTAGGTATTGTTTACATACCGGTCTTCGCGCGTGTCGTACGCGGCGTCACGCTGGAGCTGCGTGTACAGGATTATGTGGATGCAGCGCGCTCAGTCGGCACTCCACCAGCTTCCTTACTGTGGCGGCATATTCTTCCAGGCACGCTGGGCGCCCTGACCGTACAGATCACATTGTCGCTGGCATTCGCAATCCTGGCTGAGGCTGCGCTCTCTTTTCTAGGGTTGGGTACACAGCCGCCAGAGCCTTCCTGGGGTAGTATGCTTAGCTTTGGTCGTGAATGGATTCGTGAGGCGCCCTGGTTTTCCTTTTTCCCAGGATTTGCGATCTTTATCACAGTGCTGTGTCTAAATCTGGTTGGCGATGGATGGCGCGATGCGCTTGATCCTCGTCTGTAGGCGCCGATTGTTTTCTCTATCTGTTTAAACCGTGTGGAGGAATCACTATGACCTTTTCAATCATTGCCTGGGATGAGCTTACGGGCCAGACTGGGGTGGCTGTCTCGACGAAATTCTTAGCTGTTGGTTCTCTATGTCCGTTCGCTCAGGCTGGCGTCGGTGCTATCGCCACCCAGGCATTTGTCAATCCAACCTTTGGACCACGCGGTCTACGCCTGCTAGAGCAGGGGGTCGCTGTGGAAGATGTCCTTACCATCCTGTTGAAGAGCGACGAAGGCCGTGAACACCGACAGATCCACATCGTCGATAGCCACGGACGCACAGCGGCATTCACCGGCAATGAGACGGTGGATTGGGCTGGACACAAAACTTTTCCCTATTTTTCGGTGGCAGGAAACATGCTGACTAATGCACATGTGATCGAGGCAATGGCTGAAGCGTACCAAGCCAGTCTTGACCAGCCGTTGGCAGAGCGCTTCCTGCGCGCATTGGAGGCTGGTCAGATTGCAGGCGGCGACAAACGCGGACGCCAGTCTGCGGCGCTCTATATCATGGGCACGGAGGTATACCCTTTGGTCGATCTGCGCGTTGATGACCATCCCGACCCAGTTGCAGAGCTGCGCCGCATCTATGAAGAGTCGAAGAAAGAATACATTCCCTTCCAACAATTCTTGCCGACTGCGGCCAATCCCGCGGGCGTCTATGACCGCGCCATTATCGACCGCATTATCGCCGAGCAAGCGGCAAATGATCAACAGCGTTGACCTCAATGAGCATTCGTAGAAAATCAGAATAACCGGTCTGTCTTCTGATGCATCACTGCGCCCACATGCGCCGGGTCTTCGGCGAGCACGGTGGCGAAGCGCGCCCTGGCTTGCGCCGCCTCGCTGCGCGCCAGATAGCCAAGCCCGGCCATGAAGAGGCAGTGTAGCCGGTGACGGCGCTGCAAGTCGTCCTCGAAGACCAGGAAGTCAGGCAACGAGACGGCGAAGTAGTCCATTGTCACGGCGTCGTGCAGGTGCGTCTCGCCGTACTCGACCAGCTTCTGCGCAATCGCTGTGGCGGCGGCGTGATCGCCGAGGCGACGATGCGCCAGCGCCTGGTAGAAGATCATCTCCGGCGGCTGGTCGTTGTAATAGAGCGCCGCCGCTGGTTCGGTTGAGCCGGCGGTGGCGGCGCGCCAGTGCTGTGCAGCCCGTGCGTCGTCACCCAGGTCAGCGTAGGCGCAGCCGAGATAGTAGTCGATGTGGTTCTCACGCGCGCCGTGTAGCTTGCCCTCGCCCAGATTGTGTGGATAGACGCGGGCGCGTTCGAGCAGGTCGATGGCGGCAGCCGGTTCGCCAGCGTTGAGACGCGCCTTCGCCAGCGCAACCAGCGCAACGACGTACTGCCCGGCAGTCTTGCCCTCGCCGCCCTCCCACGGATGAAAGGTGCGCGCCAGCAGATGCTCCAGCGCCTCGGCGTGACGGCCCAACAGATTGAGCAACGTGACATATTCGACGGTCAGATCGTCGCGCTGCGCCACCAAGTCGGCATGTGCGGCGAGATGCGCCAGCCGCTGTTCGGGCGACACGCCCATTTTCTTGTCGAGCTGGTCGGCCTCGAAGAGGATGCGGGCGTCATGCGGGTCCAGGGCGAACGCCGCGGCATAGTAACTGCGTCCACGCGCCAGGTCACCGCGCTTATTGACATAAGCGATGCCGAGATTGCGCTGCACGGTCGCAAAGGTTGGGTCGAGGCTGGCGGCGCGCTCCCAGCAGTCGATAGCCTCGTCGTAGCGGCGATGAGCGTACCAGAAGTTGCCCAGGTAGTAGGGCGCCCGCGCATCCGTCGGATTGTGGTCGATGGCAGTTTGCAGCGCCAGGACGCACTCGATCTCGTTGGGAAAGCAGAAGTCTGGCGCCATCTCTGCGCCGTGGGCGAAAGCCTCCGCCGCCCCAACGGTATCGTCGGCCTGGGTGAGAATCCAGCCCAGGTAATAGAAAACCATTGGGTCAGCGGGCGGCGCGGCCAGCAAAAGTTGCGCGGCCTCGGCGAACAGCCCGGCGTGCGCATAGTCCAGCGCTAGCTCGATATAGTTGTAGACCTTGTCGTTCAGAAGCTCAAGGCTCTGTCTCACGCGAAGGCGCGAAGGCGCGAAGGGAAAGATAGTCTTCTTCGCGTTCTTCGCGCCTTCGCGTGGGAATTGTGATTTATCGTCGCCTTCGAGCAGAAAGCGTTCGTAGTGCAAACCGTAATTCATTGGGTCGAGCGCCAAACCGGCTTCGAGCGCTGTCTGTGCTTCACTGGTGCGTTCCAGCCGGCGCAGCAGCGCGACGTGCAGATGGCGGGCGGCGTGGTGGCGTCCATTGCGCGCCAGCGCCTCCTCGACATGGGCAAGCGCCTCCTCGAGGCGACCGCAGCGACCGGCAATGCGCGCCAGCTCGCAGTAGGCGGCGTCCTGCCAGGCTGCGTTCCAGACCGCCTTGTAGAAGGCGTCATAGGCGGCGTCGAAACGCCCTTGAAAACGCAGCGCCAGACCGAGATTGTAGAACGGTTCGCCGTCGTAGGGATTGGGGTTGCGTTGCGTCAGGCTGGCAATCGCCTGGCGGAAGTGCTGTTCGGCCTCGCCGAATTTACCGCGACGCAGCAACAACCGCCCCAGTGCGTTGTGACAGCGGCTGTCGCGCGGGTCACGACGCAGCGCCTCCTCAAAGTAGGCTTCGGGTTCGTAGGTGGCGTGGCGGTACTGTTCCAGGTGCAGCCCATGTAAGAAAAGCTCCTCGTTCGAGGCGACTGCCGCGGGCGGCGGTGCAGGTGTGGCAGGCGGCGGCGGTTCGACCGCGCGCTCCGGCAGCGGGGAGAAGGCGAGCAATTCACGCTCTTCGCCATCCACGCTGGCGAGCACGGCAAGACGCACGGCTTGCGGCGGCAGATTGGTGGGCAGCTTCGCCGCTGTGGTCAGCGCCTGTTCCGGCGAAAGTTCGTGAAGCTGGTCGTAGATCGTTGCCTCCGCCGCTGTGAGTACAACGCGCACCGTGCGCGGGCTGCTGCAGTAAACGCCAAAGCGAGCGACGCCGTCCTCGATTTCCAGGTTGAGCGCCACGTCGGCGCTGGCATTCTTGACGCCGCCGATGGCAGTGAAGGGCATGAAGCGCTGGGTGAAGCGCTTCTCCTCGCCTGGCATCAGCCAGCTAAAGTCAGGCTGGTTGTCGGTGAAGGCGCCGCACATCAGCTCAATGTACGGCCCATCTTCATCGGTGAGCTGGCGATCCCAGGCGCGACCAAAGTCGCCGTTGCCCCACGTCCACTGCTTCTTGCCGGGCACAAGGTGATGATTGGCGACGTGCAGCATCCCCGCCTGTCGTCCGTGGTCGTAGTAGCCCAAAAAGTCGAAGTCCGAGTGATATGCCATGTAGGAGGTCGGCACGGGGATATTCTTGTAGCGCGAGATGTCGGTGCCGGGCGCATAGTCGATCTTGTAATAGACGCCGGTGGCGATCGGAAAGGTCGAGACGGCGCGCTTGCCGTGATCCATGACGGCGTAGACATCGGGCGGGAAGATCGACTGGTAGTTGTCGTCGACGTGCACCGCCGGATTCGCCCACCACAGAAAGGTCTGCGGCAGCGGCGTGCGGTTGAAGAGGCGCACATCGATCTCCAGATAGGCGCGGTCGGGATAGAGCCGGAAGCCTGCCAGCCCTTTGGTGCGGAACATGCGCTCGATCTCATTGAACCAGACCGTCTTGCTGCCGTCGGCGTGCTCCTCGATCGTGTACTCCAGCGGCTGAAAAGTGCTGGGACGGTGGTGTTGGGGCCAGTTGAACTCGATGCCTCCGGAAATCCACGGCCCCGTCAGCCCAACCAGCGCCGGTTTGATCACGCGGTTGTAGTAGACGAAGTGATGACCGTTGACCTTGTTGTACGCCATCTGCACGCGCCCGCCCAGCTCCGGCAGCAGCAGGATGCGCAGATAGCGGTTCTCCAGCCAGACGCCGGTGTAGGTGTGGTCGGCTTTCTCGTCGCCCACTGACTCGATGACCGGATGCGGGTAGACGGCGCCGCTGCTGCCCTGGTAGACGCGTTTCTCCAGGAACATCGGGTTGCGGTTGGGCGCGCCGACGGGATAGGTCGGGATGGTGACCGGCTCGACTGTTACAGTGACGCCGGGTTCAGGATGGGTGGATGCGTGAGTCATGGTTGGTGCGTGATACATGTTGCGTGCTGCGTGTTGCGTGCTGCGTGTTGCGTGCTGCGTGTTGCGTGCTGCGTGTTGCGTGCTGCGTGGTAGCATCACCATAATCAATCACGTAACACGAAACACGCAACACGAACCATGTCCTTTTTATCACGAAGGGCGCCGCTCATTCAATAGACAAGACAGTGATAGAATGGAGTATCTTCCGTTGACGTTGAGTTGTTCTTCTGATAATGGAGTTGCATGTGGATCATGATCTTGCGCTTTCGCTGCGGATGCGGGAGGGCTTTCGCGGGCAGATTCTGCATGTCATCCCGCGCTCGATGGTGCAGCAATTGGCGGCGCATCCGCTGTTGCATTCGTTGCTGACGACGGACATCGGCTGGTATCCTGAAGCGCGCTATCACTATGTCGAGCGGCCCGAAGGCGCAGCCGAGCACATCTTGATCTACTGCGTGCAGGGCGCTGGCTGGTACGAAGTGGCGGAGTGTCGGCAGGCGCTTGAAGCACACGAAGCGGTCGTGCTGCCGGCAGGCGCTGCGCACGCTTACGGCGCATCCACCGAAAAGCCCTGGTCGATTCACTGGGTGCATTTCACCGGCATCGAGGGCGACTATTATGCGCAGTTGCCGCCCTCCACCACACACAAGCTCTCGGTCGACCCGCGCTGCGGCGCCGAGCTGAGCAGGCTTTTCGCTCAATGCTACGGCAGTTTTGTCGGCGGCTTTGTCCTGCCCAAACTGATCCACGCCTCCAAGCTGGTTGCGCATATCCTGGCTGAGCTTTTCTACAACAACGCCGCCTTTTCGCCCAGCATGCGCACGAGCCGTTTTCACAGTCTGGCGCCGACCTTCGCCTATCTGTCCGAGAATCTACACACGACGCTGACGCTGGCGGAGATGGCTGCACACGCCGGTCTGTCGGAGTCGCAATTTTCGCACCTCTTCAAGCAGCAAACGGGTCACTCGCCGATCGCCTACTTCAACCAACTCAAGATGCAGCACGCCTGCACGTTGCTCACGATCACGCAGTTGTCGGTCAAAGAAGTGGCGCACGCGCTGGGTTTCGCCGACGCCTACTACTTTTCGCGGCTCTTCAAGCAACATATCGGCGTCGCGCCGCGCCACTTTCGCAGTGAGTTGGTCGCTCACAAAGCAGGCTTCGGATAGAAACCTGCTTTGCTGGAGCCCGAACTTCAGACCACCTGCAAGCGCCTGCCGCGCAGCATTTACCATCTCGACGGCATCGGCCAGATTCGCCACCTCGACTTGTTGCTGACTATCCCCGAACTTGACGGCGTGCAGTGGGTTCCTGGCGACGGCAAGCCCGACTGCGCCAACTGGCCCGATCTGTACCGCAAGATTCACGCCGCTGGCAAGAAAATGCAGGTTTTCAACGGCGGCTTTGCCGCCATCGAAGCCGTGATCGAGCAGGTTGGCTCAGCCAAAGGCATTCAATATCACGTCGAAAGTGCACCGATTGAGGCGGAGCCAGAGATACGGGCGGCGCTGGCGCGCTTCGACATAGTGTAGTGTTCGAAAGATAAGCCAACATAAAACAAGAATACGACTTCAGCACCGTTCAGGCGGTGCGTCCCTCCCAAATCCATAAAAAGCTGTGGGCATAGTAGGCGCCTATGGCAGTGCAATGGCGCTTACTATTGGAACCGACGCTCGCTGCGTGACGTTTCCCGGTTCAAAGTGAACCATGAAAAAAGTAAAAGACGGAAGATTATTGATCGGCCTGCTGCTGGCGTTGTTGTTTGTGCTGGCTATGCCAGATATGGCGCATGCACTGGCGGCGGAGTTTCAGCGCGCCGAGCGTGGCCGTCAGCCAGACATTGTTCAAGAGCAAGGCGCCCCACTCTTTCTACCCCTAGTGATTGCGTCCCAAGAGCAGGTCATCATCGAGAACCTGCTGCCAAACGGCGACTTCGAGCGCGGTGCGCTCGCTAGCTGGGAGGCTGGCGCTGGTGTGGTTGCCACCACTGACTACGCCCACAGCGGCCAATATGCAGCCTGCTTACCCAACAACGCCTCGATGCGTTCACAGTGGATTGCCATGCAGCCGGGCGACGCATACAAACTGACAGCGTGGATCAAAATCGTCGAGGAGCAGATCATCAGCGATGACCTGTGGGGCGGCTTCAGCCTGAGCGTGAGCGACGATGCCTGGCAAATGTTGGCGCAGAGCGATGCGTTGGTGGAAGATCGCTACGGCAACCAATGGTTCAAGCTGGCGATTTCATTTACGGCGACGCAGGCTGCTGCGCTTGTCGACATCGGCTATTTCGGCGGCAGCGGTCGGCGCATGACCGTCTGTGTGGATGACATCATGTTCTTTCGCAAAGGCGACAATCAGCCGCCGCGCTTCACCGCGGTTCTGACGCCTACAACGCTGGCCGCATTGCCCGCCATGCAGCGGTTTGCGCTGAGCGGCGACGACCCTGACGGAGCGATCGAGCGCGTGCTGTGGGACTTTGGCGACGGCGTGCGGGCGCTGACATGGCAAGGCGAGCGTCGCGCCGCATTACCCGGCGTCTACACCGCCACAATACACGTCGCCGACGATGAGGGCGCAGTCACGACCCAGACGGTGACCTGGATCGCGGTCGATCCAGGCTGGCCGACCGTGCAAATCATGTCGCCATCGGTCGATGTCGGCGAAGTTTCGACGGCGACGCTGCGTCTCAGCGGTGTTGCTAGCGGCGATGTGGTTGAGGTGGTCGTGAGCACGGATCGGGGGAGTATTGTGGCTGCGCAGGGGACGACGAACTGGCGCACCAACCTACCGCTGCATCCCGGCGTCAACCGCATCCTTGTGCAGGCGCGTGACCGCAGTGGACGCATCGCCACGGTCGAACGCAGCATACACTACGAGCCTAACGGCGCGCTGAGCATCCGCAATCTCGCCTTTCCCCTCGCCGTCGAACAGTGGGAGCCGCTCGAAATCATGTTTGACCTCGCCAACTCGGCGGCAACGCACCCGCATTTCCCATTTGATGCCGACGCTCCGTCAGGGTTGGTATGGATCGACGGCGTCACCGTGGAAGCGAGCTTCACCCCGGACGACTGGACAACGGTTTACACGCGACCCGCTTTTTTGCAACAACCCTACACACGCATGCTCAAGCAGGAGCAAGAATGGCTTTATCCGCTTGGCGAGCCGCAATGGATGGTGCGTTTTGCACCGCCGACGCAGGGAATGTGGCAGTTTCGTATCGCCGCGCAGGAAGCCAAAGGCGCTGTTGAGTCAGCAGTATATACGTTCACCGTGGATGCGCCGACCAACCCACTCAACCATGGTGCGGTGCGCGTGGCGGAACAAGACAGCCGCTACTTTGAGTTCGCCGATGGCGCGCCCTTTCTTGGCGCAGGACACGGCGCCGGCTTCAACGCCGAGCAATTTTCCTACGCCGCCAGCGCGCTCTTTGACGAGATCGGCGAAGGCAACCAGGATTTCTTTCGCTGGTGGATCAGCGGCGCAATTTGGGGTTCGGCGTGGCAACCGTGGCGTTCGCGCACACTCAGCTCCGACGGCTACATTCCGGCCACGGGGTTGACGTTGGCGCGCGCTTACGGCGATGGACTTGCTGCATTGCGTCTCGACGCCGACAACCCAGTCATGTTCTATGGCTTCGATTCGGGCATGCCAGGGCTGATTCCAGGACGCACCTATCGGGTGGCTGTGCGTTGGCGGACGGAAGGCATCGATGCGGCGTTCAATCCTGCCCAACCTTTCGGCGTCGCCGTCAAGTTCACCGACTGGCCCGAAGTGGGCGAAACGCTGCGCTTCCCGGCGCTGGTTGCACACGTACACGGCGACACGCCCTGGCACATTGCAACGGCGGAGTTCGTCGCCGATGATGACTTTCCGCGTCAGTTTCTAACGCTCGTCCTGGAGAACGTGCGCAGCGGCGCCGCCTACATAGACGCAGTGACGCTGCATGAAGTGCGCAGCGATGGCGCGCTCGGCGCACAGTTGTTGCGCAACCCACAGATGAACAGCCACCTAACCTTCGACGACCGACGCGCTGCCGGCATCGACGCGATTCTGGCGGAAGCGAACCGTCGCGGCTTTTACTTCAAGCTCGTGATCAGCGAAAAGAACGAGTGGCTGCTCAATCGGCTAGGGCCGGAAGGCTTGCCAGACCCGCTGGGCGGCAATTTCAATGCAGAAGATGGCAGCACAGGTCGCTGGTTGCACGAGGCGTACTGGCGTTATCTCTCTGCGCGTTACGGCGCGTTCCGTTCGGTGCATTCATGGGAGCTGGTCAATGAAGAAGCACCCGGCTTCGGCGCGCATTTCCGGCTGACGGCGGCGCTGGCGGAGCGTTCCGCCGCCGACGGCAACCCGCACCTTGTTTCCACCTCGACATGGGCAACGCTGGCTGAAGATGCCTGGAAACACCCCGAAAGCGCAGCGATCAGCTATGTGGATTTTCACGCCTACGTCAACAACACCGGCTGGCTTGGCCCCAAAGATGAATTGACCGCCGACAGCGCGCGCCTTTTTGCTGAGTACGACCGCGCCGTGCACGGGGCTGCGTTCGGCAAGCCGGTCGTGTGGGGCGAACTCGGCATCGACGGTGCACGCACCTCCGACGAGGAAGACTTGCGGCTGGCGCAAGATAGAGACGGCGTTTGGCTGCACAAACTGACGTGGGCGCGGCTGGCGCCTGGCGGCGTCTATCCGCTCTACTGGTACACGGATAATATCTTCGACCATGCGCTGCATCGGATCTTCGGCGCGTGGCGGCGCTTCATGGCGGGAATCCCGCTCACCAACGGGCGTTACGTCGATGCAGAGGCGACAACCGCCACCGACATGCTGCGCGCATTCGGACAAAAAGATGTGGCTGCCGGGCGGGCGCATCTCTGGATCGACAATACCCGCCACACCTGGTTGAACGTCGTGACCGCCGCAACCATCCCTGCAGTCAGCGGCGCAGTTGCAGTGGAGATGGGCGTCGCCAACGCCGCCTATCGTGTCATCTGGCACGACACGCGCACCGGTCAGCCGCTCATAACGCAGACCATCACCGCCGACGCAGCGGGCGTCGTCCGGCTAACTGTCGATGAACTTGCAACTGACCGCGCTGTGAAGATAGAGAGCGTCGCTACAAGAAGACAAACCCCTCAGTCTCCAACCAACCCCGTCACAAAGGCGATCGGGTCGAAGTAGGCAAAATCGTCAATCTTTTCGCCGGTGCCGACGAAGCGAACTGGGACGCCCAACTCGCGCTTGATGCTGAGGATTGCGCCGCCCTTGCTGGTTCCGTCAAGTTTGGTGAGAACGATGCCGGTGACGCCGGCGGAATCCCTGAAGGCTTTGGCTTGCGAAATGGCGTTCTGCCCGGTCGAAGCGTCGAGAACGAGCAACGTTTCATGCGGCGCTTTGTGAACTTGCTTGCCAGCTACAGCGCGCACCTTTTCTAACTCTTTCATCAAGTTGTATTTGTTCTGCAGGCGTCCGGCTGTATCGACGATCAGTAGGTCGGCTTTGCGGCTTTCCTGGCTGGCGCGAATAGCATCGAAGATGACGGCGCCGGGATCAGAGCCGGGTGCATGAGCGATCACCTCTACGCCTGCACGCTCCCCCCAGATTTTGAGCTGGTCGATCGCTGCGGCGCGGAACGTATCGGCGGCGCCGAGGACAACCTTCAGCCCGCGCTTCTTGTAGTAGGCAGCCATCTTGCCGATCGTGGTTGTCTTGCCCGATCCGTTGACGCCAACCACGAGCACGACGGTGAGAATGCGCGGCTCTTCGATGTGCAGCGGCTCATCCGTCTGCAAAAGCCTGACCATTTCCTGTTTCAGCACCAGGTACGCATCTCGGGAAGACTTGATAGTCTCGCGTTCCACTCGTGCACGCGTGGCCTCCAGCAGCTCTCGCGTCGTCGCTGTGCCGACATCGCCCATGATCAATACATCTTCGAGTTCTTCCCAAAGCTCCGGGGTAATCTCATTCTCCTGAAAGATCGAGCCGATGCGCCCCAGAATGCCGGAGCGGGTTTTTTGCAGGCTCTGCTCCAGCTTGATGTCATCCTGCGTCTTTTCTTCCTGCTTCTTACCAAAAAGTTTGCTAAACAAGATGGAATCTCCATTTTTCCTTGAGTCATTGTATTGACTGCTACCAAATGAAGTGCTGATAGTGTACCACATGCACATTGTGAAAGCTGCGTCGAACGTGCTACACTATGCGCCATTAACTGACTGAAATTTGTAGGGACGTTCTTCATGCTTCCGTTCGAGCAGTTGTTATTGCTGGCAATTATCGCTGTATCAACCACGCTTTATGTGACAAACTGGCTCCCAACGGAAGTGACTGCCATCAGTGTGATTGTCGCGCTAATGGCAACCGGGCTGCTTGAACCTGGCGAGGCATTGAGCGGCTTCTCCTCCACAGCCACCATCACCGTAGCGGCAATGTTTGTGCTGAGCGCTGGGTTGATGCGCACCGGTGCGCTGGAGGTGGCGACGATCTATCTAGGTCGATTTGCCAAAGGCAGCGCACGTCGTCTGCTCCTGTTGCTGGCATTGGTGGAGGTGCCAGCCAGCGCCTTCATGAACAACACGCCGGTAGTGGTCATGATGATTCCCGTCGTGGTCTCGCTATGCCGGCAGTACAACATGCGCCCCTCGAAATTTTTGTTGCCTGTCTCCTATTTCGCCGTGCTTGGCGGCACCGTGACGCTGTTGGGCACGAGCACCAACATCCTGGTGGCGGAGTTGTATCGCAAGTCAGGCGGGCCAGGGTTTGGTTTGTTCGATTTCACTGCATTGGGGTTGATCTACTCGATCATCGGCGGTGCATTTATCATCCTTGTCGGCCAGCGGCTGCTGCCCAACTACTCGCCGCTGGCAAGCTTGATGAGCGGTCGCTCACATTCCACCTATGTCACCGAGTTGGTTGCGAACAGCGACAGCAAAATTATCGGCCGGTTGATCACCGATGTGTTCGAGCACATTGCACTCAACGACCGTCCGCAACCGCCCCAGCCGATTCGCCGCCATCGTCGTCTACATCATCAACGCAGCAGGGTTGAATCCAACGAGCAGGGTTCGGCGGTTACGTTGCTCGAGATGCTGCGCGACGGACGCAGCTATCAGGCGGATATGCTGCAACACCTGACGATCGCCCCTCAGGACATCCTGGTTGTATCCGGCACGCCTAAGGACATTCACCTGTTCCAACAGACCCATCAACTGCAGCTCGCCAGCGTCATCGAGGACGAAGAGCGCACACCTACGACTGAGATCGAAGAGCAGGTCATGGAGGCAGTCGTCATGCCCGGCTCAGAAATGATCGGCAACACCATCAGTCAGGTGCAGCTTCATCGACGCTTTGGCGTCAAGGTGATGGGTTTGCAGCATCAGGGCTCACAGCAGGTGCAGGGTCTGCGCGCACAAAAACTAGAGGTAGGCGACGTGCTGCTGTTGCGCGGCAAAACGGTCGGCCTACGCACAGCCGCCGAGACTTGCCGACTGCTATTGGTGGAAGGCGTCGAAAACTCGCTCGTGCGCAAGACCAAGAATACAACGGCGTTACTGATTATGGGGCTTGTCGTGTTGCTTGCGTCGTTCACAGGCATCCCGATCGTGGTGTTGGCGCTGGCTGGCGCAGCAACAATGGTCGTTACGCGCTGTCTGCGCATCGATGAAGCGATCGGTTCATTGGAGGCGTCCACACTGATGCTGCTGGTTGGCACAATCCCGATCGGAGTGGCGATGGAAAGCACCGGATTGGTGAACACAGTTGTCAATGGGCTGCTTGCTGTCGGCGGTTCAGCCAACCCGCAGCTATTCCTGGCGCTCTTCTATATCATCACCGCGCTCTTAACTGAGCTAATCTCCAACAATGCAGTCGCCGTGTTGCTGACGCCGGTTGCCATCAGCCTCGCCGTCACACTCGATATCAGCGCCATGCCTCTTCTAGTTGCGCTCCTCTTTGGCGCCAGCGCTGCATTTATGACGCCCTTCGGCTACCAGACTAATGCCATCGTCATGGGTCCTGGTGGATATAAATTTATCGATTATATGCGCATCGGCGCGCCGCTTCAACTGATCATGGCGGTGATCGCCACTATCTTCATTCCGCTGTTCTGGCCGTTTTACTGACCTCTAGGTTGACGGCTCATCTTCCCGGAAGCTCCGGAGCTTCCGGGAAGATTGTGAACGATATGACGTGACAATCTAGAAATCAATAGGAGAAATTTATCAGCCCGGAGAGCAGAGGCTGCGTAGCATGGGGGACATGCATCCGCTTGCGCTCCAGGCTGATATGTGGCGCTATTCAGCTACGTCCGCCTCGACGATCGGTGGCTCGACTGCGGGCGATTCAACCAGAAACGCAGCGATCCAGCTCCCATCAGTGAGACGATACCACGATCCGTCAGCGATCTGCCCAGAAAGTTGGATAGTGGCGCCTGCAGCAGCACTGCCGATGCGAGCAAAGGTGGTTCCTGGCCCTGCACGCAGATTCGCCGCATCGACGACGACAACTTCCACTATTACAGGCGTTGGCGTGGCTGTCGGCAGCAACAGCGCCAGGCTTACGGTTGGCGTCGGTTCAGGCGTCGGCGTAAGGGGCGCTTCTTCAGTTGGCGTCGGCATCACGCGCGCCTCACCAACAGTCAGTTCTGGGCTGTCGAGGATTGGCGCTTCGTTCGGAATGTTCTCCACCATATAGGCAAGCATCCATGCCCCATCTTCAGTTTGACACCAGAGCACTTCAGCGTCACAGCCAGCCAACGCCACTTTGTCTCCACGGCGAAGCACGCCGACAGTATCAGCGGAAGGCGCCGGCGCCGAGCGCAAGACAACCGATTGCGTAATGTCTACGACTATCTTTCCTGCCCAATCCGGCGTCGGTGTAGGCGGCGCTTCTTCCACCAGTGCGGTTGGCTCCGCCTGTGTCTGCGTCGCCCAGATCGCACCCCAGGAAGATGTAAACGTCAAGAACATTGCCATCCCGACGACCGTTGCAAGCAGCAGAAACGCCAGTACAATTCGCATAAACTCATCCCTCCGGTGGTTTGCCTATGAGCGTGAAGCACTCACCTTTCAGGATAGAGAAATCTGACAAAACAACAACTGTCGCATCACCGATAAATGCTGCGACAATTGCCGGAATTGAGTATCAGGATTTGATCCAGAAGCGGCGGCAGAAAGACAAAGGGCGTCAGCGATTCACATCGGGCTGCAAGACGAGTCGGTGTGCTGCAGCCTTTTCAACTGCTGGTCGCGTCCACGGCATAAGATGGTAGACGCCCTCGCGCCACATGATAATCTGATCATCATAGAGACGACTCAACGCATGGCCCGATTGACCGCCCGCGAGTACGCTCTGCGCACGATCCCATGCACCTACTTCGAGAATCTGACGGTGAACCGGAATCGTCTGCACCAAACCTGGAGGCAGGTGCAGCGCAGCGCGTGTCTGATTTGGCGTCGTGGCATCACCGCCGATCGGCAGCGGGGCGCGGCTAAAGAAACCGCCGACCAGGCGCGCCGAGCCGAGCGGATGGGTAAAGCGCACCTGATGCGCCTTACCCCACGCCCAACGCAACATGCTGTCCCCATAAACGCGACGAATTGCTTTCATCGAGCGCGTCAGCGCCTCTTGCAGCAATTCGAGCCGATCGCGCTGTCGTCCCGACGCCGCTTCGGTGTACCAAAAAGTGTTGTCATACTCGTCGATGATCTGCAGCAGGCGCGTCTCTGCGCGCAGTCGAAAAGGATGGTGAAGCAAGAGAGGAATGTTGCCTTTGCCGAGATAACCGTCCAACCCGGCGCCAAGTTTGTCGCCAAAGGTCATGTCTAGGAGGTTGACGAGCATGTAGTGGAAGATCAGCGCAGCCGGGCTGTCGGCGTCCATGCGCCAGTTCCACTTACGCAACGCCTGGATCGCAACCTTCTCCCACGGGTCGTCGCTGTAGAGCAGCGTGAACCATGGAATGAACGCTTTGGCGAAGAGGCTGCCCGTGTCCAGCTGAATCTCCTCCATGTCACGAATCGTAAATCGCTCCTTCTCGCCTAGCATCTGCTCGATACGCGCTGCACGCCAGCCTGGATCGTACTCGATGCCGAGGAAGTGCGGATAATCGTCTCCCACCATCTTGTTATTGGCGGTGACGATCACGCCCGAATCCGGATTGTAGAGATACGGAAGCTCTTCAGGCGCTACCCAACCATCCCAGGCGTAAGCCGGCTCCCAACCGGCTGCCGGAACAAGACCTAGATTGACTGTGCGACGCGGGATGCGCCCCGCCATCTGGCAGCCGATGTTGCCACGCGTGTCGGCAAAGGTGATATTTTGTGGAGGTGAAGTCCACTCTGCCAAAGCAGCGCGGAATTCCGCCCAATCGCGCGCACGGTTGAGCTTGAGCACACTCGACAGCACTGTGCCTGGTTCATGCCCACTCCAACGCAACGAAAGCAGCGTCGTTTCCAGCGCTGGGTTGGCGCTCCCGACAGCCTGACGTACAAAGTTGTTGATCAACGGGCCATGTCGCGTCCAGACGATGCGTTCGGTGTGCGCGGCGCCACGACGCACCTGAATGATCTCGTCAAAGACTTCGGCGGCCTCCCAGTCCTCATCAAAGGCGAAATGATAGGTCTGTTCTGAGTGGATTCGCTCGAAGAACAGGTCTTGCGTGTCAACCTGTGCGTTGGTCAACCCCCAGGCGATGTAGCTGTTGTGGCCGCTGAAGACGCCTGGCATTCCCGGAAAAGTGATTCCGCTGACTTCAGTGTCGGGGCCGCTCAAATGCGCCTCGTAGACCATCGCTGGCAGTTGCACGTTCAAGTGGGGATCGCTGCACAACAAAGGGCGGCGATTGAGGCTGCGTTTTGGCGCCAACACCCAACTGTTGCTGCCCTGTCCAACGCCCTCGCCGCCAAGCCACTGACGCACCTGCTCATATTGGTTGAGCAACAAGCCGGCGGCGTTTTGTGCACGCAGCTGTTGGGCGCCGCCCATAGCCTCAGCCACAATCGGCGCGCTGGCAGGGTATTCTGGCTCCAGGTCGGCTGCGGTGTAGACATCGAGATGCTGGTTGAGCAGCAGGCGGGTCAGCTCGCTCTGCCAGTTGCCGCTCATACTCCATGCCAGCACTTTGGCTGCACCCAATGTATCGACGATGCGCCATGGCTCCACCGGCACGCGCAGCAAGTTATGTTCGGCGCTCACGCGACCGGTATGCGTCTCAAGATAGGTGTTTACGCCCTCGACATACCAGCCGATCGCCTGCCGCGTGTCGGAATCAAGCGCAGCTTCATCCGCTTCCGCCGCGCGTTGAAGACCAATGATGCGGCAGAAGCGGTCGGCGTCAAGCGCAGCCTCGCCAAAAATCTCGGCAAGGCGTCCTTGTGCTGTGCGGCGCGCCTGCTCCATTTGCCAAAAGCGATCCTGGGCGTGAACATAACCAAGCGCGCGATGAAGATCTGCCTCGGTCTGCGCATAGATGTGGGGTACGCCGTGCTTATCGCGCAAAATCTCGACCGGTTGTTCGAGAAAAGACATCTTGAGAACGCCGTCCAGCCTGGGCGCAGCGCGTTGCATTCGCCACCAGTAGATATACAGAAAGACGGCTGCACCTGCCAGAACCAAAATCAGCAGAACAATCAACAGCGTGATAATCAAAGTAGGAACGGACATAGTATACTGTATCGTATTGTGCTCTAATTTGAGATGGAGTGAGGTCGCTCTCTATGTCTGGCAATTCTGTTTCTACAAGCAGTTTATCCACCCCACTTGCAACCGACAACTCGGGCGCCGATTCGATGCTTCGGCGCACCCGACCGCTGTGGATCGGCGTCACATCGCGCCATGGCGCCGCAGAATGGCTGCAACAGAACACGCGCAACTACATTACAATGGTTGTTAGCTATCGAGCGGTTCCAGTTCTGTTGACGCCTGACTGTGAAGCTCTTTTTCCCAACGGCGAACACTTTACACCTTCCGTAGAAGGACGCCTGCCGGAGCGCGTGCTGGATCGGCTGGATGGGCTGATCCTTTCCGGCGGCGGAGACGTGGCGCCGCACTACTTCAACCAGCCGTTAGCCGGCGCCGAGGAATCAACGATCGATCTCAGGCGCGACGAGTTGGAAATCGGGCTTGCACAGGCAGCGCTAGCGCGCAATCTGCCGATCTTTGGCATCTGCCGCGGTTGTCAGGTGTTGAATGTTGCGGCTGGCGGCGCCATGGTGCAACACCTGGAAGGTCATCGCTCGCCTGCCGACGGCGCCACGCGCTTCCACCCGGTGGCGGTTGCCGGGCAGAGCAAGCTGCGCAGCATCGTGGCAGTCGATCGTTTCGACGTGAATACATTCCACCATCAGGGGCTGGATCGGACTTCGTTGGCGCCCATCTTTCGTTGCGCCGCGGTCGCCGAACCAGACAATTGGTTGATCGAAGCATACGAAAGCATACAATATGATTGGGTGATCGGCGTGCAGTGGCATCCGGAGCGCATTTTTGAGCTGGGCGATGCGCATCGTCGCCTGTGGGAAAGCTTCATCGACGCGTGCACGGCAAATCGCCAGGCACGCTAAGAGACTCTACATCTCAACGGTGATGACTGCGCCGCGATCGGGGTTGTTGCCAGCATAAATGCGCCCGCCGTGCGCCTCCGCCACCATGCGACAGAAGGCAAGCTCCAGACCAAGCTCCGCCTTACCCTGTTCTTTCATATAGACCGCTTCGTATGGGTCGAACATGCGTACAAAATCTTCGGGCGGAATGCCGCGACCCTGGTCAAATACACTTAGAACAACAGATGGGGTCGTGCGTTCATCCTCCTCCGGCAAACCTGCACGCGGGTACTTTGCGGCTATAGTGACGACGCTCTGCGGCGGCGAAAATTTGAGTGCGTTGGAGATCAGGTTTTCGACAACGCGCTGAAACAGTGCAACATCGGCAATCACGGGGTAGGATTGCCCCTCAGTGGTTAAAACCAGCGACACGCCCTGCGCTTCGGCATAGGGCGCCATCTTCTGCCGCACCTGCTCGAGTAGATGGTCAACGTAGACTGGACTACGCGAAAGCGAGAGTTTGCCGCGCTCCATTTTAGCAAGCATCAACATGTCGTCCAGGAAACTGCTCATTTTTTGCGCTTCGACCATCGCCGTTTCAAGATAACGACTGTGCTCGGGACTGACGCCGCCTTTCCGCTTGAGCAATTGTAAGTAAAGCATGACTGCCGCCAGCGGATTGCGCAGATCGTGGACGATCATGTAAGAAAGCGCCTGACGCATTTCCAGCATCCGTTCGAGCTGGTCGTACTGGCTTTTGATCCGCAACATCGTACGCACGCGCGCTTGCAGCTCGATGCGCGAGACAGGTTTTGTCAGAAACTCGTCAGCGCCGACTTCGAGGCCGCGCACACGATCCTGCACGGTGTCGAGCGCCGTAACCAAAATAACAGGGATATGTTGATAGGCAACTGACTGCTTCAACTCGCTGCAAACGGTGTATCCATCCATTTCTGGCATCATCACGTCGAGAAGAATGACGTCGGGCGTTAGTTCTGGCATTCGTCGCAACAACTCCTTGCCGCCCGACACCGATTGAATGTCCAGGTCCTCAGCAAAGAGGAGCGCACAGAGCGCATCACGGCTCGATGACTCATCATCGACAACAACTACGCGCTTCTGTTGAAGTGATCCTACATTCTGGCTCAAAGTGTCTTGCGTCATGACCGCAGTCATTCTGCTGTCCTCACAGTCGTTATACGCCGCCATTGAATTGGATTCCGTCCTGCCAACTATCCCCCACGCGATTACTGTAAGCTTTTCGTCAGCTATTTCAGTTATATCATATTGTTGATAAGTCAACAAGCTACTTCACGACAACGACATAAGCATCAAATAACCGCGCGACAACCACCGCTGTCGCGCATCGACTGCAAATCCAAGCTGTCGCAAAGATTGACCTGCGGCGACAAACCAACGACGACCGCCCCACACTCGTTCATGTGCGGTGCGCCTTGCCGCATCTTGCCATGCCTGCAGAAAGGTGTGAATTGGCTCGCCCGGCGTCATACGGTGGATCAAATTCTTTGGCAACACCGACTGAAAGGCTTCCGGCGCCACGTGCGCTCGCCGTCGGTCGCTGAACACAATTGCCTCCAGCCGCCACGTTGGCGCAGCAAGCGCGCGACGCAGCACATTCGCCACCCACAAACTGCCGCTCGGATCTGAAGTGCCCTCAATCAACAATGCGCCAGGCAAAGCGCATCGCGCCAGTTCCGCATAGGCGGGCGCAACTTCAGCCTCCTCATATTGGCGCAGCACATTGAACGCCCGGATCGCACGCACAGATTCCATACGGCCGTCGGGCAGGCGATGCAGCGGTAAATTGAAGCCGCCGAGTCGAAAGTGTGTTTTGTCATCGGTGAACGGTTGCGCCGCCGCCACGCGCGCCGCGTCAATCTCTACACCGAGCACCGGCAGCGCCGGGTTGATGCGACGAAATCGCCTGGCGCTTTCCAGGGTAGTCACCGGCTCAACGCCATAACCGAGATCGACGAACCATGCGTCGGCAAAAACGCCATCTTCGCGACGCAGCAGATGCGAATCATAGAGCGCCATGAAGACATCGACGCTGCGCAGACGATTGGCGGCAGTCTTGCCGCGCGTTGGCTGTCCTTGCGGTCGGCTGGAGCGGCGCCAGCCGAGCGATCGTCGAACGTCTGCTTCCAACGTCATCGCGGCGCCGGTCATCCTCCACCTTGCAACGGCAAAGACTTGTCAACCAGAGTCGCATGGCAATCGCTCACAGCGCACAGCACATTCAGCGGGCCAACCGTGCGCAACCAGGTCAACTGCGCATCATCGCGCACCAACAGGCTGCCAGCGAAGCCAAGCCCGTTCACCGAAATCCCGCCGACTTCCTCTGCGCAGCGCGGCACAGCCAGCATCCAGCGTCGCGTAGCCAGCCAGTTGTACGGTTTGGGCGCAGATAGCTCACCTGTCCAGACGCCGATGGCGTTCAGCATCGACCGATAACTCCTAGCGATTTCCTCAGCTTCGGCAAAGCGATTCTCCGGCAGCCACAGCAATGCATGAACAAAAGGCAGATGCGGCGAACGCACAATCTCGCCGTAATGGCGCGGGCTGCCAAGCGCCTGGTCAATCGGCGAATCGACGCCGGTTGGGTCGAGTGGAAATGGCGCAAGCTGTAGATGTTTGTGGCGTTGGCTGGCGCCGGCGATTTTGCCAGAATTGTAAAACGCCAGTCCGTCAACTCCACGTTGACATTTCAACAGCGCGTCGAAATCCGCCAATGTGAGCAATGACTCCTGCGCCTCGAACGCACGTGTCACGATCAACAAATGATGCTCGACCACCGGATATTTGTTGAGCAGACAGAGATGCGTCGGGGAAAGTTCGGCGACGAAAAGCGACGGATCATAGGGTAGAAACGGATTAACGTTGCGAGGCTGGTCGATAGTGGCCTGTTGCAGACGCTGCTGCGCAGCCTTGCGACCGGATGCACCGCCCAGCATTCGCACCACAAACCTGACGCCTCCCTGTTCGATATGGTGCAGCGTAGTCTCGATTGGTCGGAGCGCGCCCGATTGCCTGGCGCGTGAAGCAACACAACGCGCTTTCACACCCAGGTTGCTCTCCTCGACCAGCGCTTCGCACCGAACGTCTCTGTCCATAGAAATATAGCGGTTACTCAACGAAAGGCCGTATGCGATAAAGTTGTTCGAGCGCACCTACCGCCGCATCCCAGGAATGGTGCGTCTCCACATAACGCCGCCCTGCTGCGCCGATCTGGGCGCGCAGCATCGGGTCCGCCAGCAGTTTGAGCAGCGCTTCAGCAAAGGCTTCTGGAGTATCGGCAATCAGCAATTCACGGCCCGAAACAACAGCTAACGCCGCTGTCGCCTGATGCGTCGCCACCACCGGCGTTCCGCAAGCCATCGCTTCGAGCGCCTTGTTCTGAATGCCGGCGCCGTAGAGCAACGGCGCCACGGCGACGGCCGCAGACTGAATATATTCGGGCATCGAAGGCACACCGCCGGTGACAACCACGCGCGGTTGGTTGCCGCCGGGCAGCGTCGGCTGATTGGCGGCCAGCTTGCGCACTTCGGCGGTCGGATCTCGCCCCACAATCCACACCTCTACATCGGGGCGCTGCGCCCACACCAGCGGCATAATATCGTTTACCAGATAGAGCGCTGCGGTGACGTTGGCATGGTAGCTCATCTTGCCGCTAAAGATGATGCGCGACGGAATCCGTCCCGTTTGATCACGGAAAGAGAAGACAACGAGGTCGACGCCATTGGGGACGACCTCGATGCGATCAGCCAACATCGGCAGTTGAGCGGCGGCGTATTCACCGAGCAGCCCAACAAACGCCGCCTTATCCAACGCCGATGTAACCAGCGTGCGCTCAAACTGGCGTACAAGCCAGGCTTCATGGCGGCGCGTGCGCCCCAGTTCAATGCCGGTGATCAACCGCCCGCGCAGTGTACGGCTTGACTTGACCGCCTGCTCAAAAAGAAACGATATCGAGTCGACGCTGTCCCAGATAATTGGCGGACGCGGGACGGAAGGCGTCCTGGCAAGGAACTCGCGCACGTTGACGGCATAGCGGCTGCCGCGCAGATGCTCGACATGCACTGCATCGAATCGCTTCGCTTGCAAGGCAGCACACAGCCGCGCCATCAAATCAGAATTCCAGCTATACGAAGCCTGCAGCGGCGTGGGGCCGAAGAGCGCCAGCGCACTGTTGAAGAGCGAACTCACCGTGCGCATCGGCTCGGCGATGATGCGTGCGCCAAGCTCTTCGAGCGCCGCAAGGTCGGTGCGTTCCTGCTCGGAAGTCCACAACGAGGCGACAGTCACGCTGTGACCGCGGCGTAGCAACGTGCGAATAAACTCATACGGTCGCACCCGCACCGGATTCGGTGCGTAGGGGGCGACAAACAAGATATCCATGGATGATGGTTCCTCAGGATCGGCGCTGATAGATTCGCTCCCAATCTCGGTAGATAGCGCGCCAGTTGTATCGCTCCAACACGGTGCTACGCCCGCCCGTCGCAATCCTTTGATTCAGCGTCGGTTCGACGAATAGATCGATGACGGCGCGTGCAAAAGCCGACGGATCATCAGCCAGCAACAGGTTAACGCCATGTTCGGCGGCGACGCCCTCGGCGCCCACGGTCGTGCTCACGATCGGCACCCCCCACGTCCAGCCGTCGATGATCTTGACGCGCATCCCGCCGCCTGCCAGCAGAGGCACGATAAACACGGCAGTCTCGGCAAGATAGGGCGTCGGATCATCGACATAGCCGGTGACCTCCAGATTGAGCGATGGAATGCCAAGCGTCGCCAGCTCCGACGGCGGCTGTTTGCCGATTACCGTCAAAATCGCATCGGGAACAGCTCTCAGGACTTGCGGGAAGATTTCTCTGGCGAACCAGACAATACCTTGTGCGTTGGGCGGATAGTGCAGCCCGCCTAGAAAAGTTACGCGCCGCCCGTTCTTACTGCGTACAATCGGCGCAATGGCTTCCGGATCGCCGCAGATCGGCAGCACGCCGTCACTGGGAATCTGCACGCCGACTCGCGCGGCCTGCGTTTGCACGGCGTCGAAGTCCTCCTGCGTGACCCACGTGACGCGGTCGAACGCCCGGCACGTCTTCACCTCGAAGACTGCCAGCTTGCGCGCCTCCAGCGACATCAATGCACGCTTGAACGGGTTACGTTCGCCTTCAGCCATGCGCTGCAGGATCATGAAAACGGCGTTGTGTTGGTCCAGCACGCTCAACGGACGTCGTCTCTGCGACGCGGTTGCGCAGAAGCGCAGCGCATAGGGCGCCATCCAAAGCTGGTCGGCGTGGACGACGTCAAACGGTATGTCCGTCTCCGCCAACGCATCGATTGCCCGATTCATGTCTGCCGAGGCGTCGCGTTCAATGATAAACGGACGGCTGAACGCAAGGCTCTTGAGCATATAGCCGGCGTCTCTGAGCCTAGAACGCGTCATCTGCACGGTTCTCACGTCGGCGCAGAAGGTGCGCAGATGTTCAAGCGCCGACGGCGTGTCCGTGCTGCGCACAAAGGAGAGCAACGTCACCTCATGGCGTTGCGCCAGCGCGCGCAGGACATAATATGCACGCGCCTTTGGCCCGGCGTCTAGTGGAAAGGGCAGCACCTGCGTCAAAAAAAGGATGTTCATTTACACAATGCGGCTGAGAACCAGTTACGCCTTTCAACGGCGCCTGAATGACTGCTGCTATGAGATAATTTACTAGAAAGATTGTACCCGAATAGCCACCCAACACCAGAATCTGGTCTGGCATAACCTGCAGTTTCCGACACCCAGCCATGAGGAATCTGTAGCAATATCGGATGGCAGGCGTTCGAAAAGCACTGGCGGTATTGCAGGTGGACGTACAGCATCGACTGAAGGGATATGATACACTCCGAACGTGTTTCGCCCCCGCCAGTCATTGTCCGGTGTAATACGGTGTAAAAGTGTTCAAGGAATTCAGCATGTATCGATTTCATATTATCACTGCCGTTATTGTCATCCTCGCCGCAGGCGTGGCTGGCACGTGCAGTTCTCCGGCGATCTACGGTCAACCGACGCCGGGCCAGACAATCCCCGGCACACAGGTGTATCTGCCGGTTATCTCGGGGGAAGCGCCGACCGCAACACCCACCAACACACCAACGCACACATCATCGCCAACTGCGACGCCGCCAAATACAGTCACCTCGACACCGGTTGCGACGCAAACCCCATCGACGCCGATCCCGACATCGCCGTCGGAATGGACGCAGCACGCGCATGACGCGCAGCGCACCAGCTACAATCCCGTCTCGGTGCCGACGCCCTGGCGGTGGAAATGGGCATGGAACGGCCCCAATGGCGCCGGCGGCATTTCCGCTGGTAAATTTGGCTTGCCGCGCAACAGCCAGCCGGTGACCGGCGGCGGGCGCGTCTATATTGCTGCAGGCAGCCGCGGGGTCTATGCGCTTGACAACGCCAACGGCGCCGTGCTCTGGAACCGCACCCCTGGCGGCGCCGTCAACTCGACGCCCGCCTACGATGGCGACACCGGCGCGCTCTTTGTCGTCTCCACCAACGGGACGCTCTACAAACTTAACGCCGCCACCGGCGACACGGTGGCCAGCTTTGCCGGCGAAGGCAGCAGCAACCTGCCCCTGCCGCCCGCCATCGCCAGCGAACGCGTCTTCTTTTCGATGGGCAACTTCGTCTATGCAATTGACAAGCGCACCATGCAGCAGGCATGGCGCTACGACGCTGGTTCGCCGGTCGACACGCCGCCGGCTTATTCGGCGACGCGTGATCTGGTCGTCGTCGCGTCGCGCGATTTGTACGTACATGCTATCCGTAACCGTGACGGCAGCCGCCTGTGGCGCAACAAGACGACTGTGCTGGAACCGGGCGACCCAGGTTCATCGCCCAGCAACAACTATGCTGAAGTAAGCCGGGGGTGGCCAGTTATTGCCGAGCAGAATGGCGTGGTATTGATTAAGCTACGCCTTGATTGGCAGACTCTGTGGGATAATTCACCATGGCCGTCCACCAATACCGAGATGCGCAGCAATCTTCTCAATAATCCCGATATTCAAGCCTTGCACGCACTGAACTTGGATAGTGGCAGCGTAGCATTCATTCCGAATGTCGGTTCTGGCGGATTTGGCGATGGGGACTATCTCCCAATGGGGCCGCTTCCCGTCGTTAAACGATTTAGTGATGGCAGTGAGTTAGCCTATGTAATCATGCGAGGATCACCCTGCATCAATCAACCTTGTGATGGTCGTTATGATTCACATTTCGGAGAGTTAATGTTGAATGACAACACGAGCAGCGGGTATAGTTCAGGTGATGTTCGCTTTATTCGGAATACATTTTTCCCAACCGATGAGCAGCCTTACCTATCTATGGCGGGCAATGATGTATTTGCAGGACATTGGGAAGCCGGAATTGCTCATCGCATCGTAGATCGATCACCCAGTCTTGGTTCTGGCACCAACCCAATCACAACAATTGATCTACCTCATTTTATAACTTCCCAAGACGTTGATCAGTGCAACAGCGGTTTTGACACTAGTCACTTCTGTGAAGTGGGTCTAATCAACACCCGGTACTGGCCATCGGGTTTTTATATTTACTGGAGACAAGGTGCTGTGTATGACCGTTACTGGAGCGAATACGCTTCCTGGGTGGTCAGCAACGACACCATCTACTTCGTGAGCACCGACGGTGCAGTCGTGGCGTTGGAGCACGGTGAACCGACCGGCGTGACCATGCAGCCGCCGCCAGAGCAGGCCGCCGCAGCACAGTTGTCGTTCGTCCACGAGGGCGTAATCGACTACGCAATGGCACGTGAATACGCAGGCCGCACGGTCACCGTTAAAGGCCTCGTCCATGATGTCTTCAACAACGGCAAGGCGGTGTATCTGACCTTTCAGACGCCTCACCAAGGTGCCTTCCTGGTCCGTATCTTAAAAGCGCACTGGGACAACTTCGCCCGGCCGGCCGAAGACGTCTATGCCCCGGGTCAGCGCGTCCAGGTCACCGGGACGATCGAATGGTACCAGGGTGATCCGGTGATCTATGTGAGCCATCCGTCGCAGATTAACGTGATGGAAGCGGCGGAGGGATGAAAGCATTCCTTTCTTCGTGGATCAACTCGTAACGTCCACGAATTCACACGAAGGAATACGAAGAAGGTTTCGGATTCGTGCACAGCCTAGATTTCTGAGGACTGGAGACAATGACAAAATTTGTCGTTCGACTTGCGATCGGGTTGTTCGCCATTGCCTGCGTGTTAGCGGCTGTAAAGGGTGGCTTTCCTTCCATGCCGGTTCTGGGCCAGGATGGGACTGTTGCGTCCACGACAATTTATCTGCCCGCTATCAGTCGTCAGGAGCCACCGACAGCAACGCCTACCTACACAGCAACCCCACCCCCCATAGTGACGGCGACGCCTCCTGCCACCCCCACATCTACAGCGACAACTCCTCCGCCGCCAGCGACACCGCCCGCTGTATTGATGCGACGGGTCAATGCACCGTTCTTTAGCGACGATATTCCTTTCGAGCAGATGGCGATCTTCTGGTTCGGTAGGCTCTCGGAAAGCAGCAACTACGCCGATGTGCGCGTCGGCTACAATCAGGAAAAGCTCACCGTCTATCTGGCTGTCTTTGACCGTCACCTATGGTACGACGAGACGCCGACGACCGAGACACTGACCGATTGGGATGCCGCCACCCTTCTTCTCGATTTAAACCCTGCCACAGGCATGCTCTCCGGCGGTTCCTATCGATTTGTGGCGCAGCTTTCGGACGACTCCAGCGCCGACCATCGTGCCACCTACCAGGGTGGGGGAGGAGGGTGGCAGTTGCGAGCGATCGACATTGCCACCAAGCCGGGGTGGCGCGGGGAGTCTCTCAACGACAACCGTGGAACCGACCGCGGCTGGGCGATGACCTTCGACATTCCCTTTGCAGCCTTGGGGCTGAGCGCTGCGCCGGCGATCGGCAGCGAGTGGCGGCTCGGACTCCTCCTACACGATCGAGACGAACGCAATGAAGCGCCACATCCTGTCCAGATCTGGCCTGAGACGCTACAAAGCGATCGACCCGCCAGCTGGGGATGGTTACGCTTCGGATTGCCCAACTACATAGCTCCCAATATATCAGCAACTGGTGAGGTTCTCATTCGTCGCGAACGCCAGACCGATCCCACGGTTCCGGATGCAGACGTTGGCGGGGCCATTGCCAATCAATGTCCAGGCGACGACGATCACATTTGGAATGAATGGGCCAATCGTAACTATGGAAAAGCGTCGGACTTCAATATCCAGAATCAATCTGACGTATCGGATTGGCCGTGCTTTGCCAAATATTATGTCACCTTTCCGCTCGACGCCCTACCGTCTGGCAAGCTCATTCTCTCGGCCACTCTTACTCTCCACCAGTTCGGCAATGCAGGTGGTTCAGAGGCACAGCCCTCTTGGATTCAGGTAATGACGGCTGCTGAGGATTGGCAGGAGAGCACCATCACCTGGAACAACGCGCCGTTGGCGTGGGAGAACATTTCTGGAAGCTGGGTGAATCCGGTGGGTGACAATTGGAACGACTGGCCCGGTATTCCATCGTCATGGGATGTGAGCTATGCTGTCGCCAATGCATATCAGAAAGGCGAACCGGTGCGCCTCATTCTATATTCAGCAGATTCTGCCTATCACAGTGGCAAATATTTCGTCTCATCGGACACCGGAGATTGGAATATCGAAGGTCGCCCAAAATTAACGATTAGGTACGGAGAATAGCTCTTCACAGGTGGTGCACTGAATCATCTTTCACGTAACGTTCTAGAGCGGAAATTCACCCGTAATACAATTCCTATCAACAGCACAAGAATTACTATAATAACAACCGGAAGATTTGCTATTGCCAGCAAAATGACCTCATCGTTTTCAGTGCGAATTGAAGGAATAAGCAATGAAGTAGCAGGTGGCTCACGACGCAAAGAATCGACCTGAATCGGCAAGAACCTGGAAGCGGGTAAGGTAGGAGCCGGAGTAGGAAAAGGCGTCGGCGACGCTTGAGGTAGAGAGATACTGGATACAGGTAGTATTTCAGGTTCAATCCTTGGGCTGTCAACAATCCGGTGATTATACCAAATCTGAAAGGAAGTATCGTTGGGTACGACCCCGTCTTCAGAAACATAACGTACATGCCAAACCACATGTAAGTGATTTCCCAACCCAATCGAAATGCGCGGCCATTCAGGTAATTGACTGTTATTGTCATATGAAGCCACTGCGGCCGGCAACGACCATCCTGCACCATTCCATTCAAGATGCAACACTTCTACTGTTGGCTGCTCAGGTGCCCTACGACCAACCATGACTAGATGCACTTTTCCTGAGCTATCAGTCGCCATTGCAAAACCGTCCTGGCGCGTCGTAGACGAGTTGCCTACGCCCCATACACCTGGAATCGACTGTGGTTGCGACCAGGTTTGACCTTGATCAACAGAAGTTCTAAAGTAAACTTGGTTGCTCGGCATCCCCCACCATGTAGCAATCAATCTTCCCGCACTGTCCACAGCAATGGCGGGGTTGCGCCCCTCAGTAAGGGAATTACCGTCCACCTCTGCATCGAGACGGATCGACTTTGTCCAATTGCTTCCTTGATCTCTGGAGTTAGCATACATGATTGAAACCGGCTCAACAACATAGCCACGATCGCCGTCAAGGCCGGATTCCCATATGGCATGAAGCACCTGTCTATCGTCAAGCAGAAGAGCGGGTTTCGCTGTTCCCCAAATTGAAGCAAACGTGATATCCACTGGATCTGTCCAAACCAGGCTATCCTCATTCACCTGCGTATAATAAAGATGTAGTGCTTGCTGTACTCTATTTACATCCGAACCACTC
Organism: uncultured Caldilinea sp.; assembly: GCA_937981885.1. Lineage (GTDB taxonomy): Bacteria > Chloroflexota > Anaerolineae > Caldilineales > Caldilineaceae > Caldilinea. Next base: position 34,081 of record CALJMI010000115.1, read on the forward strand.
GTGTACAGAACATGCACAGTTCCGTCATCTGTCGCCAATGGAATCACGTGATATCCTGAGGTTTCCATCTGAAGATCGCGCCATGCGTATGGCAGCGAAGCAACATCATGTGCGGTGGATGCAAGATGCTGCCTATCCTGAACGCCATGAATTCCAAGATAAATATCACCTTGGCGGTTAATCGACAATACAGGACGCGTAACGTAACTTTCTCCAGGATTGTGTCGAAAGGCAAAAATGTCATTTGTTGCAGACCAAATTCTACCATCGGATGTTGACGTATGTACGACTATATCAAACTCCTCATCTCCAGAACTCCACACTATATGGGTAAGGCCAGTCGGATCCGTTGCAATGTCGGGAAATAATCCAAACATCCATACTGATGAAAGTTGAATGGGAGATGACCATCCCTGATCCTGGGCGGATAGTTCCTGCCGAAAAGTATAGAAGCATCCGGCAACAATCGCTAGAACAGCAATCATTCTTGTAAGCATACTACCCATGTTGCACTTTCTGTGCTTTAAGTCGTGCTGATGAATTAAAGTAATCTTGACCATTAGCCTTAAAGCACTCAAACAGCTCCGAGTTGGATAGCGGATACGGTATATCTCCCGGTTCGCTCATTTTCCGAGTCGTTTTTAAGATTTGCCGATACCCATATATCGCATCTTGCGACAAGATTGGCACAATATATAGATGGGCGTGCAATTGGATATACGCACCGCTATCGATTAGGATTAGATTACGGTCATCTAGATTGGCGTTTCAATGGCTTTAACCAATCACTTACTGACCTCTAGGTTGGCGGCTTATCTTCCCGGAAGCTCCGGAGCTTCCGGGAAGATTGTGAACGATATGACGTGACAATCTAGAAATCAATAATTGGACAATAACGAAGATCAGGTACCTTTACTTTCCGGTATTGTGTAGGTCAAGCAGCCTTCTTGAAACGGCGATGAGCATTGATCCCCTTGGGTAAATGGGTCGTAACAGAGTTCTTTTTTCGAAGTTGCGGCATGTCGGCCGGTAAAGTTGGAAAATCAGCCT
>CALJMI010000116.1 GCA_937981885.1 uncultured Caldilinea sp.
TAAAGTATGCAGTTCGCCCAACCGACGCCCAAAATGTTGCGTCCTGCAGGATGTCCAGATAGTTGCCCGCGCCGACGAACGGCTGCCCAAGCGCCGGACGCTTCAGATCGATCACATGCAAACTCATCCAAAATGCACGTGAGATCGGGGCAAAGATCAACGCAAAGACAACCAGGAAGGCAGGCGCGATCAACGCCCAAGCCAGGAATCGCTCTTGTTGCGTATGGGACAATCGGCTGTGACGGGGAGGAACGGGCTGCAAAGGCGAAGTCGCCGCCATGAATCGCTTTCCTCGTATGGTCAGCCGCCTGCACAGCCGAGCCACAGAGGCTGTGCAGGCGGCTGTAGATCAGGCTACTGGATGTATTGCTGGCGCACCTTCAAGATTTCACTCTCGGCGTCTGCCAGCGCCTGTGCAGACGTCTTGGCGCCGGTGAGCGCAGCTTGCACTTCACGCGCAATGATCTCCGATGTCTCGGAGTAGTAAGGAACGATCGGGCGGTTGCGCAAAAACGCATACTGTTGCTTGGAGACATTCACAAAGTCCTGCTCCTGCGCGACGGCAGGCTGCGCCTCCAACAACGCCGGGTCGTCGAAGAGCGACTTCCAGATGGGCAGTGCGTTCTGAGCGTAGCGTTTCTGCACATCTTTGCTCGACAGGAATTGAATGTACTCCCACGCCTTGTCAGGGTTCTGCGACGCCTTCATGATCGCCAGCCCCATGCCGCCGTTGATCGTGGCGCTTGTCTCCTGCTCGCCGGGCATCAACGTGACGATGGCATCGCCCACGATCTGCGATTCAGCCGGGTCGTTGGCCAGGTTCAGTTGATAGGCCCAGTTGACGCTGAAGAGCGAAGCGCCCTGCGAGAAAGTGCGGCGCACTTCTTCATAGGTGGACTCCAACGAAGCCGGGTTGATCAAGCCATCCTGCAACCCACTCACCATAAAGTTCAACGCCGCCAACCCTTCCGGGCTGTTGAACATGGGCTTGCCTTCCTCGTCGAAGAAAGCGCCGCCAAATGCAAACAGATAATAGGCAAACGCAATGGTCAGCCCTTCTTCTTGTTGGAAATACTCGATAAACGGATACTCGACCAATCCCTGATTCTTCGCCGCCATCCCCATCTCGCGCAGCTCGCTCCACGTCTTCGGCGGTTCGGTGAATCCAGCCTGTTCGAGCATGGCGCGGTTGTAGTAGAGGTACAGCACGTCATTCAGCCAGGGCATCCCGTAGAGTCGTCCCTGCCACTGCACCGCCTCCAACGCGCCGGGCCAGATGTCAGCTTTCATGTCCTCGGAAATGCGGTCGGTCACATCGAGGATAAACTCAGCCGAAGCGAACTCGGCGGGCCAGATGCAATCCATCAACACCACATCATAGCCGCCGGCGCCCGACGCCGCCGAGGTGATGATCTTGTCGTGCAACGCCTCGTAGGCGACAAAATCCAGTTGAACGTCAACGTCAGGATTCTGCGCCTCGAACTCCTGTGTGATCGCTTCGATGTCGCTCTGTTGATAGCCGGCCTGCTGCATGAAAAGCGCACGCAACACTGTCTTTGCTCCATCGGGGGCAGGGGCACCAGTGGGCGCTGCAACGGGCGCAGCGCATGCCGCCAACATGGAAAGGATCAGTAGCGCTGAAAGCACACGTACGGCAACCTTCATGTCTTCCTCCTTTTGGGTAAACAAACGATCAGAACATTGGCAAATCTATACTGCCGGGTCGTCCGTCAAGCCAGACAGGTCAAGCGGGTAGCGCCCCATCTCTCTGGCGGCGTCGACCAGAGCCTCCAGGTTTTCATAAGGTGTGTCGCGCGGCAGCTCACAGCCAGGGCTGAGGATGAAACCACCCTCCTGCCCGCCTTCGAGCAGGCAGCGCTTTGCCTCGGCGCGCACCTGCGCGGGCGCACCGGCCAGCATCACGCGCGCCGGGTCGATGTTGCCCTTGATGCACATTTTGCGCCCCAGGATCGCTTTAGCTTGCGCCAGGTCGATCAGCGCATCCAGGTTGATGATGTCCGCCTCCAGTTCTGCAAACAGCGGCAAGAGGGCGGTTGTGTTGCCACAGGCATGATATTTGACGCGTGCGCCCGCTTTTTTCAGTGCAGAAATCAGCTCGGACACATACGGGAAATTGTACTCGCGATAGTGACGCGGCGAAACCAGCGAAGCGACGGCGTCGCCCACGCCGATGAAGCGCGCGCCGGCCTCGATCTGCGCCAAACCAAAGGCAAGCTCCATCTCGGTCGCAAAACGCATCAACTCATGCACCAACTTTGGGTGTTCGTAGAGGTCCGTCATCAACCGGCTGAGGCCGCGCAACATCGCCGCCTCCTGAAACGGCGCCTCCACCCAGCCGTACACGACCTCGCCGTCGCCCAGCTCGTGCTGCAAGATGCGCAGCGCCTTGATCTGCTCATGCATACGATTTGGGCCCAAGGGGTCGGGCAGGCGCAGTTTTTTGAGATCGTCCTCAGCCTTGATCAGTGCGTCATCGCCAGGTGCGCCGGGCACTTCGTCTTCCTGCCAGATGACCGGCGCGCCGAGCGTCTCCGACTCGCGCACGGCGTCCGAGGTGACATTCACGCTGTCATAGCCAAAGCGGCGAATGCACTGCAACTGCGCGCTGGCCATGACCTCGCCATAGCGACAGTAATCGCTGTAACGGACGCCAGCCAGTTTGGCGGCGAACGTCATGATCAATGGGCTGACAGGAACGCGGTCTGGCTGACGCAGTTCACAGACGGCCACATAGCGTTCATACGAGTTCATAGGCTCAATGCATTTCCACGTCACACACACCGATGCCACGGCGCAGGAAATTGAAGCGCACGTTGGGATGGTCAGCCAGCAGCGACATCGGCACCGCAGCGTCCGCAATGCGTTTGCTGATCATCAGCGTAGTGAGCCGTTGTCCAAAGGGATTGTCGTGATTGCCTGCATGCCAGATCGAAACCGTCTCGGCGAGCCAGGTCTCGCGCGGACCGACGGTGACTGCCTGCGTCGGCACATTTTGCACAACGCCGCCGCCCGATGTCCGGGCGTTCTGGATCAGCGTCATCGGATGCAAGTCCACGACGCGTGTGCCCAATTGACGGTACACCTCCGGCGGCGGCGGCGTCTCGATCCAGGGCGCTTCACGCTTGGGCGGATCGTTGAAGGCCCAGTGTTTGACTTCGCCCTGACCGCCTTGCATCACGACGCAGCGCGCCTTTGACCAGCTCGCAACGTACTCTGTCGGGTCGGCGGCCGGAAAGTGAATGTTTTCCGGCGGCATGCGCAGTTCCGGGCGAATGCGATTGAAGCAAAGCTCCATATCAGCGCGTGCGAAGCTCAAGGGAAAATCGAGCGGCGCTTCCTTGCCGTCGATCACCCACTCGTCCATGCCCCAGAAATGCGCGTGACGCAGATCGATCTCCAACGCATTGACAAGTTGCGCCACCAGCGGCAACTGTTCGGTTGGCCCGATGGGGCCACAGATGCCGGCCGGCTGCTCTGGGGTCGCCTGACGCCAGGCGTCGATGTATTCGAGCGCCTCCGCCAGATAAAATTCCTCGACTGTCTCATAGATGGTGACAGTAAATCCGGGCCGGCTGAGCGCCGCCATATCTTCTACTGTCAAGCGCGCTGCATCATCAAGAATTTCGCGATCCAGGGTCGTGTAATCCCACCACCCAGGCGCAACCAGACTGAATGGCCGCATTTCTCTCCTCCAGATCAAATTACGGATTTCTAGAACGACATTGATTCTCTTGGATTTGGTGTGGTTGCGCCAAACAAGGCTACAACGGATGCAGACAGGAACGGATTGGTCACGCTGGCGGACAAGCTAATCCGTTGCTGTCCGCATCCGCTGTAGCTGTTGGACCACATCAAATCCGGTTGAGCCACGACATTTTACGAGCGCAATGTTCCGTGTTGCGTGTTCCGTGTTGCGTGGTGCGTACGGGATTTCGACACGCAACACGGAACACGCAACACGTCAGGAAACTTCAGTCGGTGGCGTGCAGCAGTCGGTCTCCCAGTGCGTCCGCCAGTGGATCATCATACTCTCCGCAGTAGCCTGACGGCAGGTGACGCGTCCACCCTTCGGCAAAGACAAAACGACCAGAAAGGCGGCCAACTTCCCGACTCATCTGTTCCATGTGCGCCACAAAGGCGCCGACGCCCTGGCTGGCATCCAGCCATTCCTGCTGACTGCGGTGCATCGCCAACATCTCTCGCTTCAAGGGCATTACATCCGTAATATCGACATAGCACCCGGCGCGCACCGGCTCTCCCAACGGCGTGCGCAATCCATACGGCAATGCGTGGTAGACGGTCACTGGCGTGTTCACCGGCGCGCGCTCCGGTTCAGTGCGGTAGTTCGGCGCGCCGCGCACAAAAGCCGCCGACAGCGCCAGCCGACACGTATTCATGTGATCTTCCATGTAGTCCTGCGGCGGATGCGTCAGCAGGATCGTCGGCGCCACCTCCCTGACAACGGCAGTCAGGCGGCGCATGGTGGCGGCGTCGTAAAAGATGCCCATGTCAGGACAGATGCTTTCGTGGTAGGTTGCGCCAAGCAATGTCGCCGCCGCAATTGCCTCCTGGCGCCGCATAGCCGCAATGGTTGCAGCGTCATGCCGGGTGCTCCCCAGTGAGCCGTCAGCCACAGTCATGTAGTGAAGCGCATACCCGGCGTCGCGTAACAAACACAACGTGCCGGCCATCATGAATTCGATGTCGTCTGGATGCGCCACAATGGCAAACGCGCGTCGGTTGTATGTGCTCGAATTCCTCATACTTTACCCTAGCCCCGGTTATATGTTTTCAATGTTGCGTGCTACGTGCTGCGTATCGGAATCCCTTACGCACCACGCAACATTGCGCTCATAAAATATCAACCTAGACATCAGTAAAGATACAGTGGAGGCACAGGCGCCTGATCAACAGTTGCCTGTGCACCAGCGGCGACCGTTGCGTCGTCATTATAACATCCTCGCACCTATTCACCCTTCTCGATAGAGCACGCTGTTGTTTTTGTTATTCTCTATTCTTTATCTGTTGTGTTACAATAACACATGCGAGCGAAGTTGCACAGATAGCCATCCCTTCGACCATTGGACAATGAATGTTTGCGAGGTCGTTATCGTGCACACGAGGACAACGGTCTTCGTTCTGTAGCGCACCGGGTGCGATCCACCCAAAGGATATCCATGTCTCAAGTCAATCGTTCCATGCAAGCCGGGGATCTGGTCTTTCATCCCAGATACGGCTTCGGCGCTTTGCGCGGGGTTACACACCGTGAGCGCATCGCCCCACTCCACGCGTCGCCATCCACCAAACTAGAGGACGCCCCCACAGAAGATTACTACGATATTCATCTCGACGAGGGTGGCACATTGCTGGTGCCGCTCAGACGCGCCGACAGTGTTGGGCTACGCCGCCTGGCTTTTGGCGTCGAAGCGATCAAGAAGAACCTGTACTCGCCAGCCCAACCCCTCCCCGATAATTTCCGCGAACGCGCTGAAGCGTTGCGCTTGCGCGGGCAGGGCGCCGAACCGGCGGCATTCGTCAACTCTGTACGCGATATGCTGGCGCAAAGCCGGGGTCGCACGCTGTCGGCTGGCGAAAAGAGCTGGCTCCAAAAGTCGTGCCAACGCCTCAGCATCGAAGCAGCGCTGGTCGACAAGATCAGCATCTACGATGCGGAAAAGGCAATTCAGGCGTTCGTACAGGAATTGAGTTCGGTGTGAGAAGGATGAGAGCGCAGCTTGATGGATGGTGTTCAGCTCGAGCAAGAATTGGCGTCTTGTCGTGAACGTGAGTCAACGCTTGCTGCGGAGGTGGCGCGCCAGCGTGCCGAAATTGCCAGCCGTGAACAGGATTCGGCCGTGTTGGCGCGCAAGAATGCCGAACTCTACGCAGAGATTCAGCGGCGGTTGGCTGAGAGCGAGAGCTTCAATCGAGTGCTGGTGAGTCTGCTCCAAAAAACAGTGTTGGAGCAGGTGCTGGACATTGTCTGCACGGAGGCTCAAGGCCTGATCGGGGCGACAGGCAGCGCGGTCTTGCTTCTGACCGATCAAGCCTGGCTGGAAGTACGGCACCGCCTGGGAAAGCCGCTGGCAGCGGTCGGCCCTGTGCCAGTCGATGGGTCATTGGCAGGTCAGGTCGTGCGTCGAGGCCAGCCGGTCGTGCTCAATGACCCGACCCAATTTGCGCAGATACAAGTCTATCAGTGGCCTTCGGAGCTGAGCGCGTTACTTGCCGTACCGCTGCACGTCAACGGTGGCGTCATCGGTGTGTTGGATGTTGTGAACAAGGCAGGCGGATTCACCGACGAGGATGTCTCGCTTCTCTCCGTTTTTGCCAATCAGGCCGCCATGGCGATTGAACATGCGCGGCTTCAGCAGCAGGCGGAACAACTGGCTGTGCTGGCTGAACGCCAACGTCTGGCGCGCGATCTCCACGATTCAGTGACCCAATCGCTTTATAGCGTAACCCTCTACGCCAACGCCGCAGCACTGGCGTTGGCAGCCGGTAAACAAGAGGTGACAGCCGGTTACTTGCAGGAGTTGCAGGAGACCGCACAGGAAGGGATGCGCGACATGCGCCTGCTCATTTTCCAGTTGCACCCACCGGTGCTGGAGACGGAGGGATTGGTGGCCGCTTTGCAGGCGCGCCTAGCCGCCGTGGAAGGACGCGCCGGCTTGCAAGCAGACCTACGCGTCGAAGAGGAGCGGCGGTTGCCGATTGAGATCGAAAGCGACCTCTACTGGATTGCCCAAGAGGCGCTCAATAACGTACGCAAGCATGCGGAGGCCAGCCACGTAATCGTGCATCTCCATTTCACGGACACGACTGTCTTGCTCGAAGTCGTGGATGACGGCATAGGCTTTGATCCGCAGAGTGTGCCTACTGAGGGACGGGGTGGGTTGCGCACCATTGCCGAACGCACTGCGCGCATCGGCGGAGAACTGACATACGACAGCGCGCCAGGCAGCGGCACACGCGTAAAGGTTGAGGTAACGCTATGATGGCTGAAAACGCTCCAAACATGGAATCAACCATACGCGTCTTGATTGTCGACGATCACGCCATCGTGCGTAGGGGCATCCGTGCGTTGCTTTCGGAGGCCGGTGGGTTCACCATCGTTGGGGAAGTGGACAGTGGGCAGGCCGCCGTGCTGTCCGCCATGCAGACTCAGCCCGATGTCATCTTGATGGATTTGTTGATGCCCGGGATGGACGGTATCGAGGCAACGCGCCAGATCACCAGCCATCAACCAGGTGCTCGCATACTCGTGCTGACCAGCTTCGCTGCCGATAACCAGGTCTTTCCAGCCATCAAAGCGGGCGCAGTGGGCTACCTGCTCAAAGACTCCTCACCGGACGAACTGGTGCGCGCCATCCGCCAGGTGCATCGTGGCGAACCGGCGCTCCATCCGCGCATTGCACGCAAGCTGCTGCAAGAGGTTGCCCGTCCCATCGAAAAGGAGCCAGCCCCTGAGGCGCTCACACCGCGCGAACTGACCGTGCTACGATTGATTGCGCAGGGGCTGAGCAACCAGGAAATCGCCGATCGGCTTTCGGTCAGCGAGGCGACCGTGCGCGCCCATGTAAGCCGGATTCTCGGTAAGTTACACCTGGCCAGCCGCACCCAGGCCGCGCTCTACGCAGTGCGCGAAGGGCTGGAATCTGAGGACGCGGCAGGTTCGGATCAAGGGTAGTCACAGCTACGGATCGCGGCGTTTCACGCAAGATCAGTGAACCAAAAGTTGTACATCAATCAGCAAATGCGCTGCCCAATTGGGTAGCGCATTTGCTATAGAAAGGCTATCACTTGCGCTGACGACAGGACGAGTACTTTCCCCTATGCTATCAATGTACGGAAGAGTCGGAGTTCCTATATACCAGTAGTAGCTGTCGTCCTACGCTGAAAGGAAGAATGTGGAATGGATGTATTTGCATGGTGTGTCGCGCGTTTAGCGGCGCAGCAGTCTCTTTTACCAGACGGTGTGGTGGGGAGGGTCGGCGATTTCCTGGCCGGATGGTTTCTCACCCCGCTTTGGGAGAGTGGTGCAATCAACCCAAGCCCCATTCAGCAGCCCATCCCGGTTCGTGCTGCTGAGGGGCGCCGTCATCCTGTTCGTGGTCGATAGACTCTTCTGTCGAGGAACGGTTCGCTTCAGCTTCGGGGCGAAATGCTTCCTTGCATTTCGGGAATGTGCCAATGGTCATTCAGTAACAGTACTGAATTTCCGGCCCATTCCTGAAATGCAAGCGCGTGTCCAACTTTACTACTGACCACTAGGTTAACTATTTATCTTCCCGGAAGCTTTGGAGCTTCCGGGAAGATTGCGAGCAATATCACGTGACAACCTAGAGATCGATAATGTGCACCGCCAAGGGCTGCGGTGATAGTCTGAGGCCAGTCCTCAAGGAGAAACAGGGTATGAGCAAGGGTCAGAACAACAAGAAGAACGATAAGAAAAAGCCGGCTAAAACCATGAAGGAAAAAAAGCTGGCGAAGCAAGAGAAGAAGAACAAAAAGGAAAACCCAGGACTTCTTGATTCATAAGGCCGTGCCGCACGCACAACAGGTCGCCAAATTCGCAGCGGCGCTGTTGCTCGAAACGAGGATCGGCGAGAAGTTCGACGCGATTGTCACGGGCGCATCGGGGAAAGGCACGTGGACCAAGTTGCTCACCGCCTCGGTTGAAGGGAAGGTGGAGCGTGGCTTCGAGGGGTTGGGTGTGGGCGACCGGATTCGTGTGCAACTGCTATCGGTCAATGTCGAGCGAGGGTTTATCGATTTCAAGAAGGTCGACTGACGCTGTTGCTCCACCACCGAACTGCCTTATTCCGAGGCGCGCTGCTCTTTGTCGTGGGTGTGTTTGCCGGTTTGACGTTGCTGGTCGTAACCACGTCTTCCCTTGAGATCGATCTGCAGATCACAAAAGTTATCCAGTGGATCGCTCTCCCGCCCTTTGCATTGCTTATGCGCATGGTTAGCTGGCCGGGGTTCAATCCTCAAGTCGTGATCATTGCCGGACTGATCATTATGGTGTTGTACGCTCTTGGCCTGCGCTGGGAAGCTGCCATGGCGCTGACCGCAGCGGTCTCTTCCACAGCGATCAATCTACTTCTAAAGGACCTGATTCAGCGCCCACGCCCGCTGCCGGACCAGGTGACGGTGTTTGCGTCACTCACCAGCTTCAGTTTCCCGAGCGGACACGTGATGTTCTACGTGGGGTTCTTTGGGTTTCTTGGGTTCCTGGCCTATCACTTGCTGAAACCCTCGCTCGGACGCAGCCTGCTCCTGGCTTTGTTTGGTGGCCTGGTTTTCCTGATCGGTCTCTCGCGCATCTACCTGGGCCAACACTGGGCCAGCGACGTGGTGGCGGCCTATTTGCTTGGCGGCTTGACGCTGATCGCGATCATTCAGGTATATCTCTGGGGCAGGACACGCTTTTTCGTGCGCTAACCATTGGCAAGGTGCATATTGGCTGCCGTACATTCTGAGATTAGAAGATAGAGCGCCACCATTTTGCACGGGTCTATATCAAACATCGTACATCAAAGATTCAAGAGCTGCTCCAGAGGGCGGCTCTTTTGATATGAGTATTGTATCGCTTGCGCTGACGACAGTGTTTCCCCCTTCCGACATGCTATGAATGGAAGGAAAATGACCTTCCGGAAGAGCGGCTGAAACAACCGTCGCACAGTGAAAGGAAGAGAGAACTATGGGTATTGGTATTCTTGCATGGGTTATCGTTGGGTTGGTTGCTGGTTTTCTGGCTAGTCTGGTGATGCGCAGTGGGGGATACGGCATCGTCGGTGACATCATCATCGGCATGGTGGGCGCAGTGATTGGCGGTTTCCTGGCCGGAACGCTGCTGAACATCCCGGATGCAATGACTGGCATCAACATCACCAGCATCTTTGTGGCTTTCGTCGGCGCGGTGATCTTGATTGCGCTCCTACGATTGGTGTCCGGCAACAGGGGGAATGCGCGTTTGACCCCTTGATCGACAGGTTGCTTGCAGTTCACGATTTCAACAATGAGGAGAAATGTATGTCAGACAATACACAGAAGGTTCAGGATGCAGTGCATGACGTAATGGATGACATCGATGATGCAGCACACGACGTGAAGAATAAAGTCAAAGATGCTGCACACGACGCCAAGAACAAGGTCAAAGATGCTGCACACGACGCCAAGAACAAGGTCAAGGATGCCGCACACGACGCCAAGAACAAGGCTGAGGACACCGCCAAATAGACAGATAGGCGGTCGTCGTGATGCCGGCAAGGTGGTGACGCCCCTGGTTTACCACCTCGCCGGCTCGATACGGTCGCCTTGCCGTTCTTAGCGGATGGATGGGTGTTATCGGGTGTACTTCTGTGCACCGACGGTTATATAAGATAGTCAGCTAATAGAAAGTGCAGATCACATGAGCAACAAACGACAATTCACAACCACAGAAGCACGTGAGATCGGAATGCAACTCGGACTTGATTGGGCGGATGTCGACCTTGAACAGTTTCGGCGCGGTCTCGAGGTGGAACTCGAGCATGGAGCGATTGACCCGGAGACCGATGTGACCGGTGACGACCTGGTGCTCACCGGAAGAATTGCGTGGGCGCACCTGAAGGAAATTCGAGACTATTACACACGGCTGGATCAGCTTGAAGCCGAGGCGGGGGTGAAGTCCTAGACGACGGCTGGATACCACGCTGCTGCAAACGGAGTAGGCAATGGGATTCTCGGCTTTTTCATCCTATCAATGGACATTTCGTCGCGTGATGTGGGCGACTCTCGTTCTCGTATCTGTCGCCTTCAGCTTCTGGCTGCTCTACCGGTTTCACCAAGTCATCTTCATGCTATCGATCGCCATCATGCTGGGCACGGTGATCAGGCCTGTTGTCACATGGCTGCATCACCGCGGACTTCCCCAGCTTGCGGGCGTCATTCTTGTTTACCTCCTACTGCTCGCCCTGTTTATCGGTTTCGGGCTGTTGTTATTCCCATTGATTGCCGAGCAAGGCAGAACGATTGCCGCCGCCGTGCCAGGTTACTATCAAAACCTGCGGGCGTGGATGGGCGCCGATTCCAATCTGTTGATCGTGCGCCTGGGCGAGTTCCTGCCAGCGGCGCTACCGGAGCTAGGGTCGAACCAGCAAACGGGGTCACAAGTGTTGGCAATTGCCGGGCAAGCAGTTGAATATCTGACCGCGTCGGCCAAATTCATCTTCATGGCGACCGCAATCCTGCTGCTGGCCTTTCACTGGACGCTCGACGGGCCACACACCATTCAGTCTCTGTTACTGCTGACGCCACAGGACAAGCGCATGCGCCTTGGTGAACTGATTGCGGCTATGGAAACCAAGGTTAGTTATTATATCGCCGGGGAAGGTGTCCTTTGTCTGAGTATCGCAGCCATGGCGCTGATTGCCTATCTGATCATCGGGTTGCCCAATGCGTTGATGTTGGCGTTCGTGGCAGGCGTGATGGAGGTCGTACCTTTGGTGGGACCATTTCTGGGCGCCATTCCCGCAGCGATCATTGCCTTGTCCATCGATCCTTCCAAGTTGATCTGGGTAGTCGTCGCCACACTTGTGATCCAGCAGGTGGAAGGCGCCGTGTTGGTGCCGCGTGTCATGGACAAGGCGATAGGGGTCAATCCATTTGTCTCCCTGTTGGCAATTTTTGCCTTCGGCTCTTTGTTTGGCATTGCCGGCGCGCTTATGGCAGTTCCGCTTGCAGCCATTATTCAGCTCTTGCTCGATCACTTCATATTTTGGCCAGCCGCAGAAGAGCCGGTGCTCTCGGTCGAACGCGATCTTGTCGGCCGGCTGCGCTATGAAGCGCAAGACCTGGCTCAAGATCTGCGCAAGCAAGCACGGCTCATAAACGGCGGGTCTGATCTGAGGGTTAAGCAAATCGACCAGGTGATGGATGAGATTGAGACCATTACAGCCGATCTTGATGTGCTGCTGGCACATGCCGACCCTACAGGTGCACCATGACAAAACAACTGGCGTTGTTCGGCGCGGCGGTGATGACCACCTTGCTTGCACTGGTGGTGCTGTGGCAATTCCAGGTTGTCGTCATTTACGTGTTGATCTCGCTGACGATTGCAGCTGCGTTGCGTCCGGTGGCTGGTCGTCTGGTCGGGCGCAGCTTTGCAGCGCGCTCGGCCTGGCTATTGCTGTACCTCGCTGCACTGGGCGGCTTCGGTTATCTGATCTTCCTCACCGGTGACGCCGCGATCCGTGAAATTCAGCAGTTAGCCCAATCAGTATCGGTGCAGGATGAGTGGAGACTGCCTGCATGGCTCATCGGCAGTTCGTTTCAGCAGGAGTTGGTTGCGTGGCTGCCACCGCCGAGCGATCTTTTCAGCGCACTCACCGGCAGCCAGGGACAGCTTGTCTTGCCGGCTATACTCGGCTTGACGCAGGGCATTGGCGGCATCGTGAGTGGCGCCATACTCATTCTGCTATTGAGTATCTATTGGAGCATCAGTCAAATTCAGTTTGAACGATTCTGGATCGCGTTGCTGCCATCTGGTCAGCGCAAGCAAGCGCGCGAACTATGGGGGGCCATCGAGTCTGATATTGGCGCCTACCTGCGCGGGCAGGGAATTCAGAGTCTCCTGGCCGGCCTGCTATTCGGTGTGGGTTACTGGTTGCTTGGGTCGCCCTATCCAGCGCTGTTGGCGCTGGCCGGCGCGTTGGCAAGTCTGATCCCCGTGGTTGGGGCGGCCATGGCAATCTTTACGCCAATCATCGTAGGGTTGTTGACCAATGTGCAGCTTAGCCTGCTTACAGGTCTCTATGCACTCATTGTCGTGATTGCGCTGGGCATTTGGGTGAAGCCGCGGCTCTTCAACCGCGGCTGGGACAATGCCATCCTGACCATTGTTCTGCTTATTGTCCTGGCCGAAGCTTTGGGTCTTGCCGGTATCATCCTCGCCCCACCGCTGTCCGTTGTGTGCCAGATTCTGTGGAGCCGCCTGGTCAGCCATCGCACCAGGGCAGGGACGGCGGCTCAACTTTCGGATATCAAGGCGCGCCAGGAACGCGTATGGGCCATTATCCATGCGATGGATGAACCGCCATTGCCCGTGATCAACAGCAGCATGGCGCGGCTTACGCAGTTGATTGGCGAAGCTGAACCCATCCTGGACGCAGTGCTACCGGTTGCGCCTTTGGAACGATCACTATACAGCGCGCGCCAGCCCATGCAGGAGAAGTACAATGCGTAATATGCGTGTCAAGCTCATCTTCAATCCAAGCGCAGGCGCTGCCAGAGCATCCTCCATCCAGCTTACAGATGTGATTCACGAACTGCAGGCATGGAAACTCGTGCCGGAAGTCTTTCTGGTCGAAGCGGATTGCGACCTGCCTGGAGCAATCCGGGATGCCCTGGCTGAGGGCATCCGCATGTTCGTGGTCTGCGGAGGCGACGGCACCATTTCCGCCGTGGCTGGCATATTGGCCGATTCGCGCGCCACGTTGGGGATCATCCCCAGCGGAACGCAAAACAACACGGCGCTTAGCCTGGGCATCCCGGATGATATTCCGGCTGCCATCTCCATCTTGCGGACGGGTCGGCGCATCAAAGTCGACACCGGTGTGGCCACTTCGCGCCGACCCGACGGCGGGGACGGTGAAATAAGCACGCCTTTCCTAGAGCTTTGCTCGGTGGGGCTGATTTCGACGCTTTTCCCGTCAACCGACGATGTCCAACACGGCAATCTGGCGCGAGTCGGCGATTTTGTGACAGCGCTGGTCAGTTCCCCGCCAGCCGAGATGCACCTGGTGCTGGACGGCAAGCAGGATGTCCGCGCGCTGGGTCATGTGGTGCTGGTTTCCAACATGCCCTATTTCGGCCGCCACTACAAGATCGGCCCTGACAACGCGTACCATGATGGCCTGTTGGATGTGCTCTTCTTTGCCGACCTCTCCAAGTTGGATCTGGTGGACTTTGTGCTGCGCGGAGCGAACATCGATAATCTGGAGGATCCACGCATTCAGCATTACCGTGTGCATCGCGTGGAGATCGACACCCAGCCGGCCATGCCGATCATGGCCGATGGGAATGCGTTAAGTGAAGGGCGGGTGCGGCTCGAAGTGCGGCGGCGCGTCTTGACCGTGATGGTCGGCAAGCCGGCGCCAGGGGACCTGCCCGACCCCAACGCAATCATCGATGCGGACACCGATGCAGCAACCGAATGATGTGCACCTGTCTGAAGTTCAAAATCTCGGGGTCTGGGGGCGTCTGACCCGACGGGTGAGTCGGAATCGCCCGCTTGTCTGGCTGGTGGGGCTTGCGCTTAGCCTGGTTCTCTTCCTGGTCTGGGCGCCGCCCTTTGTGTGGCTGTTCTTCTGGATCGGCCTGCAGGCCAACGCGCTCCTGGTGGGCATGATTCTGGGCTTTGGACTGCTGGCGCTCTCGCTGCTCTGGTCCGCGGGCCAACAATTGGACAGTTGGGCGTTCCTGTTCTTCAACGTGCGCGGGCGGCGCCCGCGCTGGCTCGATTGGCTGATGACCGGCTTCACCCAGATCGGCCACGGCATTGCTGCCGTGGTGCTGGCTCTCATCCTGTTTTTCGCCGGGTATGGGTTGCTGGCTTATGTGCTGATCTTGGGTGTATTGGCGTTATGGTTGATCGTCGAGTTAGTGAAAGCCCTAACACCCCGACGCCGGCCTTTCTTCCGGCTGACGCAGGCGCGGATCGTCGGCGGGCGGGCGGGCGGGCGTTCCTTTCCAAGCGGGCACACCAGTCAGGCGTTTTTCATGGCGACGCTGCTGGTCGGGTATTTCGACCTTGGGGTTTGGGGCGCGGTGCTGCTCTACGCGATCGCGCTGCTGGTAGGCATCACGCGCATCTACGTGGGCGCACACTATCCGCGCGATGTGCTGGCCGGGGCCATTCTAGGCAGCGCCTGGGGTCTGCTGGGCGGGATCATTTTTGGATACGCATTGTAAAGCGTACGTGGTATGGAACTTGCCCCTCACCACTGGCTGTGGCAGCAAAACGATGGAATGGCGTTGCAACCAGTCAACATAGAGTGTGTAAGCTGAGTATCAAATATCGTACATCAAAGGATCACGGGCTGCCGCAACGGGTCGCCTTATTGCTGTGAAAACCTGATCGCTTGTGCTGACGACGTGACCTCCGCCTTCCTTTATGCTGTAAATGAATGATCACTATGCTGCTATTTCACCAAACTGGAGAGAACGATGCCTGACAACACAGAGCAAACCAAAGACATCTCCGAAGCCCTGGTCGGCCCTACCGAGAATACTGGTCACAGAGCCAAGAACCTGGCCGAGGATGCTGCGCACAGAGCCAAAAACCTGACCGAGGATGCTGCGCACAGAGCCAAAAACCTGACCGAAGATGCTGCGCATAAAGCCAAGAACCTGGCCGAAGACGCCGCACACAGAGCCAAGAACCTAGCCGAAGATACTGCGCACAGAGCGAGCCATGAGGCTGAGGCTGTCGCTCGCAACGCAAAAGACACAGTCAAGGAGAGTGCTCAGGACACCCTCCAGGACACTGCCCAGTAGTGCGACAGCGTATTACACATCACTTATCCAATCTGTGATCACAAAGGAGATCAAGATGAAAGGCAACGCTAAGCTCATAACCGTCCTCAACCAACTTCTGGCCGATGAACTCACGGCGATCAGCCAGTACATGGTGCATTCCGAAATGTGCGACAACTGGGGGTACGAGAGGCTTCACAAGGCGATTGAGCGCCAGGCGCGCGACGAGATGCATCATGCAGAATGGCTGATCCGGCGCATTCTCTTCCTGGAGGGCGCCCCCGTCGTGGACAAGCTCAATCCGATCAAGATCGGCCAGAACGTACTCGAAATCATCAGCAACGATCAGGCGGACGAGATCGCGGCCATGCGCGCCTACAACAGCGCAATTGGGCTGGCGCATGAAGTGGCCGACCAGTCCACGGCCGATCTGTTGACGGAGATTCTCAAGATGGAGGAAGGGCATGCAGATTGGGCCGAAGTTCAGCGCACGCAGATTGAGCAGATGGGAATTGAGAACTATTTGACCAACCAGACTGCAGGCGCTGCAAGCTGATGGCCGTGTTTGCAAAGTAGACAGTGGGATCATGACAAAGGAGACGATCATGAACGAGCAATTTGATGATGAAGGGAATTCAACCCCAAGCCGGGTGCGTCCTTTCCTGGCCGGGCTGGTGTTTGGCACTCTCGTCGGGCTGCTGCTTGGCAGTGGGGTCGGCGCAGCGACGATGCTGTTGCTGGCGCCGCAATCGGGCAAGCGGACGCGCGCCAAACTGCAGCGCCAAGGCCACAAGCTGCGCAAGCAGATGGCAGATAGCATGGAAGACATGCTGGAAGACGCTGGCGACCGGGTGCATCAGTTCACAGACAGCGTACAGACTGGAGTTGGCGAATTGCAGCAACACGCACAGGATTTGATTGGCGAAAGCAGGAAGTGACATGAACAACAGGGTGGGAGTGACCGTTTCAGTTGCTGGCGCCGGCGAGCGTTTCGGCGAAGTTCGACTACTGTGTCTGCTCCGCCAGATAGGGTATAGAGTGTAAGATGCTGGCCCAAATTGCACCATATAGAGAGTCGTCTGATGTAACGTGCAACCCTGTGCCTTTTACAGCCAGAGATCGCAGGGCGCTCACGCTGCGGCTTATCCGCTCGTCGGACGCCCCACGATTGGAGCAGCTCTTCAGCCAGCTCTCGCCCGAGTCACGCTGGCGGCGCTTTCATGCACCGGCTGAAAACATTGCAGCCGAACGCATCACTGCACAAGCCGCGCTCATGGCGGATGTAGACAACCGCACGCATGAAGGTGCAGTAGTGGTTGTCGCCAAAGAGGGCGTTGAGGAGCAAATTGTGGGCGTCGTGCGGCTTGCGCGACCATCGGGATTTCCAATGGCGGAAGAAGCGGAAGCCGCGATCGTCGTGCTTGACGCCTATCAGGGGCAAGGCGTGGGCAGTGAGTTGTTGCGACAGATGATTCATTTGGCCCGTCATATGCACATCAAGCGCATTGTAGCCGTCTTCCAGGCTGACAACGCAGAGGCGATCCGGCTCTTTCGCAAGCTAGGTCTGCCAAGCAAGCTGTTGACCTCACACGGGACTTCGGAGATGTTCATGGAAATGCCTGCTACAGGCTATGAAACACACTCATGTAATCAGGAGAATATAAGATGGTAAATTTCTTCGTATGGATCATTCTTGGCGGGATCATCGGCTGGGTGGCCAGCATGATCATGCGTACGAACGCACAGCAGGGCATCCTGCTGAATGTTGTCGTAGGGATCGTCGGTGCATTCCTGGCCGGCCTGCTCCTTACACCGTTTCTGGGGATTGGCACGATCAACCAAACC
>CALJMI010000117.1 GCA_937981885.1 uncultured Caldilinea sp.
GAGGTGCGTCTGCGCACGCTTTACTCCGGCATCAGCGCCGGCACCGAGCTGACCGCCTATCGCGGCAGCAACCCGTATCTGCACAAACGATGGGATGACGCACGGCGTCTTTTTGTGCCCGACGCTGAAACGAGCCTGCACTTTCCAGTCGCTGGCTTTGGCTACGAAGAGTGCGGCGAGGTCGTCGAAGTGGGTGCGGCGGTGACGAAGGTGCGCATCGGCGACTGCATTTACGGTACGTGGGGACATCGCACACATCATATTGTCACCGAAGAGCACGCAGCGCAGTGCATCTTACCACAAAATCTTGACCCGATCCTCGGCATCTTTTCGCACATGGGCGCAATTGCACTCAACGGCGTGCTCGACGCCGCTATCCGCATCGGCGAGACGGTTGCGGTCTTTGGGCTGGGCGCGCCGGGGCAAATGATCGCTCAACTCGCCAAACGCTCGGGCGCGCAGGTCATCGGCGTCGACCCCATCGACCTGCGCCGCGACGTTGCCTGTCGGTTGGGCGCAGTGGACGAGGCTCTGTCGTCCTCCGACGGCGCTGTGGCGGAGCGGATTCGGGAGCTGACCGGTGGGCGCGGCGCCGATGTGTGCATCGAAGCGAGCGGCGCCTACGCTGCTCTGCATGAGGCGATCCGGTCGGCGGCTTATTCTGCCAAAGTCGTAACGCTGGGTTTTTTCCAGGGAGAGGGCGCCGGGCTGAGACTAGGCGAGGAGTTCCATCACAATCGCATCAACCTGGTCTGCTCACAAATCTATGGCGTCAACCCTGAACTGACCTATCGCTGGAACAGAGAGCGGCTCGTGCAGACGGCGATGCAGCTTCAGGAGCGAGGCATGTTGAATCTACGCCCGATCATCACCCACGTGCTGCCCTTCACCGACGCCGCCGAAGCGTTCCGCCTTTGCGATCTAGAACCGCACAAAACGATTCAGGTCGTGCTCGATTTCACAGCATAGGAGCGATTCATGCGGCCCTTGCGCACAGCCATTCTTGGATGTGGCGGCTTTGCCCGTCGGCACGCCACCCTATTCGCCTCGATGTCTGATCGTTTTCAATTGACTGCGTTCTGCGACAAAAATACAGATCGTGCAGCATCCTTTGCGCAGGAGTTCACCGGCGGCGCGGCGCAGACTTTCACCGACCATCACCCCCTGTTCGAGCAGATGTCGCTCGACCTGGTTGTGATCTGTCTGCCACCCTACGGCCACAGCGACGAAGTCGAGTGCGCAGCGAAACATGGCGTCCACATCTTTATCGAGAAGCCGATTGCACTCACCTCGGAGCACGCCTGGCGCATGGTGGCCGCCGCTGAAGCCGCCGGCGTCGTGACGCAGGTCGGCTTCATGTTCCGCTTTGGCGCAGCGATCCAGCGCCTCAAGCGCCTGATCGACAGCGGTGAAGCCGGGTCCGTAGGGCTGATGAGTGCACGCTATTTCTGCAATTCGCTTCACGCCGAGTGGTGGCGCGACCGCGCCAAGTCTGGCGGGCAGCTCGTCGAACAGGTCATTCACATGGTCGATCTGATGCGCTTCCTGATGGGCGAGGCTGCGACTGTTTACAGCGTACAGCGTAACTGCTTTCACCAACAGATGCCCGACTACACGGTCGAAGATGTCTCTGGCACGGTGATCAGTTTTGTCAAGGGCGGGATCGGCGTGCTCTATGCGACGAATGGAGCGATTCCTGGCAGGTGGATCAACGATTATCGCGTCGTGACCCAGAACATCACAGTCGAATTCACTGACGCCAATCACGCAGCGTTCTTCTATACGGCGACGCCAGAAGTGCGCACAGAGCAGATTGCTGGAGCCGAAGATTATTACCGCAGCGAAATGCTCGATCTCTACGCCGCAATTACCGATGGGCGTCCCGCCGCCACACCGATCCGCGAAGGTGCACGGTCGCTGGATGTCGCACTGGCAGCGACCCGATCGGCGCAAACGGGAAGTGTGGTCAATCTGCTTTCACAGCCGTAGCGAACTGTGGTAAAAGTTGGTGAGACTCACACCAAGAATGACAAAGGTGCACACAACATGAAAGCGATCATGAAAGTCGAGCCGGGCGTCGGCAACGTCGAAGTGCGCGACATTTCTGAGCCAGAGGCTGGCCCCGGGCAGGTCAAGCTACGCGTGCGCGCCGCCGGGCTATGCGGCACCGACCTGCACATCTACAAAGATGAGTTCCGCTCGTGGCCGCCGGTGGTGCTTGGACACGAAGTCGCCGGCGAGATCGTCGAACTCGGCGAGGGTGTGCAAGGGCTGACGCCTGGGATGCGCGTCACGACCGAAACGTACTTTTCCTATTGCGGCAAATGCCGTTACTGCCGCGCCGGCCACGTCAATCTCTGTCTAGAGCGACGTTCGATTGGGTCGGCAGTCAACGGCGGCTTCACCAGCTATCTGATCGTGCCGGCGCGCAACATCCACGAATTGCCAGAAAGCGTCGATTTCCAGGCGGGCGCACTGACCGAGCCGTTGGCGTGCGTCGTCCACGCCACGCTCACGACGCCGACCGTCACGCCGGGCGACGTGGCCGTGATCGCCGGGCCGGGCGCGATTGGACTGCTGACGTTGCAGGTGGTCAAAGCCGCCGGCGCCACTGCGGTGATGCTCGGCACGGATGTTGACGAACATCGCCTGAACCTGGCGCGTGACCTGGGCGCGGATCATGTCGTCAACGTGCAACGCAACGACCCGGCGTCGCTCGTGGGCGATCTCACCGAGGGCGGGCTGGGCGCCGATGTGGTCTACGAATGCGCAGGCGCAGGCAAGGCCGCACAGCAGTTGCTCACGCTGGTGCGACGCCGCGGGCGGTACGTGCAGATCGGGCTGTTCGGCAAGCCGGTTGCATGGGATCTCGACCAACTGGTCTACAAGGAGCTTACAGCAACGGGCAGCAACGCCAGCACGCCGCCTTCGTGGCTGCGCGCCATCGAGCTGATGCGCACAGACAAGGTGCGCACTGCACCGCTAATTACACACTATTTCCCTGTGACCGAATGGGAAAAAGGCTTTGCAACATTTGAGGATCGCACAGGCATAAAAACCATTTTCACGCCTGCTGAGTAGAGTAAGGAAAGCACGAGCGTTCAGACTGATAATGCAACCTTCCAGGAAGCTTTGGCGCTTCCTGGAAGGTGAGCAGGCAATTATCTACTCCACAACCAACCGCCCCTGCATCGCAGGGTAGTGACCGGCGACCGTGCAGATGACGATATACTCACCCAGCACGTCAGGCGCTGTAAAGACTTCCGTGTCCTTGCCACCGGCCGCCAACACGCCGCCCTCCCACAGGATCAGGTCTGCATTTTGGTCAGGCATGAAGGGGATCGGCAGTTCAACATCCTTCTTGATGATCGCCCAGTTGTGATCCAGGCCACCCTGATTTTCGAGGTTGATCGTCACTTCGGCGCCGGCCGGAACGCGCCAGATCGGCGGATTAGCGATATTGTTGTTGTCGTCGCCGAAATAGATATCGTGCATCACCACATTTAGTGTAGCGGCAACCACTTGCTGTGCCGAGGGCGCCGCAGCAGCCGGTGTTGGTGTAGGCGCTGGCGTGCTCGAACCGCCACAAGCGGCAAGCGTCAACACTGCAACCGTCAGAAGTACAGGCAAAATACGCATCGTTTTGATGTCCTCACTTTCAGAAACCGTTGTATTTGTGAAAATAATCCCAAGCAGTACTTTAGCACAGAATTGCGCTCCACATCGTTTGTTTTTTTCCAATGCTGTCGGCGGAATAGAACGCGTATTGCATGATGGCTCACCATGATTTCAACCGCCGTCATGTATACTGAGATGAAAAGAAGAGTAGACGGGAGCAATCATCTCTCCCGTCTTTTTTGTTGTGAAGCGCCGTTTGTCGGTGCATTCAATCTTGGATATACTACAAGAACTTTTGTTCGATTCCGATGACATGCAGTATCTGCATGATTGCGAGGCAACCATGGCGCTCGATAAATTGATTGTGCGTGGCGCACGCGAACATAATCTCAAGAACGTTGATCTGGAAATCCCGCGTGACAAGTTGATCGTCATCACCGGGCTGAGCGGCAGCGGCAAGAGCAGCCTGGCGTTCGACACCATTTACGCTGAGGGACAGCGCCGTTATGTCGAATCGCTCTCCGCCTACGCCCGCCAATTTCTGGGGTTAATGGAGAAGCCCAACGTCGATCAGATCGAAGGTCTCAGCCCGGCGATCTCCATCGATCAGAAAGGGTCAGGGCGCAACCCGCGTTCGACCGTCGGCACGGTGACCGAAGTCTACGACTATCTGCGTCTGCTCTATGCGCGCATCGGCCAGCCGCACTGCCCCACCTGCGGCGAACCGATCACACAGCAGACAGCCACGCAGGTCGTCGACAGTATCATGGAGATGCCCGAAAACAGCCGGCTGTTGATCCTAGCGCCGATCATCAAGGATCGCAAAGGCAACCACAAGTCGGTCTTCGAAAACCTGCAAAAGCAGGGCTACATGCGCGTCCGCGTCAACGGCGAACTCTATGAAGTCACCGAAGCTCCCGAGCTTGATCGCTACAAAATGCACACGATCGAAGCGGTGATCGACCGCATCATCGTGCAGCCGCCCGGCGTTGATGAGTCTGGCGAGCCAACCGGCACCGATCTGACGCGGCTGGCAGATTCGGTTGAGACAGCGTTGCAGCTTGGCAATGGCGTGCTCATTGTCTCGAATGTGACCGATCGCGACCACCCGGTTGATCGCACTTTCAGCGAGCACTTTGCCTGCGTCAGATGCGGCACGAGTATGCCAGAGATCGAACCGCGCACCTTTAGCTTCAACAGCCCCCACGGCGCGTGTCCGACTTGCACAGGGTTAGGTTCGTTGCAAGAATTCGATCCGGAGCTGATCTTTGACGAAGAGATGACAATTGAAGATGGCGCAGTGATTCCATGGCGACGACAGAGCGAGGAGGATGGCGAGGGCTATTATCGCCAGGTGTTGCGTGCAGTATGCAAACAGTATGGCATCCCGTCTAAAGCGCCGGTCAAGGAACTGAGCCTAAAACAGCGCGATGTGATCGTGTGGGGCACACCGAAAAAAGGCGAAAAAATTCGCATCGACTACCTTAACAGCAAGGGCGAAGAACGCTATTACGAGACGACTTTCAGCGGCGTTATCCCCAATCTCCAGCGCCGCTATCAGGAAACAACGAGCGAGTACATCCGATCCAAGCTCGAAGAGTACATGAGCGTGCGTCCCTGCCCCACCTGCGGCGGCAAGCGGCTGCGCCCCGAAGCGCTCGCCGTCACCATCGCCGGCAAAAACATCTGGGAAGTCACGCGTATGCCGGTGAGCGAGTCGTTGGCGTGGGTGCAGTGGCTGCGCGGAGAAGGCAAGGAGATTAGAGATTGGAGATTGGAGATTAGTGATCCCACGCACCCGAACGGCAACGGTGCGACGAGTCTCCAATCTCCCAATCACCCAATCTCCAATCTCCAATCTCCACTAACTCCCCGCCAACAAACCATCGCCAACCAGGTGCTCAAGGAGATTGCGGCGCGGCTGGGCTTCATGGTCAACGTCGGGCTGGATTACCTGACGCTGGACCGCACGGCGTTGACGCTCTCCGGCGGCGAGAGCCAGCGCATCCGTCTGGCGACGCAGATCGGCAGCCAGTTGATGGGCGTGCTCTATATTCTCGACGAGCCGAGCATCGGGCTACACCAGCGTGACAACGCCCGGCTGATCGAGACGCTGCAAGGAATGCGCGACCTGGGCAACACCGTGCTGGTGGTCGAACACGACGAGGACACCATTCGCTCCGCCGACTGGATCGTGGACATGGGGCCAGGCGCAGGCGAGCACGGCGGGCACGTCGTCTGTTCGGCATGGCGCGATGAGTTTCTGCGCTGCCCCAACAGTCTGACCGCCAAATATCTGCGCGGCGAGCTACGCATTCCAGTGCCACAGGAACGGCGCGAGGGCAACGGCGAGTATCTGTTCATCCGCGGCGCGCGCGAAAACAATCTCAAGGGCGTCGATGTGCGCATCCCGCTCGGCAAGTTCGTCGCCGTCACCGGCGTCAGCGGCAGCGGCAAATCGACGCTGGTGGTCGAGGTGCTCTACAAAAAGCTGGCGCAGCAGATGTATCGCGCCAAAGATCGCCCCGGCGCGCACGACGCCATTGAGGGCATCGAGCACATCGACAAAGTGATCGACATCGACCAAAGCCCGATCGGACGCACACCGCGCAGCAACCCGGCCACCTACGTCGGTCTCTTCACCGACATCCGCGACCTATTCGCCAGCCTTACCGACGCCAAGGCGCGCGGCTACAAGGCAGGGCGCTTCTCCTACAACGTCAAGGGCGGACGCTGCGAGGCATGTCAGGGCGACGGCATCATCCGCATCGAGATGCAGTTCCTGCCCGATGTCTACGTGCCGTGCGAGGAATGCAAGGGGCATCGCTACAACCGCGAGACGCTGGAGATCAAATTCCGCGGCAAATCGATTGCCGACGTGCTGGAGATGACCGTTGAGGAAGGGCTGGAATTCTTCCAACATATCCCGCGCATCCGCAACAAGCTGGAGACGCTCAACGCGGTCGGCTTGGGCTACATCAAGATTGGCCAGCCGGCGACCACGCTTTCCGGCGGCGAGGCGCAGCGCATCAAGCTCTCCAAAGAGCTGAGCCGCCGCGCCACCGGCAACACGCTCTACATCCTCGACGAACCAACGACGGGTTTGCACTTCGAGGATGTGCGCAAGCTGCTCGACGTACTGCACGAGCTGGTCAACAAGGGCAATACCGTGCTGGTGATCGAACACAACCTGGATGTGATCAAAAACTGCGACTGGCTGATCGACATGGGCCCTGAGGGCGGCGTTAAGGGTGGCTACGTAATCGCCGAGGGCGCGCCCGAACACATCGCCGCCAACCCACGCAGCTATACAGGACAGTTCCTGGCGCCGATGCTGCGTGAGGAAAACTATACCGTTTAGGGTGCGTCGCCGACTCACAGTGCATACTTGTTCGCAATGTAGAAGCTTTTGGTTCGGATAACATCCCATGCACATTGCACAAGCCCCTTGTTATCGCCGCCGCCAGGCATCGCGCCCTCCAGAGAAGTTGTAGCGAGAAATCAGTAATGACCTGATGAATTCCCCTAAACGCGTACATTGAGTCTACAATGGATGGGCGTTAGAACACTTGAAACGGGGAGGTCTACAACATGGTGTATTTGTGGCGCAAGGACGGACGAGTATGGGCAACGATTCCTCTGACGTTTCTCATTTGTTTGTCGCTTGTTCTACCCCCAGCAACGAATGCGGTTCACGCCCAGGGCGGCTTCAATCTGCCTTATGGCTTCATCCAGGAGGGCGTGACCGTGGGGCTAAATCTGCCGACCAGTTTTGCGCTGGCGCCAGATGGCCGCATCTTCATCGCCGAGAAGGCGGGCAGGGTGCGCGTCTTTCACAACGGCGAGCTGTTGTCCGACCCCTTCATCGACATCACGACCGAAGTCAACGACGCCGCTGACCGCGGGTTGATGGGCATTGCCGTCGATCCGGCGTGGCCGCGTCGTCCGTATGTCTACCTGGCGTTCGTCTACGACCCGCCGGAGATCAAGAGTCGCAATCCGGGCGGAGCGCGCGTCTCGCGCGTGGTGCGGCTGACCGCCGACGCCAACAACCTCAACGTGGCTGTGCCAGGCAGCGGTGTTGTGCTCGTCGGAACGAACAGTACTGCAGCGCATGTCGGCAACCCGGATCAAGGCGACGCCGAGCCGTTCTCCTGTCTCGACGGCGGGGGCCAACCTGTGCGCGACTGCATCGCCACTGAAGGCACGGCGCACACGATCAATATGCTCAAGTTTGGGCCCGAAGGCGCCCTCTACGTATCGGTGGGCGACGGCATCGTCAACAGCCGCGGCAACGCGCGCGCCCTCGACATCAACAGCCTCAATGGCAAAATTCTGCGCGTCGATCCTGATACGGGCGAAGGGTTGCCCTCCAATCCTTTCTTTGACGGCGATCCAGGCAGCAATCGCTCGAAGGTCTTTGCGTCGGGCTTGCGCAACCCCTTCCGTTTCACTGTCGACCCGCGCAACGGCCGCGTGATCGTGGGTGAGGTCGGCAACGAGAAGTGGGAGGAGATCAACATCGGCGGGCCGGGCGCCAACTTTGGCTGGCCCTGCTATGAGGGGCCAGAGGAAGCGGCCACCTACGCCAACTGTGACGCCTTCCGCAGCGGCGAGTGGAAAGTCACACACGGCGTGCTCTCCTATCCGCACACGACCAAACCACAGCGCGGCGCAGCCATCGGCGGTGATCTCTATCTCGGTCGCGTCTTCCCAGCGATCTACCGCGGCGCTTATTTTTACCACGATTTCAACGGCGGCGTCACCAATTTCCTGACCTTTGGCGCCAACGGCAGCGTCACCGATAACGAATTTGCCACCAACATGCCCGGCATCGTGCAGATCACGGCGACCGATGACTCGCTCTATGCGCTGTCGATCATTCTCGGCGGCCTCTGGCGAATCCGCTACGTCGGCGGCGGCAACCGCCCGCCCACCGCCGACGCAACCGCGAAACCGACTGCCGGACCGTCGCCGCTGACTGTCGACTTCTCTAGCGCACGCAGCACCGACCCGGAAGGCAGCATCGTCGGCTACCGCTGGGACTTTGGCGACGGTGAAACCAGCAGCCGCGCCAATCCGACGCACACGTTCGCAGAGAACGGCGTCTACAAGGTCACGCTGACCGTCACCGATTCGGGTGGTCTGACTGCCAGCGATTCGGTGGAGATCGTAGTTGGAAGCGAGCCGCCCGTCGCCGAAATTCTTGAGCCGGGCGACGGCGCCAAATTTCGCATCGGCGAACGCATCACCTTTCGCGGGCGCGCCATTGATCCCGATGACGGCGAATTGGGCGGCGGACGTCTGGTCTGGTCGGGCATCCTTCACCACAACGAGCACGTTCACTACGACGCAGTCAAAGCGATCGGCGACTCGGGCAGTTTCGTCTTCGAGGATCACGGTGACAACACCTATCTCGAACTCTGTCTCACCGCCACCGACAGCCAGGGGCTGAAGGACGAGACTTGCGTCGACGTCAAGCCGATCGAAGTGACCTACACTTTCAACACCGTACCGTCCGGTCTGCCGATCACCTATGCAGGCAGCCGCTATACGACGCCCTTCAAGGTGAAGACCTACATCAACGCCAAACGCATCGTCGAAGCGCCGTTGACTGCGGCGGGCGGGCTTGTCTTCGACAGTTGGTCAGACGGCGGCGACGCCATACATGACATCATCATCGAGGATGGCGACCGCGTGCTGACCGCGATCTATCGCAAACCAGGCGAGGAGGCGATAGTCGTGGCTGATGACGTCGCCATCGAAGAATTGCTGGAAGAGGCGCCGTTGGTCACGCCAACCGACGATGGCGCTGCCGCTGCCGGACCGGTCGCGATGCCGACGCCGCAGCCAACCGCGCCACGCGTCACCGCATCGCCGTCATCGCAGCCAGGTCGCGTCATCCGCGCCGAGGTGTGGAAAGATGTCTCCGGCGTCGATCTCGACGCGTTTACGCGCACGCCACAGTTCAGAAACGATGCGCCGCAAGTCGTCGAACTGGATCGGCTGGCGTTCCCGCGCAACAGCGGCGTCAACTACGGCGTGCGCGTGCGCGGCTATCTCGTCCCGCCTGAGAACGGCGACTATCGCTTCTTCATCTCGGCGGACGACCGCGGCGCGTTCTCGCTAAGCACCGATGACGACCCGGCAAACAAATATGTTGTTGTCTACACGCCGGAGTGGACAGGCGCCGAAGTCTACGACAAGTTCCCAGAACAGGCGTCGGGGCCGATTGCGCTGAAGGCGGGTCAGCGCTACTACTTCGAGGTGCTTTTCAAACAGGCCGACGGCAAGGACAACCTCTTCGTCGCCTGGGAGCGCCCCGGCGTGGGTCGAGAAGTGATTTCAGCCAGGTATATCGAACCGTTTGAGTAGGAGATTGGAGATTGGAGGTTAGGTGATTGGCGAATGGGAGAAAGAGACTCGCCTTCCCAACCGCCAATCTCCAATCTCCAATCTCTAATCTCCAATCTCACAATCTCACAATCTCACAATCACCCAATTCTTTACCAAAGGAACCTTTTCCATGCGCTACAGTCTTTGCTCCTACAGCCTTCACCGCACCGTGGACGCCGGGCAGATGGATTTGTTCGGCTATTTCGACTTCTGTAAGGAGACGGGCTACACCCAGCTCGACCCCTGGAATCACCATCTCAAGCAAGCCTACGACGACAACGGCTTTCTCGCCGAAGTCAAGGCAGCCGCCGCCGAAATCGGACTGCCGATGGGCTGTATCGCCGTCGATGGCGCGCATATCTTTGAGCCAACTGAGGATGCGCGCGCCGAAAACCAGGCGCGGCGCTATCGCTGGCTGGAGATCGCGCACGCGCTCGGCGCCGAACAAATGCGCATCGACGCTGGCGGGCGCGAGCAGAGCTTCGACGAGATTTTCGACATCGTGGTCGATGGCTACAAGGACATCATTGCCCGCGCGCAGCCGCTCGGCGTCGAGATCATTATCGAGAATCACTGGGGGCCGTCCAACCATCCCGATGCCATGCATCGACTGATGGCTGCTGTGCCGGGTTTGGGGTTGCTCTTCGACTCGTACAACTGGCCCAAAGGCACGCACGAGCAGGCGTGGCGCGAATGCGTCAAGTATGCACGGCTGACGCACTTCAAGACCTTTTCCTTCGACGCCGACGGCAACGAACCAGAGTGGGATCTGCCGCGGCTGATCGGCTTGTTGCAAGGCGCAGGGTATCAGGGCGCGTGGGGCATTGAAAGCACGCCCTACGACGGCGACGAGATCGGCGCAGCGCGCAAGTCGATTGCGCTGCTCAAACGCGTGCTCGGCGACGCATAAGAGGCGCTGCTATCGCGCAACGTCCCAGGCGACCGGCAAGGCCATCAACCCGCGAAAGAGCGGTTGCGTGCGCCATTCCAGGCGTTGCACATCGGCTGCCAGCCGCAACCCTGGCAGCCGACGCAGGAGCGTGTTTACGGCGATCTCGCCTTCAAGTCTCGCCAACGGCGCGCCAACACAGTAGTGCACGCCATGCCCAAAGCCGAGATGACGTTGCGGGTTGCGCGTAACGTCAAAGCGATCGGCGTCGGGAAATTGTGCGCTATCGCGATTGGCGCTGCCGACGACAGCAATGACCAGGTCGCCGCGGTTCAGACGCTGGCCGGCAAGTGTTACATCCCTTGTCACAAACCGGGTAATCGTACGTTCGACTGGCCCTTCATAGCGCAGAATCTCCTCGATAACGGCGGGCGTCAACGACGGATCGCGACGCACGACGTCAAGCTGGTCGGGATGCAGCAGCAAAGTCAGCACAGCATTGCCGATCAGACCGACCGTAGTTTCGTGGCCGGCGACGATCAACAGCACGACCATGCTGAACAGTTCCTGCTCGCTGAGGCGACGCCCCTCTTCCTCCGCCTGGAGAAGAGCGGTGACGAGGTCGTTGCGCGATTCGGCGCGGCGCTGGGCAAAGAGGGCGCGCAGATAGTCGGTGAAGTCGGTCATTGAGCGGAGAAACTGTTGCTCTGCACCGGGCGACGGATCAGGCGTGACGAACGCATCTGACCAGATACGAAGCTGGTTGCGGTCATTGCGTGGGATGCCAAGCATTTCCAGGATCACGATGATGGGCAGCGGAAACGCGAACGACTCCACCAGGTCCGCCTGCCCGTCATCGCCAATCTGAGCGAGCAATTCGTCGGCGATTGACTGGATCGCAGGGCGCAGTTGCGCAACCATGCGCGGCGTGAACGCACTTTGCACCAGGTTACGCAGCCGTCGGTGATCCTCACCATCCTTGCTCAAAAGATTGTTGTTGACCAGCTGCATGACTGGACGTGAATCAACCAGCATATCCAGACGAGGATCAGCGGGATCGAACGCCATGTGCGCATCCAGCACAAATGTTTCGTTGTCAGTCAGGACTGCCTGCACATCGGCGTAGCGCGTCACAAACCAGATGTGAAAGTTCTCGAACAAACCGGGCTGGCGAATCACTGGATGTTCTTTGCGCATGGCGGCGTAAGTTGGATGAAGGTTGCGCTTGAAATCTGCGCCATAGAGTTGATAAATGCGCGTGCTTGTGGACATGGCAACGCCTCCGAGAAAGATATGCTTCCATGAAATAAGAGCACCATAGGATACCATAAGTCCAGTGGAACGACAATCCATGCACGTAAACTCATCCGTGATAATATCTTGTCTACAACGTCACTTGACGTCTGCTATTCAATCCATCACTCAAAGGAATCGGATATGAGTCTTTCAGAAAAAGTTCGCGTCGGCGTTATCGGCGTAGGGCAAATTGGCAAGCGCCATGTCGAGACCTATGCTGGCATGTCCAATGTCGAGATCGTCGCCATCGCTGATGTCAACGAAACGGAAGCGCGGCGCGTCGCCGCCCAATACGGTGTTGCGCACGTCTACACCAAAGCACATGATCTGCTGGCGCGCGACGACATTCAAGCTGTCGATGTCTGCCTGCACAACAACTATCACATGCCGGCGACAGTAGCAGCTTTAGAATCGGGCAAGCATGTCTTCTGTGAGAAGCCGATGGCCGGCGCCTACATCGATGCAGTAAAAATGTGGGAGACTGCGCAGGCGACAGGCAGAAAACTGGCAATCCAATTTATCACCATGTTCGCAAATGAGGCGAAAGCTGCAAAATATCTGATCGACGCCGGACGGCTTGGCAAACTTTATCACGTGCGTTCGGTCGGCCATCGCAGGCGCGGGCGTCCGTTCGTCGATGGCTACGGCAGCCCTACCTTTGTGCAGAAAGAGCATTCGGCTGGCGGCGCACTCTACGACATGGGCGTCTATCACATCGCCACTGCGCTCTGGCTGATTGGCAATCCAAAGGTGACGCGTATCACCGGGCGCACCTACCAGGAGATCGACATGGACGAACACCGCCGTGAGATCAGTGGTTACAATGTGGAGGAACTAGGCGTCGGCTTTGTACATTTTGACAACGGACTCACAATGGACATCGCCGAGTCGTGGGCTGCGCACGTCGACAACCTGGGCAGTAGCATGATCTTGGGCAGCCATGGCGGCGTCAGGCTCGACCCGTTCGGCTACTTTTTCGGGCTTGGACATCTCGACTTCGACGCCACCGCCAACATGGGAGCGTTCGATTGGCGATTGCACAATGTTGCACAGGATGGCGACGCCTACGACGGCCCGCAACAACATTGGATCGCAGCGCTGCAAGGTCGCGTGCCGCTGATTCCATCGGCGCAATGTGCGCTCAACACAATGCTGATCTCAGAGGGCATCTATCTGTCGGAACGACTGGGGCGCGAAGTGACCGCCGATGATGTGTTGGCGCAATCTGTTTCTACAGCGCGCCCGATATAAGACAGCGAACCGACAATTGGTGTGTTTAAGGGTGTATGCTTTGTCCGATTTGTGGGCAAAGCGTACACCCAAATTCATATCACTCATACGACAAGCCGCCGTTGACGCCGATCATCTCTATCGGTACGATCCTACAGTAGGAGGATAATTGCCCATGTTGACGATGCTATTGTCCAGCATCTTTCGCAAGATCGATTGCTGCTCATTTCTTAACGCTGACAGAATGTCGCTCTGGTTGTTTTCAGGTGGGGGAGGGATAATGAACGACTTCTGGTTTGCGATCTTCATGATGGCGTGCATTGGTGCAGCATCTGGCTGGTTTGCTGCGATTGTGCTGCACGGCCAGGGACTCGGCATCTTTGGCAACATTGCGTTAGGCGTTGTGGGTGCATATGTAGGCCACTGGCTGTTCGACTATCTGCGCATTCCGCCCATCTCAAACTGGAGCTATTTCGGTGAATTTATCTATGGCGTTGTCGGTGCAATGATCCTTTTGTTGATTTTTGGGCGCTTTTTCATTCAAAAGGAGACGCTCTAGGCGCAAGCACCCTCAGAGCGTCCCTCACCGCGCAGTTCATTATTCTACTGACGGCCTCTCAGTGATGACGGCGTAGCTGTTCCTCGAGTACATCAAACTCCTCACGCGTCAAACCAAAGATTAACTCATCATAATAGCAACCATCTGTATAGATGTGGCGACGGATACGTCCTTCCGCCTGGCAGCCTAATCGTTCTGCGTGGCGCACCATCGGTTGATTGGTCTCGATGCACCGGATGTTGTATTTCTGAAAACGCAGCTCGTGAAAGGCGTAGCGCAGGACGATCACCTTCGCCTGGAAGCCGTAACCCCGCCCACGATAGGCGCTGTAAATGCGCGTGCCGGTCTCGAAGGTGCCATTTTTGCGATCCATCGAGTGGATGTTGACGCCGCCAGCAAGTTCCCCTTCCAATGTCTCAATGGAAAACATGATTCGCTCGTCACGGTGGTTGAATTCGGCGTAGCGCGCGGCGAACTCCTGCGCCATCTGTTCTGATTTCGGCAGATCGATGCCGTAGTTCAGGAAGCGCACGGTCTCGCTGTCGGTGCGCTCTTCGGCGAGCCACAGCGCGGCGTCATCGATGTGCATCGGGCGCAGTCGGATGTCAGCGCCCTGCCAGTAGCCCACGGTCGGTGTTGGTATTGTCATGTCTTCACGCTCCATCTCTGTGATTCAGACGGCGCTCTTCCGCCAGCACCTGCCGGCGCCCGACAAAGGCAAAGCCGATCAGCAGCGCCGCGCTGAGCCAACCGCCAAAGCTCAAAAACGGCGTTCCGACCATCGCCAGCACCACGCCCGCGCCAACCAGCAATGCAGCAAGGACGCCAAACATGCGCATCCCGTACAACGTAATAAACGGCAGATAATGGGCGCCGACCACGATCATCGCCGCCGGGTAAAACCACTCGAACCGGTAGAACGTCGCCGCAAAGACCAGCAGAAAATTGAGCGGAACCGTGAAGGCGATCTGCGCTCCCAACGCCCACAGCCCATTTTCCGCACTGACCTTTGCAGGGCGACCTATAATTCGCAATAATCCTTGCGTCAACGGAAAAATCGCCATGCTGCCCAAAAAGAGCACGGCGATCCCCGTGTTGGGGGCGGTGAAAAGCGTGAATGCCGCCGACGCTGCCCAAATGACGCCGGCGATCAACTGACCGGCGAAACCGCCCAGGAAGGCGGTGCGCATCTCACGTTGTGCGTCCAGAACGCTCATTCTGTTCCCCCAAATTCTTCAGCAACAGGACAGCCATCACCAGGTTGAGCAGTGTGAGCGCTGGAAACACGACCAGCTCGACCGCGCTCACGGACACGCCGACGCGCGCCATGTTCAGCCCCATCGTCGTCACCGCCAGCCCCAGCGTCACAAATTTCATCAGCGCCACCGAACCGAGCAGATAACCCCACGCGCTGCGCTTGAGCAGCAGCACGCCCGACAACACACACAGCGGCGCGACAATCGCCAGATCCATCGCCTGGATGAAAAGGCTGGTCGTGTTCTCTAGCGGTGGTAGCTGTGCCTGCGTGATCGTCGGTGCAATCCGTCCCAGCCATGCCAGCGTCAGAAACGCCGCCGCGAAAAAAAGTACGCCCGCAATCCAACGTCGCGGCAGCCTGTTGGAAAAGTGCGCCGGCAGGGTCGCCAGGTCGAAAGACATCATGCTCAGAATCAGGGCGTAGAGACTCAGCGCAAAGAGCGCCACATAAACCAGGAAAAGCGGGTTATAGTTGGCGCCAAAACACATGGTGATGTAGGTGTACAGCACAAAGCCGAGCGTGCCGCTCATCAGCAATCGACCGCGCAGCGACCCGCGCAGCGCCAGCCAGAAACTCATCGCCAGCAGCGGTAAGCCGACCACCAGCATGATCAGGTCGTTGGCTTGCATCTGCGCCGCCATGCTGACAGTGTCCCAGTAGTAGAAACCGCGCGCATTGATCGTGACCTCCTCGCCGCGAAAGCTGGTGAGCGGGAAGGACGTCCCTTCGCCGGGCCAGAGACCCGCCAGCACAGCGACCAGCGTCAAAACCACAATCGGAGGGATGAGCCATCGAAGCGCACTATCGTATTTCATCGGTCGATCCTTGCCGGTTTGGTCGCCTGCAACGAGCGACCTTGTGCAAAAACACAATCTATTCTGTCCTCCATTGTAGAACAGATTGCGCCGTAGCGAGCTACATCACTATGTAGTCTTGCAGCGCCCGGCAATGTAGTACAATCATAGAGGCGACCTGCAATCGGGTTTATCATCTTCCCGGAAGCTTTGGAGCTTCCGGGAAGATTTCCGTGACAATCTTAAAACCAGAGGGATACAAAGATGACAGCGTTCGATTTGAACCGAGATACGCTTGCACAGCACAGCGTCGATATGCGTCAATTCATCGACTGGCGGCAGGCAACGCTGCCCAACGGCGCCCGCATCATTGACGGCTACAACAGCAGCGGATTGACGCTGACCCTGCTGCCAGACCGCGGGCTGGACATCTGGCTGGCGGCGCACAACGGCCGGCCGCTGACCTGGATCAGCCAGGGTTCACCGCACGCACCCGATTTTGGCGGCGGCTGGCTGCGTCTCTTCAACGGCGGCGTGCTGGTGACCTGTGGGCTGCGCCATGCCGGGCCGCCGGAGCACGATGCCCGCAGCGGTCAGCATCGCGACCTGCATGGCGATTTCAGCCTGTTGCGCGCCTACAACATCAGCATCAGCGCAGGCTGGCAGGGAGATCGCTACATCGCCGAAGTGACCGGCGAGGTGGCGGAGGCGTCGCTCTTTGGCAAGCAGCTTCACCTGACGCGCACAGTGCGAATGGCGCTTGGCGAACCGTCGGTCGAAATCATCGACGCCGTCGAAAATCGCTACGATGTGGCGACGCCCTTTATGCTGCTCCACCACTTCAACTTTGGCTATCCGCTTGTGCAGCAAGGCGTCCAACTGCACGTTGCGCATAGCGCCGTCATCCCGCGCGACATGCAGGCCGCCTCCTCGCATCACGATTGGCCCAACTATCATGCCGCTGCACCGCGCCATCTGGAAGAGGTCTTCTTCCATCAAGTGTTGGCAGACCAGGAACGTCGTGCGCTTGCCGTGCTCGCAGGCGAGCGTTTTGGCCTGGCGCTCGAATGGGACACAACGCACGAACCCTACCTGACGCAGTGGAAGAACTTCCGACAGGGAACTTATGTCTGCGGCGTCGAGCCGGGCAACTGTCTGCCGGAGGGACAGAACCGCGCCGCGCGCAGCGGTCGTCTGGTGCAGCTCGGCGCGGGCGAACGCCATGCCTTCCGCAACCGACTCACCATACTTGACGGCGTCGAGGAAGTCAACGCTGGACGCACGCGCGTCGCCGCCATCCAGCGCAGCGGTCATCCGGTGGACATTGCGCTCACGGACTACGCAGCCTGAGAGGAACGAGGATTACACCGGGTCACCAATCGCCCGGTTAAGGTCTTCCAATTCAGCACGGACTACGCAGCCTGAGAGGAACGAGGATTACACGGAGGTTGGTAGGTCATCGCCTCCGGCGTGACGGGATGCCGTGTCACACCGGAGGCGATGACCTACTGAATTGATCCGCAGATTGCGCAGATTTCGCAGATGAAGATCACTGCGGGTGTTGGCTGGCGGCATCGTCGTAGCGGACGGCAAGCGTCAGCGCCAGCGCACTGATGAGCAGCACGATCATCACCCCAAAGGCTGTGACGAGATCGAACTGGTCGGCGAGCACACCCAGCGTGAAAGGCGCCGCCAGAATCGCCAGCCCTGCCGCCAGCGACATGTAGCCGCTTGCCGCATCCGCCTGGTCGGCGGCGATGGTCAGCGCCATCGACAAGCCGAGCGGGAAAAGCGCGCCGATGCCAAAGCCAGCGATGCCCAACCCAATCACCGCAATCGCCGGGATGCGGACGAGCCAGAAGATCGGAAAACCGACGGCAACCACGCCCAGCATCGTCAGCAGCAACGTACGCACCGGTGTGTGCAGCGTCCACCGACTGTTGGCTGTACGCCCAAGCACTGCGCCCACAAAGAAGACGCTGACCAACATCGCCGCGTCGCTGGCGTCGAGACCGACCACGCTGCGCAGATAGTCTGTGCTCCAGCCGACCATGATCCACTCCATCGCCACGCACAGCATCAGCACCACCCAGATGAGCCAAAACATGAGCGGCAGCCGCCTCGAACGCTTCTGCTGCGCTGCGGAAAGGCGCGGCTGCGGGATCGGTGTGCGCCAATTGAACGCAGCAATCAGCAGTAGCGCCAGGATAGCCACGATCAGCGCGCCGCGCCAGCCGATTGCGCTGCGCTGAAACGCGCCGATCAGGATCGGCGACAGGCCAGCACAGAGCATTGCCAGCACGTTCGACTCGGTGAGCGCGGTTGCCCGCAACTCCTGGTGATGGTCGCTGAGCGTGGCCTGGATCATCGTCAGCATCAACGAACCGAGAAAGCCCATGACAAACGCAGCGCCGATCGTGGTGACGACATGTGCGGCGCTGACAAGCAACAGCGAGCCAACACTCATGCCGACGCCGCCGCCCCACAGCAACGCACGCCGCCCAAAGCGCCGGGCAAGCGGCGCAGCGAGCAGCCCGGCGCCGATCATGCCGGCGGCGAATGCGCTCAGGTGCAGCCCGCCGACCGTGTAGCTCAGATTTAGCTCGCCACGCACGAAAGGCATCAATGGCCCCAACGACGCCTGCAAATAGGCAAAGTAGCTGAGCAGCAGATAAGCGAGCCAGGTGTAGCGGTCGCGATGAAAGGTGCGCACGGGAGCCATCTACGCCACAATCGACTGAATTGCACGGCGCACGACCGCCTCGCCAGGATCGTCGATCATCACCACGTCACCCAATGTCTGCGGGATGATGAAACGCAGCTTCTTGCCGGCGCGCTTCTTATCCTGCGCCATTGCGGCGTGGATTGCCTCGACGCTGTAACCGAAGACGCTCACCGGCAGCCCCAGCCGATCCAGCAACGCCCGAATGCGTTCCGCCAGCGCCGCATCGCAGCGTCCCAGTTCAACCGCCATGTTGGCGGCGGCGACCATACCCACCGCCACCGCCTCGCCATGACGCATACGATATTGGCTGACCTGCTCGATGGCGTGGCCGAAGGTGTGGCCCAGGTTGAGGTGGGCGCGCACGTTGCGCTCATAGGGGTCAAGCTCGACAATGCGCACTTTGACGCGCACGGCGTCCGCCACCAGTTGCAGCAGATTGACCGGACCCTCCTCCTCCAACTGCGTGAAGAGCCGCGGCGC
>CALJMI010000118.1 GCA_937981885.1 uncultured Caldilinea sp.
GAATGGCGTCGCCTTCCGCGACCTCAACAAGAACGGCAGACTCGATATTTACGAAGACCCAAGCCAGCCCATTGCGGCGCGAGTCGAAGATTTGCTGGCGCAGATGACGCTGGAGGAGAAAGCGGGGATGCTCTTCATCAACGGCGCGGTCATCAACGACGACGGTTCGCTCGAAGTCAGGCCGGGCGGCACAGGGTTGGGCGGACGCGTCGCAATCACACAGAAGGCAGACTCCCTTTCGAGCTGCCTTCGTCGATGGAGGCTGTGCGCCAGCAGAAGCCGGACGCGCCCTACGATTCGGAGAATCCGCTCTATCCGTTTGGGTTTGGGGTGAGTTGGTGATGCAAAGCTTCCAGGAAGCTGACAGCTTCCTGGAAGGCTCATTACTGATTCATTTGCTCAGCGGGAACGCTGCCACGCGCAAATGTGTGCTGCCATAGGGGATCAGCTCGATCTGCTCGGCGGGTTCGTCGGTGACATGTGGCCCGGCATCGATAGGGCCGGCAGAGTTGTCGACCAGCCTCCATTGCGGGAGGCGTTTGCCGGTGGCCGTGATACACACGGGCGCAGCCTGTGGATCGAAGGGCACAGCGCTGATCGGATGCTCCTCGACTTGTAAACTCGCCGCCGGGTCATCAGGATCGAGCGCCAGCGCATAGTTCCACGGCGTCGTCGGGTAGACCTCCCAGTCAGCGTGGGGCAGCTCGCCGCCGATCTGCTGCCAGTGCTCGCCGATGCGCAAACCAAAGAGAAGGGGGCCGCGATAGATCGACAACAGCCCGGCATGGCCGCGACGCGTGCGCATCCTCATCGGCAGATCCAGCGACAACGTAGCCTCCTCTTCCCACGTCCGGTCAATGCGATGAAACTCGCCTGCAAGCACGGCTATAGGTGCGCCATCAGCAATCGTCAGGGTCGCGCCTGACGCCCACACCGGAATGCGCAACAGCAGTGGGAAAGTTGTCGGGCGATCCACATGCACGTGCACCGTGATGCGCCCCTTGAACGGGTAGTCGGTCTCCACCGTCAACCGCACACGAACGCCATTGTCCAGCTCGACCTGCGCCGTGCAAGGCCCATATGCCGTGATCGCCAGCCCGCCGTCCGCCGTCGCCATGATGAGATGCTTGACCAGCTTGGGCCAGCCCTGGTGCATGTTCGCCGTGCAGCAGCCAAAGTGCGGTTCCAGCCCAAAGATGTTGGAATCCTCGGTGTTGTCCGTCCACGGACGTTTGGCGACGGTGCACAACACCTGGTTGACCTGCTGGTCGTACTGGTGCGACCACATGTCGGCGGCGAAGGTGGCGGGCCAGGCGTTGTACGCCACCTGCTCCAGCGTGTCGCCAAAGAAGGGGTCGCCCAGAATGCGCAGCATCTCTTCCAGCGAATACATATACTCAGCTACGGCGCACAGCTCGGTGCCGGCGGTGGGTGAGGCGCCGTGCAGATGCTCGTCGCCGCTCCAGATGCCGTTGGGCTGGCCGTGATGGCGCATGAGGTTGGCGATGCTCTGGCGCGGCGCGGAGCGATGCCATTCGTCGCCGCTAAGGAGATATTGCACGGCAGGCGTTTTGATGCCCTGCGCATTATTGACGACGTGCGTCGCCATGTTGCCGCGATGGTGGGCGAAGGGCAGGATGGCGGCAAGCATATACTTTGCCTGCAGCTCCGCCCAGTCGATCGCTCCTGCACTCAACTTGGCGGCCAGGTCGAGCAGAAACGCATCGCCCGTAAAGTTGTAGAGCCAGTAGACGGCAAGCAAGTTGTCCGCCACGCGCGCAGCGCCCCAGTTCTCCAGCCGTCGCGCCGCCAGCATAACATTTTGATAGCGGAAGTAGTTGGTCATCAGGCTAAGCACGCGGTCGTCGCCAGTCGCCTCGTAGTAGCTCATCAGCACCTTGAGCGCCACCATGCGCGGCCACCAGTCGGTGTTGGCAGGCCCAAACCAGCCGCTCGGCTGCGCGCTGTTGAGCATCCAGGCGATGTATTCGTTGGCTTTGGCGATCAGCCGCTGATCGTCGAGCTGATAGCCGAGCGGCGCCAGCCCATCGCAGTAGTAGGGGGCGCGCTCCCAGTCGTCGCCAGGCCCGCCCAGCCAGCCTGACTCACGGCTGACGTAGGGCCAGAACTCGTCGAGGTGGCCCGTCAGCCCGTTGGCTTGGATGCGCAACTGGTCGAGCAGCCAGCCCTGCGGCCGCACTGCACCGACCGGCAGCGCCCGGAACGCAGTCGGAAGCAACGGCGCGCGGTTCGCCGGCAATGGTCGATAGAACATCGGATATCTCTCCCAAAAATCGTTTACCTTCCCGGAAGCTCAGAGCTTCCGGGAAGGTCAGAGCAAGCCCCTGATGACCCGCAACTCCTCATCCCTTCACGGCGCCGCCCATCAACCCCTGCATGTAATAGCGCTGCAAAAATAGAAACAGGATGATGCACGGCAGGATCGTGACAGTGATGCCGGCCTGGAGCGCGCCCCAATCGATGGCGCCGTAATAGCCGCTACGCACGCTCGTCAGCATGATCGGCAGCGTGAAGTTTGCTTCCTGCGTCATGATGATCAGCGCGGCCAGAAATTCGTTCCAGGCGTTGAGAAAAGCATAGACCGCCACGGTGATAATGCCCGGACGCACCAGCACCAGCATGACGCGCGTCAACATCTGCCAGGTCGACGCGCCGTCGAGCAGCGCCGCCTCCTCGATTTCGCGCGGCACGGTGTCGAAGGTGTTGCGCATCATAAAGACGCCAAAGGGAAGCTGAAAGGTGATGTAGACCAGCGCCAGCCCGATCAGCGTGTTCTGCAACTTGACCATGCTCATGAGCAAAAAGAGTGGCGTCAAGATCGACTGGAAGGGGATCATCAGCGCAGCCAATACCATGATAAAAAGGAGATTCTTGGCTGGAAAGTGGAAGCGCGAGAAGCCATATCCGGCCAGCGTGCTCAGGACGATCGTGCCGAAAACCGTGATCAGCGCCACGCTGGCGCTGTTGAAGATATAGCGCGCGATGCCGGCGCCATATTTATTGAGTTTGATGTAATTGTCAAAGGTAATACTGGAAGGTAGATAGGTGGGCGGCGCCGCCGAAGCTTCCGCTGGCGGCTTGATCGAGGTCAACGTTGACCAAAAGATCGGGAAGAGAAAAAGCGCCGCCAGCGTAACCGCGATTGCATACCACGCAATCAACCCGGCGCGCTGCCGGATCCGGCTGCCTGGGCTATGTATCGTCACACCTTCGAGCGTAGTTTCCAAGCGAATTCTCCTCTGTTCGCGGCTGACAACAATGACAGTTTCCCGCGCCCCTTTCAATAGAACAATGATACTGCAGAGCGATGCTGCCTTCTTCTTTGTGCACTTCTATATCGCTTTTGCGTCAAGCCTTCGCCCCTCGCAACTCGCCCCTTAATACGTCGTCTCATCGCGCAGCACGCGCAACTGGATGATGCTCAAGACGCCCAGGATCACCAACAACACGATGGAGAGCGCTGCACCGTAGCCCAGCTTGTAGTAGGTGAACGAGTTGTTGAAAATCCAGTAGACCGCCGTGATCGTCTGGTTCTGCGGCCCGCCGCGCGTCATGATGTAAAACTGGTCGAAAGCCAGGTACGAGCCGATCACCGAAAGCACCAGCGCCAGTGCAAAGGTCGAACGTAGCAACGGCAGCATAATGTACGTCAGCCGTTGCCAGTAGTTGGCTCCGTCCACCTCCGCCGCCTGATACAGTTCATCGGGGATCGCCTGCATCCCAGCCAACAGCAAGATCATGCTGAAGCCGACCGTCTTCCAAACGATTGAGACGATGATGGCGAACATCGCCAGGTTCTTGTCCACCAACCAGATGATCGGGCGCTGAATGAAATTGAGGTCGAGCAAAATGCCGTTGATGATGCCGACGCGGTCGTTGAGCAGCCACACCCACAGCAAGCTGGACGTGCCTAGCCCAATCACCACTGGGATAAAGTAGATTGTGCGGAAGACGCCGACCCCACGCAGCGCTGTGTTGACCAGCAACGCCAGTGCAAACGCCAGGATAAAGATCGGCGGCGTCACCAGCAGCGTATATTGCGTCGTAAACCACAGGCTGTTCCAAAACTGTTTGTCGTTGACCATGTCAACGTAGTTCTGAAGGCCAAGAAATGTCGCTTGCCCAAGCAACGGCCAGTTGTGCAGCGACATCCATCCCGTCATGATCAACGGAAAAATGAACATTGCCAGCGTAAACAATACGGCGGGCAGTACGAACAGAAAGCCGGCGATCATACGCCGCTGGCTAAGCGTGACGCTGCGCCGCGCCGGTTTGATGATAGCACTCGATACGCCTGCCATACCTGTCACCATTTTGTTGGGGGCAAAGGGCGTTTCGCCCCTTGTCCCTCACAATTTGCCCCTCTATTGATTTCTAGATTGTCACGTCATATCGTTCACAATCTTCCCGGAAGCTCTGGAGCTTCCGGGAAGATGAGCCGCCAACCTAGAAGTCAGTAAAAAATTACTGTCCGCTCAGAATCTTGGTGAACTCTTCCTGCGCTGTGTTGACCGCCTCCTCGACCCTGCCATCGAAGACCGCTGTCTGGATCATCTTCAGCCACGGCCCGTTGGGGTCGTTGAAGAGCTGGTTGTAGACGACCGTGTATGGCGTTTTGCCTATTGCCATCGCCTGGGCAGCGGTGGTTAGACGTGGGTCAGCAGCGAAGAATTCGTTTTCAGCCAGATCGGTGCGCACCGGCAAATTGTTGAGCTTGGCGTAGTATTCGAGCTGCACCTCGTCGGAGGTCGCCCACTGAATGAACTCGAACGCCTCATTCGGATACTTGGAGCCGGCCGGGATGGCGATGCTGTCGCC
>CALJMI010000119.1 GCA_937981885.1 uncultured Caldilinea sp.
CGCCCTTCGGCAGGTTGTCCGCCCAGATGCCGCCCTTCGGCAGGCTGTCCGCCCAGATGCCGCCCTTCGGCAGGTTGTCCGCCCAGATGCCGCCTGCCTTTACGGTGGCGCCATTGGCGAATATCGCAGTCAAAGCAAAAATGGTGGCAAACACGATTTGTTTGAAGCAATGGATGCGGTTCATGGTGTTGACTCCTCATAAAACTGTGTAGAACTGTGTAGAACTGTGTAGAACTGCAAATTGAATCGAAAACAATACCAGACTTACTAAACGCACGTTCTTCGGGTCAGGATGGAAGGCATGGGCATATCAAACAACTGCAATTGTTTTGGGGCGTTCTTTTCTCCTTTACTTATCAAGTACTGCTGATTTCCGCTGTTGCAAAACGTAGCAAACTTCAACACTTCATCAAACTTTAGCAAAATTAGTGTACACCGAAAGAGGCAAAATTACAATAGCGTAAATTAGACGATTTTACGACAAGCTTAGTATGTTGGTGGCAACTTCACATCTGGTGTAAAGGTTATCGCCTCCGACGTGACAGGACGACATGTCACGCCGGAGGCGATAACTTGCGCGGTGCGCCCCCAACTTAAATTACACCTGGTGCGCTATCTCAACCTGATCGGGAACAGTGTCAAAATGGTGACGGACGGAGAAAAAACAGAAATAGCGAAGGATAGTGGACAACGCCGCTTCGACTTCAGATCGACAGCAGACGATTCACAATCGTGAGCAACGGCCCGCTTTGCTCAAAACCGCTCTCGCTGTAATCACTGGCGCCGAGAAAGATTTGCCGTCGCGTGCGGCGGATCAAACCAAGCAACAGCCGACGCAATGTATCCTGCCGTGTAATGAATTCGTCGCGATCGGTCCAGGGCGCGCCAGGTTGCCAACGCATCGAGAGGACATGAGGATGCGTCAACGGCTGATAGAGCCGCTCCCACCAACTGGCAGCGCCGATGTCGAGCCAGAACTGCACATCGACGGCGCGGTTGCGCAAGAGGAAAGTGTATGCTGGCGCCAGAAAGACCGCCTCAGTCGGCGTCTGCCAGCCAGGCAAAAAGAGCGCCCCGATCGCGCCGCTTTCGGCAAGCAGCACATATTCGCGACCGAACCGCGCATTGTCGACTTCGCCTGATTGGCTCCCTTCCAGCGTCCAGCGAAACTTGCGCGCCGATTCAACCAGCTGACTGGCGACTCGCGCGGCGTCGCGGTCGTCATGAAAACCATAGCCTGGCTGACTGAGCACTTCACCAAAAAGACGGGCAAAAAACTGATCAAGCGGCGTGAGAGTTGTTTCGCTGCGGTAGGCATAAAGCCAGTCGCGCAGCCGACTGTAACGCTCTCCACTGGTGTAGGTCACGCGCCGACGTATTTCCTCGGCAAGCGCGCCAAATTCGCCTAATTCATTGTCGCGACGGCGCGGTGGATATACTTTGGTTGAGAGCAGGCTGCTGCGCACCGGATCAAGGTCGCCGATAGCAACCGTCAACGCCAGCGTCACGTCGGTGGCGGCAGGCGGCATCCCCCAAAAAGGATGAGCCAGTCGCGCCAGGGTCAACAGTGTGCGCGCAGCCGGTTCATCTTGCAGCGCGCGGCTGGGACGATGCGTCGCCAGTGCGATGCCGTAGCGATCAAGCGCCGTTTGCAGGCTGAAACGCAGCGCATCGCTGACAAAAGGCGCCAACACAGCGATCTCGCCTGGTGCGACGCCCTGATCGTTCACAAGGGAATGAATCTGCCCTGCAGTCCATTCGAGCATCTGCGGATAGAAGCGAAAATGCTGATCAGGAACCACCAATGCTGGCGCTGTCTCCCGTGACTCGACCGGCGGCAGTGAAGGGACGCGGCGGCGTGCATCGAAAATGCCATCGACGCGGCGCGCAACATGCGCAATGGACGACGTCATGATGTACGATCCATCCAAGACCGTCTGTATATCGCACAGATCGCGCA
This sequence comes from uncultured Caldilinea sp., assembly GCA_937981885.1. Lineage (GTDB taxonomy): Bacteria > Chloroflexota > Anaerolineae > Caldilineales > Caldilineaceae > Caldilinea. Next base: position 1,961 of record CALJMI010000119.1, read on the forward strand.
ATTCATTGACGCCCTGTGGATCGGCGCCAAGAAAGGTGCGGTAACCAGCGTCGCTGTCGGCAATGATCAGCGCGCTATCGAGATGGGGCAGCCAGGCGGCGACCAGTTGATGCGCACTGCGCGTGTCCTCTTCGGCGTTGTCGTAGATCAGGTGGCGATGCGTGCGAAAGAGATGCGTGCGGCTCCAGGGATTCGTGAGCACGTGCTCGTTGAAAATCAGGATTTGCAGGCTGAAATCGAGCAGCGTCTCTTGCAGGCAACGCTGGCGAAATTGCTGAGAGACGCGGCGCGCAGCGCGCAACGCATTGAGCCGCGCTGTGCGCTGCTCCCCCAACGGTGCGGCCAGTTCGAGCCGTTCGTACGCCTCGTCGATGCTAAGGCCATGCAGCGCAGCCTTGTTGAGATTATCCAACACCTGGCTGACGACGCGCGCGCGTTCGACGCGCACGCCGTCGAACGCGCCCTCATCGATGGCGGCGTCGACGAGCGGCGCCATATGATATTGGCTTGTTTCGAGGGTGAGGAAGGTCGGCTCGCGGCTGGGGTCGGCAAAACCGACAGTCGGCGCCAGCAACGGCCAGTAGAGCTCGACCGATTGTTGCGCCAGGCTGGCGAAGGTGGTGACGCGCACGGTCGGGCCGGGCGGCATCGAGGCGTTTCGTACATTCTGTCCACCGCGCAGCGCCTCGTGATACGGCGTTGCCAGCGAGCGCTGCGGCAGCAGCACCAGAATGTCGTCACCGCGCACGCGTTCGGTGCGCAGCAGCCGCCGCAGATGCTCGATCGCAGCCGTGGTCTTTCCGGCGCCAAACGGGCCGGTGAGAAAATGTCTGCGATTTGTATCAGCGCGCGCTGTACTCATAGTGCGTTGCAACCAACTCGTAGTAACATAGGCTGGCAATTACCAGTGATAAACATGTTACCGTGAATCAAAGGGAGAAGCCAAGATGCAGAGTTATGCAATTCCACTTGTCCCCGGCCCTGTGTCCGTCCCCGAAGCCGTGCGCGCTGCCTACGCCATCGATTATGGCAGCGCCGACCTGGAGGAAGAATTTTTCGAGCTGTACGAACGCTGCGAACGCAAATTGCAGCGCGTCCTGGGTGCCAGCACGCAGGTAACCATCCAGACCGGCGAAGGGATGCTGGCGCTGTGGGGCGCGCTCAAAAGCGTCGTTCGCCCCAGCGACCGCGTGCTGGCCGTTGGAACGGGGCTGTTCGGCGTCGGCATCGGCGAAATGGCGCAGCAGATCGGCGCTGAAGTTGAAGTTGTCGAGTTTCCCTTCGACAGCATCGTCGATCCAACGCTGGTGCGCGAGGCAGCGCGGCGTTTCCGCCCGAAATTGATCACAGCCGTACATTGTGAGACGCCGAGCGGCACGCTCAACCCGCTGGAGGAACTGGGGCAGATCAGCCGAGAAGTCGATGCGCTCTTTTATGTCGATTTTGTGGCGAGCGGCGGCGGCGCACCCGTCGATGTGGATCGCTGCGCCATCGACCTCGGTCTGTTGGGCAGCCAGAAGGTGCTGAGCCTGCCGCCCGATCTCTCGATGGTGACGGTGAGCGAACGGGCGTGGGAGGTCGTTGAGACGGTGAACTATGCGGGATACGATGCGCTCAAACCGTGGCGCAGCGGGCCAGCGCAGCGCTATCTGCCCTACACACACAACTGGAGCGCGCTGGCAGCGCTCGAAGTTGCGCTTGACCTGCTGCTGGCGGAAGGCATGGAGACCGTCTACGCGCGTCACGCCGCCGTGGCGGCCTCCTGCCGCCGTGCACTGACAGAAATGGGCGTGCGCTTGTTTCCGCAGCATGATGAGTTCAACTCACCGACGGTCACCGCCGCCTACGTGCCTGACGGCTGGACATGGCCTGAACTGGACAGGGCGCTGCGCACCGAGGGCATGGCAGTCGGCGGCAACTATGGAAACCTGGCGGGCAAAGTCTTTCGCATCGGGCACATGGGCAGCCAGGCCGATGCCGCGCTGGTCGAGCGCGGCATGGAGGTGCTGCGCCGCGTCTTGAGCCGCACCATCTGAAAATCTGGTGGGTGGGAGTGTTTTCGATGTAGAGGAGCGAAGCCTTTGCTGAGAAAGCGCAGATTTGCTTTTCTCCGTCATCTTTCTTCGTTTCTCTGTGTCCTTGCGTCAAAATTGGTAACTTTTCAATCAATTGGGGATGCGCGATGACCTTTTTGTTGGCATTCGTGGCCGGATTCATCTTCTATTCGCAGCAAGTGGTGGCGAACGCGACGGCGTTGAGCCTGGGCAGGCGGCGCGGCTTTGGTCCGGCGCTGGCTGTGCTCGCCGGCGCGCTGGCGGGCGATGCGCTGTGGGCGGCCGGTGCGCTGGTCGTCGTGGCGCTCTCATTACAAGTGGAGCCGCTGCGCGTGATCTTTGGCGTGGTCGGCAGCTTCTTCTTTCTGCGCCTGGCCTGGGCTGCCCTGCTCGACGCCCGGCAGGGCGCCATGCCGCGCAGCGACATCGCCGACGCACAGGTCGGCTGGCGCGCCGGTGCCCAGATCACCTTTCGCAATCCCTATGCGCTGGGTTTCTGGGTCGGCGTCGCCGCGCTGATCTGCCTGCTCACGGCGTCGCAGCCGGCGTTGTCCGATTTTGTTCTGCTCTTGCTGGGCATCGTAATCGGCGCTGGGTTGTGGTGCGTTCTGCTGGCGCAAATGAGTTCAGCAGCACCGTCCGCCGCGTTCTTTCGAGTGGTCAACCTGATCGGGGGCATACTGGCTGCGCTGATCGGCGTGTATGGACTGTGGTTCGTCGTCACGCAGTCTC
>CALJMI010000120.1 GCA_937981885.1 uncultured Caldilinea sp.
TTTCATCTCGCAATCTCCTGGTTGATGCAATGTAAAACCAAAGCGGGCGAAAAAGTCGATGGCGTCGCTTTCCTGTAGCTTCACCATCAGGTAATGTGCCTTCTTGTTTCGATACCTTCCCTCCTTTCAAGCCCCAGCTCATACCCGGGTGTATTTCGAGTTTGGGGAGCGTGTCGTAGGTCATCGCCTCCGGCGTGACGGGCGCCATGTCACGCCGGAGGCGATGACCTACAAAACTACAAAACAAACTCTGCCCCCAATGTGAAATAGACCCCTCATACCCAATTTCAGTCCACCCGGCAGACTATGCAGCGTGTTCAGCCAGTGTGCCCTGCACCGTCAGCGTTGGCGTCCAGGGCAGTTCACACCAGCCAGCGGCGCTCATGGGCAACGTTTGGTCGTTCAAACGCACCGTGCTGCCCGGCGGCAACCGCAGTCGTAACGCCGTGGGTTTGCGCGGCCACGCCATATCGCATGAGATCTGCAGGTCAAAGCTGCGTGCGGCGCCGATCTCCAGCTTGAGTGAGACGGGCCCGAAGCGCGTAGGCGTCTTTTCCAGCTCTGCAACTGCGCCAGGATAGATCCAGTTCTCCGGAAGACCTGGGAGCAGTTCCAGCGTCTCGCCGCGCTCGAAGACGAGCAGGTGACGCACCAGGCGAATGAACTCAGCCGACGCCCAGTTGTGCGGCATGTCGCCGATCAACTGCCCGTTGTGCGAGCTTTTCAACGACTGTTCTTCACGCCAGACGCGCGTCGGCGCCGCGTGATTGGCGAAGGCGTACAAATAATCCACCGCCTTGTCAGGCCGTCCGGCGTAGAGCCAGACATGCGCCGCAAACGAGGCATGATAGTTCCACACCGCGCGGTAAGGCAGCCAGCCGGTGTTGGCGGGGATGCCTTCTTCGTCGTCGATCAGATCGGTCAAGTGCAGCAAGTTCTGCACGATCGGGTCATCGGGCGCAAAGACCTCGCCGGGCCAAATCGTCTGGCAGAGCGCCCACGTGGCCGACTCCGGCTGCAGTTCATTCTGGCGCTGCACCGCTTCTGGATAGCCGGGTATCCAGTGATGCAAGCCGCTGTCGTCGTAGACCGGCGGCATGTAGGGCGTGCCATCGGGCAGATATTTTTGATGCTTCTGTACGTGTGCGCGGAAGTTTGCCAGCAGCGTCGTATAGTCATGGCGTATTCGCGCCGCGTCATCGGTGTAGCCCAGGCGTTCTGCCGCCTCAGTGGCGGACTTCAGGCCGAAGAGTATCCACACCGGCGTCGTGTACTCCCCGCGTTCGCCGCCGACGCCGCCATCGCCAAACGCCGCCGGCGCCAGTCCATGATTGGGCGCGTCCTCGGGCAGCGCATCAGCCTGGGCGCGCAGTCCCTCGATATAGGCAACGGCATTGCGAACCGTCGGCCACAATTCTTCCAGGTGGTCGTCCTGACCAGCCAGCTCCATCTGCCGGATGATCGTGGCGATCGCAATGCCGCTTTCCTTGGTGTGGAAGGGCATCCGCGCAATAGAGCCATCAGGATGGACGTGCTTGAGCAAGGTGCTGACGCCACCCAACGCATCGTCCCTGTAGCCAAGATACTGCGCTGCTTCGAGGAAGAAATGCCCATCGACCACCCACAGCCCGCGATAGCAGGTCGGCCCCACCTGAAAGACAGGCAGGCCATCCTTGATCTCACGCGCCTGGAGGATGTTGCGCGCCAGCGCCACGACCATATCCATCACCGCCGGATCGGGGACGCGGATTGTGTTGCGCAGGAGCGGGAACTCTGTCCAGAAGCGCCGAACCTCGATCAACGCCTGCTGCGCCCAGGCGTAATCCAGCCCCGCGGTCTCCTGGTGATTGAGCGGCAGGATGATCGCACCGCTGATCGCAGCGCCGCCTTCGACGATGCGCGGCTCTGTCCCCAGGCTGCCCGCGTGTCGGAAGCCGGTGGGATGGATGTGCACCAGGCGCTGCGGCGACGAGACCAGCACGACGTCGCCCGGTGCGGGGTCATCTTCGTTCTCGACGTGATAAACGCTGATCGCGCGCCAGAATTCGGGTGGCGTGAAGGTGGCGAGCGGCGCTGCAAAGATTGTCCGCGCTGGCGCCACCGAGCGTCCGGTGAAAACGACGCCTTGTTCGGTAAGGTCGAGGTGCAAGCCGGTGAGGATTTCATCGACATCGTCGTTGACGCGAATCTCCCACAGCACGACATCAGTGCGCCGGCCGGCGGCGTCCTGATGCGCAAAGGTGCGCAACTCCAGCACCGCCGTTGGATAGGTCTGCGTCGTGATCACCACCGGCGCACGCGCGCTCTCTGTGCGCTGGGTGACGCTCACTGGCTTGTCCGCCGAGATCAGGCTAAACTCGATCACGCGCTTGAAATGCCAGCTAAAGAAGATCAATGGGTCGAAGCCATACAGCAGCGCGCCAGATTCACTCACCAACGATTTGTACGGATCATCGGGATAGCAGATATTGGTCCAACTGATGGGTGGCGCGTAACGAAAGTCAATCGTGCGCTGTGAACTCATCTCAGGAAGCCTCCAAAGTAGTCAGGCGTGAAGCGTGAACAGTTAACAATTCCCCCACCATTCCCAATCACCTACTGATTGCCGGGCAGAGTTTTTATGTTTTCTATGTTGCATGCTGCGTGTCGGAATCCCTCACGCAACGCAACACGCAATACGCAATACGCACCATTGCGCTCATAACATGTCATCCTAGAAATCAGTAATCACCCGATCCCACTATCTCCACTGCGTACGCGTTCCGGCTGATCTCACTGTCCTGCATCTGCACTGTAAGCTCCAGCGTGTAGGCGCCCAGGGGTAGATCAGCAGGCAGTTCAAGCGTCACCGTGCCCAACGCCGCCACGCAGTCGGCGGCAATAGTGGGCAGGTCGCGCACGGCTGCCACGGCCGTGGCGTCGCCGCGCCGCAGAGCGACAGTGAGTCGGCAGCCCGTCAGCGTCGTGTGGCGGTCATTCACCAGCCAGCAGGCAACCCGGAAGGGGCGGTCGTGGCTGCCCAGGTCGCGGCCGAGCAGCACCTTACCGCGGCTGATCTCGGCGATCGGCAGCACCGGCTGATAGACCTGCTGCAAGGTGTGATAGCCCTGCTTGGGCACACGGGCGTAGGAGAGCACTGACCACGTAATCGAGGGCCAGCAGTCCATGAACATGAACTGAAAGAGACCGCCGATCTTTGTGTACTTGTGGCGTCGATAGTGCTCGATGGCAAACTTGAGCAGGTCAGCCTGATAGCGTTGCGAGTTGGCGACGAACGCTTCCAACGACTCGCCCAGCTCGATGCCAGCAACGTGAAAGGTCTGGTCGTATTGGAAGTCGTGGTAAGCCAGTCCTCTCCAGTCGGGCGGCCATTGGTCGCCGCCGCGCATCTGCCGCACTTCGGCGGCGGACGGCAGCGCCTGTGCGCCAAACTCGGTCAGGATGGGCGCGCCGGGCAGCGTCAGGTAGTCACGCACATGTCCGATGTACCAGCCGGGGTAGGCGTGTTCGGTGAACTCAGAGGTGGCGCGCACGTAGCGTGAGGAGTCACACTGCGCGGCGGCTTGCGCCAACACCGGATTGAGGATCACTTTATTGTGGAAAGAGGACTCGTTCTGCGTGCACCACAGCGCAATGCAGGCGTGGTTGTAGAGATGATTGACCATCGCCTGCACCTGGCGCACTGCCTCTTGTGTGAAGCGCGGATCGGTGGTGTACGCCCACTGCAGTGCGAAGTCCTGCCAGACGACGATGCCGGCGCGGTCGCACGCAGTGTAGAATTCGTCGCGGTTGATGTGGACGCAGACGCGCACGCCGTTGATGTGCGCAGCCTTGAGCAGCTCGATGTCGCGGTCGATCATGGCTGCGTCGTACTCGCCCAGCCACAGCGTTGGAATCACGTTCGTGCCGCGCACAAAGAAGCGTCGCCCGTTGATCGTCCAGTCGCCGGTGTGGGGATCGAGGTTGATCTGACGAATGCCGAACGCGGTTTCCCAGCGCGCCGCCCCCAACTCGACCGCCAGTCTGTACAGATAGGACGTCCCGATATCCCACGGCCACCAAAGCTGAGGGTCAGCCATGTGCAGCACTACCACGTGGTGGCTGCGCCCGCGCGTTACCCGGAGCGTCTCCGCCGCTGTATGGTCATCCAGCGCCACACGCAGCGGAAGGTCACCGGTCTGGGTGCTGTCCACGTCAAATTCAACGCGCACGATCGCTTGCAGACCGCTGGTATGTTCATCATCCGCATTGAAGAAGGAATCCGACGCCTCTTTCGGGGTGAGCGTGGCGGCGGCGCGCACGTTGGTTACAAAGGCAGCCGGTCGCACCTCGATGTAGACATCGCCCCAGATGCCGCCGGAGTTCTGCTTCTGGCCCGTCGCAGGGTCCCAACTGCCGGGGCGTGCGTCCCAGTGGTTGAGAATGCCTTTGATCACCCATTTGTGATCGGGCCAGACTGCGCCCGGCTCCTCCAGCGGGCAATCGACATCGACCTGAAGCTGGTTCTCGCCACTGTGCAGGATGTCGGTGATCTCGAACTCGAAAGGCTCAAAGTAGCCAGCATGCCTGCCCAGATATCGCCCGTTCAACGTCACGTCGGCGAAGTAGTCCACCCCGCAGAAGACGAGAAAAGCGCGTTCGCCGGGAGACAAAGCGGGTGCAGCAAATGCGTGGGTGAAACGCACACGGCCGTCGAAGCTTTCCAGCCCGCGCTTCTGCCAGTTCATCGGCAACAGCATCTCACCCGCCGACGGCAGATTCGCCATTTGCCCAGAGATGGCGCCATCGGCATGTAGGGTTGTCCAGGCCAGTGGCTGATAGCCCCAGACGCCGTTGAGGTCAATACGTTTGTTCATTGTGCAGTTCCCCGGTAGTGTTCATTGTGCAGTTCCCCGGTAGTGTATACAAAAAGCTGGCCGATCTTGGTGCGCAAATCCATCACAACAGCTCCTTGTAGGCGGATAGGCGCCCACGCACCGCTGCATCGACGATTACACTGCCCGCCTGCAGCGCCAGCACGCACGCGCCGATCACCGGCGGCAGCTCCGGCATGACAATGCGCGCCTGCGGCGCCATCTCCGCCAGCGCCGCACGGAAGGGCGCCAACACGATCTCGCCTGCGCGCCAGAGACCGCCGGTCAGCGTCACCTCGCAGGGCGCAGCAGCCCAACCCAGCTTGCGTGCGACCGCCGTCACCATGAGCGCCAGTTCCTGCACGCCCTGGCGGATCAGTCCCAACGCCAACGCGTCGCCAGCCGTCGCAGCCTCCATCACCAGCGGGGCAAAGCCAGCGATCTCCGCCTTGCTGACGCCCTGCGTGTAGAGGCGTTGGTGCAGGTCGGCGACGCCCTCGATCCCAAGCTGGCGCATCACCGGTGCGTAGAGCGCACTCTGCCAGCGCCCGTCGCCCGCGCCGGCCGCCAGACGGATGGCGTTCCAGCCGAACCAATAGCTGCTGCCCTCGTCCGAGATGAGATGTCCCCAGCCGCCCGCCTGCCAGCGCGCGCCCGCCGCGTTCATGCCAAAACAGGAGGAGCCGGTGCCTGCGATCAGCGCAATGCCGGGGCGCCCCGACAGCCCGCCCGCCAACGCGATGCGGATGTCGTGATCAACGTGGATGGCGTCGCCCAATGCCAGGCGCTGCGCCACATCGCGCACGATGGCACGGTCTGCCTCGGAGACGACGCCTGCCATGCCGAAGAACACGCTGGCGAACTGCGCCTCGTGCAAACCTGCTTCCCGCCGCGCAGCGTCGATAGCCGCGCCGATGCCCACCATTGCACCATCTGCGCCCACGCTGTCGATGCCCGATGCGCCGCCCAGCCCGACGCCAAGCACGCGTCCGCTTTCGTCGCAGATGGCAGCTTCCGTCTTGGTGCCGCCGCCGTCGATGCCGAGAAAATAGCGCGCCATCTTATGCTGTCACTCCTTCAACCCACTCGGAGCGCGGCTTGACAAACGCCTTGACGACATGAATCTCGCTGCCATCCTCACTGGTCAGCCGATACGCCCCTGCTGCGGCGGGCACGACAAAGGTTTCGGCGTAATGAAAGCGCTGGCGTGCGCCGTTGGCAGTCTCTAGCAGCACGGACTTGCCTTCGACCAGACTCAACACGTGGCAGGAATCGCCGGTCTGCACCTCGACGCTGCCCGTCAGCCGATAGCGGTGCACGTCGTAGAAATGGTTGCGATGGGTAGGCTGGTGGATCAGCTCCCAGCCAGAACCGCTCGCCAGGACGTAGGGTTTGGAGATGAACTCTGCCTGAATGCGCGCACCTTTGCGGTCGAAGTAGAGGTTCTCGAACGCGCGGTCGATGTTGAGTGGGCGCGGGCGGCCATCCAGATCGAGGCGCATCCAGTCATACATCTTGAAAGTGAAGATGTAGGGTGTGGCGCTGATCTCCAGCACCAGGTTATCGACGCCCGAACAGTGGATCGTGCCGTTCGGGATGAGGAAGAGGTCATGCTTGCGCGCGGGATGCACCTGCACGAAGCGCTCGACGTCGACCGGCGTGGCGCACCGGAAGCTCTCTTCCACCGCAGCGCGAAACGCCGCCGGATCAATGTCATCCTGAAAGCCCAAATAGCAACGCGCCTCTGGCCCGGCATCCAAAATGTAATAGGTCTCGTCCTGGGTAAAGAGCTCGCCGAAGTGCTTGCGGATGTAATCGGGGCGCGGGTGACATTGCACCGACAGGTTGCCGCCGGCGAAGGTGTCCAGGAAGTCGAAGCGGATCGGGAACTCGTAGCCAAAGGCGTCGGCGCTCTCGCCGATGATGGCGCGTGGGTCGCGGTGCATCAGAAAGTCGAACGAGACTTCGAGCAGCCAGCCGTCGCTGGTGAAGACCAGCCCATTCTCCGGGACAATCAGCTCGAATGACCAGGCGTAGTTGGGCACATCCTGCGCCAGTTGCGGCATGTGCTGGCGAATCCACTGCCCGCCCCACGGCCCCGGCTCGAACCAGGGGCGCACGCGGAAGCAGTTGGTGGCAAGTTGCGCCAGCCCTGCGCGCAATGCACCTCCCTGTGCAAAGGTGATGGCGTCGGGACGCTGACCATCCACGATCCAGTCGATGCGCTTGTGCAACGCCAGTTTGTGCCGGTTCGCTGCGGGCCAATCCACGAAGTAGCTGCGTTTGTAGGCAGGCTTGGGGTCGAGCGGCTGCGTTGCGCCCAGACAGCTCACGCTGCCGGCGCGCTGGCGGAATTGAATCTCGTTCTTGGGCGCATCGACGTAGACGAGCACGCCTTCCCAACCGGTCAGCGCCGCGCCGCAGCCGTAGACGATGTTCAGCGTCGCCGCCGGGTCAGGTCGGATCGACTGGAGAGCAGACGCGTCGAAGAAGTCCGCCAGTTCGCCGCTGAAGCGATAGCCGAAGATCGGGTCGTCGCCGCCCAGGAACGGGGCGATCAGCGCGTCGATGGCGGCGGTGGGCTTCATGGCGACGGCGACATCCACCCAATGTGCGCAGACGTCCAGCACCGTCAATGCCGCATCGAGACGTTCGCGAAAATCGGCCCACAGCACGCCAGGAAAGCCGTCGATCATCACCGCCCCGGCGCCTGCCAGCCGCTGCGCCAGCGCGTCGAAGCCGGCTTCGATCTGTCCTGACCCCAGATCGTGCGCCGGATAGATGTTGTATTGCCCGACCACCAGCTCCTGACCAGAATCGGCGATATGGGCGGGCATCAGGTGTTGGGTGGTCTTGCGCCATGGCTTCGGCAGTGTCATTCGCCCTGCTCCGGTCGTTGAAAATCATCTTCGTATCGGGTGATGTCCGCCTGTTGCCAGTTGCCAAAGGCGACCTCCAGCACGCGCACCGCAGGCCCACGGCTGGCCAGGCGGTGTCTGGTGTTGGCGGGGATCCAGATTTCGTCGCCGGCGTGTGGCTGCAGGATTTCGTCGCCGACCTGCACTTCGCAGCCTTCATCGAGCACGATCCACAGTTCGGCGCGCCCGGTGTGCGACTGCAGGCTGAGGCGCATTCCCGGCTTCACGGTCATCAGGCTGACGGTGACTTCTTCGTTGAACGCGTACTGCTTGAACGATCCCCACGGGCGGGCGGTGAAGCCCACAGGCGGCTTTTGCGTCGGAATCGGCCTGGTGACGTAGTCGGTCATGCCTGTGCTCCTTGCAGCTCCGCCAGAAAGTCCACGCGCTCCATCACAACCGGCTGACCATCTTTTTCGACCACCACCAGCCGGAAGTTGCGTTCGGCGACGGCGCCGTAGTCGTGACCTGCTGCGCTAGAGAGCACACCCCAGTAGACCAGCGGCTCGTCGCCCACGTTGACGGTGCGGTGGGCAGTGTAGCCGGGCACGTAGACGGTGCTGTTGGCTGTCAGCTCCACAGCGAGGCACTCACCGGTGCGCTCATCCTCCAGCAACATCATGCCGCGCCCGCGCAGCCCGATGTAGACCTCAGCGGCGGGGCGCCAGGCGTGGATGTGCCCCTTGGTCATGAAATACTCGCGACCGACTTTGCCCGGCATCAACATGCCGATGCCGTAGTGAATGTCGCCTTCGCCGTTGTGATCCTCGACCTGCGTCACGCGGTAGATCAACGGATTTGTCGTCAATAACGACTGACAGGCCAGCCGATCGGCGAAAATGGCCTGCACGTCACGCAAACGACGTTCAGCCGGCGCGCGGCGCTCAATCGCCGCTGTAGTTGGCTCATAATGCAGGACCCCTTGCCGGGTTGGTTCCACCAGATGTGTCATGGGTGACAGCCTTCTTTGGAAGAATCTTGTTGGTTTTTTGTATGATTGCGATATTCATTGTAGCCAGTATAACAAAAATTGTCAATATGTGGTATTTTTACATTTATTCATATCGAAAAATATCAAATCGCTTCGTCCACCTTCCCGGAGGCTTAAAGCTTCCGGGAAGGTGGTATGCCAAAGAGCATTGCCCCTCGTGCAGCGAGGATGACATCACTGGTCACTGCCTTCAGCGCCATGTCACGCCAGAGGCGGTGACCTACGAGGACGGGTTCGCCTCAGATATGAAGTCCTTGTGCTGCAGAGCGATTGACAGGCGTTGAGCAATCTGTTATATTTTGTTATGACTATCGAAAACCTGAATATCAATCACATGGTGGAGCGAATCGTGCAGAAACTTCCCGCCGAATTGCGTAGAGATCAGATCGCTGCGTTTGTCCAGGAACAGGCGAGCGTCAGCGCGGAAACGCTGAGCGAGCGTTTCGGTGTATCGCTGATGACCATCTGGCGCGATCTGACGGCGCTGGAGGAGGAATCGCGCATCCGTCGCGTGCGTGGGGGGGCGGCGCGCATCGAGAGTCGCGCCGACACTGAACCGCTCTATGACAGCAAACGCATCATCAACCTGACGGCGAAAGAGCGCCTTGCCCGCTACGCTGCCGAACACTTCGTCAAAGATGGCGACATCCTCTTTCTAGAGGCGGGCACAACTGTAGCAGCGATGGTGAAATACCTGGCTGGCTACCAGCATCTTACGGTTATTGGCAACGGCCTGGGCACCATGAATGAGCTGGCGCGGCTCACGCCTGCGATCAACGTCTACTGCTGCGGCGGGATGCTGCGCCCAGTCGCCTACACCTTCGTCGGGCCGCAGGCGGAGGAGTACTTCCGCACCGTCAACGCCACGACCTGTTTTTTGAGCGCCACCGGCATCACCCTCACCGAAGGCATCACCGATGTAAGCCTGTTGGAAATTCAAGTGAAGCGCGCGATGGCTACCAGCGCCGACCGCGTGATCTTTCTGATGGACAGCAGCAAGTTTGGCGTGCGCTCGCTGGCGCGTGTCGTGCCCATGTCGGATGTGGATGCGCTGATCACGGACAGCGACGCGCCAGCGTCATTTGTGGACGCGCTGCGAGCACAGGGGATCGAGGTGCATCTGGTGTAGCAACTGGGAGTTGACTACTCCTCCCAGCGAAACTCACCTGTTACGAGCAATTTGCGAAGCTGCGCCTCTCAATGCTAGGATGGTATATCGTTCCTCGTTTTTTCACCCAAAGGAGACAGACACATGTCCGACCTCAAGGCTCAATTCGAGCAAGCGTCGCGCGAATCGACTGAATTGCCGTCCCGTCCAGACAATCAGACCCTGTTGCAGCTCTATGCACTCTACAAGCAAGCCACCGTCGGCGATGTCAACACCAAGCGACCTGGCATGACCGATTTCGTCGGTCGCGCCAAGTGGGATGCCTGGGAAAAGCTCAAAGGCACGACCGTTGAAGACGCCATGCAAGCATACATCGACCTGGTCAATAAACTGAAGGGATAGCGCAGATTAAGAAATTGAGAGATTGGAGATTGGAGATTTACGGCACGGTTGCCTCCCAATCTCTAATCTCCAATCTCCAATATCTTGATCTCATATCAACATTCTCTCTTTCATCGCCAGATAGCGGTTGATCACCGCCACGCTCAACTCGTCGGCGGGGACGTCGAGGGTCTGCGCGCCCTGGCGACGCAACTTGTCAAGCGTGAGGCGCCGATCGGCAAGCACGCGTTCGGCGACGGTGCGTTCGTAGAGCGTGCTGCTGTCGGTGATCGGCTGCGTGGCGAGGCGATTGACCGTGGGATCGGCAACCGTGACGAGCAACGGCAAATGCTGGCGTCGCAGCCGCGCCATCTGCGCCACGAGCGCATCGGTGCTGATGCTGCCAGTCAGGTCAGTGAAGATGAGCGCCAGTCCACGCTTGTGTTGGCGGGCGGCAAACTCACTGAACGCTGCACTGTAATCTGGTTCAACCCGCTCTCCCTGCACGGCGTAAAGTTGCTCCAGCACGCGATGAAACTGAATCTTGCCGCTGCGCGGCGCAATGTACGTCAACATACGGTCGGCAAAGGTGAGCAGCCCAACGCGATCGCCTTTCTGCGTCGCCACATACGTCAGCAGCAGCACAGCATTGATCGCGTAGTCCATCTTCGCCACGTCGCCCACCGGCGTGCGCATCATGCGCCCCACATCGAGCAGCACGTAGATGTTCTGGCTGCGCTCGGTCTCGTATTCCACGCTGATCGGCTTGCCGCGGCGTGCGGTCGCCTTCCAGTTGATGCGCCGATACTCGTCGTCAGGCGTATAGTCGCGCAGCCGCTCGAATTCATTGCCGACGCCGAGTAGCCGCGTTGAGCGCAGCCCCAGCTCCCACAGCCGATTGCGGCGCATCAGCAAATCGTATTTGTGCACATCGACGAGATTGGGATAGACCTTGACCGGCGCAGCCGCCTCGAAGCGCGCCTGCCGACGGAGCAACCCCAGCGGTGACTGCCAACGCAGAAAGAGATCGCCAAACGCATAGTCGCCGCGGCGTGGAGGCCAAACGTGATAGCTGACCTCAGTGGCAAGTCCCGACCGCACAGAGGCAGTCAACAGCGGTGCATCACGGTCGAGATGAAAGGTGGGCGGCGGTGTGTCGCGCAACCAGATCTTGACGGGACGCCTGCTGCGCGCCAACAACTCAACCTGCACCGTGATACGGTTCTGCGCCGCCAGCGACAAGCGGGCGTCATGCCGCCGCGCCAACGTCCAATCGCGCGTAGTCGGCATCAACCGTGCATCCACGATCAGAACAGCAGCCGCCGCCAACAACCAGCCAACTGCCGCCCAGATCGCCAGCGGAATCCACGCCGAAGCCGCGATCAACGGCGTAGCCGCAAGCACCAGGAGTAAGCCACGCACAGTCAACTGCATCTCAGCCGCTCCGCTTCTGGCGCGCCATCTTCTGAATCGCCTGCTCGCCGCGCCGGGTCAACGCCAGCACGACGCCGCCATGCTCTAGCGTGTGCGGCTCGATCAACCCATCAGCCAGCAGGCTGTCGAGCAGTTGGTCAATGCTGCGTTCACTGCGCATGTGCAGCGCGCCAAAGTTCGCCGCCTGCTGTGCGCGTTCGGATGCCTCCACGTCACCGTGCAGCAGCCGAACCAGGTTGCGCCGGCCCCAGCGCTGTTCCGCCAGCGTCTGCAAGATGACAAGCATGTGCGCATCGCTTTTCAGACCTGCTGTATCCGGCGCCAATGAAAATGAATCGCCGCAATTGTCACAGACACCGCAGCGCCTGCGCTGCGTTCCACCCAGATGATCTGCTAGAAAACCGTGACGACAGGTGCGCGTTCGCGCATAGCGCGCCACGTCGGTCACACGCTGCTCTTCCGCAGCCATGCGCTCTTGCAGCAGGCGTTCCAGGCGCGCATCCACTTGGATAGGCGCACCCTGTAACTCAACAAACGGCTGGCGATCTTCGAAATGTACGACAAGATAACGCGCCTCCTGCCAGGCGTAGAGTCGGCGTTCCAGCAGCGCTGGCGCAAGCCCGACCACCGCTGCCAGGTACAGAAAATCTGCGGTCACAGCCACCCCTGGCATAAGCCCGCAGTGACGCATAACCTCAACAAAGGTCGGATCGTCGGCGCCGCGTATCTGGCGAGGAAGGTGCAGAGTCACGGTGCGCGGCGCGTCGTAGCTACGGCGCAGGAGGCCCACCTCCTCAAGCAGGCTCAAACCGACGCGGGCGTTGGTTTCGTTGCCAACCTGCGCCGCCAGATCTGCCAACGCAACAATGCCGCTGTTGTGATCGCCAACGTTACGTCGCACCTGCCAGTAGAGCGCGCGCAGTGCAGTCAACGACAACGGTGCACGCCGGACAAGCCGAAGCTGCGTTGCTTCGTCGTGGTCGGCGTAGAGCAAGATGCAGTGCGCCGCTGCGCCATCACGTCCGGCGCGCCCGATCTCCTGATAATAGCTTTCGAGGGAAGCGGGCAGCCCGTCATGAACGATGAAGCGGATGTCGGCTTTGTCGATGCCCATGCCAAAGGCGACGGTGGCAACGACGATCGGCGTTGCGCTGCGCATAAAACGATCCTGCACCTCGGCGCGGTTCTCCATGCCGGCGTGATAGGGCAGGGCAGTGATGCCTTGCTGCTGCAGGAGCGTCGCCAGCTCCTCGCAACGTCGCCGAGATTTCGCATAGATAATTCCGCTGCCAGACAATGACGCCAGCAGCCGCAACAGCAGGGTGGTGCGCTCATCGTCGTCACGCACACGGAATGCGTGCAGGTGCAAATTTGGGCGGAAGGTGTCAGCGGCGAGCACCCGCATTGCACCCGCGCTGCCCACCAACTGTCGTTCGATGTCAGCGCGTACTTTGGATGGCGCCGTGGCTGTCATCGCCAGCAGCGGCGGCGAACCCAGGTCACGGTGAACCTGGCGTAGATGCAGATAATCTGGGCGAAAATCGTGGCCCCAAATCGAGACGCAATGCGCCTCATCCACCACCAGCCGCGCCACGCCGATACGCGCCAGCGCTTCAACAAACGCAGATTGACGTAATCTTTCCGGTGCAACATATACTAGGCGAATCTGACCGGTGGAGAGGCGGTGCATTGCCTGGCGCAGACCGTCGCTGCCGAGCAGGCTGTTGAGCGCCAACGCCTGTGGCCGCAGATTGGCGGGGAGGCTGTCGACCTGGTCTTTCATGAGCGCAATCAGCGGCGAGACGACCAGGGTCAGGCCGCGTTCGTCGAGGAATGCGGGAAGCTGGTAGCACAACGACTTACCGGCGCCGGTCGGGAGAATCGCCAGCAGATGCTCACCGCGGCGCACGCAAGTCAGCACCTCAGCTTGTCCCGGCAACAGCGCATCGAAGCCAAAGAGCGAGCGGGTCGCATTCGCCAGCGCACGCCGTTCCGCTTCAGTCACCTTGACGCCAGCGTTAGCAATCGGAGTCACGGAATGCGACGACGCAGCTGGTGCAGCAGACAACAGTCGAAGTCGGCGCAGCAGCGAGATCATCATCGCTGCATTATACGGCAGCGACGCAATTTAGCCAGCCAACGCCAGCGCCTTGTCAAGCGATGAGACCTGCATCGGTTCCGGCTCAGCGCGGCGCAGCCAGTCGCCGCCGCTAAACGACCAGCCAAATTCCCAGACGTAGTCCTGTGCGTTCGACGCTGACGGCGCTGGGAGCCAATTTGATGCAGCAGACGACGCGCCAGCCGTGTGAAGGGACTGATTTGATTGAGCGGAATGCTTCATACGGAACATGGACAGCCTCTCTCATCATTTTTACTACAGTTGATAGCGCAATTAAATGACTCTTTTATTGAGCAAACATTACATTCTGGCTATATTCGTATAGCCAACAGTTCAGATCTACCTGTTGATATATGCCGTCGTAGATTTGCTTGAACCTGTCTCTCATCATAGCCACAACTTTTATCGAGGGTTGGACGTCGAGCGGTCACAATTCAGACCAAATCCGGCGCAAACCTGACGCTGCGCGCAGTTGCGGGTTTCAAAGGTGCAAGTGAACAAGTGAATGCGCCTGCCTGCCGCCCTGTTTCCCACACGTTATGTCATACCAATGTGAAAATTTATAGATATTTTTCATAATTTCTTGTTGACAATCAGGCGTATTTGTGATTCAATTAGCTTAATTAAAAGTTGGAGGAAACAATGACTGCAATTGTCCACAAATCAAACCCAAAAAAGACTGCCTCGACGACTGGAGCAACGTTGGCTGTGTCCTCGCCTTTTGACGCCTCTTTGCTGGCGGGACAACTGGCGCCTTCCAGCATCGCCATGTATCAGCGCGACTTTGCCGCCTACGCCGCATTTGCGGGCAACGTCACCGCCCTGCTCGACGCCGCCACCCTGGCGCGCTGGCGCACACACCTGGCGCAGGAGACCGACATGAGCCCAAACACGATCAACCGCATGTTGAGCGCGGTCAAGCGGCTGATGCGCGAGGCGGCGACCCAGGGCTACGTCACGCACGAGGTTGCGGCGGCGTTTGACGCCATCTCTGGCGTCAAGACAGCGGCGCTCAAGGACCGCATCAAGAACAATGCGCGCGTTCGCATTGAGCCTGTTGCTATGCGAACTATATGCGATGCGCCCGCTACGGAGCGGCTGATCGGGTTGCGTGACGCTGCTCTGCTGGCGACGCTGGCAAGCAGCGGTCTGCGCGTAAGCGAAGCAGCGACGTTGATGTGTCACCATATCCGCGCCAAAGCCAGCGGCTACATTGTGCTGGTGCGCGGCAAAAACGACATCGAGTTTCGCGAAGCGCCGTTGAGCCGTGAGGCGCACAGTCATATCCAGACATGGCTGGCTGAACGTCCGGTCGAGAGCGAGTATGTTTTCACGGCGTTCGATGGCCGCGGCGAACGCATCTCTGCGCGCCCAATGTCTGCTGTGGCGATCTGGCGTGTGGTGCGGAAATATACGAACGAGGCAGGGTTAGACGCAGTCAAACCGCATGATTTTCGTCGCTTTGTCGGAACGCAACTGGCGCGCACGAATTTGCGCCATGCGCAGAAGGCGCTCGGTCACAAGCGGCTGGAGACGACCGCACGTCATTATATCCTCGATGAGTTGGAAGTGGGTCTTACCGACAATTTATATTGACAGACTATTTCAAAAAGATGTTTTTGATGCAAAGCGCAATGATCAGGTTGCACCAACAGGCGCGTGTTTCCTGCACAATACCATGCCGGGTATAATTATTGGCATGGTGGAATGGTTCGCCTATCTCGATTTTGCTGCGTCGTTGGCTGCCGAGTGCAGCGAGTTTGCTGTTTCCCAATTTCGGGTGCATCCGGCGCAACGTAAACGTGATGGTACACTGGTGACTGCGACTGATATGGCGATCGACCACATCATCTCCCAACGTTTGACCGAAATCTTTCCTCACCACCGCGTGCTCAGCGAGGAGCAGATCACTGCCTATGACGCCGGCGCCGAGTTCACGTGGGTGATCGACCCAATCGATGGCACGACCAACTTTGCGCGCGGGCTGCCGATCTGGGGCGTCAGCATCGCCCTGTTGCATGACGGCTTGCCGGTGGTCGGCGTGGTCGATTTTCCGCTGACGCAGGAACGCTTCTCAGCGACGGCGGGCGGCGGCGCCTGGCGCAGCGGCGAGCGCATCCAAAGTTATGAAGGTGAGCACGCCGACGATCAGCAACTGCTGATGAAGTGTACGCGCACGGATAAGCGGATGCAGATGCGCACGCCGCTCAAAAGTCGCGTCTGTGGCAGCGCCGCTTATCATCTCTGCAAAGTCGCTGACGGTACAGCGTTGATCGGGGTCGAAGCGACGCCCAAAGTGTGGGACCTCGCCGCCGCCTGGTTGATCCTCATCGAAGCAGGCGCCGTGATTACGACGTGGCAGCAGAAGCCAGTCTTTCCGCTTGCCGCAATCAACAAAGAGTATGTTACGGCGGCGATGCCGGTGATCGCGGCCGCCAATCCGGCGATCCTGCACGAATTTGTCGCGGGCATCACCATCAAGGACGCAACATGAGCGATTCAGCAACACGCACGCTGATCTACAAGCGCACCGAAAGCGGCGATGAATATGCGCTTGGCTACATCGACAGCGAAGGGCGCATCTGCCGGCTGCGCTGGGACGAGGGCATCCCGGTCGGTCGTGTGACGGCGGATGGCCGCGTCTTCCGCAAGACCACACACGACGAGCGCGAACTTGGCACGTTCACCGCCGACGGCGCTGTACGCAGCCACGGGCTGTTCGAGGGCGGTGAACTCGGCTGGGTCGATTCCGATGGCGTCGTCAACCGCGGCGGGCTGATCCTGGGCGAGGAGGAAGTCGGGCGCGTCGAAGGTCCGGCGCAGGCTGCCGCCGCTGCGGCGTTGCTGCTGCTCTTCCTGCCCGACGAGGCGGAGTTGAACCGGAGAAGTCAATAGAACTCGGATTGCAATAGAACGCGGATCTCGTGCGGATTGGGCGGATGTCCGCGGATCAGGTCTTCATCCGCGCTGCTCCGCACAATCTGCGCCATCCGCGTGCCATCAAACACACTATGAGCGAACAACCGACTGCTGAGTTTTTTGTCCAAACACCGCGGCTGCGCTTTTTTTGTCGCAGCAGTGGCGCCGACGATGGGATTCCCCTGTTGCTGTTGCACGGCAGCTACGGCACAAGCCGCTGGTGGACGCGCTTTTTCGACGCGCTGCCCGAGGAAGTGTATGCAGTTGCGCCTGACTTGCGCGGCTGTGGCGGCAGCGACAAGCCCGACCACGGTTACGCCATCGAGGAGCTTGCCGACGACCTGGCAGCGCTGGTCGATGCGCTCAACTGGGACGGCTTTCACCTGATGGCGCATTCCAGCAGCGGCGCTGTCGCCATCGAGTATGTGCTCAACCAACCGCAGCGCGTCGAGACGCTGACGCTGGTCGACACCGTGCCGGTCGAAGGCGTCTTCACGCCGCTGGACGGCTATTTTGTGCTTGAACAGATGAAGGAAGATCGCGGGCTGCTGCGCGAGACGTTGCGTCTGCTCATGCCTGGCGCCGCCATCGACGGCGATCATCCAAAGCTGCTGCGCTTTTTTGAGACGCTGGTCGACGATGCCAGCCAGATGGCGCCAGCCGCCTTTACCGAGATCGCGCGCAGCCTTTCGCAGTGGAATCGCTTCGGCGACGCGCGGCGGCTGACCCTTCCCACCCTGCTGGTGTGGGGCGAACGCGACGAGATCGTCGACCGCAGTGCGACGACGCGCACCCTGATCGCCATCCCCGGCGCTAACAACCTGGAAGTGCTGCGTGGCGTGGGCCACAGCCCAATGATCGAAGCGCCGGTCGTGCTGGCTGCGCGCTGGCTCGACTTCATCCTGGCCGACCACGTCGCCTATGACGAAGTGCGACGCTCTGCCTACGATGAAATGGAACAGGGATGACACAGATTCTACAAGATTGGCGCAGATTAATTTGATCCGCAGATTGCGCAGATTACGCAGAGAAACTTGTCTTGTTACTCTGCGCAATCTGCGGATAATCAACCGATGGAGAGCAACGAATGCGGGATTTATCAGGGTTGGTGATCGTCGTAACCGGCGGCACGCAGGGATTGGGTGAAGACATTGCACGGCGCGCGGCGGAACATCACGCCGCCGGGCTGGTGATCTGCGGACGCAGCGAGAAAAACGGCGCACGCGTCGCCGGCGAAATCAGCGAGGCGGGCTGCCCGACGCATTTCGTGGCGGCAGACCTGGCTTCCATCGAGGATTGCCGCGCCGTAATCGCCGCTGCCGACACGCATTTCGGTCGCGTCGATGGGCTGGTCAACTGTGCGGCATCCACCGAGCGCGGCTCGGTTTACGACGCCACGCCCGAATTGTGGGATCGCATCATGGCGATCAACCTGCGTGCACCCTTCTTCCTGATGCAGGAGGCGGCGAAGATTATGCGCCGCGAAGGGCGCGGCGGCAGCATCGTCAACATCGGCAGCATCAACGCACGCGGCGGGCAGACCAACCTTACCGTCTACAGCACTTCCAAAGGCGGGCTGGCGACGCTGACCAAGAACGCCGCCGCCTCGCTTGGCGCCGACCGCATCCGCGTCAACTGCATCAACGTCGGCTGGATGATCACACCCAACGAAGACATCGTGCAGCGCGCCGAGGGTCGCGGCGACAACTGGCTTGCAGTTGCCGACGCGCAGATGCCCTTCGGCCGCATCCTCCGCCCTGCCGACGTGTCGGGGCTGGTGATGTGGCTGCTCTCTGAAGAAGGCGCGATGATGAGCGGTGCGGTGATCGATTTTGATCATCAGAAAATTATTGGAACCTATCGATAGATGGAGCGCACTTCCATGTCACTGCCGCCGCCCATCATCGCCTTCGATCTCGAAGGCGTCTTCCTGCCCGAAATCTGGATCGCCGTGGCGGAGCGCACCGGGCTGCCCGACCTGCGCCGCACTACGCGCGACGAGCCAGATTATGACAAGTTGATGCGCGGGCGCATGGCGATCCTGGCGCAGAACGGGTTGACGTTGGCAGATATTCAACAGGTGATTGCGGGCATGGATGCGCTGCCGGGCGCGGTCGAATTTCTGGCGTGGATGCGGCAGCGTGCACAGATGGTGATCATCACCGACAGTTTCTATGAGTTCGTGGCGCCCTTTTTGCCCAAGCTCGGCTGGCCCACGGTTTTTGCGCACACGCTGGAGATCGACGCACGCGGTATGATGTCAGGTTACCGGCTGCGCGTGCGCGACGGCAAGCGCAGAGCGGTCGAGGCGTTTGGCGCGCTCGGCTTTCGCACCGCTGCGGTCGGCGACTCCTACAACGACGCGACGATGCTCGGCGCAGCAGATTGTGGCATCCTCTTTCGCCCGCCCGACAACGTGGTTCGCGACTTTCCGCACTTCCCCGTGACACACACCTATGCGGAACTTTGCGCCGAAATCGAGCGCTTCCTGGCTGAAAGGTGAGGCAGCGAGTTTCACCTTACAGAAGGCGGCGCTGTACGTGCTGTAAAATGATGTTCAGGAAACCGAGTTTTTGATCAAAAACTCGGTTTCCTGGTAGATGCCGACTTGAGTGATCACGTGAGTATGAGCAACAAATCCAACCCGCTGGTCGAAACACAATATGCCAGCAAGAGTGAAGCGCTATGGGCGAACGTCGTCAGTCCAGCCGGCTATGTGCTGGCGGTTTCCTATCCGATCCTGGCGATCTCCACCGGCGCCCGCGCCATCTTTCAACTGTTCTTTCGCCCCGACATCGAAAATTTTCTGCCCGTCTACCTGAGCACGTTTGCGGCGCTTTGCTACCTGACGGCAACAATCGGCTTTGCCTATCGTCGGCGTTGGACATGGTGGCTTTCGGTCGTGGCGCTCGGCGTCGAGAGCTTCATGACGCTCGTCGTAGGAACGTGGAGCTTCATCGATCCTGACCTGATCGGACGCACCGTCTGGCGCCATTTCGGTGAAGATTACGGCTACTTTCCCCTCTTTCAACCGCTTTTTGGCCTCGTCTGGCTCTTCTGGCCGTTGACGATGGAAGCTTATGGAATCCGTAGAAAGCGATCCACATGATACGACGAACAGCGCCACCCAATTTGATGGTTGTCTTTGGCGCCTCAGGCGACCTGGCGAAGCGCAAGCTGCTGCCAGCGCTCTTTCATCTCTATCGCCAGAAGCTGCTGCACAAGGGATTTGTCGTGCTCGGCTATGCACGCACGGCAATGAGCGACGACGAGTTTCGCACGCAGATCGAAGAGGCGCTGCGCCAGCATCTAGAAAATGAACATAGCGACCCCTTCGACGCCGAACTCTGGCAAGGATTTGTGCAGAATCTCTACTATCAGACCGGCGGCTACGACGACCGCGCTGCGTTCGAGGCGTTGGCGGCGCGCATCGCCGAACTGGATGAAGCGCATCCGACGCAGCACAACCATCTCTTCTACCTGGCGACGCCCCCCAACGTCTTCGAGCCGATCACCGCCCTGCTCGCCGATGTCGGGTTGGCGGATGCCGGAGACGGCGGCTGGACGCGGCTGATCGTCGAGAAGCCCTTCGGCCACGATCTGGAGAGCGCGCAGAAGCTCAACGATCACCTGCTGCGTCTCTTCCGCGAGGAGCAGATTTACCGGATCGACCACTATCTCGGCAAAGAGACGGTGCAGAACATCCTGGTCTTTCGCTTCGGCAACGGCATCTTCGAGCCGATCTGGAACAGGAATTATGTCGATCATGTTCAGATCACGGTTTCGGAAAGCCTGGGCGTCGGCGCACGCGGCGGCTATTATGACAAATCCGGCGCCATCCGTGACATGGTGCAGAACCACATGATGCAGCTCGTGGCGCTGACGGCGATGGAGCCGCCCGTCACCTACGACGCCGAATCGGTGCGCAACCAGAAAGTCAACGTGTTGCGCTCGATCCGCCCCATCGACCCGCTGGAAGTCAACAAGTGGGTGGTGCGCGCCCAATATTCAGCGGGCGTGGCTGGCGGCGAGGAGATTCCCGGCTATCTGGAGACCGAGGGCATCCCGCCCGATTCAACGACCGAGACCTACGTGGCGTGGAAGCTGGAGATCGACAACTGGCGTTGGAACGGCGTGCCCTTCTACATCCGCACTGGCAAGGCGCTGCCCACCAAAGTGACCGAGGTCAACATCATGTTCCGCCGTCCGCCGCTGATGTATTTCAACAGCCGTGAGGCGCGGGGACCGCGCGTCCACAACAGCCTGACGCTGCGCATTCAGCCCGACGAGAGCATCATCCTCGGCTTCGATGCCAAGCGACCGGGGCCACAGCTCGACGTGGAGCAGGTGAGCATGGATTTCGTCTACAACCGTGCGTTTGGCGACTCGGCTATCTCCGACGCCTACGAACGGCTGCTGCTCGATGCGATCTTGGGCGACAGCACCCTCTTTATCCGTCGCGACGAGACCGAGCTGGCGTGGGATCGCGTCACCAACGTGCTCGAAGGCTGGGCTATTCAGGAGGAGATTTTGCGCCGTCGCGGCAAGACGCTGCCATTACCACAGTACGCGGCGGGGACGTGGGGACCGATGGAATCCGACGATCTGCTGGCGCATCATGGCCACCAGTGGCATGCGCCCGTGCTCAACGGAGGACGGTAATCATGGAAAAGAAGTTGCTCGTCCGCGTGACGCCGACTGCCGACGACCTGGCGCATGTGGCGTGTGAGATCATCGCAGCGGCGGCGACCGCATCGATCGGGCGGCGACGCTTCTTTCGCATTGCGCTGGCAGGCGGCTCGACCCCGCGTGCGGTCTACCGGCTGCTGGCGGACGACCCGTACATGGATTTTCGCCGCTGGCAGATTTTCTGGAGCGACGAACGTTGCGTTCCGCCGACCTCGCCGGAAAGCAACTATCGGATGGCAAAGGAGACGCTGCTCGACCGCCTGGCTGAACCGCCGGCGCTGGTCTTTCGCATGGCGGGCGAGGGCGACCCCGACGCGGCCGCGCTTGCCTACGAACGCGCCGTGCGCGAGCTGGTTCCGCCCAACCCGGCCGCCGGCACGGGCGAGACGCCGCGCTTCGACCTGATCCTGCTTGGCATGGGCGCTGACGGTCACACCGCCAGTCTCTTTCCCGGCTCACCGGCGCTGGCAGAGCAGGAACGCCTGGTCGTAGCCACCGCCGCGCCGACGGGACAGCCACGTCTGACCTTCACCTACCCGCTCATCAACGCTGCGCGCCGCGTGCTGATCCTGGTCAGCGGCGCCGAGAAAGCCGCCACGCTGCGCGCCGTGCGCACGCAACCGCCCGACCCGAACCGCTATCCGGTGCAGGGCGTGAACCCGGTGCGCGGCAATTTGACCTGGCTGGTGGATGCGGCGGCGGGGGGAGAGTAGAGAGAGTGGGAGATTGGAGATTGGAGATTGGAGATTGGGGTTTATTCTGGACGTAGGTCACCGCCTCTGGCGTGACGGGCTGCTCATACCGCAACGAGCAACGCCTCGAAGTGCTCATCAGGTACGGGCAACTCGTCCAACACCAGCGCTTCAATGTATAGATCGATTGCCTCACGAATGTTTTTGACCGCTTCCTCGCGGGTCGCTCCCTGGCTGATACAGCCGGGCAGACTGGGACACTCCGCCACCCAGTAACCATCTTCTCCGGGATACAGCAGCACCTGACGCATGGGCCAATCTCCTCATTGAATTACTCAAACGAAACGCAGGCGTAGTATATCACAACGCAGTCACGGTTGGGTCATGCAAAATCCGTTCATTCTGTCAATCCGTGTTCTTTTCCCGCCCTCCAATCTCTCAATCTCCAATCTCTCAATCTCCAATCTCCACAGCCGTCGCAAACGCTGCCCCAGTTGACAGCGACGGTGAATCCATCTACAACAAATGTTGTTCAACTTGAACAACATCCCGTAGGAGACTACCCATGGATGTGAAAACGCTTGACAGCAATCAGGCGCGCAATCACTGGCGCGAGATGTTGGACACCGTGTTGGTAAGCAATACCGATGTGGTGATCACGCGCTACAACCAACCTGTCGCTGCCATCGTTGCCTACGAAGATTATCTGGCGATCGCAACGGAACTGAACCGTGTACGCGCTGAACGCAGCAGGCGCAAGGCGCTCGCCGAAAACCAGGCAACGATGGATGCATCTGAATTGGTGCTGGCGCGTGAATGGGACACCCCGGAAGAGGATGAAGCGTGGGCTAACTTGTGACATCAACGGCGTGCCAAAGCCTGCTCTCAGCATTCGTGGTTTTTCACGCGTCCGAGCTCTCCTCATTCTCCGCTTGGAGCACCAGGCCGATTTGGGACTCAGCCCACGCGCGTATAGCATTCATCCACGATGCCGCGTCTTCCCGAGTCAACAATTCGATATCTCGGTCGTCATAGCGGAAGGTGACGGCGTAAGGATTGAGCCGCCACAACGCCTCATCGCCGATAGGAACTTCACAATTGTTTTGGCGTAGTAGCGCTGCCAGCTCAGTCAGGTTGTGCGTTCGCCTGAACTCGATCTGTTGCGCAAACAATACCGCTTTGAGCGATTTCTCAACCGCCTGCTGGGCGTGAAAACAGATGATGGATAAATGGGCATGAGCATCTTCACTGAGTACTCTGAACGCATAGATGTCGCGATCCGCCAGGCGCAGTGACCGCAGCGCTTCCTCAAGATGTGGCGTCATAGAGTGCCTTCCCCTCCTTGCGCGCCCAGTAAAGGACAGTGCCGGGCACCTGGCTGCGCCGCTCGAACTCAGCATCGGAATAGAGCAAGAGGTCCACACCGACGCCTGTCTGTCCCACGGCCCGGTAAAGCTCGAGGGTTTCCTCGCCCAGGTTGGCGATGGTTGGTTTGACGACCATCAGATCCAGGTCGGAGCCTTCATCTGCGCTGCCACGGGCGTAGGAGCCAAACAGAATCACCCGACTTGGCTGTGCAGTCGCCACGATGCGCGCCACAATCTGGCGCAGAGAACGTTCATCAAGCATCCATGAACCTCATGATTCCATCAGTCGCTGTAATGGTGGAACGCTATCCCTGTAATGCCCACGCCAGAATTTCCTGCGCCGCCGCCCACCCCGGCTGGCGACGCAACGCCTCCGTCGCCCACCGGACTGCTTCGCCGCGATCCTGGCGGGCCTTTGCCAGCTCCGCATAGCGCAGCGCCAGGTACGGCGCCTCCGGCTCCAGGCGCGCGGCGACGGCAAGCTGTGTAGACGCCTCCTCCAGCCACCCAAGCGCAATCAGCGTGTTGGCATAGTTGCGGCGCAGCATGGCGTTATCGTCGGCGCCGGCGACAGCGTGTGCATAGGCGTTGGCGGCGGCTTTCTCATCGCCCAGCTGCGAATATGCATCGCCGAGCAGCGCCCACGTTTCGGCATTGGCGCTATCGAAGGTGAGCAGTTCCTGCGCTGTTTCGACGACGCCCTGCCAGTTTCCCGCCTCCTGGCGCAACGCAAGCAGCGCCGCCAGCGCTTGCGGCAGCCGCGTCGCATCGCCGCGCTGACGCAGCTCCGCCACGGCCGCTTCGATGCGCGCGGTCTGCTGCGCAGGCGTGGGCGCAGCGCCTGCGATTTGCCGCACCTGAACCGCATATTGGGTCAGCCCAATCTCTTCGAAAATGTCGGCGGCTTGCAGCAAAAGCGGCGCGGCATCCTCGCGTCTGTTCATGCGCAGCAGATCGAGACCAATGTTGTACAAGGTGACGGCAATGTTATAACGAGCATTGACCGATTGATAGAAGTCCAGGGCGCGCGCCAGCAGCGTCATCGCACGTTGCGCCTGCCCCTCCCGCAGCTCCACGCGCGCCAGGGCGGCGAGCACGTTCGCTTCGCCCAGCCGGGCGCCGATTTGCGGGTAGATCGCCAGCGCCGCCGCGTAGCAGCGCCGCGCCTCGCCCAGATCAGCCTCGCGCAGCGCCAGATCGCCCAACGCCTTCTGCACGTTCGCTTCGCCCAGCCGGTCGCCGATTTGCGGGTAGATCGCCAGCGCCGCCGCGTAGCAGCGCCGCGCCTCGCCCAGATCAGCCTCGCGCAGCGCCAGATCGCCCAACGCCTTCTGCACGTTCGCTTCGCCGCCGCGATCGCGACAGCGCTGCGCCGCTGCCAGCGCGCGCGCCAGCCGGTCGCGACTGTGCCGCAGCCGGTCGGTCACCACGTACAGGTTTTCCAGCCGCGCCGTCAACCGCGGCCCGCGCAGCCGTGCACCGACGCACGGTTCATGCGTGTACGCCCAGTCCAGCCAGGCCTCAATCGAGGGGAGTTCATGGCTGTAGCGCTCAATCACCGCCGCCATCAGGTCGCCGGCGCTTCGCAGAACAGAATCGAGCCGGTCGACATGGCCATGCTCGGGTTCATCATCCAGCCGGTGATAGAAGCGCAGCGCCGCCTCGCCCCACCGGGTGCGCTCGGCGTCGAGTGCGTCGCCAAGCTGCTGCTGCGCAAACAGACGCAGCGGTGTGGGCAGATAGAGCAGGTCGCGCCAGGGGCGCTCCGCCAGCGAATCGTCCTCGATCAGCGGCAGCAGACGCCGCGCTGCACGGCCAAAGACTGCTTCGACGCCCTCCTCGCTCAACCCGCCGGGGAAGAGACCCAGGCGCAGAAAAAGATCGGCGGCATCGGTGTTGCGCTGGCGCAGCCGGTCATACGCCAACGCAACGCCGACGACCACGCTTTTCACCTCTCTGGGAAAGGCGGGGTCGGCCATGACCTCTGCGTGGCGTTCGGCAAGGTCTTCGAGCAGCAGCGCCAGATTCAGCTTGTAGTTTTTGCGCCAGGTGTGCGCCACCAGCTCCACTGCGCGCGGTAGGCGGTCGACATAGTCCAGCACCTTGCGCAGTTGTGCAGGGTCGAGCGCCGCCCACTCCGCGCCGGTCAGGTTGGCGACATCGGCAAAGAGCCTCAGCGCCGCCTCCTCGTGCAGTCGGGGCAGCGGGTAGACCGGCAAGAACGAACTGACTACGTCGCTCTGCGAGGTCACCAGCACGGTGGCTTCGGCTTGCGACTGCACCAGCCGCTCCAGGAGCCGGCGCATTGCCAGCCCACTGCCGCGCACGGCTGTCTCCGCCTCGTCGATCACCAGCAAGCCGCGCGCAGGCAGGGCGTCAGCCAGCAAGTTGGCAGCCACATCTGCGGCAGCGTTGCCCACCTGCACGCCCAGCGCAGTTGCCAATGCTGCGTGCACCGCCTCGAGGGTGTGCAGGTTGTTGAGTGAGACGAAGATCACATCCTGCGGCTGTACGCGGCGCCGCGTCACCAGCCAGCGTGCGGTCTCCCATGCCAGTGCACTCTTGCCCACGCCGCTGACGCCCTGGATCAACAGCCCGCGCCGCTCCGTCAGCCGTTGCAGCACCTGGTGCTGATCGTTGCCGCGTCCGACAAAGGTGCGCGGCGGCGCAATGAAGTATGGTGGATTCAACGTCGGCAGCGCCTCGATCGCAACCGGCGCGTTGCTCGACGTCAGCCCTGCCAGCGGCTGGTGGTGGTCAGCCGTTTCGGGCAGCAGCTTGAACTTCGCCGCCTCGCGCTGCGGCGCCCCAGGGTCGATCTGCGCCAGCCGCGCATCGAGGAGCACAGCGTTGCGTCCGGCGGCGTGGGCGTCGGCGACAGTGCCGCCGGTCAGCAGCGTCTGGTAGAAGCGGCGAAAATAGGCGACGGCGGCGATCTGATAGACGCTGTCGTCCGCCTCTACGGCAATGATATGACGCACGCCCAGCGCGTGCATCGCCAGCGCCACGCTCTCCGAGTGACAGGCGGTCAACACTGCGACCTGGAACTCCGGCTCAGGTCGGTTCGCCGGATTGAGCACGGCGCGCAGATGATAGTTGTCGAGGAAGCGGCTGCCGCCTGTGGCATCCTCGAAGACCAGCGCGCCGAAAGGCACATCGTCCGGCTTGTAGCCGTGACCCAGGTAGTGCAGCACGCGGAAGCGCGGACGATTGCGCTGCGCCAGGTAGCCCTGTATGGCGTCCGCCTCGGCAATGCGGGTGACAACGTGCGCGGCGGCGCGCACATCGCGCAGCGCCTCCTGCAGGCTGGCGCGCGCCTGGTCGATGCCGACCGGATTGTCGAGTGGGCTGCTCAGCAGCAGCAAGACAGCCGTGCGATCTGCGGATGTAGTGGATTCGTTCATGATCACCCCGGTGGGTTGGCGTTGGGTTTGGCTGGTTTGCTCTCTTTGCGCGGCTTGCGCAGGTCGCGCACCATCTCTTCGAGGGTGCGGCGGTCGAAATATTCCAGGATGAACGCGGCGAGCATGGCCTTTTTGATGTCGCTGCTCACCTCACGTTTCATGATCTGGCTGATGAAGTCGCGCGGCGCCTCGTCAGGGTCGGCAGGGGACGGCGCGTCATCGCCAGCCGGAGCGGGGTGGGATGGCGCGCCCGGCGGCAGCGGCGCGGCGATCACCGCCAGCCGCGCCATCTTCTCCAACTCCTTCAGATCGAGTTCCACCGCTTGCGCCACAAGCTGCATGCGCTGACGCGTCAGCGTGGCGTTGATCAACTGCCGCGCCAGCGTCTGCACCGACGCGTAGGCCTCCTCCAGCCGCACGGCCGCCGCGTCGCGCAACGGCTCCGGCTGCAGCGGCTGCGCCAGCTTGAAGCTGAGGTTGCGCACGACCGTGGGCCACGCCAGCCCGACCAAAATCGCCACCAGCCAGGTATTGGCGCCCACGACCAGGTTGGCGACGATCAGATAGATGGCGGCGGCGGCGAAGAAGTTGAAGAAGACCAGCAGCCATGCACCGCCGGTGGTGAGCGCACGCCCGGTCTCGGTCTTGAACGCGCCGACGATTTCGCTCATGCCCCACAAAAAGCCAACAAGCCCGGCAAGCAGCGCCCAGAGCGCCAGGTCAAGGTTCATGTTGTCGCCTCCCTGCAGCGGTTTGGGATGGACGCATCAGCGACCGACGCTGGACGCAGCCAGTTTGCGCGTGGCTTCCAGCGCCTGCTCATAGTAGAGCGCCGCCTTCTCGAAGTCGCCACGAGCGCGCGCCATGTCGCCCAACGACTGGAGCAAGTCGGCTTCGCGGCTGAGCGGATCGGGCGCGGCTACAGCCTGCGCGGCAGGCGCCGAGGCTTGCGCTTCCTGTGTTCGGCGCAGCTGCTCCAGAAACGCCTCGTCGCGCAGCAGCGCCGCCACCTGTTCACCCTGCGACGTCAGCGAAAACAGCTCGTTGCCGAACGCGCCTCCCGAAATCTCGGTGGAGGCAATGAGCTGTTTGGCGCGCAGGTCGGCAAGCGGCGCGCTCACCTCGTCGGGAAACTTGAGGACGCGCACTGCGATCTCCAACAACATGCCGGGACCCCGTTCGCGCAACGACAGAATGATCTGTCGCTGCAGGTCGGTCAAGCCGCGCGCCAGTTCTAGCATGACGCTGCTCTCAAAAATCGATCGGATTGCCATAGACGGCCTCCTGTTGCGCGTGGATTTACACTGCGCCCAGTATATCACAAGACAGGGGTTCCTGCATATAGACGATCATGGGGGCTACTTCACGTTTGGGGGCATCTGAGAGGGTAGTTGCGTTAGTTGCGCCCGTTCGATGTCGTGGGTGTTCCTGATGGCGGCGTAGCGGCTGCGCAGCGTGAGAGTGTATACGAAATCTAGACAATATCTGTGCAAACTGTAATCGCCGCCACGCCGTTTCACTAGATCGAACATTATACTAACTTTATACAAAGACTATTCAGGCGAGTAAGAGAAACTGCTGGCTTTGTTACATTTTTTAATCGATGAAGGATTGGTGCAGGACAGCTATCCGCCCGATTCACATTCAGTTCACTCGCTATGGAGACAATCATGCTAAACTTTGAAAATCAGTTTGTATATTCCCCGATGGCATATGAGATGGTGGCGCACGTGCTCACGCTTGGCTATGCGGTCATGTTGGCGGCGCTTGTGTACTTCATCTTGACGATCCGCTCAGTGGCGCCGCGCTATCGCATCTCATCGGTGCTGAGCGTGGTGGTGATGGTGTCGGCGTTTTTGCTGCTCTATGCGCAAAAAGCCAGTTGGACTGATGCGTTTACGTTCAACGCCGCCACCGGCATGTACGAGGCGTCAGCGTCCGGCGACCGCTTCAGCAACGGGTTTCGCTATCTGAACTGGCTGATCGACGTGCCGATGTTGTTGATTCAGATTTTGTTTGTCGTGGAGATTGCGCGGCAGCGGCGCAACTCGCTGCTCTTCTGGTTCTCGCTCTCCGGCTCCATGATGATCGTCACCGGCTACATCGGTCAGTTCTACGAGACCACGAACGTGATGGCGTGGCTGGTTTGGGGAGCGATCAGCACCGTCTTCTTCGCTCACGTGCTCTACCTGATGCACCGGGTGATCAATGACGGTAAGCGCGAACTTCCAGCGGCGGCGGCGCGTGTGATGAGTGCAATCTGGTGGCTCTTCCTGGTTTCGTGGATGCTCTATCCGGGCGCGTATCTGATGCCGCTCTTCCTCAACAACGAGGCGGGCGTGGTCGGACGACAGATGACGTACACGGTTGCCGACATTACATCAAAGGTTATCTATGGTGTGCTGCTCTCATATGCAGCGATGATCCGCAGCCGCACCGAGGGATACAAAGAGGAGATGCTGCCGGTCTTCAGTAACAAGAACAATGGCGCCGATGATCGAGTTGAGCGCCAGTCGGAGCCTATGATGGTGAACTAGCCTGTTTCGGATCTCTCCTCTGTGTAGCGTCCAGGAAGCCGAAGCTTCCTGGACCTTCTTTTTATGTCATATGGCTGCGCTGAGACGGCTGCGTTCGTGCACGATGAACGAGCGCAGCGCATTCTCCGCTTCGAGGCCATGTAGATTTGCCAACGCCACCAACTGCCACAACAGCGCGCCAATCTGCATCTCATCGGGCGCGTCGCCGAGCAATGCATACAAGTCCGGGTTTGCCGTCGCCAAGCTGCGCCGGTCGAGCAGGCCAGCCTTCGCCGCCTTGGATTGCAGCTTGCGCGCTTTTTCCAGCGCAGGCAGACCGGGCGCCACGCCGTCGAGCGGGTTGGGCTTGACGCCCTTCTCCGCCTTCTCCTGCGCCTTGATCGCATCCCAGTTCGCCAGCACATGGTCGACGCCGCTGACGCTGACATCGCCGAAGACGTGTGGATGACGGCGGATGAGCTTGGTGACGACCCCGCGCACGACATCGCCCATCTGAAAGCGTCCTTCCTCGGTGGCGATCTGCGTCAGCATCGTCGCCGACAACAGCACATCACCCAACTCCTCGCAGATGGCGGCGCTGTGGTCGTCGCCAAGCTGTTCAGCGTCGATGGCTTCGAGCAGTTCGGCGCACTCGTCGAGCAAATCGGCGCGCAGCGAAGCGAGCGTCTGCTCCCGATCCCACGGACAGCCATCAGGCGCGCGCAGGTGTGCGACCAGCTCCTGCAGCGCAGTGAAGCTGGAGTGCGGCGGCAGCGGCGGTGCGTAGACGCTGGTAAGATGGTCGAATATGTCCTCATGGTCGAGTTCAGCGAGCGGCGCGGTGGTCAATCGCTGCTGCGCCGTGCCCGCCGCCTGCACAATCGTGACCGGGTGATCGGCAGGATAGGCGTTGAGCAGCGTAAGCTTGACATCCGACGCCAGCCAGCGCGCGTAGACCTGCGCCAGCAGCAACGGCAGGTTGACATCGACCATCGGATGATGTTGCCTGGCGATGATCATGGCGTCGATCACCTGTGCGCCGTCCATCGGATCGACGCCGACGGCGGCAAAGCTCGGTTCGATAAAGCTCACGCCAGCGATGATCTCGACGGCGACGCCCGCTTCCTGGGCGCGACGTTGCAGCATCGGCGTCGTCGCTTCCCCGATGCAAGGATGCCCCGGCACGGCATAGACAACCGCGCCGTGCGTCTGCGCCAACGCCAGCACACGTTCAGCGATGGCATGATAGACCTGCTCGAACGCAGCGTGCTGTTCGTACAGATCGTCGCACCGCTCTACGATGGCGGTTGGCGGAAGTTGTGCAAGCAGTTCGCTCACACAAGGATGCCGTTCAGTGCGCAGCGCCAGCACCGTTGCGTTCGTCACTGTGCGCCACGCTTCCAAGGTCAACTGGTTGGCTGAGCCTGGCCCCAGCCCTACGATCTGAATCCGCTTTGTCACAACTACCTCTTGATTGTATGTTTCTTTGTGTTGCGTGTCTCGTGTTGCGTGTCTCGTGTTGCGTGTTCGTCGCTGCTGGCCTCATTGTCGGCTTTGCGCATACGCTTCGATCAGACCTGCGACAACCAGCGTCACGATCAACACCGCCGCGTCAAGCACGCGCAACATCGAGAGTGCAATAATGACCGTGGTCGTCAGCCCAAATAAAATACCCTGGCGTATGGCAGGCCCAAGCGGCGTTTGCTTGCGACGGGAACGCGTGCTGATGTTCCCTGCCAGCGCAGGCCAGCGCTGATGCAACAGCAATGCAACCAATGTTCCGACGCCAGCCACTGACAGAAACGCTGCGGAGAAAAAAAGCAGCAACGCCATTGCACTCAACCGCTCGTCGGCGTTGTACGGCGTCACCTCGCGCAGCACATAGACCAGCAATGCGGCGCCACTCAACGCTGCGAGCAGTGCAAATGCACCTGTGCGTCTTCGGGACATGCTGAGAGTGTAGACCGGTCGACGCAAAGCAACAAATCAGGCTGCATACAGGTTGAATCGTAAACGGCTGTATTCGGGAGTATGGCCTAAAGTGCATTTCCACAAGATTGTGGGGTTGACATATAGACTGGGAGCGTCTACAATCGCTATTAAAGTCATGGACGACAGAAATCAGGGTTTTTGATCCCTGTATTGAGTCAACAACTGCGCCGTTGAAAACCCTGATTTTTCTGAGACGCATGACGTTAGAAGAGAAAAGCGGCTCAATAGCGCCGTGGTTTGCTGTATCCACGTCCTTTATTCCATTCCAGCCATCGAATGGGCGCCGCAGAAGTAGTAGATGGCGTCCGTGGTTCTGTGAATGCCTCGACGGCGTAATCTCACAAACAACAGGTGTGCGCACCAGCATCGCGCAGTGCTTCCACTGTCCGGTCTACAAAGCAGTGGATATTTGCGCGTGTCGGTTTGTTTCGTTTGGCGGTAAATTCGTTTTTCGTCAATTGATAAGTTTGTAGGGTGGTTGTCGGCTTCGTCAACCGGAAGCCATCAAAGTATCAAGCTCTAGTGCTGGAAAAGGAACTTATGAACATCTACGTTGGAAATCTATCGTACCGCACCACAGAGGATGAACTGCGCAGAACATTCGAGGCGTATGGGGCAGTCAGCTCTGCTTCGATCATTCGTGATCGTGAGAGTGGACAATCCAAAGGTTTTGGTTTTGTGGAGATGCCTTCGGACAGCGAGGCTGAAGCAGCCATCAACGGACTCAATGACAAAGAAGTTGGTGGACGGCGTCTCAAGGTCAATCAAGCGCGCCCGCGTGAAGATAGCGGTTATCGCGGCGGCGGTGGCAGCGGTGGCGGACGTTCGCAGCAGCGACCGCGCAGCAACGACCGTGATCGAGATCGAGATCGCAATCGCTGGTAGACCCTACGCGCTTTGGATTCAAAGATATAGAGAGCGATCTGGCGGATTGCTCTCTATAAATACAATACCTTGACGCGCATCCTGATAGGTCTTTGCGCTCATAGCAACGCAGTATTTTGGAGATTGGGGCCTGGTTTCAGGCCGCCGCTTCCGCCGCTTTTTGGGCAGCCAGCCTACGCAGGGGAATAAAGGTCATTGCCAGAAAAATAAGCATCCCTGCCAGGCGTCCGATCCCTGATAACAAAAAGATCGACTGAAAGCTGACCTGGTCAGCCAGAAAGCCGCCAAGCAATGGACCAATAAATGCGCTGGCGAAGACGCCCGTCTGATAGAGCGCCACAGCCCTTGCTCGCCCAACGTTTGGCGTCACCTGCAGCAATAGATTGAAGTTTGCCAGATTAAACCCGGCCCACAAAAAGCCGCCAAACAAATTATTGACGCCGGCCTGCCATGCTTCCGTGTAGAAAATCCACATCACCGGCAGCAACACGATTGGAAACCCCGTCACCAACTGCAAAAAGACTGCGCCGCGTCGGTCAAGCACCCGTCCAAAAAACATTTGTCCAATCATCGATGTCAGGCTTGAGATGCTGGCGAAGAGACCCACTGTGCTGGCGTTGGCGCCCAAGTGCGTCACCAGATAGACGTTGAAAAACGGCGCCGCCACCTGTAGAGCAAAGTTCCACACAAATCCGCTGAGCACAAAACCGAGATACCCCGGGCTGCTTTTGACCGCATCGCGCAGACTTCCGCTCTGACGCACCTGTTCGTTGTGACGCTGCGAGTGCGGCTCACGTAAGCGCGCAAATTGATAGGTGCTCGCCATGCCCAGCAAGAACGCCAGCAGGAAGCTAAGTTGATAGCCAAGAAACGACTCCCCCTGCCAATGATTGCCGGCGCGGATCAGCCAGCCCGCCGTCGCCGAAAAGACGAGCGTCGCCAACCCCATTGTCAGGTTGCGCACACTGAAATAGCGACCGCGCATATACTCCGGCACGATGTCCGCCACCATCGCCGTCCACGCCGGGTTGGCAAAGTTGGCGGCAAAGGCGCGCACGCCGTTGAGCGCCGTGATCAGGAGAATCGCCACGAAAGGCGGCAGACTCAGTAGCGGGATGCAGGCAAGCAACAACAGCACGACTCGCGCAACGCCGCCTCCGCTCCACAACACAATCGCCTTGCGATTGCCTGTCTTCTCGATCAACCGTGCACCAGGAAAGAGCGCAGCCGCCCCTGCCAGGTTGCCGATGGCTGTGATCCAGCCAACTTCTTGGTTGGTGGCTCCGTAAGCCAGCGCAAAGAGCGGAATGAACGCCAGGTAGAACGACTCACTTGCCGAGGCGAAGATGCCATCGAGCCAGAAGTGGCGCAAGTTATTCAACTGAAAGATCGTCAGCGGCTGCGGCGTCTGCTGGTCGAGGCTGCGCTCGATCGGTCGGCGCACCAGATACCAGTTCCACCGTTGCGGGCGCAGATGGTCGAACACCCCGATTCGGCGTTGAGGAATATAGTTGATTAAATGATGCATGCGCGCTTCGCGTGACGCGGAGCGTTGGCGTCGCTGTTCGGCAGCATCGACGCCGACGCTGCCTGCACTTTGCTCACTCATACAAAAATTTGTCTCTTATACGCAGTAAAGCCTGCGCAGCTCTGTTTTTTGCACCTTGCCCATTGCATTGCGCGGCAGCGCATCGACAAAGACAATGCGCTTTGGCGCCTTGTACGCCGCCAGCCGTTGCCGGCAAAAGGCGATCATCTCCGTTTCGCTGGCGACAGCGTCAGTGCGCAGCACAACCAGCGCCACAACGCGCTCCCCCCACTCCGTGTCCGGGCAACCGATCACAGCACTTGTTTCCACGGCGGAATGCGTTGCCAGCGTCAGTTCGACTTCAGGTGGATAGACATTGTAGCCGCCGCTGATTATCAAGTCTTTAGAGCGCCCCTTGAGCGTGAAATAGCCATCTGGTTCGCGCATGCCTAAATCACCGGTGCGCAGCCAGCCATCGGCAGTGAAGGCGGCGGCGGTTTTTTCTGGCTGGCGCCAGTACCCTTTGAATACATTGGCGCCCCGCACCTGCACCTCACCGACTTGATTATCGGGCAACGGCGTCTCGGTCTCTGGATCGACGATGCGCACCTCGACGCCCGGCAACGGCAGACCGACCGAGCCAATGCGTCGTTCGCCATGCAGCGGGTTGGAAAGAACCATGCCGGTTTCCGACATGCCATAACGTTCAAGCAGGCGCACGCCGAAGGTCTTCTCGAACTGTGCAAACAAGTCGTCGGGCAGCCGGTCGGAGCCAGAGGTAATCAATCGCAGGTGGCGCAGGCTATAGCGTTCAGCGTGTGGCGCATCAACCAGGCGACGGTGGATAGTCGGCACCGCCATGAAGACGCTGCACGGACGCCTGACCAGCAGTTCCAACGTCTGCATCGGGTCAAATTTAGGCGCCAGGATCGTCGTTGCGCCAGCGTGCAGCGCGCCATGCAACGCCACCAACAGTCCATGGACATGAAAAAGCGGCAACACGTGCAGCAGCACATCATCACTGCGCCACCCCCATGCTTCGTGCAGGCTATCCAGGTTGGCTGTCAGGTTGCGGTGCGTCAATTCAGCGCCTTTAGGACGTCCCGTAGTGCCGCTGGTGTAGATCATCAGGCAGGTGGCGTGTGGATTATCGGGCAACGCAATATGCGACGCCGCTGCGGGCGAATAGGGCGCCAACAATTGTTCAAAGGCGCGCTCTGGCGTTTCGTCGACAACGATGCACTCTTGCAAGTCGGGCAGTTCTGCGGCCATCGACTGCACAGCGGTCTGCATGTGCGGCTCGGCAAAGAGCAGGCAGGCGCCCGAATCCTGCAGAAAATAAGCAAGCTCATGCGCAGAATAGCCAGTGTTGAGCGGCAGCGAAATCGCACCCAAACGCATGACCGCCAGGTGCAGATAAACAAAGGGCAAACCTTTGCGGAGCTGTATCGCCACCCGATCGCCAGGCTGAACGCCTTTGCTGCACAGCATCGCCATTGTTTGCAACACGGTGGACTCGAGCTGGCTGTAAGAAATGCGCTGTGCGGTTGCGCTGTATTCGTCGAGAAGTTCGATGGCGGTCTTGTTTGGGGCAACGAGACAATGATGACAAAGCCTGTCGAGAAACATAATGCGACGACTCTCGTTCTGAAAGCTCGATGCGCAGCTGGTGTTCACCTCGCTAGAGAGCGCGGATCAAAATACAATCAATCGGCATAAGGCTTGATGCTATAACTGATTGCGTTTCGATGCAAAAATTTAGACACAGCAATACACTTTGGGTTTTTAGCATATTGACAATTCTTGAAGGCAATGCTACAATCTTCCTGCTGATACGTTTCAGCAAATTCTACGTTTATATTCTTCCTTCAAATCGAATCGTATGGGTCGAAATGGCTCGTCAGCCTGTGCGCATCGTTGATATTGCGCGTCGCCTCGGCGTCTCTACGGCTACTGTGTCCACCGTGTTGAACGACAAGGCGGCCCAGGGGCGCATTTCTGCGGAAATGCAGGAAGCCGTGTGGTCAGCTGCGCGTTCAATGGGTTATCAACCGAACATGGCGGCGCGCCGGCTGCGGTCAAGTGCACTGGTCGAAGACAGTATTTATCTGGCGGTCATTGCTTCTTTGGAAACCCCCTTTTCATTAGTCGGCGCCGTCATGCTTGGCGTACAATCCTATGCCGCCGAATGCCAAGAATCCTTGCAGTTGACAATTGAGACGTTTCGCATGGGACAGCTTTGCGCGCTGCCTGGTCTACACAACAATACGCGCTTTCACGGTGCAATCATTACAAACACCGGCCTGGACGATGATGCATTTATCGCTACGACTACCTTCTCGATGCCAGTCGTATTGTTCTTACGCCAGATCACAGGCGCCAACTGCGTGACCAGCAACTCTGCAGAGAGCGGACAGCGCGCCGCCGAGCTAATGTTCAGTCGCGGCCGTCGCCGCCCAGCTGTGCTGGCTCCGCTGGAAATGACGCAGGCGCGACTTGACCGCATGGATGGATACAAGGCGTTCTGGCGCGAAGCAGGAATTGGAGCAACGGAGATTTGGGCAGTATCTTTCAACGAGCGAAGCGGCTATGCAGCGATGGACGGCTTTCTGTCGTCGGGCGGGCGATGTGATGCGTTGTTTGTAGTGGGCGACAGCATGGCAGTGGGCGCAATGGCAGCCATCAAATCGGCTGGGTTGCGCATCCCTGAAGATGTGGCCGTAGTCGGGCATGACGATCTCGATTTTGCATCCTTCACCGATCCACCGCTGACGACCTTTCACTTGCCTGTATTCGAGATGGCGCGTGATGCGACATCCTTGCTGCTGCAGCTATTGCGCTCCGGGGTACAGCCGCCAGTCCGGCGCATCTATCCTGCAAAGCTGGTAATGCGAGCCTCCGCATAGCACTGTGCTCGTCTGATTGGACAGAAAAAACCGAGAGGGTATGAAGATGCCAAATCCAGTTGATCTGAAGGGTATCATTTCGCCGTTGATCACACCATTTCTGGCGGATGCGAAAACCGTTCATGTCGAGGCAGTGGCAGCATTGGTCGAACATCAGGTGCAGCTAGGTGTGCACGCACTTTTCGTGGCGGGCACGACCGGCGAGTCGATGGCGCTCGACGACGAGCAATGGCGCCGGCTGTTGCAGATGGTTACAGAGACAGTCGCCGGACGCATCCCCGTGATCGTCGGCGTCAGTATGCCGAGCACGGCAGGCGCAGTTCGCCGCGCCGGGTGGGCGGCGGAATTAGGCGCTGATTACGTCACTGCAACCATTCCGTACTATTTCCTCCCCAGCCAGCAGGACATTGTGCGTCATTACCGCGCCATTGAAGATGCCACGCCACTGCCCCTGGTAGTCTACAATATCCCCCATCTCACCAAGATCAGCATTGCGCTCGCCACGTATCTGGAACTGGCGCGATCCCTGCGCATGGTGGCGCTCAAAGACTCTTCCGGAGACATTACCGCCCTGCGTCGGCTTAAGTGGGCCCTGGCAGCGTGCGGGCGCGAAGATATCCGCTTGTTGATGGGCACCGATTTGATGATTGATACGATCGTGATCATGGGAGCGCACGGTGTCGTGCCGTCGCTTGCAAACCTGGCGCCGCACGTTCTTGTCGGCGCGTGGGACGCCGCCGTTGCAGGCGACTGGCCGGCCTGCTGGCGGCTGCTCGAACGCGCGGCGCTGTTGACACGCATCTATCAGGTGCATCCCAGCGGTGCAGAGGCGGGAACTGTTGCGGGGCTAAAGGCTGCACTGGCGCAGATTGGCATCGACTGCGGGCCGCCAGCGCTGCCAACTATGCCCCTGGACGAAGCAGGACAGAATGTGGTCAAAACCATCCTGCAAGATGGTGGATTGGCAATTTGAAAGTAGGAGTCTTCTTTTTGCAAACATCAGGAGGAGAGGATCATGAACCAGCAACAGATGACAAGACGTGATTTCCTCAGGACTTCAGCCACGCTGGCTGGGGTTGCAGCAGGCGCAATAGCGTTGGCTGCGTGTGCGCCTGCGGTCGCCCCTGGCGGTGGGGCTGGAGCATCGCAGGAAGCGCCAGCCGCGACCGGTGCGTTCGACTGGCAACGCTTTGCGGGGCAGACTATCAACGTACTGTTGACCAAGAATCCGTGGTCGGAAACGTTGGAGACGTTGCTGCCAGAGTTCGAGATGCTGACCGGCATCACCGTACAGTATGAGAACATCCCCGAGATTCAAGCGCGCCAGAAGATCACCGTCGATTTTGCAGGCGGCGGCACTGTTGATTGCTTCTTCACTTCACTTCATGTTGAAAAGCGACGTTTCTCAGCGGCGGGATGGTACAAAGATCTGAGCGAACTGCTCACCAACTCCTCGCTGACTGACGCTGCCTACAACTACGAGGATGACATCTTCGGCGCCTCACGCAGCGCAGTGACCGGTGCTGATGGCGCTGTCTATGCACTGCCGATCTTCACCGACCCGTGGTGTTACTTCTCGCGCAAAGATTTGCTGTCAGAGAAAGGGCTCAGTGCGCCAACAAACTTCGACGAGATGCAGTCAACTGCTGAGGCGATGCACAACCCGCCCACCTTGTACGGCTATATTGCGCGTGGACTGAAGAACGCGAATGCGATTGGCTTCACGTGGATGCTGCGCTCTTACGGTTCCGATGTATTGACGCCAGACCGCCAGGCGAATCTCGTGACCGACGAAGCAGTGCAGGCGATGAATCTGTACGCCGGCATGTTGAGCAAATATGCGCCGCCCGGCGTCGTCAACTTCAACTGGCAGGAATGTTCATCAGCCTTTGCGCAGGGACAGGTCGCCATGTATTTCGATGGCATCAACTTTGCGCGACAGTTCGAGAATCCAGAAGTGTCGACTATCGTTGGCAACGTAGACTACACGCTGATGCCGGCTGGGCCGGTCAAAGCGATTGTCCCCACCTTCACGACCGGCATGGCGGTCAGTGCAATTTCGCCCAAAGCCGAACCCGCCTATCTCTTCTGCCAATGGGCGACCAGTCCAGAAATCGCGCTCAAACAGCAGTTGGCGGGCGTAGGTACATCACGGCGTTCAGCGTGGGAAGCGCCTGAAGTGGCAAGTGGTGCAACAATGCCACAAGCCTGGACGGATGTCTTCCTGCAAAGCCTGGAAGTGGGCGAGCTTGGGTTGCCGGAGATCGTAGGCGTGACGGAGTATCGCGATATTATCGGCGTTGCCATCCAGCGTGTGATCGAAGGTGAAGACGCTATGGTCGCCCTCGACCAGGCGCAGAAGGAGTTCGCCGACATGCTGGCAAAGACCGAGGTGTAATGCCATTGGTTGGCTACAGAGAGCGTTTCGATTGTTCTTCAGGTTGGTCGCCCATCTTCCAGGAA
>CALJMI010000121.1 GCA_937981885.1 uncultured Caldilinea sp.
GCGCCGAAAGCACATCTACTGTTTTCTAGGTTGACATTTTATGAGCGCAGTGTTGCGTATTACGTGTTGCGTGAGGGGTTCCGACACGTAGCACGCAACACGCAACACTGAAAACATGAAAACTCTGCCTAGCAATCAGTAATTGTTTTGGCTGGCACGTTTGGTGTTGCCTATTGACAATACGCCCTTTGACCCATGCGCCTACGCCCGAACGGCTGTTACCCTTTAGCCAGTTTAAACAATCCCAACCAGAAAAGAGCCAATTGCCACACAGATTCAACGAGATTCTACTATGCCTGAAATCTACCACATCCGCATCAAAGGACACCTAGACCCAGATTATGCCACTGAATTTTTTGATGGCCTGAGCTTGCGTCATCTGGAAGATGGCATCACCCTCTTACACGGACCACTGGCGGATCAGGCCGCCCTGCACGGCATTCTGGCCTGCATCCGCGACCTGGGACTGCCGTTATTAAGCATACAACAAGATGATACAAAGGAAGGAAACGATGAGTGAAGACGCCTTGCCCGCATTACGAGCCGATTTTGAACGAGAAGCTGGCCGCTCTCTCTCATTACCCATTGCCGGGGGAATTGTCTGGACAATTGCCGGGATCGCCGCCATGTTTTTGCCCCAACAAATAGCAACTTATGTGCTGCTGTTTGGCTCCGGCGCTATCTTCCCCATTGGGCTGGCTGTGGCCAAACTGCTGGGCGAAAACCCAATAGCTAACAACAATCCGCTCAGCCGCCTGATGGGACTGTGCGTGCTGATGGTCAACCTGTTATGGGCCTTGCACCTGACCCTGTTATTCGAGGACGCCAGCTATTTTCCACTGAGCCTGGGTATTGGGCTAGGGCTACATTGGGTCGTCTTTTCCTGGATTATCGGTCACTCCGTGGGCACGATTCATGCCGTTTTACGCACCCTCCTGGCAACCGCTTTATGGTGGTTGTTGCCTGTCCACCCCATTAGCGCCGTGGCTTTGGGTGTAGTCATCGCCTACAGTTATTCCATTTTCACCCTCTCCCGACGGCCACTGACACAACTGGTGCCCAGCAAGATTTGAAGGCAGCGGATAATGAAAACAGTTAACGAGGCGAAACAATTGTAAATCTGAACAGATAAGTAAAAAAGGTAGGCATTTACAATTTTTTCACTGCCCGCCTGGAGATGAGGTAAGCACGTTTGGGCAGAGTGGAGAGACAAATTATAATCTCGCTATGTCTCATCCTATTCTGACCACCAAAATATGGGCGCCCACAGTGCGACCCAATCTGGTAGACCGCCCCCGCCTCATGGGGCGGCTCAACGACAACCTTGATCGCAAACTAACCCTCATCTCCGCCCCGGCCGGTTTTGGCAAAACAACCCTGCTGGCCAAATGGCTGTCACAGCAAAGAGCCGTTGCCTGGTTCTCCCTGGATGAACAAGATAACGACCTGACCTTGTTTTTAAATTACCTGATCGCCGCTTTGCAGACGGTGGACGAGTATCTGGGCGAAACGGCTATTGCCCTCCTCCAATCTCCCGCCCCTCCATCTCCCCAACATATCCTCGGTATCCTGATCAACAAACTGGCCACCCGAAACGACCGCCTGATATTGGTTTTGGACGACTATCACGTCATCGAAAACAAAGCCATCCACGACAGCCTCGCCTACCTGCTGGATCGCCAGCCGCCCCAACTGGGGTTGATCATCGCCAGCCGCGCCGACCCGCCCCTGCCGTTGTCCCGCCTGCGTGTACACCAGGAAATGCAGGAAATACGCGCGGTCGATTTACGCTTCACGGTCGACGAAGCCGCTGCCTTTCTGCAGCAAGTGTGGGGACTCAATCTGGCTCCAGCAGATGTGGCCGCCTTGGAAAACCGCACCGAAGGCTGGATCGCCGGGCTGCAACTGGCCGCCTTGGCCATGCAGCCCCTGGCCGACAACGACGCCCGCGCCGATTTCATCGCCAACTTCACAGGCAGCCATCGCTATGTCCTGGATTACCTCATTGACGAAGCGCTGCAAAAGCAACCGCCTGAAATACAGGATTTCCTCTTGCGCACTGCTGTTTTAGACCGGCTTTGCGCCCCATTGTGCCAGGCAGTCCTGACAGCCGACGACGCCCAAACTACCCTGGAGCAGTTGGAGGCGGCCAACCTCTTCCTGACGCCGCTGGATGATCGACGGCAGTGGTATCGTTACCATCGCCTGTTTGCCGACCTGCTGCGCCACCGGCTCAAACAAACTTACCCTGACCAGATAGCCGACCTCCACCAGCGGGCCAGCCAATGGTGCGAGCAACAGGAACTGATGGGCGATGCCATTCGCCATGCTCTGGCTGCTGAAGACGCGGCGCGGGCGGGTGCATTGGTGGAAGCGGCCCGCTGGACGCTCCGCAACCAGGGGGAAATCGCCACACTACGCCGCTGGCTTGATTTGCTGCCGTCGGAACAGGTAGACAGCCGCGGCCCACTGGCGATGGGGCGTGCCTGGACGTTAATGTATGCCGGGAAAATGGCCGAAACGGAAGCTTATTTTGAGCGTGTGTTGC
This sequence comes from uncultured Caldilinea sp., assembly GCA_937981885.1. GTDB lineage: Bacteria > Chloroflexota > Anaerolineae > Caldilineales > Caldilineaceae > Caldilinea. Next base: position 2,549 of record CALJMI010000121.1, read on the forward strand.
CTCCGCTGCTGGCACAAGAGCCGGCCGGTCATGATTGGCACGTGGAATTAGCCGCCTTGCAGGGGCAGATTGCTCTGAATCACGGTCGTTTTGCCGATGCGTTGGCTTACTGTTTGCAGGCACGGGAACAACTGCCTGCCAACCAGCTTCGTTTTCGCAGCACATTGGAGATTATGCTCGGTCACGCCTACCGGATGCAGGACAGACTAGACGCAGCCAAAGAGGCGTATAGCTGCGCCGCGACCATCGCCGCTCAGGTTGACAACCGTTTTTCCTTGCTGTCAGCGCTGGCGGCGCAGGCGGAACTGGCGGAACTGCGCGGCCAATTGCGTCAGGCCGACGCCATCTGGCAGCAGGCGCACCATTTGGCTTACGGTCGTCACAACCAACCGCTGCCCATTGCTGGCATCCCTAAAGTGGGGCTAGGGCGGCTCGCTTATGAACGGAACCAACTGGATGAAGCTGCCGCCTATCTGGCGGAGGCGATGGAGTTGGCGCGGCAAGCCGGACTAGGCCCGACAGTTTTGAATGCCGCTATTGCGCTCTCCCAGCTGCGACAGGCGCAGGGCGCGCCGGACGAAGCCCACACCGCGCTGCGTCAGGCGGAAGAGGTCATGCAGCGCGCACAGATGGCTTTGCTAGATTTACGCCTGGGGGCGGCGACTGCCCGCCTCTGGCTACGACAGGGGAAAATGGCAAAGGCCGGCGCCTGGGCGGAACAGTTGATGACCGATTATGGTCTGGAGCTGGCCACAGAACCGGGCGACTGGTTTGAATTTGAATACGCCCTCCTGGCACGCATCTGGCTAGCCCAGGGCAGGCTGGCCGAAGCGAGTGACCTCCTGGCACAACTTTTGCCAGGGGCGTCACTGACCGGTCGCACCGGACGGATCATCGAGATTCTTGCCTTGCAAGCGTTGACGCAGCAGGCGCGAGGCGATTCGGAAACAGCATTCAACACGCTAACCCACGCCTTAACGCTGGCCAAGCTGGAGGGATACACACGCCTGTTTGTGGACGAGGGACGGCCGATGGGGGAATTATTGGCGCGGGTTGTGTTGGCGGAAACGGCCGTTTCCGCCTACGCCGCCCAAGTGTTAAGTGCTTTTGAGGTCAATCCGATGCCCGGTCATCCGTTGCCAGAGGTGATCAAAGAGTCAGAGCCAGCAGCCACTCCGTCTAAAATAGCGCCCGATTTAGCCTACTGGTTGGCCGAACCACTCAGCGAACGGGAACTAGAGGCGCTGCGGCTGGCAGCCGCAGGGCTGACCAACCGGCAAATTGGGCAGCGACTGTTTATCGCCACGGCGACGGTGAAGAAGCATATGGAGAACATCTACGGCAAATTATATGTTCAAAACCGCACACAGGCTGTAGCGCGTGGCCGCGAGTTGGGACTGTTGTAATTCGCTGCGATCACATCACTTTTGATCTTCTATCCATCCAATTGACGCGCTTTTTGATGATCAAGTGACGCGTTTTCTGGATTGACAAAAACAAGCGACGAAACTGCCTGTGCCCGTTATCTGCATTCATGCCGTTCAAATGCAAAAAACGGACTTTTGAAAAACCCTGCCCTCCACATTACTACCCCAATACGCCCTTTGACCCATGCGTCTACGCCTAAACGACTGTTATCATCGAGGCGTAGTTCCATTTAGGGACAAAAGGAGAGCTTCCCATGCGTATCACATCTACGAATCAGGCAATAGCGGGCAGCGCCGGGACAACGGCGGCAGGCAATCAAGATCGCTGGCTCCACGCCGCTATTGTGGCCCAGGTTATCATGGTGGCTTACTTCATCGTCACTAACCATGTCAACCTGTATCCTTGGAACAACCTGTTAGAATCCCAGCTAGTCAGTACCTTGACCGACATCGCCCCCTTCACCATCTACATCGTTGCCTTCAGCCTGCAAATCCGTTGGCTGATGTTGATCGGAGTTGTTCATAGCTACATTTGGCTGGGGCTGCAATTGTGGCAGTGGTGGCTGCCGTATCTCTTTGGACCAACTGCGTTACATCGAGACTTCAGCTGGTATTTTGAGAATGGCTACATTGAGACCGTCCGCTTTTTACCATCGCTGGGACAGCGGCCTATTCCCGACGCCCAACATGCTACCCTGGAGTTACTGTCGGTGGTCGCGACAGCAACGATGACGGTTGCCTACCTGAAAACACGACGTTCCAGAAATGTTACACCGACGCACGCGGCAAATCGCAAGAGTATGGTAAGAGACCATTCAGAACACTTGATGTTGATCGTGAACCATGATCCTTGGCGCATTCATTGATATCGCAACCAAGAAACCAGAAACCGAGGTAGCAGATATCCTGTGTCTGAACCTGGATGAGTATTTGCAGAAGTATCATTGCCCAACATGTCGTCCTGGAATTGCTTTCGGTGTTCATGATGGTAACGATGACGGCTGCTTACCTGAAAACACGGCGTTCTTGACCAACAAACCTAGAGGAACAAACATGACCTCAAACACTAACATCTTCAAAGCCATAACCGCCGGCGTTTGCGTGACGCTAGCAGTTAGCCTGCTTATCCTATTTGTGGTCCCCATTTTGTGGCCCAATCTGGCGGGTTGGGTTTGGTTGGTTCTGTCTCTGATCGGTTCGGCAGCCGGCGGGGCCACAGCCGCCTGGCTGGCGCAGACAAACGATCTACGCCCTGGCCTGATGGTGGGCTTGATTGTGGGGGGGATGGCGCTGACAGCGGCAGTTGTCGTTTCCGATTTAGCGCCTCGTGTTTCCTTGATCGCTTTGGGCTACCTTGTGGCTGGTACCGCGATAGCCATGCTGAGCGCAGCGTTGGTCAAGCAGCATTGGACACTGCGCGACAGACGTCGAGACATCGGCGGCCCCGGCTTTATCTTGTTGGCGCTGTTCAGCTTTCTAGCCATCCCCACTCAACCGATTCTGGCCCAGACAACTGGTAAAACGGCCGTTCTACCCGGCTTGGAACCATTCCTTGACCAGACCATCACCGCCCAATTGGACAATCTTGGCGTGCCTGGCGCGGCCGTGGTCGTTGTGGCCGGCGGTCAACTGCTGCTTGCCAAAGGGTACGGTTACGCCGATATGGAACAAGAACGGCTGGTGGATGGGGAACGCACCCTTTTCCGCACCGGCTCGTCGGCCAAACCTGTCACCTGGACGGCCGTTATGCAGCTGGTTGAGCAAGGGAAATTGGACCTCCACACCGACATCAACCACTATCTGGACTTTGCCATCCCAGCCACCTTTAGCGAGTCAATCACCCTGGCTCATCTGATGACCCACACCGCCGGTTTTGCCGATCAGGGGGAAGCGCTTTTTGTTCTATCACAGGAACGGATGATGCCCTTGCGCCAATACTTGACCGAACTGCAACCGGAGCGGGTTTTTCCGCCAGGCACGACGCAGGCTTACTCCAACTATGGCGTCGCTCTAGCCGGCTACATCGTTGAGCGCGTCTCCGGCGAACCGTTTGCCGACTATGTGGCCAACCACATCTTTGCCCCTTTAGAAATGAGCCGCAGCACGCTGCACCAGCCAGTTCCGGCTGAGTTGGCGGATGATCTGGCGACGGGCTATGGGGCAGGTGACTTCCGCCATCTGCCAGGCGGTTTTGTCTTCATGCCGCCTTACCCCGCCGGGGCAATGAGCGCTTCGGCAGCCGATATGGGCCATTTTATGATTGCCCATTTGCAGGACGGCCGTTACCAAGACAGCGCCATCTTGCAGCCAGAAACTGTCCAAATGATGCACCGCCGCCAATTCTCCCCCGATCCCCGTCTGGACGGGATGGGATACGGCTTTATGAAGCAAAAGGTCAACGGCCATGCTATTCTCTTCCATCGTGGCTCCACCTTCCAATTCAACGCCGGTCTCTACCTGCTGCCCGCCGAAAACATCGGGCTGTACGTCGTCTACAACGGCGCTGGTGGCAATGAAGCGCCAGCCCACCTGTGGCAAGCGTTCATGGACGAGTACTACCCCGCCCCGCCCGTGGTCGCCCTGACCCCGCCGCCGGACGCGAACCAGAGACTGACCGCCTATACTGGCGAATACCACCTGGCGCGGGCGGATTTCAGCGGCCCGGCCAAAGTTTTTCGCTTGCTGGAAGCGGCCCAGGTCACGGCCAGCCGCGACGGCTATTTGCAGCTGACGGTGGAAGGCCGGCCGGAAAACTACGTCGAGGTCGAACCTGGCCTCTATCGCCACCAGGTGCGAGAAGCGTATCTTGCCTTCCACACCGATGCCGACGGCAGGCAGTGGCTGTCGTTGGACGGCCGTCCTGCCTTCCTCAACTTCACCGGCACATCTGCTTTCCAAGTTCCCTGGTACGCCACTCTCTCCTTTGGCGCCCTGCTCATTGTGCTGACGCTGCTGCTGATCATTGGCTCCAGCCTAGCCTGGCTGATTGGCTGGCTGCGGGCGCGGGACAAAGCGATGGAACGGCCGTTGTCCCTCCGCCTGAGCCGTTGGTTGGCCGCCGCCTTTGGGCTATCCCTGCTCTTCTTCCTGCTCGCCTTTGCCAGCATCATCGGCGATGTTGATCCCGCTTTTGGCGTGCCCCGCATCTTCTTCGGCGAAGCGTCCGGTGTGGAGACCGTGCTACTGCTGCCCTGGCTGGCAACAGCCGTTGCCGTCGGTCTGGTCATTGGCGTCGGGTTCGTCTGGCGCGCGGCCGCCGCCACACGCTGGGCGCGGCTGCATCTCACCATGCTGTCTGTCCTGGCTCTGACCGTCGTCTGGTGGTTAGCTTACTGGAACCTTCTGGTCTAAAAGGGGGTGATGATGATGGACGCGCTCAAATGGATTGGCCTCGGTTGTGTTGTGCTGCTGACGCTGCTGCTAGTGGGCAGCTACCTCAATCACCGGTGGCAGGCGCCGCGAGAAGAGACGGCCTACCCGCCGCCGGGTCAGTTGGTGGCGGTCAACGGCCATCGCCTGCATGTTTACGCCGAAGGCGCCGGCAATCCGACCCTCGTCTTCCTGTCTGGCAGCGGCACAACTGCCCCCACCCTGGATTTCAAGGCGCTGTACAGTCGCTTGTCCGATACGTACCGCGTGGCTGTGGTGGAACGGGCTGGCTATGGCTGGAGTGACGATGGCGCCACGCCGCGTGACATTGAGACGGTGCTCAATGAAACGCGGCTGGCGCTACAGCGGGCCGGAGAAAACCCGCCCTACGTTTTATTCCCCCATTCCATATCTGGTTTGGAAGCGCTGCATTGGGCCAATCGCTACCCTGAGGAGGTGGTTGCCATCGTTAGTCTGGACCCGGCCGTGCCGCCAGTCTATGCTGAACTGTCACCGCCCCGGTTGAGGCTGGCCCTGGTTGCCTTTACGGCTCGCACTGGCCTGCTCCGCCTGGTCCCGGCCATCTGCCACGGGTCGGAGGCGGTGAGCCAGGGGCATTTAACAGCCAATGAGACAGCCGCTTACTGCGCCATTCTGCACCGGCGCATCATGTCGGCCAATATGCTGGCTGAAATTGATGTGACCCAGACCAATGCGGAACAGGTGACTGTCCAGGGCATCCCCGATGTTCCCCTTTACCTTTTTATTTCCAATGGCGCTGATTTGCCTGTAAATAACTGGACGGGGATTTTGACAGCTTACGCTGAAGCGGCCAACGGTCGTTACCAGACCTTAGATGTCAGCCATTACATTCACAACGTAGCGCCCGACGTGATCGTAGACGAGAGCCGGGCGTTTATCGAAACCGTGATCACTGGTCGTTAAGATGCGTTCCAATTGCGCTCTAGCTACGGTCAGGTTGTTGACTGACAGCGCCAGCGCACCTGATGGTGGCGTTAGTCAAATCACGCGTTTCCTCATAGAAGCACCCAGTCGATGGCAATCGATCGAAAAATGCAGCTTCGAGAATTCAGCTCACGCCACCTCCGCCCATGCCTCCATCGCAGCTTCCAGCTCTGTTTGCACATCGGTGTATTCCTGGCCAAGCCGCTGAATGGCGGAAATGTCCTGCGCAACAGTGGCGGCATTTAAATCCGCTTCCAACTGCGCCAATTGCGCCTCGAGTTCGTGCACGCGTGCTTCAGCGTCAGCGATCGCTCTGGCGCGCCGGCGCGCCTCGGCGCGGCTCTGCTTACTGGCTTCGTAACCGTTGCGCTCACCCGAACGCACAACTGCGGCGATCTGTTTCTCTATTTCCGTCGCTTTCTGCCGCACCGCTATCATCTCGGCATAGGTTCCCTCGAAAATCTCCAAATGATTCTGGCGCAGCTCCCACACCTGCGTCGCCAGATGATCGATCAGATAGCGGTCGTGTGAAACGAGCAGGATTGTGCCCTCGAACTGCTCGAGCACCTGCTGCAAGACCTCCTGCGCCGGGATGTCAAGATGGTTGCTCGGCTCGTCCAGCAACAGGAAATTCGCCCCCTCCAGCGCCAGGATCGCCAGCGCCAGCCGTCCGCGCTCGCCGCCGCTGAGCAGACGCACCGGCTTGAAGACATCCTCGCCACGAAAGAGATATTGCGCCAGATAGTTGCGCGCCGGGCCGAGCAGCATCTGCTTGTGGCTGAGCAGCTCGTCGATCACGGTGTTATTGGGGTTGAGCCGCTCGTGCGCCTGTGAAAAGTAGCCGATCTTGAGGCTGGCGCCAAACTTGATCTGCCCGTCTAGCGGCGCAATCTCGCCCATGAGCGTGCGCAGAAAGGTGGTCTTGCCGCTGCCGTTGGGCCCGATCAGCGCCGCACACTCGCCGCGCTCCAGCGTGATCGGTTCGGCGGTGAAGAGCGTCTTCTCTGGATAGCCGATCGTCATCGCAGTCGTGCGCAGGACGAGATTGCCGCTGCGCAGCGTCGTCTTGAGCTTCATGTTGAGCTGCGGCGGGCGGATCACCGGGTTGCGCAGCCCCTTGATCGCCTGTTCGACATCCATTACGCCCCACTTGGCTTCGGAGATGTCGACCTCCTCCATCACCTGTCCCCAGTTCTTGCTGAGCAGCAGGTCGAGACCACCTGCCTCGACCACGCGCACCTCGCGAATCAGCCGTCGCAGCCGACCGACTGCCTGGTTCTTGGTGGCGTCGCGGGCAATGTTGCGTTTGATGTAGTCGAGTTCGCTCAGAAAGCGCTCCTTGACGGCGTTGAACTCGATTTCGCGGCGCTCCCACCGTTCCTGGCGTTGGCGCACGTGGTGACTGTAGTTGCCGTTGTAGGTCTCGAAGCCAGCGGGGCCCATTTCCCAGATGCGGTTGACCACGTTGTCGAGAAAGTAACGGTCATGCGAGACGATCAGCAGCGCGCCGTCCCACGTGCGCAGCATCCCCTCCAACCACTCGACTGCCTGCACATCGAGGTGATTGGTCGGCTCGTCGAGGATGAGCAGATCAGGCTTTTCGAGGAGCAGGCGCGCCAGCAGCGCGCGCGTCTTCTGTCCGCCGCTAAGCACGGAGATCTGCAAATCCCATTCGCTGCGCGTGAAGCCAAGCCCGTAGAGCACCTGCCCAATGCGCGTCTCATATTCATAGCCGCCGGCGTGCTCGAACGCGCTCTGCGCCGCGCTATATTCGGCAAGCAGCTCGTCGCTGTGCTCCTCCGCCATGCGATGCTCCAGCTCACGAAGCTGCGCCTCCTGCTCGCGCAGACCTGCGAAGACCTTGAGCATCTCATCGTGTACAGTATTGTGGCGACCGGCGAAAGCGTCGACCGCCTCCTGACGCAGATAGCCGATGCGCGTCCCGCGCGCCAGCGTCACGCTGCCGGTGGTCGGCGGCAGCAGCCCGGCGAGCACGCGCAGCAGCGTCGTCTTGCCGATTCCGTTGGGCCCGACTAAGCCAATCTTGCCATCGTTGGGAATCGACGCGCTGACGCCCATAAATACGTCATAGTCGCCGAAAGAGACGCCGAGATTGGAAATGGTTAGCATCGACATATCAGCACTCCATCAGGTATTGGCGCGAACACCGGCGTCCAGGCACACTCGGCAGCCAACGTCCCTCACCACTTATGGCTGTGAATTATAGCAGACGATTTGGTTTGCAGGTCTATCTCTCTTACAATGACGACGAGATAGGGCTGTTCTAATCGTAATTCACTGCGCGTACAGCAAACTGCGTTTTCTCAAATCGAGATACGATCCATGTCCGTACTCAATGCCATCACCATTCAGGGTTTCAAAAGCATCGCTGATGTCGAGAAACTGGAACTCAGGCCCATCAACGTGCTGATCGGCCCTAATGGCTCCGGTAAATCTAACTTTATTGCGGTCTTTGCCTTCCTGAACGCGATCCGTGATGGGAAACTCCAAGATTATGTTGCCCGTGCTGGCGGCGCTGATCGTCTGCTTCATTTTGGCTCCAAGATCACGCCTGCGATTGTACTGCATGTCTTTTTTCGAGATGATACAAACCAGTATCGGATTGTCCTGACACCGACCGAGACGGATCAATTGTTTCTGAACGGTGAACACGTTTATTTCTGGAACAAAGATAAGTATTCAGAGGGACCTTTCGCTAAACGGCTGGCCGCACGTGGGCTAGAAGCTGGCATCAGCGATCCGAACCTCGACGGTACGGCGCAGTACGTGCGCAGACTCCTGGCAAGCTGGCGTCTCTATCACTTTCACGACACGAGCGCTATGTCGCCACTGAAGAAGACCGGGGACATCAACGACAACCGTTTCTTGCGTCCGGATGGGTCCAATCTTGCTGCATTTCTCTACCTGCTGCAACAAAAACATCCCTCGGCCTACAGCTTGATCCGCCGCACAGTGCAGCGAGTCGCCCCCTTTTTCGACGACTTCGTTCTTGAACCGCTGCGGCTGAACCCAGACAAGATTCGTCTGGAATGGCGGCACAAGGGGGCGGACGCCTTTTTCGATGTTGCGTCTCTGTCTGATGGCACGTTGCGGTTCATCGCACTGGCAACGCTGCTGCTCCAGCCTGAGGAATACCGCCCTTCCGTGATTTTGGTGGACGAACCCGAGCTGGGGTTGCACCCATACGCGATCACGCTCCTTGCCTCACTCGTCAAGCAGGTCTCGCACACAACCCAGGTGATTCTCTCAACACAGTCACCGCTGCTGCTCGACCATTTCGAGCCAGAGGATGTGTTGGTGGCAGAACGCGTCAACGGCAGCACGCAGTTCACACGCCTTGATGCAGACCGGCTGGCAATCTGGCTCGAAGAATATAGTCTGGGACAGCTTTGGGAGAAAAATGAACTCGGTGGTCGTCCGGCGCCAGAGGGAGTATATGGCTAGGCTCCTGGTGCATGTCGAAGGTGAGACTGAGGAGACCTTTGTTAATGAGATTCTTGCGCCGCATCTTCGACAGCACGGCTTCGACCGGGTGAGCGCGCGGCTCATAGGCAATGCCCGTCAACGCAACCGGCGTGGCGGCATTCGTGGCTGGGACGCCGTGCGCAAAGACATCCTCAATCACCTTCGTGAGGATGCGGGATGCTTGGTGACTACCATGGTCGATTACTATGCATTACCCCAAAGCGGCGCAGGAGCATGGCCAGGTCGCAGCGAGGCGAATCGACTACCATTCGAGCAGAAGGCGCAGGCTATCGAGACAGCAATGGCGCAGAATATTGCGAGAGCAATGGGTCATGCTTTTGATCCTGCCCGTTTCGTGCCGTATGTTATTATGCACGAATTCGAAGGACTGCTGTTCAGCGACTGTGATCGATTCAGTGCAGGCGTGGGACGTCCTCAATTGGCCCCAGACTTGCGCGCCATTCGCAATCAATTCGCCACGCCCGAAGAGATCAATGATTCACCTCAAACTTGTCCATCGCAGCGCATCAAGACATTGATCCCCGACTACGAAAAACCATTAATGGGCGTACTAGCGGTTATCGAAATTGGGTTGCCTGCAATCAGACAGGAGTGCGCGCTCTTCGACCAGTGGCTTGCGCGCCTCGAAGCATGGCGGAAAACGACGTAAAAGATTTCACGCAGGTGGCTTCGTCGGTTGCCGGCTCGCCCACACAAAAATCGCAATCCCAACGAGCACTCCAATACTGAGCGCAACAAACTTGAGCAGCCGGTCATCAATCAGCAGCGTGAACGCGCCCAGCATTGCGCAGAATATCCAGTAGCTCACCACCAGCACGCGCTCATCCACGCCCATGTCGAGCAGGCGAAAGTGCAGGTGGTCGCGCCCGCCCTCGCCTGGCGAGACGCCGCGACGCCAGCGCGTGAACATCAGCCAGCCCACCTCCAGCGCCGGCAGCCCGACGACCATCATCACCGTGGCCAGCCGCGCGCCGCCGATGATGCCCAGCGCGGCAACGGCAAAGCCCAAGAAGTAGCTGCCGCTGCTGCCCATGAAGATACGCCGCCCGAAGTTGAAGGGCAGAAACCCAAGCGTCACACCGAGCAGCGCCGTCGGCAGCAGCGCCACACTGAGCTGCGGCGGTTCGGCTTTGAAGATCATGTGCAGCGCCAATACCGTCGAGAGCACTGCAGTCACCCCAGCCACCAGCCCGCTGGCGCCGTCGAGAAAGTTGATCGTATTCATCATCCCCATGAACCAGAAGACGGTCAGCGGAAAGACGATCCACCACGGAAAGCCATCCGGTCCGAAGAAGAATCCCTCGGCAAAGGGGTTGTTGACATGCTTGATAAAGATCAGCCCGGCAAAGCCGATCACCGCCGCGCCAAACTGGATCAGATACTGGGGGCCCGACTTGAAGCTGAAGCGGTCGTCGAGCAAGCCGAAGACCACGCAATACACCGAGCCGATCAACAGCGCGGCCAGCCGACGCTCCTCGTTTGGGTCGTTGCGGGCAGGAAACCAGGCGGCGACAGGCGTCCAATCCGGCAGGAAAGTCAACAGCAGCACCGTGACGAAAAAGCCGCCAAAGAGCGCCAGCCCGCCGGTGCGTGGCACAATGCCTTTGTGCTTGCGTCGTCCGCCCGGCGCATCGACCACCCCCCAGCGACGACCAAGACTGCCAGCCAACGGGGTAAGCAGCAGCGTGAGTAGAAAGGCAAAGATGAGCGTAATGGGGAAAATCATAAAAACTCCTGAAGTGTGAATTGTGAATCATGAATTGTGAATTGTGAAGAAGGCATCGCCAACGCAACGCGTGTGGCTTCACAATTCACAATCGACAATTCACAATTCATACTTCAGTTTTTCATGGTCGCATGGTTGTCAACATGCGCGGGAAGGCAATCGTCTCGCGCACGTGATCCAGCCCGCAAATCCAGGCGACGGTGCGCTCCACGCCGAGACCAAAGCCGCTGTGCACCACCGAACCGTAGCGCCGCAGATCGACGTACCACTCATACGGCGCCATCGGCAGCTTGTGATGTTCGATGGCGGCGATCAGCTTCTCGGCGCTGCTCATGCGCTCGCTGCCGCCGGTAATCTCGCCGTACCCTTCGGGCGCCAGCAGATCGACGCTGCGGCAGACTTCCGGGCGATCCGGCTCTGGCTCCATATAGAAGGCTTTGACCTGCGTCGGGTAGTGATGCACGAAGACCGGCTTCTCGAACTGCGCGGCGATGTAGGTCTCGTGCGGGCTGCCGAAATCGTCGCCCCACTCGATCGGCGGCACCGGGTCGGGATAGCCGGGCACAAGTTCGCCGCGCGCTGCTGCTGCGTTGATCATCTGCACCGCCTCGTCATAATGGATGCGCGGGAAGGGTGCAATCACACGTTCGAGTGCGGTCGTGTCGCGTTCCAGCACCTGCAACTCCGGTGCGCATTCGGTCAGGCAGCGCTGCACAATGTAGCTGACAAACTGCTCCTCGATCGCCATCAACTGCTCAAGATCGCAAAAGGCGATCTCCGGCTCGACCATCCAGAATTCCTGAAGATGGCGGCGCGTTTTGCTCTTCTCGGCGCGGAAGGTCGGTCCGAAACAGTAGACCTTGCCAAACGCAAAGATGTTGGCTTCGTTGTACAATTGCCCGGTCTGCGCCAGGTATGCCGGCTCGCCGTGATAGTCGATCTCGAAGAGGGTGGTCGTGCCTTCCGCTGCCGCCGGCGTGATGATCGGCGTGTCGACGTTGAGAAAGCCGTTGTTGTCCAACCAATCGCGGATCGAACGCACAATTACAGCGCGCACACGCATCGCCGCCCACTGCCGCGAGGAGCGTAGCCACAAGTGCCGGTTCTGCATCAGAAATTCGACGCCGTGCTCCTTTGGCTGGATCGGATAGGGATCGGAGATGCTGAGCGGCGCAATGCTACGCACATCCAATTCATAGCCGCCGGGGATGCCGGGCGCGCGCGGATCAGCTTTCACGACCCCGCTTACAACCAGGCTGCTTTCCTGGGTGATGGCTTTGGCTGCCTCGAAGTCCTCTTCTTGAACATTGCCACGGAAAACGACCGCCTGACAGACGCCCGTCCCATCGCGCACCTGCAAGAATACCAGCTTGCCCTTGCCGGTCTTGGCGTAACACCACCCTTGAAGCGTGACCTCCTCGCCGATATGGTCGGCCAGCGAACGAATTGTCGCAATCGGCCTATTCGTAGCGTTGCTCATTCTTCTTCCCATTCCGTCCAATTGAAGTTTGGTTTTGAGAGTCCTTTGATCACCGGCAGGCTGTCGGCGTCGGTCACGTCCACAACGAAAAGCGAGGAGATGTCGATCTGAAAATCCTCGATGCGCCGTCCCACTTTGGAAAAGTGTTCAGGACGAAATTCGTAGCTATCGCGCATTTCCGGGTGGGCGCTGTGCGTGTAGATGAAGATCGATTTAGGTGGGACGTACTCGACATCCACCTCGGCGGTCAGTTGTGTTCTTGCTTCTTCGGACGCGCGCTGGCGCGAGCGCGCTTTGCGTCGCGCTTTGCGCTGGCGCTGTGGCGGCGGCTTGGCGCCTGCCGCTTGCTGCTGCGCCGATAAATCCGATGGTTGGGGCGCTCCATCCTTTTGTGGACGGAAGAAACGGCGGCGGCTGCGCCGCGCTCCGCGATTTGGCTTGTCGTTGCTCATCCGTTTTTCTCCATCTACGGTGCTGTCAAGCGTGCAATTTCCTGTCCTTGTGGATTGACCAGCCGCGCAACGGCGCCGCTCTGCCAGACTGGCGCAGCCTGATTCCAGTAAAGGGCAACGCTGGTGTCGACGCCCATTCCGCTGTAAAGCACGACGCCGCTGCCAGGGAACAAAGAAATGCTGCCGAATTGATAAACCGGCCCGTTTTCCTTCTCCAATCGCCAGCCTTGCAAGTTGACCACCAGATCGCTGTCATTGGCGATCTGCACAGCTTCATTGGGCAGGCTGCCATTGCTGGTAAACGACGCCACGCGCAGACCAGCGCCGACAGGTTGACTGCTGGCGCTGCTCGTGGCAGTCGGCGCCGCAGTTGGCTGCACACTGCTGCGAGGGATCACCAGACGCTGTCCTGAAAAGACAAAATCGGGATTGGTCAGGTTGTTGGCATCCATGATCGTCTGCACCGTTACGCCAAAGCGCCCAGCAATCGCCAGCAGGCTGTCGCCGGGCTGGACAACATAGATTTCCTCGGCATCGGTCGCAGCGGCGAACCCGGGTGTGAGCGCCGGCGCATCGAGTGCAGCAGTGGGCTGTGCACTGTCCGGCGTAGAGGTGAAGGTCGGCGCGATTGTCGGCGCAGCAATCGGGGTCGTCAGCGCCGCCAGCAATTCTGGATCCGGACGACGCTGTTCGACCACCCAAACGACGGTTACGGCTATCGTCAGGCTGATCACTGCATTGAGGATAATGACAAATGCTAGTTGACGACGGTTCATGCCGAATCAAGTCTCGCTCTCACCTCGCATCATTCACACGCACATGTTCATGCGAGTTTGACCAGATTCTAACACAGATCAGGCCGGAATCTGTACACGAAAGGGGGCTGTATTTTTGCATTACTGATTGCTAACAGAGTTTTTATGTTTTCAGTGTTGCGTGCTACGTGGTGCGTGTCGGAATCCCTCACGCAACACGCAACACGCAACATTGCGCTCATAAAATGTCAATCCAGAAATCAGGAATGAGTCAGGCGTTGACGACGCCAGATTTTGGGATGGGGCAATGGTGAGCATTGTCACCGTCTGCCACCACGCCGGACCATACAATGGGCATGTGCAAAAGAAAAGAGTAGCATCGAATGGAAGTTGCTCATGTATGACTTAACACCGCCTGCCCGTCGCTCCAAAGCGCCGTTGATTCTGGTCGGCATCGTCAGCACGGTGGTTATTTTGACGATGTGCGCCGTCGTATCGGCGGCAATGTACAGCCTGACGCGCACAGCTTCGCTGCACCCTGTCGAAATGAGCCGCGCCGCCTCAATGCCGATCTCTTTTCAGTCGACGCCGCGCCCACAGATTATTATCCAACCACCCACCGAGGGCATCGACTATGAAAGCGCTGTGCTGCGCAATATCTACGAACAATACAACCGTTCCGTGGTCAACATTACGGTATGGATGGAGCATCCACCGATCGGTAGTAGCTCACGCCTGCCTGCGCCGACGCCACGCGGCAACGATAATTTGATGCCGTTGGTCAATGGATCGGGCTTCGTGTGGGATCATGAGGGTCACATAGTCACGAATTTCCATGTGGTCGAGGGTGGACAGCGCTTCCAGGTGACCTTCCACGACGGCGCTGTCGCAATCGGAGAAGTGATCGGGCGTGACGAAGACAGTGATCTCGCCGTGATTAAGATCGACCCGGACGGTTACGATCTGACGCCGGTGAAGTTAGGCAACATGGATGATGTCTATGTGGGGATGCGCGTGGCTGCCATTGGCAATCCATTTGGGCTACAGGGCACGCTGACCAGCGGCATCGTCAGCGCTATCGGTCGTACAATTCCATCGCGCGGCGACTATAGCATTCCTGATTCGATCCAGACCGACGCCGCCATCAATCCAGGCAACTCAGGCGGACCACTCTTCAACGAACGTGGAGAAGTGATCGGCGTCAACGCCCAAATTCGCTCTGAAGTGCGTGCGAACAGCGGCGTTGGATTCGCCATTCCAATTGCGATTGTCGAGCGCGTGATTCCTGGCTTGATCGCTGACGGCCGCTACCAGCACAGCTACATGGGTATCAGAGGCGTCACCTTCAGCCCGATCTGCAGTGACGAGCAAGGCATCGATAAGAGCAAACGCGGCGTGATCGTCGCATCCGTGCTCAACAACACCCCAGCTGCGCGCGCTGGTCTGCGCGGCAACTCGCGTGTCATTCAAACTGCTTTCACTGACGTCTGCCCAAACGGTCAGGGAGGGGATTTCGTGGTTGCTGTTG
Source organism: uncultured Caldilinea sp. (assembly GCA_937981885.1). GTDB lineage: Bacteria > Chloroflexota > Anaerolineae > Caldilineales > Caldilineaceae > Caldilinea. The sequence continues at coordinate 17,759 of CALJMI010000121.1, forward strand.
ACGGACGCCCACTGACCACCTTCGACGATCTCTTGATCTACCTTGCGCGTTACACCAGTCCTGGCGACACGATTACCTTGACGGTTGAACGCAGCGGCGAAACGGTCGATATAACGTTGACTTTGGCGCCGCGCCCGCGCTGACGTCATTCGCTGCTGGGCGTCTATATAGAATCTGGCTGGTTATTTGCGAACTTCCTCTACAACGCCCATCATGCGCAGCGCGGCCTTCTCCGCCCACGCTCGCTTGACGTAGCGTTTGGCTTCCTTCTTGTATAGCGTCCAGATAAGACGCTGCTCAAGCACTGATTGCCGCTTCGTCTCACCGCCCGCAGGCAACGGAGCACCTGAATAATAACGGCTATCTTTCACCACAATGTAGGGCATTCAAGCTCGTCTTTTGATTCTTGCGCTGCGAGGAATCGTAGCACTATGTCTACAACCAGTATATCATTGCCTATGCTACTGATTTCTAGATTGACATTTTATGAGCGCAATGTTACGTGATGCGTGTTGCGTGAGGGATTCCGACACGTAGCACGTAGCACGCAACACTGAAAACATAAAAACTCTGCCTAGCAATCAGTAAATCGACACGGCAGGTCTTGTGATGCGTCACGTCATATCGGAGGCGATGACCTATGATGGGTGACGCCTCCTCGAATTACACCCTCTTACAGAACACTCTGGCAACTCATTCCGACTGAGATCGTCCGACCAGTTCCGACGATGGGTTCGATTCGTTGAGGGCTGTCGGCAGCAAAAAAGTAGGGCGTTGCGACCGGAAACAAAAGGCGTCGGGCGCATGATTTGGGCGCTCGATAAACGCAGCCATCATCTGCTGCGCACAACTTTCCGGCGTTTGCAACAAATGATGCCCTTCCCCAGCGAATATGCGCACAAACGGCTGGTTGAAATCCGCCGCGCTGCGCCGCGCCCATCGCCCAGGCGTTACAGGATCATGCTCACCTGCCATGATCAGTGCTGGCGCATTGCTGACCTGGATCAACCGATCGCCGCTGGCGGCTGGCGGCGTCAACCACAATTCACAGACGATCAGCAACTGCTCCGCTGGCGCAGTCAACAGCGTCGCCGCCTGCAAGGGCAAACGCCTTGCAACGCGCTGGACATCGTCGATGGTGTATCGCGGCGCATCTTCCGCACAAACGATATTGAGATACGCTCCATGAGCCGTCAACCTGGCTGTTGACGGCGCTTGCCTCACTGCTGTTTGCACCCCAGTGGTGGCAGCCAGCAGCGGCAGGAAATTCTGATGGGGCAGCGAATCGAGAAAATCGATCAACTCGGCACGCGTGTCGATCCCCAGTTCCAGTTGCAGACGATCCAACGTAGCTGCTTCAACGCCTTCTGGATTGTTGGGGTCAATAAAATAGTCGCGCCACGATAGCCCAGATTCAGCGCCGGGCGTCACGGTCAGGGCGTCCTGCTGTTCGGGCGACATCGACGCTGCAGAGCTGGGTGATGAAACGCCGCTTACCGGCAACAAACAGCCGCCCCCCACCGGCGCAATCTGGCAGGCTGTACCGAAATCACCCGTGTACAGCGCATGAATCAGTGCAGGAACATTGCGTCCACCCTGCCGCATTTGGACAAAGATCAGTCGGGCGATCGCATCGCCGTCACCAAAGCCGATGCTCTCTGGCGTTGGGTTCTGGTTGTACCAATCAATCAGTTGCAAAAAACGCGTTTCCAGATCAGGATAGGCGGTGGCGCAAGCGGTGTTGTGCGCGCAGTCATCGAAGACCTTGCGCAATGCGTCGAAGGCGCCGAACGCGCCTTCCAACGTACGGTTGACGCCAAGAGGCGCCGGGCTTTCCAACACGATGCTCCGCACAATCGATGGAAATCGCTCCGCCGTCAGTTGCACCACAGCTGCGCCAATATCGACGCCGAGCAAATTGATTCGCTCGAAGCCCAACGCCTGCGCAAGGTCAGCCACATCGATTGCGCGTTGATCTAGAGAGTAACCGGTCAGATCGCGGCCTTCCTGCAGCAAGCGATTGTAACAATCCGCCAACGATTGCAGCATGATCTGGGTATCCCCATCGGCAACATATTCCGGGCAGGCCATCGAAGGCGCCGAAAGCCCCCCACCGCGTGGATGCAAGATCAGGACATGGCGCATCTTGCGCACCGGCGCGGTCGAAAACCACTGCACAACTCGAGATGGCTCGTCGTCCAGGGCGTCAGCCAACACGACGAGCGGGTCGGGCAAAACATCGCCCTGTGCACCCAGTTTCACGACAAACAACTGAATCGGCTGACTGTCGCTGCGGCTGCGATTTTCGGGAACAGTTAGAAACCCACAAGTTACTGCTGAATCGACCAGAAGGTCGGCAGGGCAGGGGGTCTCGGCAAACGATGGTGCATATTCGGCCACAATCTCGGTGGGCGATGGAGCCAGGCCAGTTGGTGTTTCCGGAACGATTGTCGCCGGATCAATAGGAGCCGCCTCTGGCGTCGTCAAATCCAGCGCCGAAGCCTCGTCCGGTGGGGTGGTTGCTTCTGGAGGCAACAGCACGGTGACCGCATTTACCAGCCCTTCGAGGCGATAAAACGGAATCCCCACCAGGTCGGCGACATTGGCGCTGACAGTGGTGAGACCGCGCAAGATGCCATTTTCGACGCCAAAGGTGATCTCCACAGGCGTCCGAAATGGGACGCCATCCGCCTCAGTCAAAGTGACAGACGCCTGTCCGCCAATATCCTGCCACGCTCCATAAGTTATGGAGGATGTGCGACCGTCCACTGCATCGCGCTTAAGAATCACCCGAAAATCAGGGAACAACATCAACGTAAGATCGCGGCGACCGTTGGCTCCGTCTGGTGTATACGCTTTATACGCACCAGCCAAACCACTGTTGGCGATCATCGCCATCGCCACTTCTGAACCGTACGGCAATCTATTGCGATTTTCAAACAGGTAGGAAACCGTATAATAACGCCGGCCGGCCAGTTCCTGAGATGCTTCGTCCGCCCGTGAAATAAGCGGCTGCCCAATCGATGTATCGAGCGTCACCGACAGCGGCTGTGGCAACAACCCAGATGGGTCACTGGTGAACGTTAACAGGACGCCGTTCTCGGTTGGAGACCACTGGCCAATGCGCGTCACCGGCGCTTCACCAAACAGTCGGTCGTCGATCAGCAGCGCCGTACCGTCAAGATTCAAATACAACGTGCTATCGAACAGACGGCCCTCCGGCGAACGAACCCACGCCTTGTATGCCCCCGCATAAGTGGAGTCCGTCGGCTGCGCCATCACAACCGACGGCGTCAATCCGAAGATCAGTGCAGCGCACAAGACGCCACACAGCCATAACAAACGTGTAAAGCGAAATTTGAGCATACAAATGTTCATAGCAGCTGGGTTTCTCCTGAAAAGCAACAGAAGGCATAACGCTTTCTGCGTTTCTATCTTCGCAGAAAACCCCAAAAACGCCAATCGCGTGGCTGAAGCAACGTGTTTGATTTTGAGATTGCTCGTCAATACGCTTCACTGTCGCCCTCGTTTGCCGAGAGGCATTGTTACATGTATACTGCACTATAGAAAATGTAGCGCCTGACGCAATGAACAGATATAAAGTTGAGATAAGGAGAGCAAAATGACGGTGATCAATGGCTCCAACCATAGGGAAGAGAAAATCGAGGATGTGATTATCATTGGCAGCGGGCCTGCGGGCTTCACCGCTGGCTTGTACGCTGCGCGCGCCAACCTTTCGCCGCTGTTGATCACCGGCAATGATTACGGCGGTCAGGTCAGCATCACCTACGACATCGAGAACTATCCCGGCTTTCCCGAAAGCCTGAGTGGGCCAGAACTCGTCGAGAAATTTAAGGCGCAGGCAGAGAAATTTGGTACGCGCGTCGAGTTCGACTATGTAAATGAGATTGTAGTCGACCGCCATCCTTTCATCGTTCGGACCGAGGGCGGCGCCGAGTACTTGACGCGCACCATCATCGTCAGCACCGGCGCACGACCTCGCTATCTGGAAGTTCCCGGCGAGAAAGAATTCACCGGCAAGGGCGTCAGTTACTGCGCCACCTGCGACGGTTTCTTCTTCCGCGGCAAGGATGTGCTTGTGATCGGCGGTGGCGACAGCGCTGCGGAAGAAGCGCTCTTCCTAACGCGCTACGCCAGCCGCGTGCGCATTCTGCACCGCCGCGACAAATTTCGCGCCAGCAAGATTCTGCAAGATCGCGTCTTCGCCAACGAGAAAATCGAGGTGCTATGGAACACCGTCGTCACCGAGATCGTCGGCGAGAACGGCGCCGTCACTGGCGTCAAGACGCGCAACACCGTCACTCAAGAAGAAGGATTTCTTAACACCGACGGCGTTTTTGTCTTCGTCGGCCATCTTCCCAACAACGAACTTTTCCCCGGCAAATTGGAAATGGATGAGGACGGCCACCTGATCACCGACCGCAAGATGCGCACCAATGTTCCCGGCGTCTTTGCTGCAGGCGAGATTCAGGACAAGGTTTTCAAGCAGGTCGCCACCAGCGTCGGGCAGGGCTGCGCCGCGGCCATGTCGGCTACGCGCTTTCTGGAAGACCTGGAAGCCGGCCGCACCATCGACCTGCGCGTCGACCCGCGTGAATTTGCTACATCGCGCGTCGCCGTCCTGGCTTGAACGCAGTCAATTTGACTCGTCAATAGAACGCGGATAGCGCGGATCAGGCGGATATACGCGGATCAAAATCAGCGATAATCCGCTCAATCTGCGCCATCTGCGTTCTACTCCTCACCTAACATCGCTGCGAAACCGGATCATCGACGATGACCGACTCCAACGAAGCGAACGAATCGAATCTATCGGCAAGGCACGGCCTGGCGCGCTCGGCTAGCGTGCTGGCGATCGGCAGCCTGGTCAGCCGCGTGCTGGGCCTGGTTCGCGAAATGATGATTGCAGCATTATTTGGTGCAACAGGGCAGGTCAGCGCGTTTCGTGTTGCAGCCCAGGTTCCCACACTGCTTTACGATTTCCTGGTTGGCGGCATGTTAAGCGCCGCGCTTGTGCCCGTGCTCAGTGACTATGCACAGCGCGGACGCCGCGAGTTCGTTCAGGTGGTCGGCGCGTTTGTCTCTCTTTTTATTGTGCTGCTCACAGTGCTGGTGATCGGCCTGGAGCTGGCTGCGCCGCTGCTGGCAAACCTGCTGGCTGGCGGTTTTCACACCTCCGACCCGACGCTGCTCGACCTCACCGTGCAACTGATCCGATGGCTGGCGCCGGCAGTCTGGTTTCTGTCGATGGCGGGCGTGCTGATGGCAGTGCTCTATGCGCTGCAACGCTTCACCGCCCCCGCCATGGCAACCGCCATCTTCAATCTCGGCATTGTCGTTGCTGCGCCGCTGCTGGCGCCGCTGATCGGCGTCTTCAGCCTGGCAGTTGGCTTGCTGCTCGGCAGCCTGACGCAACTGACGTTGATGTTCTTCGACGTGCGCCGCGCCGGCGTGTCATTTTCCTGGCGCATCGACCTGCGCCATCCTGCCCTGCGTCGTATTCTCTGGCTCTATCTGCCGATTGCCGCCGGTCTGATCGTGAGCCTCTTTCAAGTCGGGCTGGATCGTCGCCTTGCCAGCGCAACTGGCGAGCAGAGCATTGCCTGGATGGCGAACGCCACGACATTGCAACAGATGCCGCTCGGTTTGATCAGCGTGGCGATCTCGCTTGCAGCGCTGCCGCGACTCTCTCAGCACTTCGCCGCCGGCGATGACGCCGCCTATCGCCAGACGCTGGCGCGCGGCCTGCGCATGGTGTGGATGCTGGTGTTGCCCGCTGGCGTCCTGCTCTGGCTGCTCGGCGCACCGATCACGCGACTGCTCTTTGAGCGCGGCGCTTTCACCGCCGGGGACACCGAACAGGTTGTTCTGGCTCTGAACATCTATCTGCTCGGCATGTTGTTCGCCGCCGTTGATTTTCCTCTCAATTTTGCCTTCTATGCGCGCTTTAACACCTGGCTGCCCGCGCTCGTCGGCGTCATCAGCGTTGTGATCTACGTGGCAGTGGCGCTGCTGCTGGTGGAGCCGTTCGGCTTTCTCGGCCTGGTCTGGGCGGACACCGCCAAACAGGCCGGTCACGCCGCGATCATGGTGTTGCTGCTCTGGCGCGTGGTCGGAGGGCTGCGCGCCGACACGCTGCGCGGCTTCGCAGCGATTGCGCTGGCAGGCGGAGCGATGGCCGCTGTGATCTCTAGCGCTACTGCCCTGTTCGCCGGTCAACTTCCTGCCAATACATTTGGCGCGCTGGCGCTGGTGATCGTTGCTGGTGGCTTCGGGCTGCTTGCCTATACATCGATTCTCTTCGCAGTAAAGTTACCAGAAGCTACAATGTTGGCAACGACTATACGCGCCAGGCTGCCGCTGCGCCGAAAATAGATGCAATAGCCTCTACACCAACATGCACTTGTGGTATGATCTGCGCAGGAGGTGAAGCATGAGTTCAGAAGTCACCGATCAACTCAATGAACTTGCCCTGCCCGAACATCCCAATCATCCTTCCGACGAGCGCATCTTGCGGCGGCGTCTACTGCAAGTTTTACTGGCGCCACCCGCATCAGAAGCAATCACTTATGAGGAATTCCTGGAATGGGCGGATGAAGACACGCTGGCAGAATGGGTGAACGGGAAAATTGTCATGACTAGCCCCGCATCAAACGAACATCAAGATATTTTGAGTTTTATCGCTGCGATTCTAAGAATCTTTACAGAGATACATTCTCTCGGCGTCATTCGGACCGCGCCTTTTCAGATGAAGATGGAAAACGGCCGGGAGCCTGATCTTCTGTTTATTGCAAACAACAATCTTAGTCGTCTCAAGTCCACCTATCTTGACGGGCCGGCTGACCTGGTCGTTGAGATCATCTCGCCAGAAAGCGTCGGACGCGACCGGGGCGAGAAATTCACCGAATACGAGGCGGGCGGTGTGTTGGAATACTGGCTGATCGACCCGCAACGGCGTTGGGCGGAGTTCTACCAGTTGCGCGGTGGGCGCTATCATCTGATATTCGCCGGTCAGGAAGGCGAATATCATTCGCAGATGTTGCCCGGTTTCTGGTTGCGCGCCGAGTGGCTTTGGGAACAGCCGATGCCGAAGGTGCTCGATGTCCTGCGCGCATTAAAGGTGATTGCGTAGTCGATAAAAACACGAAAAGTAACGATGCAGTTTGCACGCAGCAATGTACTCCATTGATAATGAAATGGTGGACACGCAAATCATCTGCTTGTCCCCAGGTTGCCACCAGCAAGATACCTGTGTCGAAGAATTACAAATAGAAGGATAGTAAAATGGCCGTCAGCAAATCAAAGCGCCCAACAAAGGGAAAAAGCGCCGCCAACCCGAGCAATTACAGCCAGATTTACAAGCAGAGCGAGCAAAATTTGCTTCAAAGCGTCGCCCCCACTGTGGACACTGTCGAAACCAAACCGGTTGGCGTGCAGCGTTCATCTGACGAAGTGGACTGGAAGACAGAATATGGTTTTGTTTTCAAAGACCTTCGTTATCTTTTGATTATTTCAGTGGCGCTTTTTGCAGCGATTATCGCAATCGGTTTTTTCCTGTAGCCGAAGCGTGATTCGCTGGCGACGGTGCAAGTCTGTCGAGAATCGGTTGATGCTGCGTCGGTTGGCGGAATAACATCCATACGGCGGCGTGGAGCGCCCAACACAGCCAGAAATTACGCGTGTAAAAAAAGACGATCGAGGACATAAACAGGATTGTGGCCTTGACCAGCCGGCTATACGCCCCCGATGTGTTGAGCAGCGCAGTTGGTGCAGCCAATATCACCGCAATCCAAACTGCCCAATAAGCGGGCACATCCACAGAGAATTGCGAAACAGTTAGAAGCTCCATGCTGGCGCCGCGCAGGAACGCCCAAAAGAACTCTTCGGCGCCGCACAGGCCAACTACGATAAGTGTTGCGCTCCACAATGGCTGCTTTGAATGCTGCCCATCTGACTTCGTTGCGTCAGCCGGCGCCAGTGTGGCGACAGCTCGCATACCAAGCGCCAACGCAATCAATGCCATCGTTAGCCCGACTCCGATGCGCAGGCTTACAACCCAGTCAATATAGAGCAACCCCATTAGTCGCGGTGAAACGCCGCCGCTGATGAGCGCAAGATAAGGCAACATCACCCAGTAGATAGGGATGCTCAGCGTCTGCGCTGACTGAGACGCGAAGGTCCGTACGCCCACGACGATCACCCCTGCCAACAGCGCCATCACCAGCCAGAAACCAGGCGCGTGAAAACTGAGGAAAGCGTCCATCTACAGAATCACCGGTTCTTCATAGACGCCCCAGGCCTCGCGCAGCACATCCATCATCTCCTGTAGCGTGGCATACTCATTGACCGCATCCAAAAGCGGCGGCATCAGGTTGACATTCTCGCGGCGAGCGGCGCGGGCGAGTTCCGCCAGACGTAGGTTGACGGCGCGGTTGTCGCGCGTGCGCCGCACTTCGTTCAGTCGCATCACCTGACGCTGATAGCCATCGGCATCCATCTTGAGCAACGGCGTTGACGGCTGTTCGCCGCTGATAAAGTCGCTGACGCCAACGATGACGCGCCGCCCGCTTTCCACCTCGCGTTGAAAGCGCACGGCGGCGTCGGTGATCTCGCGCTGGAAGAAGCCGTCCTCGATGGCGGGCAGCACGCCGCCGCGCTGGTCGATCTGGCGAAAGTAGGCGCGCGCCTGGCGTTCCATTTCGTCCGTCAGCGCTTCGACGAAGAAAGAGCCGCCGAGCGGGTCAACGGTATTGGCGACGCCGCTTTCGTGAGCGATGATCTGCTGGGTGCGCAATGCAACTGTCACCGCCTCTTCGCTGGGCAGCGCCAGCGCCTCGTCGAGCGAGTTGGTGTGCAGACTCTGTGTGCCGCCGAGCACGGCAGCCAACGCCTGGATCGCTACGCGCGCCACATTGTTGAGCGGCTGCTGCGCAGTAAGGCTGACGCCTGCGGTCTGAGTGTGAAAGCGCAGCATCCATGAGCGCGGATTTTGTGCATTAAACGTGTCGCGCATCTCCTTTGCCCAGATGCGCCGCGCCGCCCGGTATTTGGCGATCTCCTCGAAGAAGTCGTTGTGGGCGTTGAAAAAGAAAGAGATGCGCGGTGCGAACTCGTCGATGCGCAGGCCGCGCGCCAGCGCCCAACGCACGTACTCGAAACCATCCGCCAGCGTAAACGCCAATTCTTGGGCCGCAGTCGAACCCGCCTCGCGAATGTGATAACCTGACACCGAGATCGGATTCCACAACGGCATTTGGCGCGCAGCGAATTCAACAGTGTCGGTGACCAGGCGCATCGACGGTCGTGGGGGAAAGATGAACTCTTTTTGCGCAATATATTCCTTGAGAATATCATTTTGCAAGGTGCCGCCAAGCTGCGCCCGCCCAATGCCACGCTTCTCTGCTGCAACGATGTACATTGCCCAAATGATCGCCGCCGGGCTGTTGATCGTCATCGAAGTAGTGACGGCGTCAAGCGGCAGACCATCGAGCAATATTTGCATATCCGCCAGCGAGGAGCACGCCACGCCGCACAGCCCAAACTCACCTTCCGCCTCGGGTGCGTCGGTGTCGTAGCCATAGAGCGTCGGCATGTCAAAGGCGATCGACAGCCCGGTCTGCCCTTGTTCCAGCAGATACTTGAAGCGCCGGTTGGTTTCCTCCGCTGTGCCAAAGCCAGCGAACATGCGCATTGTCCATAATCGGCCACGGTGACCCGTGGCATGCACCCCGCGCGTAAACGGATATTCGCCGGGAAAACCAAGATCGCGAGCATAATCGGCGTCGGCCACATCCAGCGGCGTATAAACACAGTCAACTGGCACGCCGGAGATTGTGCTGAACTCTGGGTGTCGTTCAGGAAATCGCGCCAATGCCTTGCTCAATGCACCTGCTTCCCACTCCGCAGCCTGTGCGCCGAGTTCGTCAATCGCTTTAGGGTCGTAGAGAGACACAGTTCGCTACTCCTTTTGTCGCCATCTGATTGTCGTCAGCGCTCTTCAATCTCAATCTCCCCAAACATCTGCAAACTTCTCCTTTTCTTGCAGTTCGATCAGAGGGATCGGCGTGGAGAAAGGATATTCGCCCGTAAAACAGGCGTTGCAATAGCCGTTTTCGGCTTTGAGCGCGCGCATCAGCCCACTGATCGACAGGAACGCCAACGAGTCGGCGCCAATGTGCTCACAAATTTCGTCGATGCTCTTGTTAGCAGCAATCAGCTCCTCCTGACTTGCCATATCTACGCCCATGAAACAGGGGAACTTGATCGGCGGGCAGGCGACGCGCACGTGCACCTCTTTGGCGCCAGCCGCGCGCAGCATACGCACCAGCGGACCGGAGGTGTTGCCGCGCACGATCGAGTCGTCGATCACCACGACGCGTCTGCCTTTGAGATTTTCCGGCAGCGGGTTGAACTTCATCGCCACACCGACTTTGCGCAGCTCGTTTGACGGCTGGATGAAGGTGCGACCGATGTAACGGCTTTTGATCAACCCCTCGCTGTAGGGGATGCCGCTTTTCTGAGCGTAGCCGATAGCGTGCGGCGTGCCAGAGTCGGGCACAGGCACGACGATGTCGGCGGCGGCGGGCGCTTCTCTGGCAAGCTGCTTGCCTAGCTTTTGCCTAGTCTGATGGACGAGCTTGCCGTTGAACAGGCTGTCGGGGCGGGCAAAGTAAATCTGCTCGAAGGTGCAGAATGCCAGACGCTGCTGTGGCGCACCCTGCACAATCTCGTAGCCAGCAGCATCGATGCGCACGATCTCACCCGGTTGAATCTCCGCCACCATCTCGGCGCCGATCGTGGAAAAGGCGCAACTCTCCGACGCCAGCACATGTCCACCACTCGCCATCCGCCCCAACACCAGCGGGCGCAGTCCCCACGGATCGCGCACGCCGTAGACAGCGTCACGCGTCAGGATCGTCAACGCATAGGCGCCCTCGGCGCGCGCCATCACCGTGCGGATGCGCGCCATCCAGTCGCCGCCAGCGCCAGCCAGCATGTGCAAAATGACTTCGCTGTCGCTGGAAGTCGATAGCCCGACGCCGCGGCTAAGTAATTCCAGACGAAGTTGCGGCGCGTTGATCAGGTTGCCGTTGTGGGCAATAGCAAGGGGACCATCAAGCGTCTCGATCACATACGGTTGTGTGTTTCGGAGCTTCGGTGCACCCGTCGTGGAATAGCGCGTGTGGCCGATAGCGATGTGACCGAGCAGGTAGCGCAGATTGTCTTCGTCGAAGACCTGTGAAACCAGCCCCATCCCTTTATGGACATGCGCCACGCGACCGTCGCAGGTGACGATGCCAGCAGCCTCCTGCCCACGGTGTTGCAGGGCGTAAAGACCAAAAAATGTGTAGCGAGCGGCTTCGACGCCGGGTGCAAAAATACCGAAAACGCCGCATTCGTCGTGAAGCTTATCTTCTGAAAACACAAGAGCCTCCTCTGAGGTCAATTGGCAGAAGCCTCGCTCAACGCTGCGCGAGCCTGCATCACCTTCGCACGTGCATCTTCTATTGTACCCGCCAATGCGGTCAGATGTCCCATTTTGCGCCCGCCGCGCGCTGCTTTTTTACCGTACAGATGCAGCTTGACGCCAGGCACAGCCAGCGCCGCTGCCCAGTTCGGTTCGCCATGCTCCCACAGGTCGCCGAGCAGGTTCGCCATCGCCGCCGGGCGCAACAGTTCAGTCGAACCAAGCGGCAGCCCGCAGATTGCCCGCGCCTGCTGCTCGAATTGGCTCGTCACCGAAGCCTCGATGGTGAGGTGGCCCGAATTGTGCGGACGCGGCGCCAACTCATTGATCAGCAGCCGTCCGCGCCGGTCGAGGAACATCTCCACGCAAAGCACGCCGACCACGTCGAGCTGCGTCAATATGGCGTGCGCCAGCTCCACCGCTTCAGCGGCGACGCGCGGCTCGACTGCGGCCGGCGCCACCGACACATCGAGAATGTGGTTGCGGTGCGCGTTTTCGATCACGCCCCAGTGTGCAAAGGCGCCGTCCACCCCACGCGCAGCCACCACCGACACCTCGCGCTCAAAATCGACAAAACCTTCCAGGATCGCTTCGTGACGGCCGATGGCGTCCCATGCTGCCAGCGCCTGCGCCGGATTGTCGATGCGCGCCTGCCCCTTGCCGTCGTAGCCAAACGCCGCGGTCTTGAGCACCGCCGGCGCGCCAACCTGCTGCATAGCCGCCAGCAGCTCCGCTTCGGTGTTGATTCCAGCGAACGGCGTCACGGGTAGACCAGCGAGGGCAAGAAAGCCTTTCTCGCGCAGGCGTTGCTGCGTCGTGTGCAAGACGTGGCCGCCGGGTCGCACGGGTACGCCCTCCTCCGCAGCGACCTGCGCCACCGCCGCCGCCACATTCTCGAACTCGAAGGTGACGACATCGACCCGACGCACGAAGTCACGCACGGCGTCGAGATCATCGTAGGGCGCGCAGACTTCGCGCTCTGCGATCTGACCGGTGGGTGAGTCCTGTTCGGGCGAAAAGGTTTGGATGCGATAGCCCATCGCCCGCGCCGCCAGCGCCAGCATCCGCCCAAGCTGGCCGCTGCCAAAGACGCCGATGACGGCAGGGGGTGTCAGCTTTGTTTTTGAATGTTTGCCGTTCAATCTTTACCTACCTTTGCATCTTCTCACCAGCGGCTTGTAAGGTGCGTTCTATCAGATCAGAGTGCAGGTAAAGACCATTTTCCAGCAATATATCAATCAGGGGTGCAACACTCACAATCATTCCTCTGGCTTTCGCTGCCAGCAACACTCCTAAAGTTCCGGTCACAGGCAGGCCAAGACGTTTTGCATATCTGCGACCTTTGCGTTCATCGATAATCACGAGGCGGGCAGCTTGCTCGACAGCAAGCGCAAGCACCTCTGCTTCACCTGCATCCAAGTCGGAGAAAGTAAGCGCGTATTCGGGAGTGTGCAGGGGAGTGACCTGTATCCATGATGACCGAGCAAGAAACTGCTGACGGCGTTCTCTACTGACAGCCAAAAACTCATCTCGAACCGCTGTCGGAATGGAGACGACGTCATACAGGCTTTGCAGCAAATCAAGTCGATTCAAGACCCACAAAGCTACCAGGGGAGTATTATTCAGAATTACTGGCCCGGAGTGCATTGTCGAGATCGCCCTCGATTTCGTCTGGGTCTACGCCTATTGGCGAGAGTCCATACCGACCAAGCAGAAAAATAAACACCGACCGCGGCACGCCAGCCAGCCGCGCCGCCAGCCCTGTGCTAAGACGGCCTGACTCGTACAGCTTGACAGCAAGCAGCAGGCGCGCCTCTTGGGCAAACTCATCTGGTTTCTGATTGAGCGCCCAGAGAACTTCCTCTGGTACGTCGATGGTCAGGACATTCAGTCCCATGTCGCGGCCTCCCATGAACTCCGCCTTGATACTGACTCAAGACTGCCTATGGAGTATAGCACACCCGCTATTCCAGCGTCTCCGCCATTACCTGCTCGGCTCGCTTGCGACGAAACGCGCGCAGCTTCGCGCGCAGATCGGGGCGCGTGGCGGCGAGGATGGCGACGGCGTAGAGCGCAGCGTTGACAGCGCCCGCTTTGCCGATCGCCATCGTCGCCACCGGCACGCCCGCTGGCATCTGCACGATGGAGAGCAGCGAATCCAGCCCGTTGAGCGCGCGGCTCTGGATCGGCACGCCGATCACCGGCAGCAGCGTGTGGCCGGCGGTCATGCCGGGCAGGTGCGCGGCGCCGCCTGCACCGGCAATGATCACCTCCAGCCCGCGCGCCTCGGCTTGTGCGGCGTACTCGACCATCCAATCAGGCGTGCGGTGGGCGGAGACAACACGACACTCGTGCGGCACGCCGAACTCAGCCAGCATCTCCGCCGCCGCCTTCATCGTTTCCCAGTCCGACTTACTGCCCATGATCACGCCGACCAGCGGCTGTGTCTCCAATGACTGTATCTCTGTCGCCATCGGTTCATTCTTCATGCAAAGCCGCCCGACGATTCCTGCTTGACCAGCGCCTGGTATTCGGGCTTGCGTTCGATGTAGCCCTTGACGAACGGACAGAGCGGCACAACTTCCAGCGCGTGGTCGCGAGCATAGTTCAATCCCGTCTTGACCAGCGCGCCAGCGATGCCGCGCCCTTCCAGCGCCGCCGGCACGCCCGTGTGCGTGAAGATGATCTGATTGCCAGAGCGCTGATACTCCAGCACAGCAAGGTGCCCCTCCTGGCTGACCTCGAACCGACTCTGCGCTTCGTTGTGAACGACTTCAACTGCTGTACTCATGGATTGCCCTCTCTTGTCGCGTTGCTGAAAAATGGAACGCGGATGACGCGGATTGGCGCGGATTCAAAGCTACAGAAAAATCAGCGTTGATCCGCCCAATCCGGGTCATCCGCGCGCTATTGCCTCACCGGTTCCATGCGAATCGTGAAATGGCGCAACACCGGCGCCTGCTCGACGATGCGGTAGCCGGGCAGCGCAGCGGCTTGCTCCTTCACGGCGACGATCACCTCGTAGAGATAGTCGACGTGGCTCTGCGTGTAGACGCGGCGCGGGAACGCCAGCCGCACCAGTTCCATCGCCGCCGGCTTCTCGCTGCCATCGGGCTGGCGACCGAACATCACCGAGCCGATCTCGACCCCGCGCACGCCGCCGAGCAGGTAGAGCGCATTGCAGAGCGACCACGCCGGATAATGATCGACCGGAATGTGCGGCAGCAACTCGCGTGCGTCGAGATAGACAGCGTGCCCGCCGGTCGGCTGGACGATGGGCACGCCCGCAGCTATCAGTTTCTCACCCAGGTAGGCAATGGAGCGGATGCGATAGCGCAGGTAGTGCTCGTCGAGCGCCTCGTAGAGACCGACGGCGATGGCCTCAAGATCGTAGCCCGCCATACCGCCGTAGGTGGGGAAGCCCTCGGTGAGAATCTCCAGGTTGCGGCACTGCGTCGCCAGCGCGTCGTCGTTGAGCGCCAGGAAGCCACCGATGTTCGCCATGCCGTCCTTCTTGGCGCTCATCGTGCAGCCATCGGCGTAGCTGAAGAGTTCGCGGGCGATGTCGATCGGCGCCTTGTCGGCATAGCCTTCCTCGCGGCTCTTGATGAACCAGCTATTTTCGGCAAAGCGGCAGGCATCGATGATCAGCGGCAGCCCATAGCTGTGCGCTAGTTCGGCGACTGCGCGCACATTCGCCATGCTCACCGGCTGACCACCGCCAGAGTTGTTGGTGACGGTCAGCATCACGCACGGGATGTTGGCGGGGCCGACCTCCTCGATGGTGCGGCGCAGCGCATCGACATCCATGTTGCCTTTGAAGGGATGGATCAACCGTGGCTGGCGTCCTTCGGCAATGACCAGGTCGCGCGCTTCGGCGCCGCTGTGCTCGACGTGTGCACGCGTCGTGTCGAAGTGCGTGTTGTTGGGGATGACCTTGCCCGGCCCACCCAGCACCGTGAAGAGAATGTGCTCGGCGGCGCGCCCCTGGTGCGTAGGGATGACGTGCTTGAAACCGGTGATGTCGCGCACCGCCGCTTCGAAGCGATAGAAGGACGTGGCGCCAGCGTAGGATTCATCGCTGGCAATCATGCCCGCCCATTGCCGCGAAGACATTGCGCCGGTGCCGCTATCGGTGAGCAGGTCGATCAACACATCGTTGGCGTGCAACAGGAATGGGTTGTGACCGGCGGCGGCTAACGCCGTCTCACGTTCCGTCATGGTCGTGAAACGGATCGGCTCGACCGAGCGCACGCGAAACGGTTCGATGATCGTCTTGGGATGAAATGGCTGCATAAATAGCGACCTCGATTTTTTATGTTGAAAGGGGGCTGTCAATTGACACGCAATCAGCTACCCAGTATATCATGAAAAACAGCTCATTGATGGGGATTTCCACATGAAGATCATCGATACATTTCTCATTGGCCTTGGCAACGTCAACCGTAACTTCCTGCGCATCCTGGAGATGAAAGCAACGCGCCTGGCGCAAGATTACGGCATCGCGTTTCGCATCGTGGCGATGGCGGACAGCAGCGGCGTAGCTGTGAATCCCGTTGGCTTCGATCCGGTGGCCACGCGGCGGTTCAAGGAGGCAGGCGGGCGCGTCTGCGAATTGCTCGGCTACAGCGCAGGCAGCTCGCCAGCCGATGTGCTCGCCACGTTGCGCTGTGACCTGGCGTTAGAAGCTTCGCCGGTGAATCTGACGACGGGGGAACCCGGGTTGAGCGTGGCGCGCGCGGCGCTGCGGCGCGGCGTCTCAATCGTGCTGGCGAATAAGGCGCCACTGGTGCTCGCCTATCGAGAACTCCATGAGCTGGCGAGGGCGTCGGGCGCAGGGCTGCGCTTCAGCGCCACGGTCTGCGGCGCACTGCCTGTGATCAACATCGGACAGCGCGACCTGATCGCAGCCAACGTGACACGACTGCACGGCATTTTCAACGCCACGACCAACTTCATCCTGGCGGAGATGGCGACCGGACGCAGCTACGCCGACGCATTGCATGAAGCGCAACAGCGCGGCATCGCCGAAACCGACCCATCGCTCGATGTTGAAGGGTGGGACGCCGCCAACAAGCTCGTGATCGTTGCCAACAGTGTGCTTGGCATCGACGCAACCCTGACTGATGTCGCCGTGACCGGCATCGTACATGTAACCGCAGCAGACCTGGCGCAAGAAGCGCAGCGCGGTAAGACAATCAAGCTGCTCGCCATGGCGGATCGCACCGATGATGGCTTCTCGCTGGTGGTGAAGCCAACTGCAGTCGATGCTGATAGCTTTCTTGGTCGGTGCAGTGGGTGGGAGATGGGTGTGGAGATCGAGAGCGACCTCTATGGTCGCATGTTCCATAAGATTTGGGAACGAGAACCGCTGCCAACAGCGGCGGCGATGCTACGCGATGCCATCGATATCTTCGCGGACAGGAAGTGAGGGTTATCGCGGCTCCTCCGCCAGCGTCGCTTCCAGCTCAAGTGCGCGACCGTCACGGATGATGGAAAGGGTGACCACATCGCCGACGCGGTGGTTGCTCTCAAGTAGCGTTTCCAGTTCTGCAATCGAGGAGACACTCTGCCCATTCACGGCTATCAACAGATCGCCGCCGGTGTAGACGCGCTGAGAGCCAATAATCTCTTGCCGTTGCGCGCCGCGCACGCCCGCCTCGCGCAACGGCGAACCGTCGTACAGTTGGACAAGCAACAGACCTTGCTGCACAGGCAACTTCAACACTTCCGCTAGACCTGGTGTGACATTATAGGCATAGCGAATACCTAACCAGGGATGACGGTAACGACCAAGGGTGAGCAGGTCAGGTAAGATACGTTTCAATGTGTCGACAGGCACAGCAAAACCGACGCCAGCGCTTGTCCCTGTTGGGCTGAAAATGGCAGAAGTGATCCCAATCACGCGACCGCTGCTGTCAAGCAATGGGCCGCCGGAGTTGCCCTTGTTGATAGCGGCGTCGGTTTGAATAATGCCTGTGATTGTGCGGTCATCCGGGCCTTCGATGGTGCGGTCGAGCGCGCTGATCACGCCGGTGGTCAAAGTGCGGCCAAATTGACCAAACGGATTGCCAATGGCAATCGCCCATTGTCCAACGCGCAGGTCGCTCGATGAGCCGAGTGTAACCGGATGCAGCAGAGCTGGATCAACGTTGACTTTGAGCATCGCTACGTCGTTGCGCCGATCAACGCCAACCACAGTCGCCAGCGCAGTGAGTTGGTCGCCAAAGCTGACCTCGATCAACTCGACGCCTTGGATGACATGATAGTTGGTCAAAATGTGACCCTCGCGGTCGAGCACAAAACCCGAACCGGCGCCTTCCTGTGGGACCACATTGAAAAAGAAATCGCGGCGCAGCGTGCGTGTTGTGATACTGACGACAGATGGTGAAACTCGTTCATAAACGCCAACCACGCGCCGCTCAAAAAAATCCAACCCCGCAGAATCAACCAATGGAATCGGAAGCGCAGTTTCTGGAATCGGCGTCGCGGCAGAGGCGATAGTCTCCGCGTCAGGCGTAGCAGCCTCCGGGGTGCGCAACGACTCAGTCACCAACCGCAGCGGCAGCGCCGTCGTGCATCCAGCGACAAGCGCTCCAACCAACAATAGCAGCGCGCCACTCAGAAATCGCCGCCTACGGTTACAAACTGATACAATCATTCTCATTATAGCGTCTTGGCGGCCTCGTCGAGCGTGGCCAACCCCTCCTTGAGTGCGTAAAGCGCCGCCTGGGTGCGATTGGCAAGATGAAGCTTGCTGAGAATATTACTGACATGTGTGCGCACGGTGCGCTCGCTGATGACCAGACCGTCGGCGATTTCCTGGTTGGAATAGCCGCGTGCGACCAAAACGAGCACCTCGACTTCGCGCTCGGTCAGCGGCTCGTCAGTCTGAGGCAGATTAGCAGCCGGGCGATTCAACTCACGAATTAGCTTGCGCGCAATCACCGGATGCAGCGAAGATTCACCGTTATAGACATCACGGATTGCCTGGATCAGCTCATGGGGGGACGAATCTTTGAGCAAATAGCCAAGCGCCCCCGCCTTGATTGCAGCAAAGACCTTGTCATCATCGGAAAAACTGGTGAGCACCAGGATGCGCGCATCTTGCTGATCCTGCTTGATGTCCAGGATTGCCTCGATACCATTTTTACGCGGCATCACAAGATCCAGCAGCAAGACATCTGGGGCGAGCGAACGCATCTTGTGCACCGCCTCGACGCCATCAGAGGCTTCGCCAACAACGACGATGTCTTCTTCAGTCTCTAGCAATGCACGCAAGCCGCCGCGCACCACATGATGATCGTCTGCAATCAGGACACGAATTTTCTCGCCACCTTTCACTGCTCACCTCCCTGAATTGGCAAACTATCCCTCGGATTCTTGAGCTGCCTGGTTTGAAATTGACAATAGAACATGCACGCGAGCGCCCTGTTGCGGCGCAGAGGTCACGGATAATGTGGCATTGATCTGGCGCGCCCGTTCACGCATGGCTGCTATCCCCTCGCCATTGATGATTTTGGGATCGCTTGCATCAAAGCCAATGCCATTGTCCTGGATATCCAAGCGCACCATCCCATCCTTCACTGCCAGATAAATGGTCACTTCAGTCGCTGAAGCATGTTTCAATGCGTTGTTGAGCGCCTCATGGCAGATGCGATATAGACCATCCTCCACATCGGCGGGGAAAGCGATCTCCCCATCGACTTCCAGACGCGCGGTCATGCCGGTGCGCCGCTCGACCGCCTCAAGTCGTTGGCGCAGCGCCTCGACCAACCCAACCTGCTCCAGGACGGCCGGCTTTAGTTCATAGAGAAGCAGCCGCAACTCTTTAAGCGCCTGTCTGGCTGTTTCACTCAATTGTTGCAAATAATCATCGAGACGAGCGAGTTGACCCGACGAAACCAGACGTTTCCCCGCCTCCGCAAAAAGGGTCAGGCTGTAGAGCGACTGCATGACTGCGTCGTGCATTTCACGCGCCAGGCGTTCGCGCTCCTGAAGCGCCGCTGCGCTCTTTGCCTTCTGCTGCAGAAGGTCGGCGCCATGCGCCACGATCACCTGATCCGCCAGCCACGCAACCGCCCGATAGGCGTTCGGCGATAATTGTGAAACATCCAAATTGAAGATGAGCACACCATGCATCTCATCTTCGACCAACAGCGGAATCGCCAGGCGGAACGGCGCCGCATTTTGAAGAGCGTCGGTCTCGATAGGCAGAAACACCGGCTCTTGCTGTGCATTCAGCAGAGCAAGAATCGGCGCATTCACACTCAGGCGCCCTGCTGACGCTGCGTCCATCTCGGTGGAATAGAGAACCTGTGCATCTTCCGGCTGAATAATCGGGGAAGTGCGCCCAATCCTCCACAATACGACCATGCCCGTAGCTGAAAGAAGACGCTGCGCCTGCTGAAACACATAATCCAACATCTGTTGAAGGGTGAAATTGGAAAAGCTCATGAAGAGCAGATTGCGCAACCCATCAGCGGCTTCGCGACTGCGATCGACTTCCTGGCGCTCCTCGAGCAAACTATGTTCAAGCTGCGTCGTATAGTCAATCAACTGATCCGACGGAAGTGAATGTGCAATTGGCGTTGCGACCAGGACATAGCCTCGTTCTC
Organism: uncultured Caldilinea sp.; assembly: GCA_937981885.1. Classification (GTDB taxonomy): domain Bacteria; phylum Chloroflexota; class Anaerolineae; order Caldilineales; family Caldilineaceae; genus Caldilinea. The sequence continues at coordinate 37,865 of CALJMI010000121.1, forward strand.
CATTCAACGAATGGTTGACCGAGCAAGAGAGCACCAGCCGGCGCCCGCGTTCCGGTCCAATCAAAAGACTGATTGCTGGCGAAAACTCATCGAGCAATGAGAGGGGAGGCAGCTGGCTGAGCGCGCGCCCAAACCAGGTTTCATCCAGATTTGCCAGCGATCTACCAAGCACTTGTGTGCGTGTCTGCGCAAGCAGGTGACAGAACCCATCGTTCGCCATCACAATAGTCGAGCGCGCGTCGATCATGGCAACAGCTGGGCCAATGCCTGGAATTTCCCGTTGTTCAATAATGAGGCGCCCCGCCGCCTGGTCAAGCATAGATTGTATTTTGCCTGAAAGAGACTGAATAATCCTTCAGATATTGTACAACATCGGTGAATTAGAATGCGAAACTCGGTGGACAAGCTACGGATAACACGTAGATTGTCGATTGAACTCTTTCCACAGCAATCGTCAACGTACGTTGATTTTTGCACGCGATTGGGGTTTCTCTTCTGCGAAACACAATATACAGCCGGGAGGTCAGGCGACACTCCCTTTTTGTCTACGCAGATATGCTGCTTTATCCACACCCCATGTATCTTGTCGTTCACAAAAGAGCTACTATTTGTAGTTGCCACAAACCCCTGTAACCTAATTATGGCAGCAATGTCGCGTCTCTCCTCCCTTCTTACCGAGTTATCCCCTGCCCTACCAATACAATTATCTCTGATCGTTTATGGGCGACGCATTCCCTTTTTTTCCAGCAACATTGGCGGAATATTCGGGAGCATTTCAACTTCGCTATTTAGCTCATCATTCTCTTCAAAACGTTTCAGTTCGACGACATAAAGAAAAGGCGTCGGATCGCTGAACCCCCCCCAACCATCGAAACGATTGTACGGATGAATGCGAATCGCAAAATGGAGATGAATAGGGAAACCTCGCGATAGGGTTTCAGTGTGAGCAATCTCCTGACCGGCTTTTACGGATTGACCACTCTCGACGACAATCGTTCCAAGCTGTGCGTAGAGCGATTCGCCCCATCGATGTTCGATTTTCACATAGCGACCCAGTCCAGCCGGGTCGCGGCTGATTTCGCTGACACGACCCTGATCCACGGCCACAACCAATGCATTTGGCGGCGCCGCCAGATCGATGCCCGGATGCCCCTTGAGACGCACGCCGTTGTAAGTGAATTGACCATGGTAGGCGTGGTTCTCCCCCCACCCCTGCAAAACAACGACTTCTGACGTATCGAGCGGACATGCCAGAAAGACCCCTTCCGGTTCGTACTGGCTGGCATGTTGAATGTAACGATCAGGACGGGTCGGCATGGCGTTTTGTCGTTTGTGCGCTATTGAATTAGACAGGCGATCCGCAGTTGCATATACTCAACAGTCAATTGTATTTTGCCAAGTATAAGCGTGTAGGGGTTGTCGACCAAACGTTTGAAAAGGATGTAATTACAGTTGTGTTTTGGCAATTTTGCGCAGTGAGTGTTGGAGGTTGGTATGCCGATCTACGAGTTTGCCTGTCATGATTGTGGTCATGAATTCGAGAAAATCCAATCTTTCTCGGACAGCAGCACGCCATCGTGTCCAAATTGCCAGGGTGTCCATGTACGCCGGCGCATCAGCCAACCGGCGATTCACTTCAAGGGAAGTGGATGGTACATCACCGACAGTAAAAACAGCTCAAAGTCATCAGCAAACGGCAAGAAAGAGGACGCTGGCGTTGCCAAAGAAAGCAGCGACTCTTCCACTGCCGAAAGTCCCAAACCGACTCCGACTGCTGAAAAAGCAGAGTAGAGTAGTCAGAACGGTTCACATAGAGAATCGCATAGATTGCACGGTGCATCGCTCACCCCATACGCCGGGGTGAGCCTTTTTTTGCATTCGCGTCGTCGCTCTGCAATACTGAATCAACGACTTCGACTCAATAGACTGCTTCACAGCAATGACAATGTTCGTGTACAATAGCGCGCATTGATATTGAGTGCACAAAGCGCTACACTGCGTGCACTACCAACCAACCGTTGATTAAACACGCATGGAGGATAGGTGATGACTGTTCCGAAGCGATTCGATATTCTGCGCTTTGTGGGTGGGTTGCTCAAGATTCTGGCCTGGATTTCTCTCATATTGTCGATCTTGTCTGCAATTGGCATCGTTCTGTTGCCGCAGTTGATGAACATCAGCAGCCTGATTGGCAACAACGAGCAACTCGCTCTTGCCACGGGCACAGGAGCGATCTTCACCGGTCTCTTTGTGCTGATCGGCGGGCTGCTGAACTTTATCTTTCTCTATGCACTGGGCGAGTTTGTTTTGCTTCAGCTTGCGATCGAGGAGAATACGCGCCTCACCGCCGCGCTGCTGCTGAAGATGCATCAGGACAGCCAACCCGAGCCAACCCCTGCCACCGCATATACTGGAGGCTTCACGAGCGAGCCTGCGCCTTATCGGTGACCTTTACCGACGTTAGGTAAGCGATTCATCACTCATAGCGGTCGTATATGTCTGAATCTGCAGATTTTCTAATTATCCATGCCCACGTCTTTACGATGGAGGGCAGCGGCGTCGGCTACTTGGAGGACGCCGCCGTAGCTGTGCGGGATACACGCATCGTCGATGTTGGACCAACAGCAGCGCTTTTGACGCGCTTTGCAGCGGACGAGATCATCGATGCTTCACACCATGCCCTGCTGCCTGGGCTGATCGACGCCCACATGCACACACCCTGGGCGGTCGTGCGCGGTGTGGCGCAGGATGTTGCGCACTGGATGCAGAAGGGGCTGTCGCCCTATGCCCGCCATCTACATCGCGAGGCGGCGCTGGCTGGCACATGGCTCAATGTGCTCGAGGCGCTCAAAGCCGGTACGACCACGATGGGCGACTACGCTACGCCCATCGATGGGTGGGCGGACATCTTCGCCGCTGTCGGTGTGCGCGCTGTGTTGACAGCGACGATCAACGCACTGCCGCCAGGTGAAATGGCGAGTTGGCGACTTGGCGATCTCTATCCTCTTTCGGATGAAGTCGGCGAGCAGAGCATCCGCGCCGCCGTTGATTTTGCCGCCGAATGGCACGGCGCCGAAGATGGCCGCATCAGTGTGATGTATGGGCCGCAAGGCGCCGATATGCTTCTGCTCGATCAGTTGTTGCATGTCAAGCGACTGGCCGCCGCCGAAGGGTTGATGATTCACATGCATGTTGCACAGGGAGATCGCGAGATCGACCAGATGCTCAAGCGTTACGGCAAGCGTACGCCAGCTTTTCTGGAACAGATTGGCTATCTCGATGAGCAGTTGCTTGCCGTACATCTGACTGAGGCGACGGATGATGAGACGATGCAGATCGCATACAGCGGTGCACGAATGGTGCTCTGTTCAGGCAGCATCGGCATCATCGATGGGATTGTGCCGCCGGCGGTGGCCTTTCGCTCGGCTGGCGGAATGGTGGCATTAGGCTCCGATCAGGCGGCGGGCAACAATTGCAACAATATCTTCAACGAGATGAAGCTGACCGCGCTTTTCAACAAGATCAAATATCGCGATCCGACTGTGCTGCCGGCGTGGGAGGTGCTGCGAATGGCAACCATTGAGGGCGCCCAGGCGTTAGGCATGGCTGACGATATTGGTTCGATCCGCACTGGCAAAAAGGCTGACCTGATCCTTGTCAACCTGAATGCATTGAATTTGATGCCGGTGCTGACCGAACCAATTCGCAACATTGTGCCCAACCTGGTCTACGCGGCCAGCGGCCATGAAGTCGATCTGGTGATGGTTGATGGTCGCATTCTGGTGCGCGATGGCAAGGTGATTCACATCAATGAAGACGCTGTGCGAACAGAAGTGCAGCAGCGCGCTCAGGAAGTCGCCGCCGCCGTTAAGCGCGATCCTCAACATCACGATATGGCGCTGTTACAGGCAATGGAAGGGGGACGGTTGTAGTTCTCACTACTCTTCGCCCAAGAGTGAGTTCAGGATCATGGCGATAGCGCTGATAATAATACTCGCCAGCAGCGCCCACCAGAATGTATCGATCTTCAATGATTCTGGAAATATCCACGAAGTGATGTAGAGCATCAAGGTGTTGATAACCAATACGAACAGCCCTAATGTCAACACAACGAGCGGGCAGGTCAGCACAATCATGATCGGCTTGAGGATCGCCATCAAAAAGCCTAGCACGGCGGAAACCAGAAAGAGCGTCACAAAGCCGCCGTCAAAATGAATTCCTGGCAGCAACCATGTTGTAATTCCAACTGCTATCGCCAGCACAATCCACCGGATTAAGATCGACCTCAGCATAACGTGTTGCTCCTTTCAATTGATGAGAAAGATATGCAAATTGCATGATTTCATGGTGCGACAGGTTAGTCGCTTTGTCAATATAAGGAGCAGCGTCGTTTTGGATTGCGTTTATGCCTGCTCGTGATCGGTTTTTCGCCACAACCAGAGATTGTTCAATTGATCGACGACCGCCGACCAGCCGGGCGTGAGCACGACAGTTGTATCGTATTGCAGCACGACAGCCGGACCGGCAAACTGCGCACCCGGCTGCAGCGCATCGCGACTATAAAATGCAGTAGGCGTCGGCCCTTCTGTATTGAACCACACCGGTTTGGTATAGAGCGGTTTGGCGTCAGTATTGTAACTCGACGCAAGCGTGGACGGCTGTTGAGCCGGCTTTTCGCCTGGCAGCACTATGCGCAGGCGCACCGTCACGGCTTCGACGCGTTCGTGCGGCATGGCATAGCCGTATCGCTGTGCATGGGCAGCGTGAAACGCGTCCGTTGCGGCGGTCACGCTTGCCGCTCTGATCGGCAGATGCAGCGGTACGGTCAACTCGTAGCTTTGACCCTTGTAGCGCATGTCGATGGCTGCGGTCAGCAGAATCTCGTCGGCTTGTTCCGTTTGTTGCAACACCGCCATGACCCGGCTGTACAGTGCGTTGATTGTTTGCTTCAGCGGTGTTGGGTCATGCACCAGCGGCTCCGCGTCCGACAGCAGCGCCTGCGACGCCTCGCTGGTCACGTCCGCCATCAACATGCCGTATGCGCTCAATACGCCGGGGCTGGGCGGACAGAGAACGAGCGTGATCCCCAGGCTTTCAGCAAGATCGCAGGCGTGTAGAGGTCCGGCGCCGCCAAAGGGCAGCAAAATGAAGTCGCGCGGGTCGTAGCCGCGTTCGACTGAAACGCGGCGCAGTGCACGCTCCATCGTTGCGTTCGCCACACGCACCACGCCCAGCGCGGCTTCTTCGGCGCTGAGATGAAGCTGATCGCCCAACTGCTGCAGCACGCGCCGCGCCGCCGCTTCGTCCAACTGAACATCACCCGTTCCACCTAGAAAGCCTGCTGTGTCGAGCCGGCCCAACACCAGGTTGGCGTCGGTGACGGTGGGTAGGTCGCCGCCGCGCCCGTAGCAGGCGGGTCCAGGGATGGCGCCTGCACTGCGCGGCCCCACCTGCAGCGCGCCGCCGAGATCGACGAAGGCGATGCTGCCGCCGCCTGCGCCAACGGTGTGAATGTCGATCACGGGCAGACGCAGCGGCAGATCGGTGATCGTGCTTTCCGCAGTGGTCGGGATGTGGCCTGGACAGAGCGCCACATCGGTGCTTGTGCCGCCCATGTCAAAGGTGATGACGTTGACATGGTTGCCGGTTGGCAGGGAAAAGGGAAGATGGGGCGAGCGGGCGCGTATCGCTTGTGTGGCGACGGCAAAGGCGCCGACTGCGCCGCCGGCCGGCCCGCTCAACACGACACGCGCCGCCTGCTGCGCCGCCTGGTCGAGCGCAATGACGCCGCCATTGGACTGCATGATATGGATCGACGGGCGTGCGCCACCCGCCTGTGTAGTCAGCGTTTGTTCAAGCCGCGCCAGATAGCGCGCCACCAATGGCTGGACATAAGCGTTGATTGTTGTGGTTGCTGTGCGCTCGAACTCGCGATATTCAGGAAGAATGTCGCTGCTCAATGAGATGGGCAACTCTGGCAACGCTTCTTGCAACAACGCAGCGGCGCGCCGTTCGTGGGCGGGATTGCGAAACGAAAACAGGAGGACGATCGCCAGGCTTTCGATGGCTTCGGCGCGCAGAAACTCTGCCAGCGCCGGAAGTGCAGCTTCGTCGAGCGGCGTCAACACTGCGCCGGTGTGATCCAGCCGCTCGGCTATTTCGAGGCGATGACGATCCTGCACGAGTGAGTGAGGGCGCTCCTGATGCAGCTTGTAGAGATGGGGGCGATTTTGACGCCCGATAACCAACGCATCGGCAAAACCAGCGGTGGTGAGCAGCGCTGTGCGGGCGCCGCAACGTTCGAGCAGTGCGTTGGTGGCGACAGTCATGCCATGTACGATGGCGAGCGATGCACCGGAAAATCCAGATTCATCGATCAATCCCAACTCTTGTAACCCGCGTACGATGGCGATACTTTGATCGTGAGGGGTGGTGGGAACTTTGTGAACAGTCAGCGTTGTCCCACGCCAGACGACAAAATCAGTGAAAGTGCCGCCGACATCGACGCCAACCAGAATAGACTCATTCATTGCGCTGTTGAATCACTTTTTCAGGTTTGCTCAATTTCAACCTTCCGCTATAATAACAGCAACTCAGAAATGCGTCACCTATCGTTCGTACTCCGTTCAACTTTGTTAAACAGAGGCATAACGCATCTTCTTCACCTTCCAGAGTATGCGTGTCGCACCAAATGACACGAGGCAGCATAAGTTGTTCCAATATACAACCTTTCAGAAATCCATTAGGAGGATTGAGATCTATGCAGAAAAAACGAAACCTCATTCTACTGACGCTGACGCTTGTGACGGCTTTGCTGCTATCGGCATGCACTGTGGCGGCGCCGGGCGCTGCACCAGCAGCTGCTCCTCAAGCGCCGGCTGAAGCAGCAGCTTCGGTCAAGATTGGTCTGGTTACGGATGTAGGGCGCGTCAATGATCGTAGTTTCAACCAGTCGGCGTGGGAAGGCGTTGTGCAGGCGGCTGCAGCGCTTGGATTGAAAGAGGGCGACGACTACAAATACATCGAGACGCAAGACTCCAAGGATTACGCCGATAACATCCAGCAGTTTGTTGACGCGGACTTCAATGTGATTGTGACCGTTGGTTTTGCGCTTGGCGAGGCAACAATTGCGGCGGCGAAGGAGAATCCGGACATCTATTTCATCGGTGTCGACCAGTTCCAGGTGGAGGAGCTTCCCAACCTGACCGGTCTTGTCTTCCATGAAGATCAGTCGGGATTTCTGGCTGGCGCGCTGGCGGCGCAACTGAGCAAGACCGGCACCATTGCTGCGGTGCTCGGCACCGACCTGGTTCCGCCGGTTGTGGCGTTCGGACAGGGATATGAGCTGGGCGCCAAGTACATCAATCCTGGCATTCGCTTGATCTCCACCTATCACCCTGGCGAGATTTCACAGGCGTTCACTGATCCGGAGTGGGGTGCAGCAACCGCCAAACAAGCGCTTGACCAGGGCGCGGATGTGATCTTCGGCGCTGGCGGCATCACCGGCAACGGCGCTTTGCAGGAAGTGGCGGCGGCGCCTGGGGCAGGCGTCGATGTCTTCTGCATCGGCGTTGACACCGACCAGTGGGAGACGCTGCCCGCTGCACATCCCTGTCTGGTGTCGAGCGCAATGAAGCTGATTACGCCAGCCGTAGTGGAGTTGATCACCTTGTATGGCAAGGATGGTGTGATGACGGCGGGCAACTACTTTGGCGGCGCTGGTCTTGCCCCCTTCCATGACTTCGAGGACAAGATTCCACAGGAGGTCAAGGATAAGCTCGAAGAGATCGCTGCTGCGCTGGCGGATGGCAGCCTGACCACCGGCTACGGTCAGTGAGTCATTGCCCATAGGATGAGTAAATAGAGAGGCAAGGCGCTCCCCCCTTGCCTCTTGTTTTTCTCTTGAAAACTGCACCATTCTCAGGAGCAGCCATGAATGCTTCCTCTCTACGCCGGTTTGGACAGGCGCTGCTGATTCCGATTCTGGCTGTGTTTTCCGCCCTGCTCGTAGGCGCTGTCATCATGTGGATTTTTGGCGACGACCCGATTGCTGCGTATCGGGGTCTATGGAACGGCGCCTTTGGCAGCGCACGCGCCTGGTCAACGACGATCCGCAAGATGACGCCGTTGATTCTCACAGGGCTGTCGGTGGCGGTTGCTTTTAAGGCTGGCCTTTTCAATATCGGCGCTTCCGGCCAGTTCATCATTGGCACGGTTTGCTCGGTGGCGGTGGGCGTCAATTTTGAGGGATTGCCCGCGTTTATTCATCTGCCGCTGGCGTTGTTGGCGGGTGTAGCTGGCGGCGTGTTGTGGGGGTTCATTCCTGGAGCGCTCAAGGTTTTCACGGGCGCGCACGAAGTGATCGTGACGATCATGCTCAATTACGTAGCCAGCCTGTTTGCAGCGTGGACGGTTTACGCTGGCGGCACGCAGGGACAGACGCCTGGCCCGCTGTGGGACAGAACCGCTGGCGCCATTTCACGTACACCGGAAGTGTTCATAAGCGCACGGTTGCCCTGGATTTTTGCTGAACCGTATCGCATACATTGGGGCGTTGTGATTGCGCTGGCTGTGGCGCTGGTGATGTGGTGGGTCATCTTCAAGACGACGCTTGGCTTTTCCACGCGCACCGTCGGCGCCAACGCCAAAGCCGCGCGCTATGCGGGCATCAATGTGCGCTGGATCACCATTTTGACCATGATGATCGCCGGCGGTCTGGCAGGTCTGGCTGGCGCTATCGAGACGCTAGGTCTCAATCACCGTTTTGCGCCAGAGTTCACCGGCGGCGTTGGCTTTGACGGCATCACTGTGGCGTTGCTTGGGCAGACAAACCCGATCGGTGTGGTGCTTTCAGCCTTCCTGCTCGGCGCGCTCGACGCCGGCAGCGCGCGGATGCAGTTTGATTCTGGCGTGGCCGCCGACATCATTCAAGTGATTCAGGCGCTGGTGCTGGCGTTTGTGGCGGCGCCGATGATCATTCGCCAGATATATCGCATTCGCAAGCCGGGCGATCAGGTGGAGGCGACCGTCTTCAGCAGTGGGTGGGGGAGGTAGCAGACCATGAAACGAACCCTTCGAACTACCTCCTATATTGCGATTGTATTGATGCTCGTGTTTGTTGTCATGGCGTTTCTGGTCAATCTGACGCCGCTTGGCGAAAACACCTGGCTGCGTGTTTTCTTTAGCGTCAGCGCACTCAACTTCACCCTGCGCGCCAGCGTCCCATTGATTTTGGGGGCGCTGTGCGGCATCTTGTGCGAGCGCACCGGCATCATCAACATCGGCATCGAAGGAATGATGCTGGCGGGCGCGTTTGCAGCATTCGTCGCCAAGACCAGCACCAATCACTGGCCCCTGATGTCGAGCCTGCTGTTTGGCGTTGCGATTGCACTGGCGGTGGGTGGATTGATGGGGCTGCTCCATGCGACGTTCTCGATCCGTTATCGCATGGATCAAATCATCTCCGGCACGGTGTTGATCATTCTGGCCGGCGGCGTCAGCGCCTATCTGTTTGACCGTAATGCGGTCGCCCAGGGAAAATTTGGCGCCATCGCCATTCCAGGGCTTTCGCAGATTCCGGTGCTGGGCGAGGTGCTCTTCACCAACCCGCCGCTTACCTACACGGCGCTGATCCTGGTCGTTGTCATACACATTGCGCTCTTCTACACGCGGTGGGGCTTGCGTTCGCGCGCGTGCGGCGAGCATCCGCGTGCAGCAGACACGGTGGGCGTCAACGTCAATCGCTTTCGCTACATGAACACAGTGCTGGGCGGGATGCTGGCCGGGCTGGCTGGCGGCTTTCTGGTGCTGGAGGCAGTCGGGCAGTTTCAGGAAGGCATGACCGCCGGTCGCGGCTTTATTTCGCTGGCGGCGATGATCTTTGGGAACTGGATGCCTTTCGGCGCCATGGGCGCAGCGGTGTTGTTCGGGTATACACAGGCGCTGCAAAATGAGCTGCTGCTGGCAGGCGTAACCACTGTCCCGCGCCAGTTCGTGAGCATGATCCCGTATGTCGTCACGATCATTGCTGTGTCCGGCTTTGTCGGTCGCGTGCGCCCGCCAGCGGCGGAAGGCAAGGTGTATGAGACCGAGGGCGGGTCGGAATAGAACTCGTAGTATACCAGATTTTGTCAATCGTGTTGTCCAGGAGCGAGTGATCTTGAACGCATCCGCCACACCTGTGCTCGAAGCACGCAATGTCACGAAAATCTTCCCCGGCGTCGTCGCCAACGAAGATGTCAATCTCACGCTGCACAAAGGTGAGATTCTGGCGCTCCTGGGCGAAAACGGCGCCGGCAAATCGACCTTGATGAACATCATCTTTGGCCTCTATCATCCGACCCACGGCGAGATTTTGGTCAACGGTCAGCCGATTGTGATGAAGACGCCGCGCGATGCGATCAAGCTCGGCATCGGCATGGTGCATCAGCACTTCCAGCTTGTGCCCGTGATGACCGTCACCGACAACATTATGCTCGGCGACGAAAGCATCAAGAACGGGCTGCTTGACCGGCGTGCGGTGGCCGCGCGCATCCGTGAGCTTTCGCAGCGCTATGGGCTGGAAGTTGACCCAGACGCCGTGATCGAAGACTTGCCCGTGGGCGTGCGCCAGCGCGTCGAGATTCTCAAAGCGCTCTATCGCAACGCCAAAATCCTGATCCTCGACGAGCCGACCGCAGTGCTCACACCGCAGGAGATCGAAGGTTTGTTCGACGTGATGGAGACGTTGCGTCGTCAGGGCGAGTCGATCATCTTCATCACTCACAAGCTCAAGGAAGTGCTGCGCATCGCCGACCGCATCATGGTGCTACGCGGCGGGCGCGTGGTCGGTGAGGCCGATCCCAAGACAGCGACGCAACAGCAGCTTGCCTCGATGATGGTGGGGCGCGAAGTGATTTTGACAGTCGACAAAGGGCCGGCGCATCCTGGCGAAGTGGTGTTAGGGGTCGAACGCCTGACGGCAACCAGTGATCTCGGCGAGCCGGCGTTGCGCGGCGTCTCCTTCGAGGTGCGTGCAGGCGAGATTTTGGGCGTGGCTGGCGTGCAAGGCAACGGTCAGACCGAGCTGGTCGAAGTGATCACCGGGTTGCGCAAAGCGGACAGCGGCCATGTACGCATCAGCGGCGTCGATATGACCAATGCCAGCCCGCGACGCATTACCCATGATGGGCAGAGCAGCCATGTGCCCGAAGATCGTCACGCTTACGGCATGGTTGATACGTATACAGTCGCCGATAATCTAGTGCTGAACCAATATTATCTGCCGCCCTTTGCCAGGGGCGTCACCATTCAAGAAAAAGCGATTGTCGAGCACGCCAAAGCACTGGTCGAAACATTTGACGTACGCACACCTAGCATCTATACGCAGGGCGGCAGCCTGTCCGGCGGCAATCAGCAGAAGATGGTTGTGGCGCGCGAATTCAGCCGCCCGATCAATCTCCTGATTGCATCGCAGCCAACGCGCGGCATTGACGTCGGCTCGATTGAGTTTATTCACAACCAGATCGTCGCCAAGCGTGATGAGGGCGTCGCTGTATTGCTCGTCAGCGCAGAATTGGATGAGATCATGGCGCTCTCCGATCGTATTGCCGTGATGTATAAAGGCGAGATCATCGACATTATTGACCGCACCAGCGCTACGCGTGAAGGTCTAGGGCTGTTGATGGCAGGCATCAAACATGAAGCGACGTAATGACGATCAGTCCAATTCTTGACCAACCACAAAGCATTGACTACGCCGAACTGCCGTCGGGACCGCTCAACCGGCTTGCCAACCATGAACTGATCTGTTGGTTGGACGCCGACTGCAATCCACACAATGTCGAATGGCCGTGGGGCAATGGCATTTACGCACGTTCGATCAAGATGCGGGTGATGGACATCCAGGAGGGCGAGTTGACGCCGCTGGCAACGCGCTTTTTTCCTGGACATCAAGAAGTGATCGCTGGCTCAGAAGGAGTCATTATCACCAAACGGCTGTGCGTTCCCTATAAGACGAGCGACGATCGTGCGCTTTTCTGGTTGCTCGAATGTCAGGCGGAAGGCGACCGCCTGCTGCGCGTGGAGATCGATATTGATTGGGGTGAGCCGTTGACCCAACGGATTGTCGATGGGCTGCTGGTGGCGCAGCGCAATCCCGGCCCGGCGCGTGGCGTCTACCAGCAGAGCAATGCCGAAAGCACGCGCGTCTTCGGCAACCCTCACGGTCGCCCTGACCACATTGACAACGACGATCCCACGCACACCCACCTCACTTACCATGTGCTGGTCAACGGGATTGTTGAGGTTCCGTTCATCTTTACAGTCAGTGATGTCGGCGAACAGCTTGCGTGGAGCAGCTTTCTCAGCCTGCGCGAAGTTGAGGAGATTTTCGACATCAGCAGCCGCAACTGGACGCGACGTCTGCACGCGGGGCGACTATGGACGCCGGACCCTATGTTCAACCTGGCAGTCGAACATGCACGGCTGGGAGCAATTCGTTTTTTGCAGCGTCATCGCAGCGGCACCGCGCCCTCGGATCGGCGCGTTGAGCACATTCCGGCGCTTGTCGAGGCGTGGGATGCGCTTGATCCGGTGCAAAGTCGCAATCTGCTGGCGAATCTGTGGCGCGTCGCCGAAGCAACACAAGGTCGGCTGCCCGCTATATTGCCGGCATTGCCGCATGACCAGTCGATTGGGCTGCCAGAAGAATTGCTCACAACCAACGGCGCATACATTCGGGCGCTGGCGGAACATGTGCGCAGGCATCGCATCCCACACCAATTCTTGTACGAACACCTAAACGGCTTGCGTCTATGCGTCGATGCGCTGATTTTGTTGCGCGCAGAGCAGCCATCCCTGCTCGAACAGCCGGCGCAGCGACAGGAGTTGGCGACCTGTATGCGTCTTGCCGCAGAGCTGGCTACGCGCGCCAACGATGAGGTGAATGCAGCGCGATGGGAAAGTGAAAGACGCTATTTGATGGGATTTGGCGGCGAGGCGTCCGATGCCAGCGCTTCTAGCTTTGTACTTGATCGCTGGTCAGCGCTGACAGGATGGCATTACTGTAAAAGCCGTCCGCACCTCTTTGACGACCCTTGGATGGCGGTGCGTTTTGCTGGTGCATCTATTTGGGAGGGAAGTGGGTTGTATGCCGATCGCAATACGATTTTTGTTGAACCAGCCTGGCTGACAAACCGCTACGAGTGGTGGGCGCTGCTCGGAGTCACCCTGACAGAGGAACGGCGCCTCAGCCTGGTGTGGGATGGAACGACGCTGCATACAACGCGCCCGCTACAGAGTTCGTTGCCTGTCCTGGTGCACAAACGTATTCAGCTTCTGCACACTGATGAATTTGACTTCGACCCTGTTTTCGAGATGATTAGGGAAGATAGAGATGCATCTGAGGAAAAAATCCATTTCAAGCCCAGGTTTTCTGTGGAAGAATAATGCAAGCACGACTCATCCGCCAGGCGATTGATAAGCTGGCGTCTGAGCAGCGCGAAGCGACCGTATAAACGTGACAACGTCACATACTGTGGCGAGGCTCCCCAGTCGATGAACCGAACTGCAATTGTTTACGATTCGTATAATCTGCGTCACACCCTTGAGGGTCACCCAGAGAACTTTCGTCGCCTGAAGCAGACCATGCACCTGCTGGCTGAAGAAGGAATGCTCGATAAGCTTGTCTCGGTGCCAAGCACGCCTGCTCCGTTGGAGGCGATTCTGGCGGTGCACACCCCGCAATATGTAGATCATCTGCGCGATCTTGCGCGCAACGGCGGCGGACATCTCGATCCAGACACCTATGTCACAGCGGATAGCTACGAGGCGGCGTTGCGGTCGGCCGGTGGGCTGTTGAATCTGGTCGATGCTATATTGTGGCGTCAGGCTGACAATGGCTTTGCGCTTGTGCGGCCTCCTGGTCATCATGCGCTTGCTCATCAGGGTATGGGTTTTTGCCTTTTTGCAAATGCGGCGATCGCGGCGCGTTGGGCGCAGCGTCATCATGGCGTCGAGCGCGTCCTGATTGTAGATTTTGATGTGCACCATGGCAATGGAACACAAGACATCTTTTTTCGCGACAATAGTGTGCTTTTCTTCAGCACCCATCAATTCCCCTATTACCCTGGTACAGGTGCAGCGACGGAGTTGGGCGTTGACAAGGCGTATGGTTCGACGATCAACGTCCCGTTTCCGCCACATGTTGGCGACAAGGGGTATCTGGAAGCATTTCAACGCATCTTGGCGCCAGTGGCGCGCCGCTTCCAGCCACAATTGATCATCCTTTCGGCAGGATTCGACGCCCACTGGCTCGATCCGTTGGCAAGCATGGGGATGAGCATCAGCGGCTATGCTGCGCTGGTGCAGGAATTGATGGCGTTGGCAGACGAGCTGTGTGGCGGTCGGCTTGTTTGCGTGCTTGAAGGCGGCTATCATTTGCAGGTGCTGGCGCATTCGGTGTTGACCACATTTCGAGTGCTGCGCGGCGAGCCGGTCGGACCGAGCGATCCGTTCGGGCCATCGCCAGCTGTAGAGCGTAGCGTGCACAACCTCTTCGGCCAGCTAAAGATGCTCCACAATATCCGTGACAGCACTTTTTATTCGTTTCCTTCGCGGTGGTTGGATTTAGGTGACGAATTCGGAATCTAGTCGATGCAAGAAATTCCGCAGATCGCTCCCCAAGTATTTGGTGAAACCGTCGTCGAACTGGCGGCATTGAGCCAGGCAATGGAGCTTCGTCTGGCCGCGGGCCAGCCAGAGGCGGCTGCTTCCTTGGCGCAGGTTGTCCTGTTGCGCATGCCGCGCCATCTGGCCTCCTACGAACGGCTCGTGCGTGCAGCGTGGATGCTCAAACGTTGGCAGGAAGGCGAGGATTGGGCGCGACGTCTGTTGCAGGCCGACCCAGGCAATGCGGTTGCCTGGCGCTCGCTGGCGTTTGCCGTCGAACAAAAAGGCATGCTCAATGCAGCGCGCTCGATGTGGCGGCGCGCGCTTCAGTGCCACCCCTACGACCCCGAAATCCGCAGCGGGCTGACGCGCACCCACCATCAGGGCAACGAACAAATTGGACTAGATAGCGCGGCGCTGGCGACGCTCTATCTGCGCGCCGGTCGCTGGGCGCACGCTGCCAACGCTTACCGTCAGCTTGTCAAAGCGGAGCCGAAGCGCCTCGATTTTCAGGTGAACTGGATGGTCGCAGCCTGGCAACAGGGCGCGCGTCAGGAAGCCTATCAATTGGCGCGCCACATTACAGCGCGCAGCCCACACACGTTGATGGCATGGGTGGTGCTGGCGACGTTGGGCGACACCGACGACCGCGCGCTGGCGCGCAACCCGATCCAAAGCATGGATCCAGACGGCGAGTTTGTGCAGGCATGGCTGTGCATCCCGTGGGATCGTCCACAAACGCCGATCCGTGTGACAATGAAAGAAGCGGCGCTGCTGGCTGATATTGAGACGCCGGATTTCGCCTGACTGTGGTGCTTCTCATTGAGGTGCATCGACTCGTATCGAGACGCCGTCTCAGCGATAGGGAGAATGACTGTGAAGAGGTGGTTGGCTTTCTTACTTACGGCGTGCAAGCCGATCACACCTTCTTTCGGCCTTTGAAGGGCAAGGAAGCCACCTGAACGCACCTGCCCATCGGCTCAACAAGCGTTTCCCTACTTGATCAGAGCCGAAACTCGACCGATATGTCGCCAAGCGAGATTTTTTCTTTGTCAACTCCAAGCCCTTCGCAGTAGACTCATACTCTATATTGAAAACTGTTGAAATCCAAACGTCAATTGAGGAGTCAATCAAAATGGAACGCACATTTGTGATGGTCAAGCCGGACGGCGTGCAACGCGGGTTGATCGGTGAGATCATCAGCCGGTTTGAGCGCCGCGGTCTCAAGATCGTTGGCATGAAAATGGTGCAGGTAAGCAACGAGCTGGCGCGCCAGCATTATGCCGTGCACGAAGGCAAGCCTTTCTTTACCGGACTGATCAACTACATCACCAGCGCGCCGGTTGTAGCGTTGGTGGTTGAAGGAACGAACGCCGTCGTCGCCGTACGCCAGACCGTTGGCGCCACCCGCCCTTTTGAGGCTGCGCCTGGCAGCATCCGCGCCGACTTTGCGTTGGAGATCGGGCGCAATCTGGTGCACGCCAGCGACGCTCCCGAAACCGCTGCCACAGAGATTGCCTTGTGGTTTGGCGAGGGGCTGATCGACTGGCAGCGCGACGTCGATCGCTGGATATTCGAGTAAATCGCAGCGCCGCAATTCGGAAATAGCACGCGGATTTGGCGGATCGACGCAGATGGAAATGTTCTGCAGAAATCCATTCGATCCACCAAATCCGCGTTTTATTTTGTTAACAAAAGAGGACAACTGTCATGGTTGATGCACGAATGGATGAGTTTCTGGTGCGCTGGCACGCAATGATCGAATCTGGCGATAGCCGCGCTCTGCTCGACATGCTGGCTGAGGATGTGGAGTTTCGTTCGCCGTTCGCCTTTACACCCTATCGAGGTCGCCGTGCTGTGGCCAGCTTGTTGCAGACTGTAATTCAGCTCTTTGGCGATTTCCGCTATCATCGCCAGTTTGTCGCTGGCGACAGCGTGGCGCTGGAGTTTGGCGCGTATATCGGCGAGCTTTCTCTCAAAGGCATCGATCTGATCCGGCTTGGCGACGACGGACGCATCGCCGATTTTGAGGTGATGATCCGTCCAGCCAACGCGCTGCTGGCGTTAGGTGAAGAAATGGGAAAGCGGTTGGCTGCTCAGAACATTAAGCCCTAGACCGCTATTCAGTGTCATCAGCCGGATAAGGTCTGAATCATTTCGTCCGAACCGAAGCGATCCTGGCTCTCCTCGTACAATTGCCGGCTCAATGCACTAAACAGTTCTGGCTGGCCACAGACGTACTCAGTCTGATTGGTTCCGCTGCGATGAAGTACGAATTCCCACGGAGAGTCTGATGTTGCCCGCCATGCACGGATTAAAAACACGCAGTGTTCAGACGGGACAGTTCGCGTCATGCTTTTGATTTCCTCATCAACTGCTCAACATTCTGGTGTGTTTCAAACATTATACCGGAAATGCGTCAAAAGATCGTCAAATAAAATTGACGATCTGTGTTGACTGCCAGATTCTGTGTTTATCGCCAGAGCGACTACAATGAATACATTCACATATCGGGTTCTGTTTGTTCGTTCTCCTGGCTGTATACACCAGCACAACACAAGTAGTAAAGGCGCACCATGTTCGACCTCGTCATCCGCAACGGCGTCATCATCGACGGGCAAAAACGACCGCGCTACGAAGCTGACATCGGCATCGTGCGCGACCGCATTGCCGCCATCGAACGGCTGGACCGCGCCGAGACGCAGGCCGTGATCGACGCCGCCGGCATGGTGGTTGCGCCTGGCTTTATCGATGTGCACACACATTCGGATGCGATCCTGCTTTCACAGCCGCATTTGGTCTCTAAAACGACGCAAGGCTTCACAAGCGAATTTCTGATGCTCGATGGCGTCTCCTACGCGCCAGTGAGTCGCCAGACTGTGTATTCGTGGGTGCAATATCTGCGCGCGCTCGACGGGTTGCGCTTTGAGCAGTACACCGGTTGGGAGAGCGTCGCCGATTTCATGAGCCTTTTTGATGGCAAAACTGCGCAGAATGTGGCGGCGTTCGTGCCCTATGCCAACGTGCGCACGCTGGCGTTGGGTTTTGGCGAGCGCCAGGCCAACGACTATCAGCTTGTTGATTTGCAAAATCTCGTGCGACAGGGCATGGCGGACGGCGCCTGCGGTCTCTCTACCGGGTTGGATTATGTGGATGAGTGTTTCGCCTCCACCGGTGAGATCATTGCCGCAGCGCAAGGGATGCGCGCTGAGCAGGGCGTCTATGTCACGCACGTTCGCTATGCACGCGGCACGCTGGAAGGGGTCAAGGAAGCCGTCGAGATCGGCAAGCGCGCCGGCGTGCCGGTGCATATTTCCCATCTCAAGGGCGAAACCGAAGAGGAGGTCGAAGCGCTGATCGACTATATCGACCTTGTCGCCGTCAACGAAGTCGACTTCACATTCGATGTCTATCCTTATCTAGGCGCTTCGACGATGCTGCAGTATCTGCTGCCGCAGGAAATTTGGCATGATGGCGTGTTGGGCGCATTTAGCAAATTGACCGATCCGGCGCTGCGCGACCGTTTTCAGCGCCGTCTCGACACGATGGATCTGGCGTCGATCACCTTTGCGTGGATGCCGGGCCGCCAGAATCGCCATCTATGCGGCATGACGCTCGAACAATATGCACGCCGCACCAGACGCCGCCCTGCCGACGCGCTCTGCGATCTGCTGATCGAGGAGAGCATGGCTGTGTTGCTCGTCTTCCGCCGCGAGGAGAGCGGGTTGGAGAGCGAGTTTATCGAGCATCCATGCTACATGATGGGCAGTGACGGCATCTATTTCGCCAGCGGCAAAATTCACCCACGCCAATATGGCTCCGCCACGCGACTGTTGGGCCATTACGTGCGGCGCAAGCGATTTTTCTCCCTTGAAGAGGCAGTCTACAAATTGAGCGGCTTTGCGGCTACGCGCTTCAAACTCAAAAACCGCGGTGTGATCCGCAAGGGCGCCTTCGCCGATATCGTCATCTTTGATCCGGAGACCGTACACGATAACGCCACCTTCGACGACCCACATCAGCTTTCAAGCGGCATTGTGCATGTCATTGTCAACGGCGTTCCAATTCTGACGGATGGCAAGCCGGTTCATGGCGCTCTGCCAGGGCGGTATCTGCGGTTTGGTATGGAGTAAATCTTCAATCTCGAATCTCGAGATTGAAGATTGGAGCTTTTTTACACGAAAGGGATTCTTAAAAATGAAACGTTCCTTGATGGTTTGGGGCGGCTGGGAAGGTCATGAGCCGCTGCAATGTGTGCAAATTTTTGCGCCGTTGATGGAGGCGGCCGGCTACACGGTGGACATCAGCGATTCGCTCGATGTCTATCTCGACGCCGAGCGCATGCGCAGCTACGCCGTGATCACGCAGGTCTACACGATGAGCACGATCACGCGTGAACAGGAACAGGGCCTGCTCGACGCCATCGAAAGCGGCGTAGGCTTTGCCGGCTGGCACGGCGGGATGGCGGACGCCTTTCGCAACAACACCAACTACCAGTTCATGGTCGGCGGGCAGTGGGTGGCTCACCCAGGCAACATCATCGACTATACGGTCAATATCATCGACCACGAAGACCCGATCACTGCCGGATTGTCGGACTTCGCCATGCACTCCGAACAATATTACATGCATGTCGATCCTTCCAACGAAGTGCTGGCGACGACCACTTTCACCGGCCAATACTGTCCATGGATCGACGGTGTGGTGATGCCGGTGGTTTGGAAGCGACGTTGGGGCGCGGGTCGCATCTTCTACGCGTCGGTGGGTCATGTCGCCGCCGACTTCAACGTGCCGGAAGCCAAAGAGATTGTTCGCCGTGGCCTGTTGTGGGCTGCTAGAGAGTTTTAGCCAACATGAGCGAGACCAAACCCGTTGCCGTCGGCGTGATCGGCTGCGGCAACATCAGCGGCGCATATATGCGCATGTTGAAAACCCTGCCTATCGTGCAAGTCGTCGCCTGCGCCGACCTGCGCATGGAGGCGGCGCAGGCGATGGCGGAGCAGTATGGCGTGCCGAGGGTGCTCTCGGTCGAGGCGCTGCTCGTCGATCCAGAGATCGAGATCGTCTTGAACCTCACTATTCCGCAAGCGCACGGCGAAATTGCGTTGGCGGCCTTGGCGGCGGGCAAGTCGGTCTACAACGAGAAGCCGCTTGCCCTGACGCGCGACGAGGGAAGACGCATGCTGGCGCTGGCGGCGGAGAAAGGACTGCGCGTCGGCGGCGCGCCGGACACCTTTCTCGGCGGCGGTTTGCAAACCTGCCGCGAGTTGATCGACGCTGGCGCCATCGGGACGCCTGTCGCTGCCACCGCCTTTATGATGAGCCGCGGCCACGAGCACTGGCATCCGAACCCGGTTTTCTATTATCAGAAAGGTGGCGGGCCTATGTTCGACATGGGACCCTATTACCTGACTGCGCTGGTGAGCCTGCTGGGGCCAGTTCAGCGCGTCAGCGGCGCCACGCGCATCACACGCAGCCAGCGCACCATCACCAGCCAGCCGCGCTATGGCGAGGTGATCGACGTCGAAGTGCCAACGCACGTCGCCGGTCTGCTCGACTTCGCCGCCGGCCCTATCGGCACGATCATCACCACCTTCGACGTGCAGGCGTCGACGTTGCCGTGGATTGAAATCTACGGCACGGCGGGCACGCTGGCTGCGCCCGACCCCAACACCTTTGGCGGGCCTGTGCGGCTGCGTCTGGCTGGAGACGACGAGTGGAAAGAAGTCCCGGTGACGCGTCCCTACACCGAAAACAGCCGCGGGCTTGGGCTGGCGGACATGGCGGAAGGCATCCGCACAGGACGTGCTCACCGCGCCACCGGCGAACTCGCCTACCACGTGCTCGACATCATGCACGCCATCCACGACGCCTCGGCGGAAGGCCGCCACGTACTGCTGGAGAGCACATGCGAGCGACCGGAGGCAATGCCCGGCTGACGACGCGGCGCCAAAGAACCGACTCAATCCGCCAGGAAGCATCTACCCTTCCTGGCGGATTGTGCAAGGTTCATCTGTGTTGTCTGTTAGTTCACTGCTTCCACTGCCATCGCTGTCGCCCCGCCGACGCCGTGACAAAGCGTCGCCAACCCGCGTGTCTTGCCGTGGGTGTGCAGGGCGTGCACTAGCGTGACCAGGATGCGCGCTCCCGACGCGCCGATGGGGTGACCGAGGGCGATGGCGCCGCCGTGGACATTCATCTTCTCGTAGGGGACGCCGAGTAGCCTGCGCAACAACACATTGTTGAGCGCAAAGGCCTCATTGTTCTCCACCAGGTCGAAGCTGCTGAGCTCAGCGTCGAGCTTTTTCAGTAGCTTGCGCACTGCCGGCGCCGGCCCTTCGACAAAGCGCCACGACTCGACGCCCGCCCACGCTCCACCCAGGATTTTGGCAATGGGCTTGAGACTGTATTGCTTGATCGCCTTTTCGCTTGCCAACACGAGCGCCGCTGCACCGTCGGATATTTGGCTAGAATTGCCGGCAGTAAGCACCCCGTCCTTGCTAAAGGCTGGTCGCAGCGCAGCCAGCGACTCGCGCGTGGCGTCGGCGCGAATGCCTTCGTCAGCAGACAAAGCGACGGTCTTCTTGCGGTCAGTGATCTCCAGCGGCGCGATTTCTGTTGCAAACTTGCCTGTGGCAGCGGCGCCCGCAGCGCGCGCGTTGGAAAGATGCGCAACCTCGTCGAGTTCGCCGCGTGTCACGCCGTGCTCGGCGCAGAGACGTTCGGTCTCCTCACCCATTAGCTCGCCGGTGAGCGGGTCGGTGAGACCGTCGATGAGCATGGCGTCCTGGAGTTGCTCGCTGTTGCCGCCGATAAGCAGCTTGTAGCCCCAGCGAGCGCGGGCGCTGAGCACGAACCCTGTCTGCGACATCGATTCGACGCCGCCTGCCAGCACCAGATCGGCCTCGCCAGCGCGGATCGTCATGTCGGCGTTCATGACGCTCATCATGCCGGAGGAGCAGAGCATGTCAACCGCATAGCCATCCACCTCGGCGGGAATGCCGGCTTTGAGCGCTGCATGGCGCGGCAGTAGTTGGCCGTGGCCGTGTTTGAGGATATTGCCGAAGATATACAGATCGAGCTGTTCCGGTGCAATCCCGGCGCGACTAAGGGCGGCTTTCATCACGTGTGCAGCCAGGTCGATCGGCGATACATCCTTCAATGCGCCGCCAAATTTGCCGATCGGCGTGCGGGTGGCGGCGACGATGTACGTCTCGCTCATCAGCTTGCTCCAGTTTGTTGGATACTACTGATTGCTAGGCAGAGTTTTTATGTTTTCAGTGTTGCGTGCTACGTGTCGGAACCCCTCACGCAACACGTAATACGCAACACTGCGCTCATAAAATGTCAACCTAGAAATCAGTAGAAAGAAATCAGTAGAAATTGGGAGATTGGGGGGGATTGGGCAGCACTGTTTGCTGAACCAATCTCCAATCTTTAATCTCTAATCTCCCAATTCTTTCATCTCTTCATTCTTACCGATTCGGATCGTAGAGGAAGAACCACTTGACATTCAGATGATTGAGATAGCCGTCCTGCTGCATCGAATCGATGGCGGCGTCGAAGGGAGCGACGAGGTCGGAGCCTTTGGGATAGATGAAGCCGAAGTTTTCCGATTTAATGGCGTCGCCGACGATCTTGAGGCGGTCGGGGTTGGCGCCGATGTAGCCGCGTCCGCTGGCGGCGTCGA
>CALJMI010000122.1 GCA_937981885.1 uncultured Caldilinea sp.
CCTGTCCTCGCCCCAATAAAGCGCGGGCAAAACCAGGATCATGCGCAATGGCAGCGTTATAGAAGCTTTGGGCGAGTGGGAGATCGTCCAATTGGGCGGCCGTGCTGCCGAGAAACAACTCGATCACGGCGAGTTGTTGGCGATTGCCCCCTTTTGCCAGTTCTTCTCTTGCTGTTTCCAGCCATCGGCTCGCTTCGTTGTACTGCTGCCGATTGAAGTAGCCAATACCAAAGACAAATGCAGCCAGCGCCTCGGTATGCGCCAAGAGATGACTGCGCAATTCGCTGTTGGTCACGGCATTGTCAAGCAGGCTGCCAGCCACTTCAAGACGATCCAGCAGCCGATAGTCCCCTGCCATTTCCTCAGCCCCGGAAAGATGTGTTGGAGCAAGATAGAAATACACGTCGGCGGCGGTTCTGTCAGACAGGATGGTCAGATTGCCAAAGATGAGCAGGTCTGCGCCAAGTTCGCGCGCGCGGCGCACTGCATGATCGACCTGCGCCTGATAGTTGTCTCCCTCGATGGCGCCTACCTGCTGTGGGTTGACTTGAGCGCCGATGACGAGCGAAGACAGCGCATCTGTGTTATTTTCTAAATCTTGGACGAACGCCTGGTGCAGATAGGTCGCCTGCTCACTGCCCTTCTTGTGTGCAGTGGCGCGTCCCATCTGATCGACCATGGCAAATTCGGCGATCGCGATCTTGAAGTCGCCGAGCAGTTGCGGCGGCGAGGCGGTTGGAAGCACAATGATCGGCGGCTGGTCTGGGTTCAGCACATTACAGACGCTGGAAAACGCAACGGGCAGACTTGCACGCAACGGCGGCGCACAGAAAAAGTCGCGCAGCGTCAGATATCCAGCAATGACGCCAACGATAAGCGCCAACGTGGCGACAGTTGCCTGCCAGAGCACCCGCCACCAGGGCGAATGGCGCAGCGTTTGCGCACCGCCAATTAACTGCGCTGGCATAGCGCGTGTGTAACAGACTGGCAGCGCCGGTGTGATTTCGCCTCCAACGCTGCGTTGATAGGTCACCCGGCGCACATCGAGTAAGGCCGCGTCCACCGAACGACCATCGGCAATGGCGGCGTACAACTCCGCGGCAAACCGGAGCGCGTCAACCTCCGCAGTCGGCGCCTGCATTCCCACCACAATCGGGATGCCAATGCCAAGCAACGCCTGCGCAAAGCCTGGCGCGAGGTTGCTTGCAGGGACAGAGGCAGAATGACAGGCGTTCAGGAAGACAAGTTGAAGCCCATGACCTCGCAGCAACGTTGCCAGCATCGAAGGCTGGACAATCTCCGCCTCGCCCTGTGCGTTTTCAAGCAATAGAAAGCTTGCTCCGGTGACCGGATCAACGGCGCCGTGGCACAAAAGATGCAAAACGTGATAAGACGCGCTGTGCTGTTCTGCTTCGCGCAGCGCATTCTGCAACGCGCTCAAGGTGGCATGGGGCAATGTGGTGATCTGCACTCCGCCGGGCGCTGCGTGTAATTCCTGAGCGAGTTGTTGTGTTTCAGCCTCTCCCTGCAGAGGTTGCAAACCGGCAGGGAACGCAGTCGCGACCAGGACGCGCAAGGCCCTGTCGACTGGCAGCGATGTTATTGGCGTCCCAATGGTCAAACCGCGCACGATTGGAGTCTGCATTGCCAGCAGGTCTGGGTAGCGCCGATCGTAGAGCAGTTCCCACGGAATCTGCCCAACGTTTGCGTCGTCTGTCACCAGCCACAGCGCCGGCGCCTGATTCCATGTGGCGCAGAGTAGCTCGTACAAGGAGCGAAGCTGGTCTCGGAAAAGGGCGTCGAACAACTGCGCGCCGAACTCCTTCACATCGTCGGCGGCAACGTCGCCCATGGCAAGCCAGCGTCGTGCATTTGCCAGGTCATCGGCAGTAATGGGCAGCAGCAGTGCGCCCCGCGCCTGTTGGTTCGTCTCCAAGACGCGCGCTGTCACGGGATAGATGCCGTCGTTGCCGGCGCGATCAATGTAGATCTCCAGCGTCTGGCGTTGTGCCAGCATGGCGCCGATGCCCCCTACAGGTTCATTTGCCTGTTATGCAGTCGGTTGTTCAGTATGGCGTTCACTATCGAAGTCGTAGCTTGTAATCTGGGAAATCGGAGCGATCGTGTTCTGATACTCCGGCGCAAAGGTCGTCACCAGCGCGCCGCAGCAGACGGTCAACCGCTCCTGGTTGAGCGTGTAGAAGCGGTAGCGACCCTCCTGCCGCACATCGACCAAACCTGCCTCTTCCAGCTTCTTGAGGTGGTGACTGACCGTCGGCTGGTTGATGCGCCCCTCCATCTGCTCGACCAGGTCGTTGACGCTGAGCCAGCAGCAGCAGAGCCGTTTCATGATCTCCTGGCGCGTTTCGTCCGCCAGCGCTTTGGCAAAGAGAACGGGATCGAATTGGATCATACATGCAGTTTGATTGATGTATGTCGATTTGTCAATCTGCTCTTCATGCCAACCGGTGCGCTTCGCTGGCGGCGCGGTGCACGAGCGTATGCCGCCGCGCCAGTGCATCGATGTCTTTGCTGTAGCCGCCGCCGATCACCGTGGCGACGGGAACGCTGCGGCGAACGCACTGTTCGAGCACAAAGCGGTCGCGGCGCAGCAGCCCTGCGTCGGTCAGCGCCAGCTTACCCAACACATCGTCACCGTGCGGATCGACGCCGGCGTCGTAAAGCACCAGGTCAGGACGCACTTGCGTTAGCAGATCGGGCAGCCACTTTGCCAGCTCAGCGAGGTAGGCGTCGTCGTCCATGCCGACCGGCAGCGGGACATCGTAGTCGCTCTGCTGTTTGTGAAAGGGGAAATTGGCGTCGCAGTGCATTGAAAAGGTGACCAGGTCGGCGTCATCGCCCAAAATGCTGGCAGTGCCGTCGCCCTGGTGGACGTCGAGGTCGATGATCAGCACGCGGCGCGCCAGCCCCTGCTGCTGCGCCCAACGCGCCGCCACCGCCAGGTCGTTGAAGATGCAAAAGCCGGCGCCAAAGTCGCGAAACGCATGATGAGTGCCGCCGGCTGTGCTGCACGCAAGCCCATGCTGCAGAGCCAGCTCGACCGTTTGGAGCGTGCTGCCGAGCGCCGACAAGGTGCGCCGCGCCAGCCGCTCGCTCCACGGAAAGCCGATGCGGCGCATGGCGCGCGCATCCAACGTCCCGTCAAGATAGGCGCGCACATACGCCGGATCGTGGCAAAGCGTCACCTGCTCCATCGTGGCGGGCTGGGAAAGGTGAAACTGATCGAGCGTGGCGACGCCGTCGCGCACCAGCCACTCGTACACCTTGCCGAACTTCGCCATCGGAAAGCGATGACCCTCCGGCAGCGGCGCCACGTGATCAGGGCTGTAGACAATCGGCAGCGGCATAGCGAGCGGTTGAAC
Organism: uncultured Caldilinea sp.; assembly: GCA_937981885.1. GTDB lineage: Bacteria > Chloroflexota > Anaerolineae > Caldilineales > Caldilineaceae > Caldilinea. The sequence continues at coordinate 3,384 of CALJMI010000122.1, forward strand.
GAACTACTGCGGCTTTCCCGGCACTTCGTGGCAGTTGCGGCAGCGCGCCTCATAGCTTTCGCTGCCGCCGACCAGGATCACCGGGTCGTCGTAGCGCGCAGGGCGACCGTCGATCAAGCGCTGCGTGCGACTGGCAGGCGCGCCGCAGACGACGCAGATCGCCTGCAGCTTATCGACGTACTCCGCCAACGCCATCAGCGTGGAGATCGGCCCAAATGGCTCGCCGCGAAAATCCTGGTCGAGACCGGCGGCGATCACGCGCAGCCCGCGCCCTGCCAACAGATCGGCGACGTGGGCGACGGCGTCATCGAAGAACTGAACTTCGTCGATGGCGACGACTTCGGTGTCCGGCTCGACGCGGTCGAGAATCGCCTGCGCACAGGCGACCACGATTGCATCCTCGCGCACGACGCCGTTGTGCGAGGCGACGCGCTCCAGCCCGTAGCGATTGTCAATCGCCGGTTTGAAGATCTGCACCTTCCTGCGCGCAATTTCAGCGCGGCGAACGCGGCGCAGCAGTTCTTCCGTTTTTCCGCTGAACATGGAGCCACAGATCAGCTCCAGCGAACCATCCTGTTTTGGTTGATGCATGGCGTCTATGGTCGAATGTTTGGGGTGGTTAAAGAAAAAGGGCAGAGAGTTCTATATCTCCGCCCTTTCACAAGACTTTGTCACCCTGGATTCGCCAAATTGAAGCAAAATCCGCAAAATCCATCAGATGTGGCGCCGCGTTTAATTCTGCGTTGCTTGCGCGTATTTTGCATACACCTCAGCGGCCGCCGCATCGGCATTGCCGCCGCGTGCGCGCGCCTTGCGCGCCGCCTCTTCCGCCTCGCGGCGAATCTGTGCTTCCAACTCGCGACGGGCGCTCTCGGATTGCCGGCGTTCCAGGCGCTTCATAAAGCGTTCAACCTGGCCCGCCGTGTCGACGATGCGCTGTTCACCGGTGTAGAAGGGGTGACAGGTGCTGCACACGTCGGTGCGAATCTCCGGCACCGTGCTGCCCGTGATCCACGTTGCGCCGCACGAACAGATCACGCGCGCATTGGGATAATACTTGGGATGGATATCAGCCTTCATTTCAATTCACCTTCTCAGGATAGACGCTGACCTGCCTGCGCCCTTTGCGCGCCCATTCGAAGGTTACGTAACCGTTCGAGGTTGCAAACAGCGTGTCATCTTTGCCGATGCCGACATTGACGCCCGGATAGATACGCGTGCCACGTTGGCGAACAATGATGCTGCCTGCCGACACCAGCTCGCCGCCGTAGCGCTTCACGCCCAGGCGTTGGGCATTCGAATCACGACCGTTGCGGCTGGAACCGCCGCCTTTTTTGTGAGCCATGAATAATCTCCTTCAGTAAGAACTCAGCGAGCTTGCGCTCAGGCGTTGATCGACTCGATCTGCAGACGGGTCAGATATTGGCGATGTCCCTTGCGCACGCGAATGCGCTTCTTCGGACGATACCTGAAGACCAGAATCTTGTTGCCGCGATACTGACCCGTGATCTTGGCGGAAACGCTGGCGCCATCCACAACGGGTGCGCCAACCTTCACCGTGTCGCCAGCCGCCACCAGCAACACGTCGCTTAGGGTGATCGAATCCCCCACGGCGCCGTCGAGCTTTTCGACCTCCACCGTGTCGCCAGCGGCAACTCGATATTGCTTGCCACCTGTGCGAATGACTGCATACATACTTTGACTCCCTTCCTTTGCCGCGTTCACCGGCGCCACCAGGCGACCAGCGAAACTTCGGAGCGGCGGCGCACCCTGAAAGGCGAGGGCGCACCTCCATTGACAGTAAACGAATTGAAACCAACTGCGGGCGCTTTTGCCCACGAACAAATAGTATACGCTGCGACACCTGTTCTGGTCAAACTGGAATGCATCGAAATGACAAACAGAAGTCGCCGCTTATCCGGCTTTTGTCAATGTTTTGTAGATTGTACGTTCACCTACCGAAGGGTAGGTAGATACAGGCTATGCTTTAGACGCACCTACCGGGCAGTAGGTAGGGATTGAGTTCTTGGGGAGCAACGATGGAGCAGGAAGTACGCGATTCGACGCAGCGCGTGTTGGATGTCGCCGAGACCTTGTTTATGGATCGCGGCTACAACGCCATCACCTTGCGCGACATTGCCGATGAGCTTGGCATCAAACAGGCGTCGCTTTACTACCATTTTCCAGGCGGCAAGGAGCAGCTTTTCCAGGCAATGGCTGAGCGCATGTTCGAGCGGCACCACCAGGGCATCACTGCGGCAATTGCAGCGAACGAGGGCGATCTGCGCAGCCAGCTGCGTGACATCGCTGCCTGGTTCAGCTCGCAACGTCCAGTGAAATTTATGGGGATGTTGCACGCAGATTTGGCGGCGCTCAGTCCGGAGCACAAGGAGGAGCTTGCCCAGAAAGCGCACAGCGCAATGTTTCGTCCACTGCGCCAGTGCTTTGTCGAGGCGCAGGCGCGCGGTGAAATCCGCGCCATGCATCCAGATTTGCTGGCGGGCTGTTTCCTCTGGCTGATGGATGGTCTCAGCTATGGTGAGACGCGCGCTGGTGCGCCGCCGCGCCAGGCGATGGCGGACGACATCATTTCAATGATGCTCGATGGGTTGCTGCTGCGGTCGTCAGAAATCTCAGCAGCACAACGTACTTGGGTGTTTCAATCATAAGTTTCATTGCTTGTCATTGTAAGTGGGGAAGAAAATGCGTGAACGTACAGAACGCAATCGGTTGTTGACCATCTTTCTGGTTGTCTTTGTCGATCTGCTTGGGTTCAGTCTGATCCTGCCGCTGTTGCCCTATTACGCTGAGCAGTACGGCGCCAACGAGCTGACGGTTGGGTTGTTGACGGCATCGTATGCAGCGGCGCAATTGATCGGTGCGCCGTTGCTTGGGCGGCTCTCCGATCAGCGTGGGCGACGCCCGATTTTATTGGTGAGTATCGCCGGCACAGTGCTCGGTTTTCTGCTGCTTGGCGTGGCGGAGGTGCTCGGTCGCTCAATCGGCGTTGCGTTCTTCGGCGCCAATCTTGTCGCGATCAATGTGCTGGTTCTCGCTTTGCTCTTTGTCAGCCGCATCTTGGATGGTCTGACCGGTGGCAATATCAGCGTGGCGCAGGCGTACATCTCGGATGTGACGCCGCCGGAAGATCGTGGACGTGCATTTGGCTTGATCGGTGCGGCGTTTGGGCTAGGCTTTATTATCGGACCCGTGGTCGGCGGTTTGCTGGCGGAACGCTTTGGCTATGCTGCGCCTGCCTTTGTTGCCATGGCGATCGCTACAATCAATCTGATCGCCGTTTATTTGTATTTGCCCGAGTCGCTGACGCCGGAAGTGCGCGCAACGATGGCATCACGCCCGCGACCGGCTTTCAACCTGAGTTCGCTGATGACGGCGTTGCGTCGCCCGCGCGTGGGGCCGCTCTTTCACATTCGCTTCTTTTTCGGTATGGCATTTTCGATGTTCCAGTCGATCTTTGCGCTTTACGCCGCTGGCTATCCGCTCAATCTCTCGGTCGAGCAGACCGGACTGGTGCTCGGTTATGTCGGCGTGCTGTCGGTCTTCGTGCAGGGGTTTGCGATTGGTCGGTTGACCAAACGCTACAGCGACAAACAGTTGATGTTGAGCGCAGCGATCATCATGTCCGTCTCGTTTTTGTTGTGGGGATTTGCACCGAATGTGTGGACGCTGCTGATCATCATGGCGCCGCTGGCGTTTGGTGGCGGCGTGCTCAACACCGTGATCAACAGCGCGCTGAGCAAGTCAGTCTACCCGGAGGAAATTGGTGGGACGTTGGGCATTTCGGCATCGTTGGAAAGCCTGACGCGCGTGATTGCCCCGGCGGTGGGCGGGCTGCTGCTCTCGCTGGCGCGACCGTGGGGGCCGGCGCTCTTCACAAGCGTGGTGATGGTGTGGGTGGCGTCGTTTATCTGGCGCCGGCTGTTTGTCAATCCGGATCCACCGCTGGAGCAGCGCAGCAGCGGGGCGGAGATGTCGCTGCCGCCTGGTGCAGCGGCGGCGCATTGAGTTGGAAACATATCGAGAAAGTCTGGTTGTCTATCAATCTGGAAAGTGAGAATCTTTATGAAACGCTTCTTCGGTTTTCTATTGGTAATTGTCGTGCTGGCAGGTGCGGGCTATGGCGCCTATGCGATGGGCTACCTGCCAGCCGAGTTGACGCAGGTGTTGGCATTGCCGTCCGAGCAGAGCACAGGCAGTGACTTGCAATCAGCGCCGCCTGCAATCGAGGCGTTGCAGCCGCGCATTCTGGCTGACGCCAAGGTCGTGCCGGTGCTGCGCTCTGACCTGAACATGGCGGCGAGCGGCATTGCCATGCAGATCGCCGTGCGCGAGGGCGACCGCGTCGAGGCGGGCGATCTGCTGATTAAGCTAGACGACGCGCAGCAACGCGTGGCGGTGGCGCAGGCGCAGGCAAACCTGGCGCGGGCGCAAGCAAACCTGGATCGCATCCTTGCCGGCGCGCGCAGTGAAGATATCGCCATCGCCGAGGCAGCGCTTCAAGCTGCCCAGGCAAACTACGAACGTCTGGTCAACGCCGCGGCGCCGGGCAACATCAAATCGGCGGAGGCGGCGCTTGCCCGCGCGCAGGCGGAATACAATCGCTTGACGCAGGGACCGTCCGAAGAGGTGTTGATTGCAGCGCGCGCCAATCTGGCTTCCGCTGAGGCGCAGTTGAGCCAGGCGCGCTCCGCCTACAACCGTGTGCGCGATATGGCGGATGTCGGAATGCGCCCGGAATCACTCAACATGCAACAGGCGACAATCAACTTCGAGGCGGCGCAGGCGCGGTTGGATGATCTGCTCAACGGCCCCACACAGGCGGAGCTTGCCGTAGCATCGGCGTCGATCCGCCAGGCGCAGGCGCAGCTAGACATGATGAAGAACGCCATGCCTTCCGATGTAACCGCAGCAGCGGCGCAGGTCGCCCAGGCGCAGGCGCAGTTGGACGCGCTCAAATCCGGCGCACGCAGCGAAGAAATCGCTGCCGCCGAAGCCGATGTGGCTTCAGCGACAGCCGCATTGCAGCAGGCGCTGGTTGCTCTACGCAACACCGAGCTGCGCGCGCCTTTTGCGGGCGTGGTGGCGTCGCTCAACGTCAATGTAGGCGAGCAGGTGGCGCCAGGTTTGCCGGTGATTCAACTGGCGGACGACAGCGCCTGGGAAATTCGCACTTCTGACCTCACCGAGCTGGATGTCGTCGGCGTGACGCAGGGCAAACTGGTTACGCTCACCTTCGATGCACTGCCCGACCTGCAACTGAACGGCGTGGTCGATCGCATTCGTCCGATCGGACAGGACAACCGCGGCGACACGGTCTACACGGTCGTGGTCAAACCGGAGCGCCAGGATAGCCGCCTGTTGTGGAATATGACCGCTGTGGTCGATTTTGGGGTGAAATAAGCGATGGCCTTCTATCTGGCGCTCAAGGAAGTGTGGCGCAACAAGGGGCGCTTTCTGCTGATTGCGGCGGTGGTGTCGTTGATCACGGTGCTGGTGCTCTTCATTGCGGCGCTCTCTGAAGGGTTGGCTTCCGCCAACCGCGAATATATCGAAAAGCTGAACGGAGAGCTGCTGGTCTTCCAGTCGGGGACGCAGCTCTCCACCACCGCCAGCCGCATCGGGCGCTCGCGCATCGCAGAACTGCGCCGCGTCGATGGCATCGAAGCGATCGGGCAGGTCGGCTTCACGGCGGTCAAACTCGTGCCGCCCGATGGCGGCGAAGAGATCAACATCTCGCTGATCGGCGTCGAGCCAGGGCTACCCGGCGAACCGCCGGTCTTCGAGGGACAGCAGCTTGAGCGCGCCCGCTCCAACAACGTCATCGTCGACGAAGGCGTCATCGCCCGGCTGGGCACGCAGGTTGGCGACACGATTCAGGTCAAGGTGACGCAGGGCACGCGCGAAGAGTTCTTCGACCTGACTGTCGTCGGGCTGACCGATCGTCGCCAATACTTCTTCCAGCCGGCGGTCTTTGCGCCGCTGGTGACGTGGGACAAGATTCGCCCCGACAGTGGTGCAGGCCAATCCGGCGGCGAACTGGTCTCGAATGTAGCAGTGGTGCGACTGCGCGACCCTGCCAACGCTGGCGCCATGAAGCGCATCATCGAGCAGCAGGTCAGCAATGTCGAGGTGGCGGATCGGCGCACGACGTGGGAGGCGCTGCCAGGCTACGCCGCACAGCAGAGCACGCTCAGCACGCAGCAGTTTTTCACCTTCTTCATCGGCGTGCTGGTGGTCGGCGGCTTCTTCCAGATTCAGACGCTGCAAAAAGTGGCGCAGATCGGTATGCTGAAAGCCATCGGCCTCTCCAACTTCACGGTTGGGCTGACGGCGTTGGTGCAGATTGTCACGGTCAATGCGATCGGCGTGACGATCGGTGCAGTCGGCACGCTGGCGTTGATCGCAAGCTTTCCTATCACAGTGCCGATCTCGCTTGCGGGCGGCACAGCGCTGGCGTCGGTGGTTGCGCTGCTGCTGATCGGGCCGTTAGGCGGCATCGTCTCAGTGATTGCATTGCTGCGCATCGAGCCGTTGCGGGCGTTGGGGATGGCGCAGTGAGATCAAGGGCGAGTTGCAAGGGGCGACAGCCTGACGTGGCAGCGTCAGGCTGTGAAGCTATCGCACTCTGGCTCGACAAATAAAGTGGGAATAACATGATTGCACTGGAAGCAATTAACGTAACCAAAGTGTATGGCACGGGCGTCAATGCGGTCACGGCGGTGAATGACGTGTCGTTGAGCGTGCGCAGCGGCGAGTTCGTGGCGCTGGTGGGTCCGAGTGGTTCGGGCAAAACGACGATGCTGGCGATGCTTGCCGGGCTGTTGAAGCCGAGCGACGGGCAGATCATCATCGCCAACAAGGACATCGGGCGCATGAGCGAGGGCAAGCGCACAAAGTTTCGCGGGCAGTATATTGGCTTTGCCTTTCAAGCCAACAACCTGGTGCCCTTTCTCACGGCGCAGGAAAATGTCGAGCTGTTGTTGCGTCTCAACGGCAAGCTCAACAAGCAGAGCCGGCAGCGGGCGCTCGATCTGTTGACGCGATTGGGTCTGGGTGACCGGCTCAAGAATCGACCTGGGCAACTTTCGGGCGGTCAGCAGCAGCGCGTCGCCATCGCGCGCGCGTTGATCCACGAACCAGAAGTGGTGCTCGCCGACGAGCCGACCGCCAGTCTCGACACCGAACGCGCCCATCAGGTTGTACAGACTTTCGCCGAGCTGATCCACGAGCAGAACCGCGCCGGCATTATGGTCACGCATGACCTGCGCATGTGCAAGTATGTCGACCGTGTGATTCAGATGATGGACGGTAAGATCAGCCGCGTGATCGCCGATCGCCGTGAGATTCTCAAGCTGGCTGGCGACGCCGATGAGCTTGAGGGCCGCGCCCCCTCGACCAACGGACGCACGGTGCTAACCGGCGATCCGTTGGTCACGGTGCAAGGCATTTAATCTCACCACTACAGTGCATTGCGATAAGCGTAGGTGCGGCGGTAGCCATAGTCGGTGCTAAAGCTGCCGAACGCCTTCTTACCTGCTTTTGAAAGTGGGTAGCGACCGAGCGAACGCAGACCGCGACGTGCGATCTGCATTGGGCTATAAATTTTACGGCAAAGCCAGTCGTAGGCGCTGCGCAGCTCATCGACCGTAAAATTCTTGGGCACGAAGGTCAGGTGCGCAGTGTCATAGTGGCTCCACGGCGAGTCGAGCAGCCGCCCTTCGCGTTCGACAACTTCACGGAAAGGCGTGCCCGGATAGGGCGTGAGCATCGTCGTGCTGACGCTGTCCAACTCGCTTGTGCGGATGAAGTCCCACATCGCTTGGAAGGTCTCCGGCGTATCGGAGTCGAAGCCCATCACAAAGAGACCGACGACGCCGACGCCTGTTTTGCGAATTGCCCGAATCGCCTCGCGGGTTTGGTCGATGTTGCCCTTCGATTTACCGCCGAGCGAGGAACGGTTGTCAGGGTTGACGCTCTCGAAGCCGATGAAATGCTTGTCGAGATGGGCGGCAACACTCATTTCGAGCAATTCAGGATACTTGGCGATGCTCATCTCTGACTGGCATGTCCAGCCATGCAGGTCGAGTTTGGACAACCCCTCGAAGAGATTGGCGCAATAGTCGGGATCAAGCGTGAAGTTGAGACCAAAGTTGTCGTCGGTGAGGAAAAAACGCTTGATCTTGCGTCGCTTGATCTCATCGACCACCTCGTCGACCGGGCGAAAGCGCATACGCCGACCACTGACGCGGATTGCGGTGCAGAAATCACAGTTGCGCGGACAGCCGCGCGTGATCTCCAGATAGGGCGTCCAATAATTCTTGTTCTCGTCGACCATCGCAATCACGCGGTCGGTGATCGTCGCCAGCCCTTCGAGGTCCGCCCAACGCAAGTCTTCATAGCGCGGCTGCATCCCCTTGACGCCTTCGGCTGCAAACTCCTGAATCAGCTTCTGCCAGGTAAAGTAGCCTTCGCCGATCATGACGCTGTGCGCAAAAGTGGCCGTGTGCTCCGGCATCAGCGTTGCATGCACACCGCCCACTACCACGCCAGCGCCCTGTTTCATAGCTTTGCGTGCGATCTGCTCGGCGCGTTCGATCGTCACCGTCATCGAGGTGATGCCGACGAGATCGCCTTCGCGCAATGTGTCGAGTTCCAGATCGCGCAGATTTTCATCCCAGATTTCGACTGGAATCTCATCGGGAACCAGTGAGGCAAGACGCATCAGCGTATAGGGTGAGCCGGGAGCTTTGCCAAAGATTCGGCCGTCGCGCCGTGGCTGAATCAGAACCACACGTCGCATAAATCCTCCACGAACATTGTTTTCAATTTCATTTGAGCGCACTGTCAATCGTCATAAGAGCCAAAGCTTTCAATTCAATGCCGCCCATCATATCACAAGCAATGATTGATAACAAAGCGATTAATTGGAAAAATTTCAGAAAAATTCTGACGGTATTATACCTAATTGCGGAACAACAAGAAAACGAGCGTATAAAAGACGCCGATCAAACCGCCGACAATGACTTGCAAGGTAGTGTGACCAATCAGTTCTTTAAGCTGAGCGTCGGTGAGCGGATGGCCGCTGAAGAAGGTCTGAAGGATCTGGTTGATGACGCGCGCCTGACGTCCACTTTCCTGGCGAACGCCGCGCGCATCGTACATGACGATGATCGCAATGATGACGGCAATTGCAAACAAACCGCTGTCCAGACCATACTGATAACCGACTGCGGTCATCAGGCTGCACACCATCGCCGAATGACTGCTGGGCATACCCCCCGCCTGTGCAAGCACGCGCATATCCAGACGAGCAGTCTGCACCCAGAAAGCGAACATCTTGTAGACCTGGATGCCCAGCGCCACCGAAACCGGAAGCCACAGCGCTGAATTGCTCAACAGTGCACGCATCGAAGGCTAGGATTCCTGCCAGCCGTTGAAAGGTGCGGGTTGGTCGCCTGTCTGCCACTCTCTCACCCGCAGTTCCGCCTCATCCAATCGTGTGCTACACAATTTTGCCAGCGCGGCGCCCTCTTCGTAGAGCAAAAGCGTCTGCTCCAGCGGAAGCTCTCCACTCTCCAGTTGTTCGAGAATGCGCTCTAGTTGTTCCAGCGCTGCATCATAACTCAAATTGGGATCAATCTCTACACCCATACATTCTCTCAATCGGGTACAATACCATTTGTCTGTGTATACGACAGAGATGCAGTATATCAAATACACAGGCAATCACCCAGGAAGACGACGCCGTTGCACTCGACGACCTTATTGAAAAATGTAGCAGCGGCTTCCTGAACAGATGCGAGAATTCTGAATGCGAGGCGCCAATGTCCGAGGGTGCAGTGCAACCAAACACGATTGTCTGTCTTGAGGCTGATCTCTTCTTTGTCCTCCGACTGGAAGATGTTATCCGACGCCAGGGTGGGACGCCGGTGATTGTGGAAACGCCCGACGCCTTTGTTGACGCCGTCGATCGATATTTTCCCGTGCTGGCGCTGGTCGATCTGGCAACAGAAGGTGATTGGGCGCATGCCATCACACGCTGCAAAATTCGCCCACACACCAGCCAGACGCCGATCATCGCTTTTGGCAGCCATGTCGATGTCGAGACGCTGCGTTCAGCGCGACGCGCTGGCGCCGACCATGCCTGGGCGCGCAGCAAGCTGGTGGAGGAGTTGCCGCAGGTTGTAGAGCGTCACCTTTACCCGCCGATTACTTACCCGGAGGGATGGGACGCGCCGCTGAGCGAGCTGGCGCGCCGCGGCGTCGAGGAGCTCAATGCCGGCGAATACTTCGAACAACACGAATCATTGGAGCAGGCCTGGATGGCGGAGACGCGCCCAATTCGCGAGATGTATCAGGGCATCTTGCAGGTTGGCGTCGCCTTTTTACAGATTCAACGCAACAATTGGGCGGGTGCAATCAAGATGTTTCGCCGCGGGCTGCCGCGGCTGCGAACATTGCCGCCCATCTGCCAAGGTGTAGACATCGCCGGCTTCCGCGCTGCAGCCGAACAAATTCACTGGGAGCTAACCAAGTTGGGACCGGAGGGATTGAAAACCTTCGATCAGAGTCGCTTTCCGCAGCTCAAATTGGTTGAACCCTCATCTTCTAGTGAGTTTTGAAACGCTCGACAAGATAGTAAGTGAATCAATCCCGGTAAGTGAGTTGCACAGAAAAACACAGAGGCGGGTGAGAGTTCACCCGCCTCTATATCTATCTGAACGCCGACCCACGCTAGAATTTTGCCCCCATGTGAGCGTGTGAAGGCGATGACTGCTACCAGCGTTTTTACTCGCTCGGCGGCAAAATCACAGCATCGATTACATGAATGACGCCATTGCTCGCCTCAATATCAGGCGCAATGACGGTGGCGTCGTTAATCTTCACCACACCGTCAGCAATCGTGATCGTGATTGGCGCTCCCTGCAAGGTTGCAGCTGTCATACCATCGCTCAGATCACTCGACATTACCTTGCCGGAGACGACGTGGTAGAGCAGAATATCGGTTAATGCGCCCTGTGGATCAGCCAGCAAATTCTCGATTGTGCCTTCAGGCAGCGCTGCAAACGCCTCATCGGTCGGCGCAAAGACAGTGAACGGCCCTTTGCCAGACAGCGCATCGACCAGACCAGCCTCAGTGACGGCGGTCAAGAGTGTGCTGAAGCCGCCTGCAGCAGCCGCAACTTCAGCAATGGAGCCTAAAGATTCGGCCCCAGCCGCTTCTTCTTCGTCGCTTGGCGGCAGAATTACTGCATCGATCACGTGAATAACGCCGTTGCTCGCTTCGATGTCAGCGACAACAACCTGCGCGTCGTTGACCTTTACCACGCCATCGGCAATTGAAATCGTGATCGGGCTGCCCTGCACTGTATCAGCCATCATGCCATCGCTCAAATCGGTGGACATAACCTTGCCAGCTACGACGTGATAAAGCAGAATCTGCGTCAACGCGCCCTCCGGGTCAGCCAGCAGCGCCTCAATCGTGCCCTCAGGCAAGGCGGCGAACGCCTCATCGGTCGGCGCAAAGACAGTGAACGGGCCGTCGCCTTGCAGCGTTTCAACCAGACCAGCGGCAGATACAGCCGCCACCAATGTTGTGAAATTGCCGGCGCCGACGGCAATGTCAACGATCGTGCCCGGACCTTCATCCGCCGGGGCTTCCGTTGGCGCCTCTGTCGCCATCGGGGCCGCTGGAACGGCAGGGGCGGGCGTCATCGGTGCGCAGGCCGCCACCAATAGCGCAGTAATCATCAACAACGCCAACATTTTTACCATCTTCATTGTTCATCTCCTTCAGGTGTGTAAACGATTGGAAAACTTGCTTGCTCGGTTCAGTTGAACATCTCTGGATTGTACATTATCTATGCATTTACTGTTCAATCCATGTGCAAACAATAACAATAACAATTGTATTTTGAGGTGATTGCTATTCCATTCTCACGATTCTTTTATCATAGTGATACAATCCAGATAACGAGAGGATAGACCGAAGGTATGGGGCAGGTTGCAGAGGCGATTCGCGAGTTTTTTGAGGGGATGGGGACGCTGCCGTCTGGTGAGCGCATTCTGGCGTCGATGGATGCGGTGGCATGGACGCTGGTCTTCTTACTTGCCGGTGCAGTGATCGCCGGCGTCTTTTTCAGCCTGACGACGCGGCGCTCCTACTTAGCCGCCGACGAAATCGAGGCGACGCCCCAAATGTTGCTGGCGCGCCTCAAACAGGACCCGACGCGACTTGCTCCGATTGCCATCGTCAGCCGGCTAGGTGCGGAGGCGACGCTCGAGTTACTCGAATATGGCGATCAGATTCGCACGAACGAATGGCGCTATAACTGGAGCAGCGTACGTGAAGAGCTGCTCCGTTTGCTCAGCCAGCAAAATGCGTTCGGGCCAACCTATGCACTGGCGCGCTACTACCGCTCCGCCGACAAACAGGAACCCGACACATTGCGCATTCGCCGCACGACGCTGATCCACAAGCTCGGTCAATTGCGCTACTTGGAGCCAGACGCTGCGGGCGTCCAAGCCGAGTTGCGCATCCGCGCCCATCCCGCCGAGGTGCAGGGTGACCTGGGCTTCGAGGGTGAGACGATGTGGCTGCTTGCCGATGAGCCGGCGCCGCCCGTGAAGGGACCGTTGGTCGAAATGGAGATGATCGATTTCCGCACCCTGCAAGACGCCGAGGTGCGCATCAACATCCGCCGTTCGCCGACGGTGGGCGGTGGGTTTCAGTTGACCCTGCACAAACGCCACGGGTTGTGGGTGGTGGTGGACGAACAGATCGAGTGGGTAAGTTGACGACATGACCTCAATCCTCAACTTTGTCAATGTGTTGGCTTCCAGTGTGCTGGTGATTCTGACTTTCTCGCTGCTTGCCTACACGCTGACCTACAACTTTCGCAATCCGGTGGCGCGGCGTTTTGCTTTGCTGTTGGCGTTTCTAATGGTCGTCTTCGCCGCCGACGTTGCGTTGGACAGCGTCGCGACTGCGGCATCAGCCAACCGCTGGCTGCGCCTGCAGTGGCTAGGCATTGCCATGACGCCGGCAGCCGCCTATCTTTTTTCGCTGTCGGTGTTGGCGACAACCAACTACCGTATCCGCCGACGACGTTGGATCGGCTTCAGTGCGCTCGTCATCTCGATTGTCAGCGCGTTCGACGCTGTCGTTGGCGATGCTATCGTTGGTCAGGTGCTCTTTCGACCGCCGCTCAGCTATCTGGAAGGTGGCCCGCTCTTCTGGCCCTTCGCCATCTTCTACGCCATCGTCATTGGGCTGGCGTACGCCAATATCTGGAAGGCGCGCCAACGCTGTTTGACAGAGAGCACACGCGCGCGCATGACTTATCTTCTGATCGGCTTTATTGCGCCGGGCGTCTCGGTCTTTCCATATTTGATTGCGTTCGCCCTGCTCTTTGGCCCACGTGAGTCAAGCTGGTTGGTGCTCCTGGCATCGATCCTCGGCAATATCGCCGTCGGCTTTTTGTTGCTTTTGATGAGCTACACTGTCGCCTATTTCGGCGTGGTGACGCCTGACCGCGTCGTGCGCTACCGGTTGCTGCGCTTCTTCATGCGCGGCCCCGTTGTTGCCATTCTGGTGATTCTGGCGATTCAGATCACTCCACCGATCGAACGCACCCTGGGGTTGCCGCGCAACGTGATTCTCTTCAGCGTCATCACCGGCGTCGTTGTGTTCAGCCAGTTGCTGCTTAGCATCACCAAATCGGGGGTGGATCGGTTGATCTACCGCGAGGATCGTGAGGAGATCGCATGGCTGCGCGAGCTAGATCGGCGTATGCTGGCGACCAGCGACCTGCGTCAGTTACTAGAAAACAATCTGGTTGCACTCTGTGAACTGTTACGCACACCTTCCGCTTTTGTTGCGGCCGTCATTGGCCCTGACCTGATGTTGGAGGCGATGGTCGGCGCCGATGACAAACGTAGCCGCATTCTAGCTGTCGCCGATTGGTCAGATGCGTTGGGCAAGGCGCTGCGCGAACAGAGCGCCTCCAGATCTGGCCGCACCCAGTCACCCCATTTTCATTGCGGCTACTGGCTATGGCCCCTGGTGGATCGCACGCAGGAAGAGGAAGGCGTGCGCGTGCTCGGCGCGCTTGGCGTGCAGGCGCGCACTGTATCGCCGCTCTTCACCGCCGACGAGCTGCGCGCCATCGAGGCGATCCTCGACCGCACCACCCGCGCGCTGGCTGACCGCAAACTACAACAGAGTATGCTTGCCAACTTGCGTTACATCATCCCCGACATCGAACGCATGCAACAACTGCGTGGCGCGATTCCCTACGCCGCCGCCGACAGCGCACGCGAACCGCTCACCGCCCTGCTCGACCCCAGCCCGATCCACAACCCTGAATTCGAGGCTTGGGTCAAAGATGCCTTGAGTCACTACTGGGGAGGCCCCAAACTCACCCACAGTCCGTTGATGCGCCTGCGCATTGTCAGCGAAACGCTCGACCATGCCGAGGACGACCCAACGCGCGCCCTGCGGCTCGTGCTCGGTCAGGCGTTGGAGCGGCTGCGTCCCGAAGGCAAGCAAAACTTCACCGCACCCGAATGGCTGCTCTACAACATCCTGGAAATGCGCTTTGTGCAGGGGCGCAAGGTGCGCGAGATCGCCGACCGGCTGGCGATCAGCGAGAGCGACCTCTACCGCAAACAGCGCGTGGCGATCGGCCAACTGGCGCGCGTGCTCTCCGAAATGGAGCAAACCAACGCCGTCGAGTCGTTGGCGGCTCCGACCCTCCCTAGCCGCAGTGCAACTATGGCCGCGTCTGATACACCCAGCGACAACAACACAACATCCGCTGAAAAACTCACCGCAACGTAACTGCCTCTTGATCCGTCTCCATAGAGTAGACATGCGCGCAACTGTCTATTTGTGGACAAGAAATGAATCACCTGTTTGCTCTAAAGGAGGCAAGCCATGCCTGTGTCCAAGCGCACCTGGATCATCGCGCTTGCGTTGCTGCTGTCATTCGTCCTGAGCGGATGCATTACGATCAACCCCTCTTTTCGACCATCATTGGCGCCCACATCGAGGACGCCGGCGGCTTCATCGCAGACGCTGGCGGAGTTCAACGCCGACCTGATCGCGGCGCTGGTGACCAAAGATGGCGACGCGCTGCGTTCGCTGATGGGCGATCCCTTCGTGCTCGCCTTGTGGCAAAGCGAGGCTGGCGAACTGGCGC
Organism: uncultured Caldilinea sp.; assembly: GCA_937981885.1. Classification (GTDB taxonomy): domain Bacteria; phylum Chloroflexota; class Anaerolineae; order Caldilineales; family Caldilineaceae; genus Caldilinea. The sequence continues at coordinate 18,608 of CALJMI010000122.1, forward strand.
CCGCCGACGCCATCTCTCAACTACGCGATGAATTGCTCGACCAGAAACAGGCAATCACCTTTGTCTCTCAGGAGATGGCGCGCGAGTGGCTTGGCGGCGTCGATCCGTTGACCCTATGGCCCCCGGAGGTGAATGTCGTCGATTCAATCGGTGTGAGCGTTCTTGCTTCCGACGGCATGGACGAGGCGATCCTTGTGGCCGCCGAAGATGTGGCTGGCGGCTTCTACTGGTATGCAATCCTGTTGGCGCCGGGTGGTTTCGCAAGCTACGAAGGCGACGCCCAGCCGATTGTCATCGCATCGGTGCAACCGCCGCAGACCATCCTTCCCAGCAACGTGACCAGGGTGTTGATGCTCGGCGCGGTCGGCATTTTTGAGGGGCCAGGCGCTGCGTTCCGACAAATTGGCGCAACGACGCGCGGGGAGACCTATCGCGTCAGGGGCGTCAGCGTTGATGGGCAATGGTGGGCGGTCGAGTGTACGTTGAGCGAAGCGCCCTGTTGGATCAGCGCCAATCCAACTTTTGTGCGGCCAGTCAGCCAGCCGCCGGCGCCAACCAGCATCCCGCAGCCAACTGTAACGCCTCAGCCGCCGACCTACCCAATCCGCATCAATTTTGCGCCCGGTGCAACGAGCGCTGTGCGCAGCGGTTCGTTGCCCGCCAGCCAGATCAAACAGTACGTGTTCCGGGCGCTGGCGAATCAGCCAACGCGCATCCTGCTCGACTCGCCGGGCGGTCAAGCAAACTTTGCGCTGCAAGGGGTCTCTGACGGCGTCACCTACAAACCCTTCTCCAACCCAGCGCGTGAATTCAGCCTCATCTTGCCGCGCACACAGGATTATCTGCTCTCGATCAATGGGCCGGCAGGCATCAACTATCTGCTCGAGCTGGCGATTACTCCTGTTGCGCCGCCTGCAACGCCGACGCTGCCGCCGGTGACGCCGGAGCGCATCAACTTCCCGCCGGGCGGCGCCAGCGCATCGCGCAGCGGCCCACTGTGGGCGAACACGCCGCGTGCCTTCATCTTCGGCGCAGCCGCGGGTCAGACCGCCCATATCCGCATCACCTCACCCAGCCCGGCTGCATCCTTCTCGATGCGTGGCGCAAGCGATGGTGTGGAGTACAAGTCGATGAGCAATCCTGCGCGCGATTGGTCGTTCGTAATCCCCTCCAGCCAGGATTACGTGATTACGATTCTGGCGCCGGTCAACACCTCGTTTACGTTGAACTTGACGATCCCGCCAGCGCCGCCAACTGTTGCGCCGCCGACTGCGACATCTACACCAACGTTGACGCCAACCGTTGCGCCGCCCACAAACACGCCGACGCCTCTGCCAACGGCCACACCGACCATTGCGCCAACGGCGACCGACACATCAACGCCAGAACCGACCGCCACAGCAACCGCAACAGAAACGTCGACGATGGAGCCAACTGCAACGGCGACCGAAACGCCGACTGAAACGCCAATGATGGAGCCAACTGCAACGGCGACCGAAACGCCAACTGAAACGCCAACCGGCGCGCCGTAAAGACGCGCAAGGGCAGATACACGACGCCTTCCGGGAAGTCCGAAACCTCTCGGAAGGCGGTCATCGTTTTGCCTGTTCGACCCCAAAGTTACTGATTTCTAGGTTGACATTTCATGAGCGCAATGTTGCGTGGTGCGCGTTGCATAGGGGATTCCGACACGCACCACGCACCACGCACCACGCACCACGCAACACGCAACACGCACCACGCAACACGCACCACTAAAACCATAAAAACTCTGTCTAGCAATCACTAGGGGCGTGTGTTGTAGGTCATCGTCTTCGGCGTGACAGAACGCCAGGTTACTGGCGGGAACCATCGCATCATTCGTTTGCCGAGTTCCTGAACATATCGTATACTTTATGAATTACCGTCCACAGCAACAGCGTCACCCACCGGCCAAGCGTTTGTCCGGCTAAAAACAACGACGGCAATATCGTTCATTTGCGCCTGCATCACCGCCACCCATGGATGCGAGCGGTAGACAAGCGCCGCACCGACTAACAGCCAATGAGGCAGTTTGCCACTGAGCACAACGCCAAGCCCCGCATCGAGCTGAGGCAGCTCGGCGCCGCAGATTTCATCGTAGTCCAGATATGGCTCCCCTGGCGACAGCTCGATGTGTGTATGCGAGCGATGGCGTGTGATTTTCCAGACGATATGAGCAACTTGCGCCGAAGGAGAGAGCGAGAACGACGCAGGCGACGTCCATCCCAAACGAACATCAAACAGAAAGAACGGGTGCGGTGCAACGTGGAGCGCCAACGCAGCATAGAACCAGTTAGGGCCACGGCCATACAGGGAGAGCGCCTCCTTCGGCGCGTAGTTGAGTGCGGCTGGCAGCTGCGCCGGGTCTAGACGCCGCTGCGCACTGTCGGCATTGAGCCAGGCGACGACCTGCTCGATATCGACAGCCAGCTCCGTCGGGGCGGCGTCTAAATGGTGACGGCGCAGATCGGCGAGTTCATACGTGAACAGGTCGCGCAGCCGTTCGGCTAATGCAACCAACACGTCACCAGCTTCAGCAGTGTGACGCTCCAAAGCGGCGATCCGCCCGCGCAGCACCGCTCCTGCGGCAAAGATGGCGTCCTGCCCGCTCAACGTGGAGTGCAACTCGGCTATGATGGCCAACCCGTGCCGTTCGGCGCGTGCTCGCCATATCGCAAGCCCTTCGGCATCAGGCGCGAGCAAGATAGCATGTGTGCAGAAATCAAAAATTCGTTCTTGATCGGGCGTTGGGCTGCCGCCGACGTCCACCAACAGGGGAAGATGACGCTGCGCCAATCCTCTGCAGACGCGGTCGATAAAACGGTCACTGAACTGACCTTTCTGGCGCAGCAGACGCACTGTGTCGGGCGGGGCTTCCTGGCTCCAGTCGCCTTCACCGTCGGGGCAGGCGCGCAGCACGTAGTGCTCGACCTTCCAGTCGCGCAACTGCTGCGTCAACAAATAGGTGAGCACCGACTTGCCGCTGTGGGGCGGACCGCCGATGACAACAGCGGGGAAGGAGTGATTCACAGGTGTTTCCTTTCCAAACTGACAATCATAAATACAGCATTTTCTGGATGACATCATGACAAGAGTCGGCTATCCTGCGTCTAGCGCCGCCACGTTGATCGCCACATTGGGCGGTCAACCACAGGTGGTGACCTTTGCCCTCGACGCCCTGCTCGCCCAGGGTGAAGAGCTATCGGAAGTCTATCTCGTGCATCTATCGCTGGAAAACCCTCGCACCCGCCAGGCGCTCCGCCGCCTGCAACAGGAATTCCTCGACGACCACTACGCTGGTCGTCGCTGTCGGCTGCGCCGTGCGCCGATTCAGGCCAACGGCCAGATGCTCACCGACATTCGCACCGCCGCCGACGCCGAGGCGACCTGGCAGAGCATTCGCGACCTCATCGCCACACTGAAGAACGAAGGGCGACGGCTGCACCTCTGTCTGAGCGGTGGTCGCCGCATGATGGCTCTGCTGGCGATGTCGGCGGCGGCGCTGCTCTGCGACCATCAGGATCGCATCTGGCACATGCACACGCCGGAGGAGACGTTGCGTCGCGTCAAAGACGGTGCGGTCATGCACGTGAGGCCAGCCGACGGTGTGCAGTTGATTCCGACGCCGCTTGCGCCGTGGGGCGCCTACTTCCCGGCGCTGCGCACGCTGGCGCAGACATCGATGCTGGCGGCGCAGGAGCAGTTGCGTCTCTTCACCACCATCGAAGACCCGACCTGCCGTCGCGTGTGGGAACAGCTCAGCCCGCGCCAGCGCGACGTGCTGTGCGCCTTTGCGGAAGGCAAACGGCCTGACGAAGCCGCGGCTGCGCTCTCCATCTCGCTGAGCACGGTCAACACACACAAGACTGCGATCCTGGCCGAATGTCGCGTCGCCTGGGGTCTGCCCGAGGACGC
>CALJMI010000123.1 GCA_937981885.1 uncultured Caldilinea sp.
GCCCATGCGCTCATACAGCCGGATGGCTTCGTGTGAGTAGACGCCGGTTTCCAGCCGTGTCAGCGTCACCCCGCGCCCACGCACCTGATCTTCCAGAAACGCCAGAATCTGACGACCGACGCCATGACCGCGCGCCGCCTCACGCACGAACATGCGCTTGATCTCGGCGTAGCCTTCCGGCTTGAGCACCGCCGCGCCACAGCCGATGATGGCGCCGTCCAGCCGTGCCACGCATAAGATCACGTGCGGCTGCGCCAGCGATGCGGCATCCACCAGATGATTGCTCTCCGCCGGATAGAGCGCCTGGGCGACAGCGTCGGATGCTCGGATCAGTTCGCCAACCTCCGGCAGCAGCGGCGACGCCAGTTCAATCGTCAAAGCCATGCTCACAACTCTCCACGCAGCAGCAAATAGGCGACGGCGGCGACAACCACGCGATCCTTGATCTCGCCGGCGCGCACGGCTTCCTTGAGCCAGGCGGGTGCGACCCAGTGCAATGATACAAACTCGCCATGATCGCGCGCTGTGTTCGCCGTCAGTTCCAGCCCGCGCACGCGGTAGAGATGGCTGCACGCCACACCGAAGCCGGGGTTGTCCCACACCATGCCGAGATAGGTCACCGTGTCGTCGCTCACAACTGCGGGGGCATAGCCGGTCTCTTCCTGCAACTCGCGCAGCCCCGCCGCCTGCAGCTCCTCGCCTGGCGTCGCCAGCCCGCCCGGCACCTGCCAGACGACCTGGCCCACACCGTGGCGGTACTCGCGTTCCAGCAGAATCTCGCCTGCCGCGTTGAAACCGATCACACCGACGCCAACGCCCGCCGGCTCGATGCGCGTATATTCGTAGCGCTTGCCGTCAGGCAATTCGACCTCATCGACAACCACGCCGATCCAACGATTGCGAAAGACGCGGCTGGAGGCCAGCGTTTTCCAGGCGACAGGCTCCTGATTCGACACGATTCACACTCCCTTTCCAGGGTCGAGGGACGAATCACCACCCAATCCCTCAATCGCCCAATCTCCCAATCCCTAATCTCCACCCTCACGCCGGCGTCTGCTCGATCCCCTCCAGCACCGTTGCACTGATCAGCTTGCTGTGATACTCGCGCAGCAGAAAATCCACATCGTCGAGCGTGAGTCGTTTCTGATCCGCCAGCGCCTTGATCTGGTTGGTCACAGCTTTCACGTCGTTGTCGCTCAGATCGAGCTGCAACTGCTCGGCGCGCTCCTTGATGGCGTTCCAGCCAGTCAGCCGGTGCGCCACGTGGATGTAGCGCGTCAAGCCAAAATCGGCGGGGTTGAGAATCTCATAGGTGCTGGGATTGTTGAGGATCGCCTTGGCGTGGATGCCCGCCTTGTGCGTAAACGCAGTGAAGCCGGTGATGTAGTTGTTGAAAGGCACATCCACATCGACCAGGCTTGCCACGTAGTTGTCGATCTCGCGCAGCAGCGGCAGGTTGTACTTTGCCCGCACTGTGTCTGGGTTGTAGGCGTACATGCGCGCCACCAGCCCACCCAGCGGCGTGATGCCGTTGCGCTCACCGATGCCGAGCACGGAGGTGTCCACGTGTGTGGCGCCCGCCTCCAGCGCGCAGAAAGCGTTGGCGATCGCACAGCCGGTGTCGTTGTGGCCGTGAAACTCGATGTCGCACGAGACCACCGCCCGCAGCGTCTTGACCAAATCGTAGACCTGGCGTGGGTTGGCGACGCCCACCGTGTCGGCAATGCCCACGCGGTTGACGCCGATCTTGTCCACCGACCGATAGATGGTCAGCAGATCGACCAGGTCGCTGCGGAAGCTGTCCTCGGAGCTGAAGCGCACTTCCAGCCCCTGGCTCTTGATGAACTCGATCACCTCGATGGCGGAGTCGATGATGTAGGGAATGTCCTTGCCGTGCGAGAATTGACGCAGATAGCTGCTCGTGCCAAAGACCACGTCGATGCCGTCGGCGCCGGTGTCGATGGCGAGTTTGGCGTCGTCCATGTGACAACGCACGTGGGTGAGAATCCTGGTCTTCAAGCCCAGGCTGGCGATGCGCTCCAGATCGGCGCGGCTCTGCGGGCTGGCGGCGGGCGAGGTCAGCTCGATGTACTCCACGCCGAACGCGTCGAGCAGGCGGGCGATCTCCACCTTCTGCTCGGTGGTGAAGAAGGCATTGGCAAACTGCTCCCCCTCGCGCAGAGTGGATTCGATGATGGCGAAACGGTCAAGACTCATGGTGTACGCTCCTGTACGCAAAGAAACAACCCACTTTTGGACAAATAAAAAAAACCGGCGCATCCGTCTGGATGGCCGGTTGGGTGTCGTCGCTGAACCCGAGCAAGCACAAATCACCAGACGGTGTGGTCCGGAAACTGCTTCTTGCTCTGCTTATTGATGGCGATGGCGGTATACATTGTGCTGCGCAACCCTTGATGGTGCAGGACTCAATTGTAGCTTGACAGATAGTAGTCGATTGCGGGCGTCGTGTCAAATCGACGTGAAGTTGGATGCAATTGATTTTTGGGCAATCGTCAACCGAGACTGATCTTCAGACTTGGGTCAGTTTCGCACTCATCAATTATGAGATTATACATGCTAATGAGCCGTGTCAACGTTTTCCTTTGATTTAGCTGCTTGAACTTACTGCGCTCATAGAGGTTCATCGTTAGAAACTGCTCAATTGGAATTATTTCAATACGAGATCTGATGCCTACCGTATTTGCGTTGCCGCGCGCCATGCTAACTTGGTCAAAAAGCGT
>CALJMI010000124.1 GCA_937981885.1 uncultured Caldilinea sp.
CCCCCCAGGCGGGCGCGCAGCGCCCGCCTCAGAAAACAGAGCACCAGAGTCCAGAGATCAGAGTGACAGAGCGCAGAGCTATGGGGACGCCGCACAGACCACCCGGAAGCCCCCGTTGACGACGTCGAGGCGATGACGCCGTCCCGGGCCGCCACGGACGAACTTACGGAACTGTAATACCACGACCCGCCGCGCATGGCGCGCAGGTCATCGCCACCCAAACTCAAGTCGTCCGGGTCACGGTACTTGTTCAGACAGTACTCCCACACATTGCCGCTCATCTCCTCGACGCCAAAGGGCGAGGCGGCGTGCGGGTACATCCCTACCGCCGAGGTCTCCTGCAGGTTGTGCGGCCCCGTCTTGTCTTCGGTCTCATCGATGTTGGCGTAGCCGACCTTGTATTCCTGCCCACCCCACGGATAGAGGCGGTCGTCGAAGCCGCGCGCCGCCTTCACCCACTCCTGCTCGGTGGGCAGGCGAATTGATCCGCCAGCAGCGAGTACTTTCCGCGCCGCATCGTCGGGCAGCAGTTCAGGGTGGTGGCGCGCCTGTGTGGTCAGCCAGCGGCAGAAGGCGACGGCTTCGGGCCAGGTCACGTTCTCGCGCGGGCGGTTGGCAAGGCGCCAGCGCTGATCCCAGTATGTGCCGTCCTTGCCGAAGTAGTCGACCAGCCCCTTGCGCCATTCGGGGTTGCGGTAGCCGTCGGGCGCGTCCACAAAGGCCTGGAACTGGGCGTAGGTGATCGGGTACTGCGCCATCCAGAAGGTGGGCAAGCCGGGGTGTGGCGTGTTGCGTGTTCCGTCGTGGTAGAGGAATCTGCGCTGACCGTCGGGGCTGAATTCGGGAACCTTGCACCAGGCGATGTCGGGCAGGCCGTTGTCCCGATGCACGGTGACGCCGGGGCGGGTGTCCAGACCCGGTCGGGCTGCCAACAGGTTCCCTGCCAGCAGACGCTGCTGCGGCGTATAGTTGGCGTGGTCACCCACCGCCGCCAGCGCAGTCTGGTGCAGCACGGCAAAGTCTTTATGGCGCAGGTCGAGTTCATCGGGGGCGCGGGCAAACAGGCTGTGTTCGGTCGCAATCTCCAGCATTAAGAGCGCCGCTTCGGGCGCCTGGCGCTGGTCGAGATAGGGCTGGCAGCAGGCGGCCAGCACACCGCCCGCCTCACGTGTGCGTTCGTGCGCGATCAGTTCATCGACGGCCAGCCGCGCCACGTTGCCCCACAGCGCCGGCTGTGTGGTCGTGCGTCGCACCAGCCCCTGCGGAAAGCGGCGGTCCTGCGTTACCGGCGGCAAATGCGCATCTGGCGCGGCGCAGATCAGCTCACATGCGGCCAGGTGTTCCTGAAAAGATCGATGCGTAAAATAGAACTCCCCCAATGTCGGGGAGGTGAGCAGCCCCACGTGGCGCGCCAGATAGTCGGGGACATCCTTCACCAGCACGCTGCAGTCCGCTTTGTAGAGGATCGCCAGCAGTTCGCCAACGCCAAAGCGCGTGGTGTCCTGACCGGGCGCACTCTGTTCGTGCACGCTGCAAGCCAGCGTCTCCAACACCGACCGCAGCCCCACGTCGTCCAGCCCCAGGTTCTCCGCCACCGACGAATCGGGCAGGCGGCGCCGCGTCCAACGCGTCAGCAGCAGGTCGACCGAACGGCGATAGAGTTCGGCGCGCGTCGTCGGCAGTTGCGCCTGCGCTGCCGGGTCGAGCCACAGCCCCGCCAGCAGCGTGAAAAAGAGCGGGTTGGCGTAGAAACTCTCCTCGATGCGTTTGGTCTTGAGCTGCTCACGGATGGCGGCAATGAAGGCGTCCGCCTGATCCTTGCCTGCGTCGCCCAGCGCAGCCGGAAAGAGCGCGGTCGCCAGCTCGTGCAACCGCTGCATATCGAGCGAACGCAGCTCCGCCAGGCCAAAGCCGTCGATCGTCCATTCGCCGGCGCGGTAGGCGTGCGGGCGCCCGGCCACGATGATGCGCAGGGTGGGATAACGGCGCAGCAGCGCCGCGATCAGCGCCTTGATCTGCTGGCGGCGTCCCTTGCGGTCAGCCTGCGGAACCTCATCCAGCCCATCGAGTAGCACGATCGCCTCGCCGCGGTCGAACCAGCCGCGCAGCTCGCCGCCCGGCTCCGCCAGCCTTGCGCCAAAGATCGTTGTCAGATAACGCCAGAAATGGTCGGCGTCGGGCAGCTTGACCGGCGTGGCGTCGTCCTCCGGCAGTGGCGGAAAGACGGCGGTGACCAGCTCGCGCATTTCGATGTAGACCGGCGCGTAGGCGTCGAGCAGCCAGTCGCGCAATGCGGCCAGATTGGCATTTGCCGGCGTCTCGGCGTCGCCACTGCGCCGGCGCAGCTCACCGGCCAGACAGAGCGTCAGATGGCGCAGAAAGCTGCTTTTGCCGCTGCCCGGCTCGCCCAACAGCACGAAGCGCGGCTGCACGCTGGCGGCGTCGTGCGCTTCCATGCACCAGCCATCTTCCGCATCGCTGTACCCGTACCGGCCCTCGCTGATTCTTTCTTCGATTTTGTGCTGGATGCCGTCCACAATCGCCTGCAAGCCCTGCTCATCCACGCCCAGCGCAGTCCATGTACGCAGGCGTGGGCGTAGTTCCGCAAGCTCAGGCAGGTCGGCGCGCAGCTCGCGCAATGCGGCCTCCCGTTCCAGCGTCTCCTCTTGCGCCGTCTTCGCCCACCAGTCAATGATGTGTCCCTTTTCTGTCTTGACCACAATCGTGAAATCAACCGGCAGCGGCACGTAGACGTCGAGCAGTTCGATGCGTGCGCCGTCGTCGTCAGCCAGCCCTAGAATTTCCGCCAGCGGCACCGACGCCCACGCCTTGCCGAACCAGCTGCGCAGATAGTCGAGCATAGCGGGGGAAAGCTGTCGCCGTCGCCATGTCAGCGGGTGCGCCGCGCCGCCCGTCTCCGGGTGCAGCCGAACCATCTCCGCCGCGTCCACCCGACCCTGCCGGCGCAGTTCCAGGTCGACGGCGGCGAGCGCGTTGGCAAGCGTGGCGCCGTCCGCCAGCCGGCGGTAGAGCAGCGGCGTGATCACCTGCTGCACCAACAGGTCGTCGATGTCACCTTCCATGCCGACGGCGGCGTCCACCACCTCAGCCAGCAACTCGGCCAGATGCGCGGTGTAGCAGTTGGGCATGACGACCAGATGCAGCCGTTGCGTCGCCGCGTCCTGATGCATGCGAATGATGGCGAGCAAGTCCTCGGCGCGCAGCGTTTCGGATTCCGCATCGCCGGGGCGGTTGAGCAACAGCCCGTCGCCGTCGCCGTGTACGGCAAAGTGCAGGATGTGCGGCTGGTGTTCGTTCAGCGCGCCCAGCAGGTCACCGCCGCGTGCAGCCAGCATGGGGATGACCTCGAAGTCGGCGCCAAAGCGCGCGTCCTTGAGCGCGCCTTGCAGATCGCGCAGTTCCGGCGTCGTGCGGATGTGTAGTGAATCCGGCGGGTTGGCTTCGACAAAGAGAATCTTGATTGGGGACATGGCTGGCTATCCCTTGGTTGGATTAGTTTGTGCCGCGCTCAACTGCCTGTCCAGGAGAGCCTGACGGAGAGGGTCGCCTCGCTGGCCGCCTTGACCACATACGCCTGCACATCGGCGGTGAAGCTCAAGCCAAACTCCACCTCCATTGCGGCGGGTTTGGGGCGGCTGTCGTCGGCTTGCAGCGTCTGCAGCGACTCTGCCGCACGCGCCGCCACCTTCTCGACGAGGGCAAAGGCGTTTTGCATCTGCGCCTCGGACAACTCGCGCACTTTGTCGCCCGGTCCACGCGTCGTGGACTCCGGCTTGCCGATGCGCTTGGTGACGTCGACTTCGATCAGAAAGGCCGGCGTCTGCGTTGCTGTGGTTTCGGTCATGGGAATGGCTCCTTCCGGCTGAACCTGCGCACGTAAACGCGCGTTCGGCGAGAATGGCTCACAATGGAGATATGTTACCATAAACCTGGGAACAGGGAGAAGTGTGGAGAGACGAGAAGGACTAATCTACGTTCAGGGCGAATGGCGGCGCCGCACCGGTGAATCAATTTACTGGCTGATAGCTCAAGTCCACTCAAGTGGACTGACCTGCGACGCCCAGTCGGCTTGAGCCGACTTGCGCTTTCAGCCTCGATTTCAATCGAAGGCGGTGCCTCCATCTCTGCCACCAGCTTGGGCACGATCGACACGCGCGGGGTCAAGAGCAAGCTGCCGTCGCCCAGTTCCACCAGCGTGAACACATCGCCTTCATCGAACCCATATTTCTGGTGAAGCTCGAAAGGAATGGTCACGTTGCCTTTGGCTTCACCAGACCTTTGTCGTTCGATCATATCAGCAACCTGCCACGCAGGTGAGAGTGGCTTCCAAGCGGGAGTGTCCTTCAAATTGTGGACATCCGCGCCAATTTTGCCCAACTATGTGAAACATATTGCATCATTGCCAGGTGCTTGACATCTAGTGCGCTGCACTATAAGATTAGGTTGTGATCAAGACGTTCAGAGACAATGAAGCACAGAAAATCTATCAGCGTCAACGCTCGCGCAGGCTACCAGCCGATATTCAGCAGGTCGCTCTGCGTAAGTTGCGCATGATTAACAATGCAGCCACGATCAACGACTTGAGAATACCGCCAGCGAATCGGCTGGAAAAACTGAGCGGCGATAGAGAGGGGCAGTGGAGTATCCGCATCAATGACCAGTGGCGTGTTTGTTTTCGTTGGGAAGGCAATGACGCTTATGAAGTCGAGATTATGGATTATCACTAGATTGGAAGATGAGCATGACTGACAAATTGAAGCCCGTCCATCCTGGCGAGGTTTTGCTGGAAGAATTCTTGAAACCAATGCATCTGAGCCAGAATCGCCTTGCAATCGATATCGGCGTCGATGCACGGCGCATCAATGAAATCGTGTTGGGCACGCGCAGTGTGACAGCAGACACCGCCCTGCGCCTGGCTCGTTACTTTGGCACATCCCCGCAATTCTGGCTTGGGCTGCAGGCAGAGTACGATCTGGATGTCGCACTGGATGCGCTGGGCAGTCGCCTTGAGCATGAAGTACGCCAAAGAGTTCCGGCATAGGACACACTATGACATCGTTACAATCCGCCGACGAAATGCTCGAACAGGGCGTGTTGGCGCTCTACCGCCAGTGGCCCCACCTGCCGCAGCGCACCACGATCCCGGCGCTCGACCGGCTGCGTGCGGCGCTGGCGGCGGAGTTGGAAGCCATGCGCGCCGCGCCCGACCAGGCGCAGTTCCAGCGCGCCGCCGCTCGCTTTGCCGCCGACGCGCTGCGCCTGCCGCTCGTGCAACGCGTGGCCGGCGCTGAGCTGGAGCAATTAGCGGCAGTGCAGCCTTCTGCGCAACCGCGTTCGACGACCGTGCGTTCGTTCACCTTTGTCAAGGTCGCGGCGTTGACGCCGGAACGCCTGCAGGCGCTGATTGAACTGCTGCGCGCCGCCGATCCGCCCGCCTACGCTGTGCAGCGCTGGCACTACGTCGTCAGCGAGACCGCCGCCGCCTGGGACGATCTGCGCCCGGCAGTGGAACCCGTGCTCGACCGCCTGACGCCGGAAGCCAGGCAGCAGGTCGAGACCATCGAGCAGGCTTTGAGCACTGCACTGGCTGAAACGCCGCGCCCGTCGCACACCGCCGTCTACGAGGAGGCGCTCAAGCAACTCGAAGCGATCCCCGGCATTGTCGCTGCGTTGACCGACCGCTTCCTTCAGTGGAAGGAGGCGCAGCGCGTGATCCGCCGCAGCGCCGATTTTGTCACATCGACGACCTGGCCCGAGTCATCCGCTGCGATTCCCAAGGGCATCGACGAGGGCGCATGGGCAGAAATGGCGACCGCCGCCGAACCGCCCACCGGCGCCGAACCGCTGGAGGCGGCGGGTCCGCCGGGGGAAACCGAACCGTCGCCGATCCAGGTGAACTTCCACACCGACGTGAAGTTCCCGACCACTGTCCAGCGTTGGCAGGTGAACTGGCTGATCGTGCGGCTGCGGCTGGAAAAACCGGAGACGACCGCCGCGTCCGGCGTCGTGCCGGTGGAGTTCACGCAGATCGGGAGTGAGCCGCCGCCGCCCGAATATGTCACCGTGCGCGTGCTGGCGCCCGATTTCGAGGAAGAGACGCGCGCGTGGGAACGCACGATCACCGTGCGCGTCGACCAGGATTCCGACCCGGCGGTCTTTCTGCTCAAAAGCGGCGAGCTGGGCAAGAAGCGCATCGCCATCGACTTCTATCACAAGGGGCGGCTGGTGGGCAACGTCGCCTTCACCACCGAGGTGACGCAGCAACAGACGGCCAGCGCCAGCGTCGTGCTCGCCCGCAGCGAGGAGAGTGCACCCGAGTTCGCCCGTTTCGAGCGCAATCCACCGCCGCCCGCCGACTTGCATCTGCGCGTGGTCAAAAAGGCGCAGGAGAACACGCTCGCCTTCTGGCTCGATTCGCCGCTGGCGGAAGCGCCCTATCGCTGGGAGCTGATGGGCGAAACGCCGCTCACCAGCCAGGACCCGCTGACCTTCCTGGCGCAGGAGCTGGCGCCGCTCAATGAAATGGTGCGACTGCTCGCCGCCGACCTCACCGAAGCAGAAGCCGCCGAGGCGGAGCAGCGGCTGGCGCTGCTGGCGGAAGGCTTGTTCGAGCAGTTGCTGCCCGAACGCTTCCGCCACGAATACTTCACCCGCATCGTCCCCTTGCGCGATGCCGGCGTGATCCGCTCGTTGCTGATCACCAGCGACGAACCGTGGATTCCGTGGGAACTGCTCAAACCGTATCATTTTGATGTAGGCGAGTCGAAGGAATACACCGACGATTTTTGGGCGATGCGCTTTACCTTCTCGCGCTGGCTGGCCGGACGCGGACCGATGGCGCGAGTCGATGTCGACACTGCGGCGCTGGTGTTGCCCGATGTAGGTCTGCCCGCCGTCGCCGCTGAACAGGACTTCTTCGAGGGGCTGGCCGCCCGGCGTATGGTGAAGCTGACCGGTCCCTCGCAGTTGCGCAAGGAGGTGCTCGATCTCTTTTTGCTGGGCGGCTATCAGGTGCTGCACATCGCCACGCACGGTCAATTCGACGCCGCTGACGCTGACCGTTCGGTGATCGAACTCGCCGACGAGATGCTGCGTCCAGCCGATCTGCGCGGCAGTCTGTTGCGCGGCATTCGCCGGTCGATGCCGCTGGTCTTTCTCAACGCGTGCGACGGCGGCCGCGCCAACTTCGGGCTGACGGGGCTGGGCGGCTGGGCGGAAAAGCTCTTCAAGGAGGCGAACGCAGCGGCGTTTGTGGGTGCGCTGTGGGAAGTGCACGACGAGCTGGCGGTCGAGTTTTCACGGCAGTTTTATAGCCGACTCTCCGAAGGCGACACGCTGGGGCAAGCCGTACAAGCCGCACGCGCTCACGTGCGCCAACTCGACCCGCTCAACCCGACCTGGCTGGCGTACACGCTCTACGGCGATCCGAATGCAGTCGTGCGCATCGGGACGGATGTCTAGTGAGGATGGAAGTTACGCCTCGACCCGGCTCAACCTGTCGCTCGCCAGCCGGTTCAGGCTGACTCCCGCCTCGGCTGCCTCGATAGCCAGGCGGCGATGCAGTTCGGGGGGGATGCGCACGAGAAATCGCCCACTGAATGGTCTGGTCGAGAGCGGTTCGGGCACAGGTTCGCCACTTGACTCTAGATCGCGTACAACTTCGGCAACCAACTGGCGCACACCGGTCAACGCCTCCTCTGGCGTCGGCGCAAGCCAGCTCAAACTCGGAAATTCGAGACACTGCCCAACATATTCATTGTCTTCCTCAGACCAGGTGACTCGATAGGTGAAACGATCGTTATTCAACATCGCTTATTGCCTCTAACCGTTCAATTGCCCTGAGGACTTGCCTCACCTGATATGCCTTCGCTTTTCCCTTATCGTTTTGAATATTGACCCGTGGGTCGCCTGGCCACGGCGTTTTGTAGATTCGATGACTGCTTCCGCTTTGTCTGGCCTCACCGAAATAGAAATCGCATACCAGGCACAGGTCTCGATAACTCACAGCCTTCGGATTGCGCCGCATTGCTGTCAGAATGTCATCAATCTTCGCCATTATTATGATACCACTATTGATATTGCCGTCAAGCGCGCTATCGTGATCCTGGTTCACGTTCTTGCAGCGTGATCGTGCGCGGCGTCTTTGGTGCAAAGCTACAATGCTGCGGACCCGGGCAGCCGCGACCGCAGGCATAGCTGGCGCAGACGGTGGTGGCTTGCCCGGCAACGACGGCGTCATCGATCAGCCGCCCCTTGCGCACCCAGAATTGGATCATGCCGTCGAGGGCGCTGCGCTCGATGTCGAGCCGGCGGCTGAGTTCGTTGAGGTCGAGCGGCCCCTGCGCCGCCTCTACTTCGTGCAGAATTTTCCACAACATGACAGCTTATCCCAACGCCAACCTGCCGAGCTGGAAGACGAGCAACGCCGCCAGCCAGGCAATCACAAATTGACCAAGCACGCTGACCCACATCCACTTCACGCCGAATTCGTGCCTGGAGGCGGCGACCGCGGCCATGCAGGGCGTATAGAGCAGCACAAAAACCATGAACGCCAGTCCAGCCAGCGCACCATGCCCGCCGCTCGACGCATCGAAGCTTGCCTGCACGGCCGTCATCAACGCGGTCGGCGCGGCATCCTCTTCGTCGCCAAAGAGATTGATGCCGAAGATCAATGGGATCGACTTCGCTGTGTCGATGGTCGCCTGCCCGAAGCTGGTGACGACAAAGAGGGCGTCTTCGAGCAGCGTAGTGGGCGTTGACTCCGCTTCGGGCAGTTCGACGCGATAGACCTGCGCCAGCGTCGCCACAACCACCTCTTTAGCGACGAAACCGGTGATCAGCGCACCGCTTGCCTGCCAGCTTCCAAAGCCGAGCGGCGCAAACGCAGGCGCCACCGCTCCGGCCACACCGCCGAAGAGACTATCCTCGACCGGTGCGTCGCCAACCGCGTTGCCCTCGCCGCGCAGCGGGATCGCCAGCAGAATCCAGAGCACAATGCTGACCGTCAGAATGATCGTCCAGGCGTTGCGGATGAATGCCGCTGTGCGCTCCCACATCTGTCGCCAGATGTTGCGCGCGATCGGCAGGCGATAGGGCGGTAGTTCCATGATGAAGTGCGACGGCTCGTTGGTGCGCAACAGCGTGCGGTTGAGCAGCAGCCCGACCAGAATCGCCACGACGATGCCGAGCAGATACATCATAAAAATTGCCAGGCTGGCGTGCTGTGGGAAGAAGATTGCGGCGAAAAGCACATAGACGGGCAGCCGCGCACTGCAGCTCATGAAGGGCGCCAGCAGCCCGGTAAGCAGACGGTCGCGGTGATTTTCCAGCGTGCGCGTGGCGTAGATCGCGGGCACGGAGCAGCCGAAGCCGACGACCATCGGCAGAAAGCTCTTGCCCTGTAAGCCGATCTTGCGCATCGGTCGATCCATCACCATCGCGGCACGCGCCATGTAGCCGCAATCTTCCAACATCGCCAGCACCAGATAGAGCGCAAACATCACCGGGATGAAGACCAGCACGCCGCCGACGCCGGCAAGCACGCCATCGACGAGCAGGCTTTCCAGCCAGCCGCCGCTGAGACCGAGAGCGCCGAGTAAGGCGACAAGCTGGTTGGCGACAGGCCCGTTCACAACCTGGTCGATCCAATCGAGATAAGGCGCTGACACATCGATCGTCACTTTGAAGACCAGCCACATCAGCGCCAGGAAAATCGGAACGCCCCACACCGGATGCGTCACCACGCGGTCGATTTGGTCGGAGCGGCTAAGGCGATGTGTACTGCGATTCACCACCGCCCGACTGACGACTTGATGGACGAACTCATAGCGCCGGTCAACCAGCGCCACGTCGATGTCCTCGCCGTAGGTAGGGCGGAGGCGCGCCCGGCTTGCCGCCAACGTCGTGCAGATTGCCTCACTGTCAGGGCAATGGCGCACCCGTTCTTCAATCGATTCGTCGCCTTCGAGCAACTGCACAGCAAGCCAGCGCGCGTTGTACGTCGCCGCCAGCATCGGAACGATGGCGATGGCGTGGCATAGTTCGTCGATCTCCGCTTCGATGTCGGCGGCGTAGCGAAAACAGGCAGGCGTCCGATCCTGACAAGAGGCTGTCATGCCAGGCTCCGTTCGTGGCTCGTCACCGCAGCGAAGATGCGCTCGCGCAGCGCGTCGATGCCCTGCCCACGCCGCGCCACCAACTCGACCACCGGCGTGTCGCACAGCAACTGGGAGAGGCGCGCTGCATCGACCTTGACCCCGTGCGCTTCCGCCTGGTCGAGCATGTTGAGGGCCAGGATCAGCGGGACGCCGGTCTCTAAAATTTGCGTCGTAAGATAAAGATTGCGCTCCAGGTTCGATGCGTCTACGATGTTGACGACCAGGTGGGGCCGCTGCTCGACGAGGAAGTCGCGCGTGATTTCTTCTTCCATCGAATAGGCAGAGAGGCTGTAGGCGCCCGGCAGATCGACGATCGTGATGGCTGTGGCGGCAGTGGGCGTAGCGCTGCTTCTCCCCGCCCGTTCAGGTGCACGCAGGATGCCGCTGCGCTTTTCGACGGTTTTGCCGGGCCAGTTGCCCACATGTTGGTTGGCGCCGGTCAGCGCGTTGAAGACGGTGCTCTTGCCGACATTGGGGTTGCCGATGAGCGCAACGATAATGTTGTTCATGGTTTGGTTGCTGTCACGCCATCTCGACGAGAATTTGGCTTGCCATGCTGCGCCCAAGCGCCAGCCGTGAATCACGCACAGCCAGCAGCAGCGGACCGCCGTGGTCGTGCAGCACCTCGAACTTGACGCCGGGGGTCAGCCCCAACTCGGTGAGCCGATGCGTCAGTTTGCGTCCTGCAGTGATCCTTGCCAATCGTAGCGTCTGACCTTGCCCTGCCATGGTCAACGGGAATGTAGAATTTTTTAGTTTCATGTGTCTGTGAATCCAGCTTTTGTCCGTTTCCATGATGCTTTTTCGGGGCCTTATTTGCCTCCAAAATTTGTAACGCCATCAGTATAGAAGACAAATTTTCTGCCTTCAAGAGGTTTTTCGGGTTTTTCAGGCGATACTGTCTTTGGCAGTGCCTTGTAGTGTAATTAACCCTCATTAAGCCATTTTCTAGTGTTGCCAAATGCCGATGTCTAAAATGGTGGGAAAAGGCGCCCTGCTTTTGACATGGCGATATATAAGACGAGATAACTTTCGTTTTCCTTCTGTTCGTGCACAAAAACTCCCCGACAGACTAGGGAAAGATAAGACAAAACTCTCTATACTGGTTTCGTGTGCCATCTCATTTAGAAAGGAACCAATACAACATGGCTGATTTGGATCTAGATCAACTGTACTTTGCAATCGTCGATGGGAACGCCAAGGCGGCGGCAGCGGTTACGAAAGAAGCTGTGGACGCCAATATCGATCCGCAGACACTGCTCACCGACTATATGATCCCGGCGATGGACGAAGTCGGCGCTCGCTTTGAGGCGAACGAATGCTTTGTGCCCGAATTGCTGATTTCGGCGCGCGCTATGAAGGCGGCGATGGAGATCATTCGCCCGCTGCTGCTCGGCAAGGCAGTCGAGCCGGCAGGACGAGTCGTCATCGCCACTGTTCAGGGCGATCTGCACGACATCGGCAAGAATCTGGTCGCCACGATGCTCGAAGGCGGCGGCTTCCAGATCGTGGACATCGGCACCGATGTCAGCCCCGACAAGCTGGTTGAAGCTGTGCAAACACATCAGCCGCAGATCGTGGCGCTTTCGGCGCTGCTCACCACGACGCTGCCCTCGATGAAGCGCATGATCGACCGCCTGGTGCAAGATGGTCTGCGTGCAGGCGTCAAGGTGATGATCGGCGGCGCGCCCGTCACACAAGACTTCGCCGACGAGATCGGCGCCGACGGCTACAGCGACAATGCAGCCGGCGCCGTCACACTTGCCCGTCAACTGGTTGGCGTCGCCGCTTAATCTTTAATCTCCAATCTCCAATCTCTACTTTAGAGATTGGAGATTCACACACATGAATCCTTATGAACGCACGCGAACGTTACACGGCGGTCATGCACTACCAGCCACGCGACCGCTGCCCAATCATGGATTTTGGCTTTTGGGATGAAACGCTGCCGATCTGGCAGGAGCAGGGTTATCCGGCCGGCGTCGACCCTGATCTCTTCTTCGGCATGGATCCGCAGTGGCGCATGTGCGGCTGTATCGTGGGACTCTGGCCGCCCTTTCCAACGTTGCAGCTCGTGGACGAAGGCGAAACCGAGATCGTGCAGCAGGCGGACGGCGTGATCGTGCAGCGCGGCAAGTTTCTCGGCTCGATCCCGCGCCATCTGCGCCATACGCTCGTCGATCGCGACAGTTGGAACGCCTTCTACAAGCCACGGCTGCGCGCCGACGATCCGCTGCGCCTGCCGTCGGGGCCTGCCTGGGAAATGCAGCTCGCCGAGTGGACGCGCCCAGACCGCGACTATCCGCTCTTTATCGAGGCGGGGTCGCTCTATGGCGTGGCGCGTAACTGGTTTGGGCTGGAGCGCATCTCCGAGATTATGTACGACGACCGCCCACTCTTCGAGGAAATCGTCGAGACGTTGGCGGACGTGGTGATCACCGTGCTCGAATATGTGCTCGGCGCGGGCGTGCGTCCGGAAGCGGCCAGCATGTGGGAGGACATGGCGTACAGCGGCGGCCCCTTGATGTCGCCCAAGCTCTTCAAGCAGATTCTCGTGCCGCACTACAAGCGCATCACCGCCACCCTCAACAAGTATGGCGTGGACATTGTCTTCCTCGACTGCGACGGCAACATTGACCTACTGGCGCCGCTCTGGCTAGAGGCGGGCGTCAACACCATGTTTCCGATCGAGGTCGGCAAGTGGAAGGCGGACCCGGTCGAGTTTCGCCGGCGCTACGGCAAAGAAATGCGGTTGATGGGCGGCTTCGACAAGCACATTTTGATGCAAGGAAAAGATGCTATTGCACGCGAGATTGAACGGCTGGCGCCATTGGTCGAGGAAGGCGGCTACATTCCCACGCCCGACCACCGCGTCCCGCCCGATGTGGCGTTCGAGGATTACCTGTTCTACGTCAAGGAAGCCAAACGGGTGTGGGGCAGGGGACTGGACAACCTCAAGCCAACCGGCGTGATAGGAAGCTAAACCATGCTGCAACCGCGCGACCGCTTTATTGCTGCGCTCGAACGCCGACCGCTCACGGGGCTGGTTCCGCACTTCGAGTTGGTCTTTTTCCTGACGATGGAAGCTTTTGGCAAGGTGCATCCCTCGCACCGCTATTACAGCCAGTGGGGGCAGATGGAGGAGCAGGAGCGCGAGCTGCACCGCCACGACATGGCGGACATCTACATCGCCACCGCCGAGCGCTTCGACCACAGCGCCATCTTCATCCACCCCAACCCGGACAATGTCGAGGAGACGATCCGGCTGATCGACATCATCCGTGAGAAGACGGGTGACCGCTACTTCATCATGCGCCACGGCGACGCCACCTTCAGCATTCCCGACGGCACGCAGATGTTCAGCTTCGCCGAGCGGCTGGCGGACGACCCCGACGGGCTGAAACGCGAGGCGCAGCAGATGGTCGACCTGGCGATCCGCCGCGCCGAGCGTTACGCCAAACACGGTGGGCTGGACGGCTTTGCACTCTGCGCCGACTATTGCTTCAACACCGGGCCATTCCTCAGCCCGCGCCACTTCGCCGAGTTCATCACGCCTTATCTGGCGCAGATCACGAAGGCGTACCGCGACCTGGGCTTCTACGTGATCAAACACACCGACGGCAACATCATGCCGATCATCGACCAGCTTGTCTCAACCAGGCCGCACGCGCTGCACTCGCTCGACCCGCAGGCTGGCGTCGACATCGCTGAGGTCAAGCGGCGCTACGGCGACCAGCTTTGCTTGATCGGCAACGTCAACTGCGCCATGCTCGATACGGGCACGCCGGAGCAGATCGCCGAATCGGTGCGCTACGCCCTGCGCAGCGGGATGCCAGGCGGCGGCTACATCTTCTCGACCAGCAACTGCATCTACACTGGCATGCCGCTGGCGTCATACGAACTCATGCTCGACATCTGGCGGCGGGAAGGAGTCTACGCGTGAAAGAGAAACTCACCGGACGTGAACGCGTCCAGTTGGCGTTGAGCCACCAGGAAGCTGACCGCGTCCCGCGCGCCGAGTCGTTCTGGCCCGAAACTATTCCGCTCTGGCATCAGCAAGGGCTGGGTCCCAACGACGACGTGGCTGACCTTTTCGGTTACGACATCATGGGCGCAGGCTGGGTCTCTCATGAGGCGCGCCCTGGCTTTTTGCAGACCATCGCCGAGACGGAGGAATGGTGGACGCGGCTTGACGGCAACGGCGCAGTGCTCCGCTATTGGAAGCACAAGAGCGGCACGCCCGAACACGTCGATTTCACGATCAAGACGCGCGATCAATGGCAGCAGCACAAGCAGCAGATGCTGGCGCAGCCGCCCGGTTCACGCGTCGACACCTTCTCGGCGCTGCGGCGCATGTACGAAGCGCAGGCGAAGGGGCGCTGGTTCTGTTGGACGGGCGTCGAATGCTACGAGACCGCCAAGGATGTCTTCGGGCACGTCGGGCTTTCGTACATCATGGCGGATGACCCGGAGTGGGCAAAGGACATCTTCGACACCGAAGCGGAGATCGCCTGCCGCGTGCTCGATTATCTGGAAGGGAGCGGCGTGCGCTTCGACGGCGGCTGGATTTACGGCGACATTGCTTTCAACCATGCGCCCTTCTTTTCGCCCAAGATGTACCGCGCGCTGATCAAACCGGCGCACGTCCGCCAGATCGCCTGGTTCAAAGATCGCGGGCTGCCGGTCATCTACCACACCGACGGCGACTTCCGGTTGATCATTCCCGACTTGATTGACGCCGGTGTGGACTGTTTTCAGCCGCTCGAAGCCAAGGCGCACATGGACATCCGTGAACTCAAGCCGCAGTATGGCGACCGCGTCAGTTGGATGGGCAACATCGATGTGATGGTGCTGATCACCAACGACAAGGCGCGCATCGAGGCGGAGGTGGCGGCGAAGCTGCCCATCGCCAAAGCGGGCGGCGGCTATATCTATCACAGCGACCACTCGATCGCGCCGGGCGTGCGTTGGGAAAGCTACCAGTTCTTGATGGAGCTGATCGATCTCTATGGAAGTTATCAGTGACAGTCGCCGCCATAGATGAATCGAGGGTAGCGGAGACTATATTGCGCTCCGACGATCCAGATCATAGGCAAAAGCAACCTATCTCAGCACTTACTCAGCAGCCACTCCGCAATAACGCTCTCTGACAACTCCACCTGCTCACCGGTGAGCAGGTCTTTGACGGCGACAACGCCAGCTTCCAGTTCGCGCGGGCTGAGCAAAGTCGCATAGCGGATGCCGCGCTCCTCGGCGTACTTGAACTGTTTGCCGTAGCGGTCGTTGTCGGGGTAGAGATCGACGCGCAGGCCAGCAGCGCGCAGGCGATGCGCCAACTTCAACGAGGCGGCGACGGTGCTGTCGTCAAACATCGTCACCAGCACCTGTGGCTGCGTGCTGAGCCGCGACGGGAACATGTTGCGTTCCTCCATGAGCAGGAGGATGCGCTCCAGCCCCAGGCTAAACCCACACGCCGGGATCATCTGGCCGCTGAACATGCCGACCAAATCGTCGTAGCGCCCGCCGCCGCCGCCGGAGCCGCTGAGACCGGGAAATTCGATCTCAAAGATTGGGCCGGTGTAGTAACTAAGCCCGCGCGCCAGGTAGGGATCAACGCGCAGGTGGCCGGCGGCTGGTCCGGCGGCGCATAAAGCCACGACCTGTTCAAGTTCCGCAACGCCGCGGCTGCCCACCGCCGAAGGACGGAGCAGTTCCCGCAGCCATCCCAGGAGCGCATTGTTGTCGGTCGGCGCTGCCGCCATCGCCCCCAGTAGTTGATCGGCGGCTGCTTCTGGAATGCCGCGATTGTTCAGTTCCTTGCGCACACCGTCTATGCCGATCTTATCGAGTTTGTCGATGGCGACGAGCGCTGCACTTTCCAATTCGTGTGGCACACCAGCCACTTCCATCAACCCGCGCAGGATCATGCGGTGGTTGAGGCGCACACCAAAGCTTTCCTGTCCTGTGAAACCAAGCTCCTGCAAGACTTCTGCGCCGGCAGACAGCACTTCAGCTTCCACGGTCAGGCTAGTCGAGCCGACGATGTCGACGTCGCACTGGTAAAACTCGCGATAGCGGCCTTTGGCGGGTCGGTCAGCGCGGTAGACGGGTTGAATCTGGTAGCGCTTGAAGAAGCGCGGCAACTTACTGCGGTGCTCGGCGACGACGCGCGCCAGTGGCACGGTCAGGTCATAGCGCATGCCGGCGTCGCTGACGCTGTTCTCGGTGGGTGACGCGGCCAGCGACTGCGCCAGCTTCTCGCCGCGCTTGAGCACGCGAAAGATGAGTTGATCCCCCTCTTCGCCATATTTGCCGAGCAGCGTGCTCAGCCGTTCCATCGTCGGCGTTTCCAACGGCTCGAAGCCATAGCGCTGGTAGACGCGCTTGACTGTTTCAATCACATAATCGCGGCGCAGCACATCCAGCGGTAGAAAGTCGCGCATGCCGCTCAGCGGCTCGGTGTTGATTTTTCCCATTGCTCACCCCAGCACATAGTCAGGCTCGGCGTATTCCATACCAAACGATTCTGCTACGCCCTCGTGGGTGATATGTCCTTGATAGACGTTCAGCCCCAACTTGAGCGCCGGGTTTCTGCGCACAGCGTTTAAACCGTCGTTGGCAAGCTGGAGCACATAGGGCATGGTCTGGTTGTTGAGTGCGAAAGTGCTCGTACGCGGCACAGCGCCCGGCATGTTGGCGACGCAGTAATGCAGCACGCCATCGACGACATAGGTCGGGTTGCTGTGTGTGGTTGGCCGCGTTGTTTCGATGCAGCCGCCCTGGTCAACCGCGACATCGACGATGACGGCGCCCTCGCGCATCCGCGAAATCATATTGCGCGTCACCAGGTGCGGCGCGCGCCCGCCAGGGATCAACACGGCGCCGATCACCAGGTCGGCGTTGAGCACGATCTCCTCGATGTTGTACTCGTTGCTGGTGCGGGTGCGCAGCCGCCCGCCGTAGATGTCGTCCAGATAGGTCAGACGATCGTGGTTGATATCGAGCACGGTGACATGCGCACCCATGCCGACCGCGATCTTGACCGCATTGCTGCCGACGCTGCCGCCGCCGAGCACAGCCACATTGGCTGGCGCCACGCCTGGCACACCGCCCATCAAGATGCCGCGCCCACCTTGTGGCTTTTCCAGGAAGAAGGCGCCGACCTGCGCCGCCATGCGGCCGGCCACCTCGCTCATCGGCTGCAAGAGCGGCAACTTGCCATCGGCTGTCTGCACCGTCTCGTAGGCGATCGCTGTGACCTTGTTCTCGACCAAAGCATGGGTCAGGCGGCGATCGGCGGCGAGATGAAGATAGGTAAAGAGCAACAGGTCAGGACGTAGATAGCGGTACTCGGCTTCGATCGGTTCCTTCACTTTGACGACCATTTGCGCCGCCCACGCCGCAGCCGATTCCGCCACGATTTCGCCGCCTGCGGCGCGGTACTCCTCATCCTGGATGGAACTGCCAAGCCCGGCGCCGCTTTCGATCAACACGCGGTGGCCGCGGCGCGTCAGCGCACGTACTGCACCCGGGGTCAAGCCAACCCGGCCCTCATTATCTTTGATTTCTTTTGGCAACCCGATCAACATGGCTTCTACCTCCTTTGGTAGGGTTGGGAGTGCGTTCAACGCAAAACGGCATGATATTTTCCAGTGTATCAGGTCTGAGTCATCTCTGCCAAGCCAACAAGATTTTCGGATGATTCAAAAGTCGGCTTGCGACGTATATCTGCGCCTGTACACACACTTTGCCAAAGTAGCCGATTGGATAGAGAATGACAGCATGACAATCAAGACAACAACCAGGCGCCAGGATGAGACCGGTGCAAGACGCTCGTCGATTTGGAGGCGCATTCGCAATAGAACAGGGGCGATCTGGCAACGGCTGACGTGCGCGCTTTCCAACCAACGACGCCGCCTGTTCAAGCGTCGCCTGCCCGACTATGTGGTCATCACCATCGCCGGTGAGTTACGCGAGCGCGATCCAGAGACGCCCTGGTATTACGATTTCTTGCCGGGCTATCGCGCGCCTCAGACCATTGAGGGAGTGCAGCGTATGTTGCGCCGCGTCGCCGATGACCCGGACGTGCGTGGGGTTATATTTTTATTGAAAGGCGCTGCCATCACACTGGCGCAGGCGCAGAATCTGGCTGCTATCTTTGGGCGCTTTCGTCGCTGGTCGGTCGAACAGAGCGGGCGAACCATTGCACAGCAGATTGTCGTCTATGTCGAGCACTGTTCGCCGAGCGCGCTTGTCGCCGCCAGCGCCGCCGACAAGTTGATCATGGCGCCGCTGGCGGAGTGGAATGTCGTCGGTTTGCGCGCGGCGCCACTTTTTGTGCGCGAAACGCTGGCGCGGCTTGGCGTGGAAATGCAGGTCGTACGCGTTGCGCCATGGAAGACAGCCGCCGACGCGTTCATCTACGATCGCTTGAGCGCCGAGGCGCAGGAGCAGTACGCTTGGCTGTTGGACAGCCTGTTTGCCGACGTTGTCGAGGGCATAAGCCAGGGACGGCGGTTGGATGCGGAAACCGTGCGTTCGTTGATCGACCGGGCGCCCTTAACAGCGACCGAAGCGCAGGCTGCCGGACTGGTCGATGCACTCGCCTATGAGGATGAGCTGCCTGCGCTGCTTGGTGGAGCGGACAAACCTGTCAGCCTCAAAGCCTATCGTCGCGCGCAGCGCCTGCTCTACCGTCGTGTGCGTCCACCCGCTGCGGGAACTGTGGGTGTGATCAGCCTCATCGGTTCGATCATGCCCGGAGAGAGCCGCTCATTTCCAGCGCCGTTGCCGCTTTTTGGCGACGAAATCATCGGCAGCTCCACAGCGCAGCAGATCATCCGCGCCGCGCGACAGGATGACACTCTTGACGCCGTGGTTGTGCATGTCGATTCACCCGGCGGGTCGGCGCTGGCGAGTGACCTGATCTGGCGCGAATTGGCGTTACTCAACGCCGAGAAACCCGTCATCATTTACATGGGCGATGTGGCGGCCAGTGGGGGCTACTATATTGCCGCACCGGGGCGCAAAATTGTGGCGCAGCGTGCAAGCCTGACCGGCAGCATCGGAGTGATCGTCGCCAAAGCCAATCTACAGGATGCCTTCGCCAAGATCGGCGCACGGCGCGATGAGGTGAAACGCGGCGCGCACGCCGGCATCTATGCCGACACAACACAGTGGCAGGGCGACCTGATTGAACGTATTGAACATACTCTGCACCATGTCTACGATCTGTTCAAGCAGCGCGTGCTTGAAGGGCGCCGCCTTGACCCGATGCAGCTTGACGACCTGGCGGGTGGACGAGTCTGGACAGGCGCACAGGCATTGATGCATGGATTGGTCGATGCGCTTGGTGATTTTCAGACCGCGGTCGAAATCGCCGCCGCCGAGGCTGGGCTGTCTGTGAACCGAAGCATCGACACGGTTATCGTTTCTGCGCCGCATCGCTGGCTGCCTCCTGAACCGTTGACCGTCGTGCAGAGTCTGTTGGCAGGCAACCGTTCGCAACAACTGACAGAGCTTGTCGAATTTATCCTGAATGGCGAACTAGCCGACTTACTTGAGCGAGAACAAGTGTGGCTGCTTGCACCGCATCTGCCAAAATCATAATTCACCCAAATCGAAATTGGAAGCCGTCAGAAATAGAAAGGAGCATTCCATGAAGATGTTGGTTATAGTGCTGCTGAGCCTGGCGTTGCTGTGGCCCACGGCTGCGCTGGCGCAAGATGAGTTCACGCCGCTGCCGCCGCCTTTCTGCGGTGAATTGTCGGAAGCTGACTGTCAGCTTTTGACCGATTCACAGGAATTGATGCGACGTGTATCATCCATGCAAAGTTCGTTGACGGTTCGCAGCGGCCTCGTTGGCATCCCGGATATCACCGACGAGGACTTGTTGTTCGAGCTGGCGATGGACATGATTATGCATGTTGATCCGGCGCTCAATGAGGCGATGCGCGCCGCTGCGCAGAGCGTAGACGAGCCGCTGTCGATGGAGGAGATGGGCGATCTGATTGTGAAGTTCTACGAGACGTTTGGCCTGGATATGGACATGCAAATGGCGCTGCCGCGTGTCATCCGCGAGGTCATCGAAGCGGATACAGATATGCCGTTTCCTGAGAATCTTGTCATGCGCGTGCGTATGCTCGATGGCTATGTCTACATCGACACGGATGCGCTGGCGGAGAGCATTCCAGAACTTGGCGCCGATATGCAATCGGAAGGTATTTCGGGCTGGATCGGCTTTGACATGGCCGGCCAGATTGCACAACAGATGGCGACCGGTGCAGCGATCGATGACTCAGTGATGCAGTCCATGCAGGGGAGCATGACGGTCAATCAGTTGATGGCGGACGAGGAGATCCGCAACCTGCTCGAACCCTACGTCACTGTTGAACGGCTAGACGATGAGGAACGCGACGGCAAATCGGTCGCCGTCTTCGCCACTTCGGTAAACCTGAGGCGTCTGGTCGCCCGACCGGATTTTACGCAATTGCTGCGACAGGTTGCCGACGCGCTGAGCGCGGCATCGGGCGAGCCGCTTGACGAACGGGAACTGGGCATGACGATTCTCGGCATTCAGTTGTTGAGCAACATGTTGGCGCGTTCCTTCACCTTCGAGGTGCTGCAGGCGGTTGGCGTCGATACGCCATATCTCTACGACTCTTCGTTGTTCGTACAGTTCGACTTGAGCGGCCTGTTTGCATTGCTGGCAATGAGC
Organism: uncultured Caldilinea sp.; assembly: GCA_937981885.1. Taxonomy (GTDB): domain Bacteria; phylum Chloroflexota; class Anaerolineae; order Caldilineales; family Caldilineaceae; genus Caldilinea. The sequence goes on from CALJMI010000124.1 coordinate 20,896, forward strand.
GGCGAAGAACTTCCATTCGAGTTGCGCGGCGCAGTTCCAGTCTTCACGCTGGATGTGGATGTCAGTTACAGCGATTTTGACGCAGCGCCTGCCATCGAGAAACCGGATGGCGCACAGATCATCCCGCTCGATTCGCTCAACGAAGAGAGCATCAACCTGATTTCCTGAATTGAGTGGAGAGAATCAATGTTCGACGTTCTGGCTATCCGCCAGCAGTTTCCGGCGTTCAGCGAGCGCTACAACGGCAGGCCTGCCACCTTCTTCGACAACCCCGGCGGCACGCAGGTGCACGAGTCGGTGATTCGCGCCATGACCGACTACATGACAAGGCGCAACGCCAATACACACGGCGTCTTCGCCACCAGCCGTCTCAGCGACGAGATCATTGACAATGCACGCCAGGCCGCCGCCGACCTGCTCGGCGCAGCCCCAGAAGAGGTCATCTTTGGCAACAATATGACCAGCCTGACCTTCGCGCTTGGTCGCTCGCTGGCGGCGGAGTTCGGCCCGGACGACGAGATCGTCGTGACGCGGCTCGACCATGACGCCAATGTCTGGCCCTGGGTCATGATGGCCGAGGACACCGGCGCACAGGTGCGTTGGGCGGATGTGGATATAGAGACCTGCACCCTCGATATGGATCATCTCCAGTCGCTGATCAACGAACGCACGCGGCTGGTGGCCGTCGGCTATGCCAGCAACGCCGTCGGCACGATCAACGATGTCAAGACGATCATCGATTGGGCGAAAGCAGTCGGCGCCTATTCTTATATCGACGCCGTTCAATATGCGCCGCACGGTCTGATCGATGTCAAGGCGCTCGATTGTGACTTCTTGGCGTGCAGTGCGTACAAATTCTTCGGGCCGCACGTCGGGCTGCAATACGGCAAACGTGAACATCTCGAACGACTGCGCGCCTATCGCGTGCGACCGGCCGGAGACGCATTGCCGGGCAAGTGGGAGACCGGCACCAAGAATCATGAAGGGCTGGCGGGCGCGGCGGCGGCGATCGACTATATTGCCGGGCTAGGCGTGGCTTACGGCAGCGCCGCGCCGGCGGCGCCGCGACGCCAAAAGTTGGCGGCAGCTTGGCAGGTGATCGGCGAATATGAGCGCTTGCTGATGGATCGGCTGATTACTGGACTCAAAGCGATCCCGCGCGTGCGCATCTACGGCGTCACCAGCCGTATGGACTGGGACAAACGCATGGCGACAGTCTCGATCCGCAAGGAAGGGTTGACGCCGGAAGAGCTGGCGCTCAGGCTGGCTGATCAGAACATCTTTGTCTGGAACGGCAACTTCTACGCCGTCTCGATCAGCGAACGACTCGGCGTGGAGCAGAGCGGTGGGCTGGTGCGCATCGGATTGGCGCACTACAATACCATCGAGGAAATCGACCGCTGCCTGGCTGTGATCGACCGGGCGTGATGGTGTCGTCAATATCAACCCGGCGTCAAGGATGGACGGTCTCTGCAGCTCGCAAGGGCTGTCCGTCCTCTCTTGATGCGTCATTGCCCGGCGAATGAATGGACATCCTGGAGCACATCTGGCATGCAGTTCGCACTAGCACACTGCCCGATCTTGGGGTGTGGAGCTATGTGATCTTGTTCGTATTGATCTTTGTGGAAGGTCCGGCGATCACGATGGCGGCGGGCGCGATGGCTGGCGCCGGAATTTTGCGCTTTGATCTCGTGTTTGTCGTTGCCGTTGTCGGTAATACAGTAGCGGATTACACGTGGTATATACTGGGGCGCTTTGGCGGCCATCACTCACTCCTCTTTCGACTACGCTGGGCGCAGCAAAACGAGGCTGTGATCGAACATCTCAGCCGCAGAATCCATCGAAAAGCCACGCGTCTCTTTGTATTGACGAAAGCAGCAGTGGGATTTATGTCGATTCCTGTGTTAATTGCGGCGGGTGTGGCGCGGGTGCCATGGTGGCGGCTCTTTGTGGTCAGCATCATCTTTGAGCCGCTTTGGAATGGTGCATTGATCCTGGCGGGCTATCGGCTTGGCGACTATATCACCGAATTGGATCGTGGTCTACGCGTCTTTGCGCTGGTGGGGAGCATTGCCCTCTTCATTGTTTTGGCGAACATCTATCGCAACGTCTTCAAACGCATCACTCGGATCGATGATATTGTGAATTGACATCGCGACAATTCTTTCCAATAGACCCTCCGTGATCCGGTCCAACCCTGGGGATCACAACTCGCTACTGTTCCATCACCACACAATTTGGTTGCTTCTGGCGCTTCCGGTAAACTGGATAGACTTTGTATTTGAAGAAAGGTGTAGATCATTCGTGTTCGAGCTGGTTTTCTTAGGAACTTCGGCCTCGGCGCCGTCGGTGCAGCGCGGGCTTTCGTCGGCGCTGGTGATGGTGAACGAGCATCGTTTTATGATCGACTGCGGCGAGGGGACGCAGCGCCAGCTTCTGCGCACCGGGCTTGGCTTTCGTCGCCTCGACAAGATCCTGCTTACACACGGCCATCTGGATCATATCCTGGGTCTCGGCGGGCTGGCTTCGACGCTGGGACGTTGGGAGGCGCTGGAAGAGCTCAATATCTACGGTGGCGCCATGACGCTGGCGCGCGTGACTATGTTGATGGAGGTCGTCTTTGGGCCGGGACAGATTCCCAACTTTGGCGTCACGCTCAATTTACTGGAGCCAGGCCTGCTTTTCGAGGACAAGAACTTCACGCTGACCGCTGTTCCGGTGCAGCATCGTGGGCCAGATTGCTTCGCCTTTCTCTTTGAAGAAAAGGAGCGGCGTCCTTTCCTGGCGGAAAAGGCGGAGGCGCTCGGCATTCCCCACGGGCCAGTGCGTCGCGATCTGACGCAGGGGTTGCCTGTAACGCTCCCCGACGGACGCGTTATCCAGCCGGAGGATGTGCTCGGCCCGCCGCAGCGCGGCGCCAGGCTCCTTTTTGCGGGCGACATCAGCCACACCGGATCGCTGCACAAACCTGCTGAAGCCACCGATCTGTTGGTCGTCGAGGCGACGTACCTGGAGGTGGACAGGCAGCTCGCCAAACAGCATGGCCACATCACGGCGGCGGCGGCGGCGCGGCTGGCGCGCAATGCTGGCGTGCGTCAGCTTGTGCTGCACCATGTCAGCCGCCGTTACACGACGCAACAGGTGCTCGATGAGGCGAAGGCGATCTTCCCAGACACCGTTGTCGCCAGCGATCTTGACAGCTTCAGCGTGCATAAGGACAAGCCGATCGCAACGCGCAACCTGCGCCAGCGGCAACAGCAGGTGGTCGTCAACGACAAGACAGGAGGTTCAGAGAGGAGAGAACAGTGAACAGCGCTGTATTGCGAAGGGTGGTCGTCCACGACCGCTATCAACTGGAATTGAAGCTTGGTTATCCGCTGCGCAAGGGGCAGACAACGCGCTATCGTATTGACACCTATCTCTTCGCGCCGCATTCGCTGGGCATCAACCCGACCAGCTACCCACAAAGCGAGTTCTATCGCGACATCCAGCACTACGTGCGCATGAAGACACCCAACTTTACATTGGCAGAGTTGCTGGATAGCTCCGCCTCGCCGTTGGCGCGCAGCGAGGCGTTGATGTGCAACCGCCAGGACGGTCTGACGCCCGATGCAGAGGAATCGTTGCGCAACAGTCTGCGCATTCTGCGCGCCGTGCTCAAGAGTGCAGTGCAGAATCATCTTGCGCCGCTGGCGATTGCGCCTGCGCCGATGACCATCGAGACCGAAGAGTATTTTATCGATCTGGTTGCATCTGCAATTGAGTCTGTCGACCAGATAGAGCGTCGTTACCGTGCACTTCACGAGCAATTGATTGCCGCAAATGCCAGCCCCGAATTGCTGCGCGCCTTTCGGTTGACCGACGAGTCGATCAGTATTTTGATCGAGGACCTGCTGTTGCGCGTGCACCAGCTTGCTCATGCCTGGCTGTCGCCGCCGCTGCTGGTGAAATGGCAGACGACGCTGGTGGCGCGCATCCGCGCTGAGGTTGAGTATCGCACAGCGCAGGGATATCCATCGGTGCTGCGCAAGGCGACGCGCGAGCATTACATGCGCCGTGTGTCGGCGCTGAAGAAATTCACCTCCAGCGTGCTCTGGTTATCCACCAATACGCGGCGTGAGGGCACGACGTTGGAGCACATCCTTTTTGCCGGCGTTGCTGGCGTCTCGATGGTTTTTGCAACGCTTGTGGCTTTTTATGCACAGGCCGCTTACGGTGAATTTACAACGCCGGTTTTTGTGGCGCTGGTGGTCGGCTACATGTTCAAGGATCGTATCAAGGAAACAGGCAAGTCGCTCTCTTCGCAACTTCTTAATCAGCATCTCTACGACTATCGCACCTTCATTGAGACGCAAGACGGGCGGCGTCAGTTGGGTTATGTACGCGAGAAAGTGAGCTATATCCCCTTGTCAGCCGTCCCCGATGAAGTGATGGCGGCGCGCAAGGCGGATCCTCACGACGATTTGGCGTTCGCCGGGGCTGAGACAGCGCTGCTTTACGCCAAGTTGGTCGTGCTGCGCAAGGATGCGTTTGACCACATGACAAAAGATGGGGTGGAGGTCACAGCCATTAACGACATCATGCGCTTCGATTTGCGCCCGTTTTTGCGCAAGATGGATGAACCATACGAACAGCGGTTGATGCTCAAGGGACAACAGGTGCGCAGCGTGCGCTGTCACCGCACATACCAGCTCAACCTGGTTTCAGTTTTTACAGGTGAAGATGGCGCAGTCACTTGCGAGCGCACCTTGATCACCCTGGATCGTGAAGGGATTCAGCGCATCGAGCAGTTTAATGCTGCCGGAGAGCCGGAGCCGCCGCACAGACCGCGCCTGATGTTGCAGGCGGCGGACTTCGCAGAAGGTGAGTGAGCACACGTGCGACTCAAGGGGCCACCCTATTCTGGATGATCAAGCAAAACGCTGAAAATACAAGACGGCGCCAGTCATTTCAACTGGCGCCGTCTTGTGTTCCTGAGTCGATTCGCTGCATTTACAACCGCCCCGCTGCACATCACGAATACACAGCAGGGCGCTGCATTTTACACGATTACATGTCCATGCCCATGCCGCCGCCGCCTGCGGGCATCGCCGGTTTCTCTTCCGGGATGTCGCAGACCAACGCCGATGTGGTCAGAATCATGGCGGCGATGGAGGCAGCGTTCTCAACCGCACTGCGCGTCACCTTGACCGGATCGATGATGCCGGCCTTCAGCATGTCGACGTAGTCGTTGCTGAGCACGTCGTAACCGGTGGTCATCTTGCCTTCATCATGCAACATGCGCACCTTCTCGATCACGACTGCACCGTCGAGGCCAGCGTTGGCTGCGATCATGCGCATCGGTTCCTCGAGCGCGCGGCGCAGAATGCGGACGCCGGTGGCTGCATCGCCTTCCAGATTGATCTTATCCAGCGACGGAATAGCGTTGATCAGCGCGACGCCGCCGCCAGGGACGATGCCTTCTTCGACCGCAGCGCGTGTGGCGCTCAGGGCGTCCTCAACGCGGTGTTTCTTTTCCTTCAGCTCGGTCTCGGTTGCAGCGCCGACGCGGATGATCGCCACGCCGCCAGCCAGCTTGGCAAGACGCTCTTGCAGTTTCTCGCGGTCGTAATCGCTGGTGCTTGCCTCGATCTCGGCGCGAATCTGCTCGATGCGACCCTTGATCGCCTGGGCTGAACCGGCGCCGCCGACGATGGTGGTCTCATCCTTTGTGCTGACGATGCGATCGGCGCGACCCAGGTCTTCGAGCTTGACGCTCTCCAACTTGCGGCCCAGCTCCTCGGTGATGACCTGGCCGCCGGTCAGGATCGCAATATCCTGCAGCATGGCTTTGCGGCGATCGCCGAAGCCCGGCGCCTTGACTGCCAGAGCGTTGACCATACCGCGCAGCTTGTTGAGCACCAGCGTCGCCAGCGCTTCTCCGTCGACATCTTCGGCAATGATCACGATCTCACGCTTGCCGATCTGCACCAGCTTCTCCAGTGTGGGGACGATGTCCTGCGCGCTGCTGATCTTCTTGTCGGTGATCAGGATATAAGGGTCTTCGACGACCGCCTCCATGCGCTCAGCATTGGTCACGAAGTAGGGGCTGAGGTAGCCGCGGTCGATCTGCATACCCTCGACATACTCGGTTTCAAACTGGAGTCCCTTGCTCTCCTCGACGGTGATGACGCCGTCTTTGCCGACCTTGTCCATAACTTCAGCGATCAGGTTGCCGATGGTCTGGTCGGCGGCGGAGATGCTGGCAACCTGGGCGATCTCTTCCTTGCCGGCAACTGGAGTCGCCATCGCCTTGAGTGCAGCGACAATCTCGTCGCGGCCAACCTCGATGCCGCGCTTGAGCATCATTGGGTTGGCGCCAGCGGTGACGTTCTTTAGACCTTCGTTGACGATGGATTGCGCCAGAACGGTGGCCGTGGTGGTGCCATCGCCTGCCACATCATTGGTCTTGGTGGCAGCTTCCTTCAGGAGCTGGGCGCCCATGTTCTCGAACGGATCCTTCAGCTCGACTTCTTTTGCTACGGTGACGCCATCATGGGTGACGGTCGGGCTGCCCCATTTCTTATCCAGGGCGACGTTGCGGCCCTTCGGGCCGAGGGTGGTCTTGACGGCGTTTGCCAGCGCATCGACGCCAGCCTTAAGCGCACGTCGTGCCTCGTCTTCGTAGATAATCTGCTTAGCCATAATTTGGTTCTCCTCTTCGAACTAATTTTCTCGACGATCGGTGATTAAGATTTTTGCGGCGGCGTTTGCGGCGCACATTCTGACGCCACAAAGCAGCAGCTCGCCGGTGTTACTCGACAATTGCCAGGACGTCGCTCTCTTTGAGGATCAAGTATTCCTTGCCATCCAATTTGACGCTCGTGCCAGCATAGCGGGCATAGAGAACTTTATCGCCGACTTTGACATCCATGTCGATGCGCTCGCCGGTGTCCTTGCGCATGCCGGGGCCGGCAGCGATCACTTTGCCTTGTTGCGGCTTCTCTTTGGCTGTCTCGGGCAGGAAGATGCCCAGCGCAGTTTGTTCTTCCTGTTCGACTGGTTCGACGACAATGCGGTCGCCCAACGGTTTCAGATTCATTGTCTAGCCTCCTGGTATCCAAAATTTTGTGTGTTGCAATTGATCAAAAAGAACCGGTTAGCACTCTAGGCTTTTGAGTGCTAACCGGCCTCATCATAGCGCATTGATGGCGGTAATGCAAGTAGGAGAAGCGTTGAAATCGCTTGAAAAATGCTAATGCTTTGTTAGAGATTTGTTTGCGCGCTGCGACTGTGTGTATTGGATCATCTCTTCTTCTTCTTGCACATATTCGTCAAGGTCGAACGCGGCGTAGAGATCTCGGCTTTCGCTGAAGTAGGCGAAAGCCTGGTCGAATGCGCCCTGTTCCAGAGCAACATGGCCGAGATTGTGCAGCGTGGCGGCCAGATCGGTCCAGGCGCCGCGTTTGCGCAACAGCGCCATATCGAGGGTGTACCAGGTGTGCGCCTGCCCGAAATCGCCGCGTGCATAGCAGACCGAACCGAGGTTGTTGTAACATGCGCTGACGCCGGTGAGGTCGTCGCTCTTGGCGAACATTGCAAGCGCAAACTCGTAGGCTTCGATTGCCTGTTCGTAGCGCTCCAGCGCCTCTAGCACCAGCCCGATATTGTTGTAGATGCTTGCCAGCAAGTGTTTGTCGTCGTTGCGTAGGGCGACGCGCAACGCCATGCGATGTTCAGCGAGTGCGCGCTCTGGCTGGTTGAGGCTGAAGTAGGCGCTGCCGAGATTCATGTGCGCCGTTGCCAGGCCGTGTTGGTCGCCAAGCTGTGCAACGCAGTTAAACGCGGCGGTGAAGTACTCAAGCGCACGTCGTGGTTCATCGAGAACACGGTAGGAAGTGCCAAGGTCGGTGAGAACATAAGCCAGATCGCTCAGGATATCGCGTTCATCAAAGATGCCAACTGCGCGCTGCATCCATTCGATGCCAAGTTCAACGTGCCCAAGAAAGAAATATTGACGGCCGATGTTGGTCAGGAACCAGGCGTAATCGCGCAGATTCTGCGTCGCCTGGGCGGCGACGGCGCCAACCATCAACCAGCGTAGAATGCCCGGCGGATGACGCCAGAACGCATAGTGCGCCAATGCCAACGCGTAATCTTTTGCCAATCGCAGGTCAGCGCGCACGGACGGCAGGTCGATCTGCTCGATGATCAGCTCCAGTTCGTTTTCATCGCTTTGCACGAGCGATTCTGGCTCGCGCTGGAAAATGCGCGTAACGCGTTTGGCGCACCAGTCGGCGCCAGCGAAGATGTTGCCCCAATCCGGATCGACTTCGCTCCATCGTTGCAACGGCAACATCTGATATTGCTCGGCCTGTTTAACATAAAATGCTGCATGGCGTCGATCCCACTCTTCGCCAAGCATGGCGGCGTTTTCTTCCAGATAGCGTCGCACAATCGGATGCAGCACAACGCGCTGGCGGAAGGGGTCGCGCTCGATCAGGGCGCGCGTTGCAAGCTCCGACACGGTGCGTTCATAGGCGGTGGTTGGGCCGAGGTCGTCCCAAAAAAGCTCGTACAATGCGCGTTCATAGACGCCGCCTACGGCGCGCACCAGACGGCTGAGAAAGACGCCTGCCGCCGGATTTTGGAGCGCATAGGTCTCCAACGCAAACGCACAGATATTGATGGCCGGGGCGCCCTCATCCTGTTCGCCTAGCCCACGCAGGATGCTTTCCAATTCGTCGAAGGGGAATTCCTCCATCAGCCCGAAGATCAGCCTCATGCACAAGGGGTTGCTTTGTGCAAAGGTATAGATTGCCTGAGCATGTTTTAGGGCGGCGGCGCGCACATGTTCGGGTGCGCGCGCCGCAACAAACGCGACCACATCCTCTTGTGGAATGCCGGTGATGTGGATGTGTTGATGTTGCACCAGGTTGGCGATGTTGGCGCTGAAGCGGCGATCGATCAAAATGATGCGCGACTTGCCTTCGTTTTCGTGTAGATGACCGATAATCTCGACCAGCGTCGCCAGTTCGCGCTCGGTGGCGCCAGCCAGCTTATCGAGAATCAAAAGACGCCGCCGCTTGTAGAGCTGTTCCAGGATGCTGATGCCCCAACGATCATCGCTGGCGCGGGTGAGTGTGGTGCCTAACACTGTGTCGAACGTACGCACGACGTCGTACAGGCGAAAAGGGCTGACGCCAGCCGGACTGACCTGGATAATGCCGTCTGAAAAATCATAAAAATGGTTCCACGCAGCAGCTACGGCAAGCGAGCTTTTGCCGCTGCCCTGTTCGCCGCTGATGGCGATGGCTGGCAGATCGTCACGGCCGGTCAACCACTCATGCAGCGTCAGCAGACGCCTGCGGCTGCCGGTGAACCCTTGTAGACGATAAGCGGTTATGTTATTAGGAGTAGCAGAATGCTCCACGTTTAGACACCTGACCAGGATGGTTTCGTTACAGTTCGATCAAAGCACGATGCACGGAATCTCGCTTGCCGCCGCAATTTCGTTCTGGATCGACTCGGCAAAAGTGAAGCCTTCAGATAGACGGCTGAAGGCGCGTTGAATGGCGCTGCGATCCAGCAAGATCAAGTCGGGGCGGATGCGCCTGGCAAGCTGATTGATGTTGAGCGGCGTCACCGATTCTATGTAATCCACCTGGCTGATTACGCGCTGTTCGACTGCTTTTGGGCGCGCCACGGAATCGCTGACAATCACTTGAATGTCCGGATTTTTTTGGAGTTGATGCAGAGCCGCAATCCCGGCTGTATCGGCGCCTATCAACCAAATACGCATTGAATCGCCTCCTGTAAGTTGAATGAACGAAACAGATTTGCGTTGTGTTGGCTGCGATAACAGCCGGTTCGACAAATTGCGTCGATCAGACTAGATCGAACGCGCTCAAAAACAGAAACATCAGAACAATCATCAGCACCGACGGCGCGCCGATATACAAGCCAACGGTGATCATCTCCTTACGCGACACAACGCCGGAGACCGCCACCAGCGTCATGCGCGCCGAGGCGCTTGGCAAGGTATAGGCGATGCCCATCGCCAACACGGCGGGCAGCACCAGCCGCACCGGTTCGATGCTGCTGGCTTGCGCAACCGAGATCAACAGCGGCGACAAAATTGCACCCAAAGCGACGTTGTTCATGAACTGCGTTAATGCAAAACTGACTGCAACAATTACAAATAACACGACAGCATACGGCAGTCCAACCAACAATGGCGCCAGCATTTCGGCGAACCATACGCTGGCCCCGCTTTTTTGCAGCGCGTCGCCCAGTGTAAAACCGGCGCCGATTACAAGAAAAATACCCCAGTTGACGCCTTTCAGATCGTTCCAGTTCACCACTTCGCTGACCGACAGAAATGCAACCGCTACAATCGATACGATTGCGCTGCTGAGCAGGGTCTGGGGCAAGCCGAGCGCATCTTCAATGTAGCCGCCAAAGATCCAAAGGATAACGCACAGACCGAGCACCCACAGAATCTTGATCTGCGTCTCCGATAGCGGTCCGAGCCTGACAAACTCGCGCAGCACTGGCAAGATGTCGATCTTGATCCGCGGCGCTCTCATCACAACAAGAAGCATCCACCAGGTGAGCGGCGTCAGCAGCAGCACCAGCGGAATGGCATACTTTGACCAATCCATGAAGCTGAAAGGGGCGATAGCATTGAGATAGCCAGCCGCAATTGCATTTTCACCGCTGCCCACCACGGTCGCCATTCCCCCCAGGCTGGCGGAATAGGCGATGCCCACAACAAGCACAGATACAGTGCGTCGCGCCTGTTCGGGCTGCGCCACATGTTGCGCAATTGTAAGCGCCACCGGAATCAATACAGCTGTTGTCGCCGTGTTGAGCACCCACATGCTCAACAGCGTCGTCATTACCATGATGTTGAGCAACAGACGCGGCAGGCTCCCTCTACTGGTGATAATGGCATAGATCGCAAGCCGGCGCGTCAATCCGTGTTTGCGCAGCGCCTCAGCCAAAAAGAGGCTTGAGAGCACCAGAAAGAGTGATGGCTGCGCAAAGGCTCCAAATGCGCCCGATACGTCGTCGATTCTTAGCGCGACCTGCGCAACCGGGATCAGCAACGCAGAGATCGGCAGCGGCGCCGGCTCAAGCGCAAGGATGGCGCCGGCAAACACGAACAAGGCGATAGCGCGCTGCCCCTCTTCGGAGAGTCCTGGTGGAAATGGCAGCATCAACGTGACGCCGGTCAACGCCAATACAATAAAAAATCGTCGAAGGTCGAAGACCGCCTGTCGGGTCGCATGCAGCGGATATTGGATCATTTCCAGCGGAGTCAGCCGACGTTGAATGCGACGTTTGCTGGTTGTGGTTCGCGCAGCGGCGCTGCGTCGTTCGCTGCGGGCAGGCGCACGTTCGGACAAAGGCGCCGTTTGTGGTGCATCAGAGGGACGCTCGTCTTCCGGTGCGGCGCCCTGACGTCGCCAGGAAGCGCGTTCCGGCAGAGTCGACTTCAAGCGCGAGCGATGGGCAGCCATATTACAATTATATCCGTGCGCATGAATCAAGGAAGATGATCATAGAGGGGACATCCTGTGCGGTTGTGTTGATATAAGTCAGCCTTATCTAAACTTGCCCATCATGATTCAGCCGCCGCCAGCATTTGCGCATAGTCTAACGCCAGCAAGCGCTGGCCCGCTCTGCGGGTTTTTTTCAAGCGCCTTTTGCAGCCACGCCATTCCCTCTTCGCACTCGCGCGGCTCTTTGTAGATATGCGCAAGTCCGGCAGTGTAATAGTGTTCTTCACGCGCTCTATCGCCAAACAATGGCAGCCCTTTGTCGAGCGCTGCAGCAGAATCCTCGTAGTTGCGTCGTGCGTAGAGCGCCATGCCCAGATATACGAGAGCAGGTGCATAATCTGGATTCAGCTCCAGTGCGCTGTTCAGTGTGCGAATGGCAACCAGGTGGTCGCCCGTGAAATATAGCCCCTCGCCCAGCGCAGTAAGCGTCTGCGGAGTTCGGTTTGCATCTACAGCGGCGCGATAGGCGGCGACGGCGCTGGGAAAATCGCCAAGACGCAGGCGATAGATGCGCGCCTTTTCCAAGTAGAGGTCGGCGCGCTGTGGCGCCAGCGCCAGCGCTTTATCGAGCGCTTCGATCGCCTCGCGCGCCTGCCCCTGTCTTTCGAGCAAATAGGCTTTGTTACGCCACACCAACACGTTCTCCGGATCCAGCTCGATTGCACGATCGATATGAATCTGCGCCTGGGCAACGTTGCCCTCGTCGGTGTAAATCTCGGCGATGATGGCAAGCGTTTCTGCATTGTCTGGCTGCAGCTCCAGAGCGTCGAGAGCATGCAACATTGCGGTGGTGTAGTTGCCCAACCAATCTTCAGCACGGGCTAATGCGGCCAATGCGTCAGGATCGGTGGGCGCCAGCTCAACTGCTTTCGTCGCCATCTGGTGCGCCGACTCTGCATTTCCCTCGATCAGGAACAGGCGCGACTTCACTATATACGGCTCTGGATTCTGTGGGTCAATGCTGGCAACGCGTTCATAGGCGGCAATAGCGGCGCTGTAGTCTCCGCGCAGCAGCGCCGCCTGCGCCTCCGCCAGAAACGAGGCGGCGCTGCGCGTCGGCGTTGGCGTCGCCTCCAACGGTCGCTCTACAAGCCAAGCCGGTTGCGTTTCGTACAGAATGATCGCAACGGCGACCAGGACAAACAACGGCCAGAAACGACCGATCCCACTCTGCCGCCGTCGTCGGGGTCGGTAGTCATGGTCGAGATACATGACAATGATTATATCATCAAGATCAAAGACCAACCAACTGTTTGGTTTTGGGGCGGTTTTGATATATACTGATGACAGTTTGTCTGCCCCTGTAGCTCAGAGGATAGAGCGCCGGCCTCCGGAGCCGGGTGCACAGGTTCGAGTCCTGTCAGGGGCGCACGACCCACTAGGAATAGTGGGTTTTTGTTTGAAGCACCTGTGCCGGTTCATTAGGGAACCCAGTTCAGCGCTAAAGCGTTCAGCAATGTGCTGAGTAGGTGCTGGATGGCATAATGAAGGCGCGATATGGCGATCGAACGATATTCTGAAGAATTTAGCCGGGCGTTAGCAGAGGGGGCATGGTTGTTGCGAGCAAACCAACCACAAGCTGCTGTGGACAAGCTGCTTCCGCTGTACGAACAGGCGCCGACCAACGCCGACGTTGCCATCAATCTGGGCGGCGCTTACATTCTGATGGCAAAATGGAACAAAGCAGTGCGCGTCTTGAGCAAGGCTGCCGAGCTTCACGCCGACAATTCGATGGTCTGGTCAAACCTTGCTGCAGCGCATTTAGGGCGGTTGGAGCTTTCTGGGCCACAGCAGCAGGAGCGAGCTATCCGCGCCTACAAACGTGCGTTAGAGATCGATCCGACTGCGCCCAATATCCATTATCATCTTGGTTTGATTTATAAAGAACGCGGCGAGTTGACCGAAGCGATCCGGTGTTTCGAGGAGGCGCTCGTTGTCAACCCTACGGACAAGGACGCCAGTTATTGGATTGCACGTCTGTCTACGCTTCTAGCCAAAGCCGAGGGACAGAAAAGCGGGGGGTCTGACGACTCCCCCGCCGCCTCGGAGGAGGTTCTATGAACTCCGACATTGTTGGCGCCTCTTCGGCGGAGTCTCTATGGATCGATCAACCGCAGCATCGAGTGCGTGAAAATCCGGAACGGCTCGCCTGGATTGTCTTGCTCGTCAGTTTTGCGATTTTTGTTGCGCTGTTGATCGCAGTGCCGATTTCGTTTCGCTATTTCATCGAGGTTTCGACAGTCAAACAGCACGCCGTCCTCGACCCGACGCAAGGGACGATCCTGCTCTATCCACCGCGATCGCTGGAGCCGATCGCCATCACCGAACTGCGCGACCAGGTGGCTGAAGGCAGCATTGTCGAAGCTGGCGACAGCCCAACACAAGCGACCGTCCGCCTGATCAACGAGAACAACAGCGACCGTTCACTAGGCAGCATTCAGTTGTTTTCAGGGACGCGACTGCGCATCGACCAGATGCGCAGCCCGATGTTCGACATGAGCAGTGCGCCGTATCGGGCGCGGCTGACTGTGGACAAAGGGCAGCTGCGGGTCTTCACCAACAGCGGCGAGCAGCGCCCGGTCTCTGTATCGATTGTAACCCCGCACGGTGAAGTTGATCTACAGGCTGGCAGCTATCAGATCGCCGTCACCGAGAGGCAGACAGCCATCACGGTCAGCGCTGGTGAAGCGATCCTGTACAAGGGCGAACATTCGCCGGTTATCGTCACATCTGGTTTGCGCGCCTGGATGACCACCGACGCGCTCATCGATGCGCCCATCGCTGCGTCCGAGAATCTGCTGCGCAACGGCAACTTCACCGAGTCGATGCGCGATAGCTGGGAAAGCTACGTCATCGCACAGAATGTGACGCCGGGACGCGTCAGCATCATGGAGCGCGAAGGCCGTCGGGTCGCCTATTTCGTCCGGCAAGGCGAGGACAATGTACCCACCGAAGTGGGCATCCGCCAGCTCATCGGCAAAGACGTCAACGTATACGATAAGTTGGTGCTTCAACTTGACGTCAAGCTGCTCTTCCAGAGTCTGTCGGGCGCCGGCTATCTTAGCTCCGAGTATCCACTGCGCGTCGAGATCAATTACACCGACATCTACGGCAAGCAGCTTTCCTGGGGACATGGCTTCTATTACCGCGACCCTGAAAACGAAAATTGGAAGATCGTGAACGGTGAGAAGATTCCGCCGTTTAACTGGTACACTTACCGTTCTCCCAATCTGATGGAGCTGCTGAAAGAGACGCGCCCGGCGCGCATCGATTCGATCCGCATCTATGCCAGCGGTTGGAATTACCAAAGCATGGTCAGCGAAGTCTTTCTCGTCGCCGAGTAGACGCCTCCGGTGCTCTTCGCTCAACACATGAACGTGCATCGCATCGGGTTGCTGCTGGCGCTGGCGATCTTTCTGGCATTGGCATTCCACCAGCCCGGTCTCCCTGGTCTTCACTACGATGAAGCGCGCGAGGCTGGCCTCAACGCTATGGAGATTTTAACAGGCGCGCCAATCACTGCATTTCGCAGCGTTGGCGTGACACTAGGTGAACGAACCTTTCCGCTGATGGTGCAGGATTACATTGGCGCACTGAATGTCTACCTGGCGTTGCCCTTTCTGGCGGTGAGCGGCGTCGGCGTGCCAAATTTGCGCATCCTCTCTGTGCTGTGTGGACTGCTCGTGCTTCTGTTGGTTGAACGCAGTGTGTCGGAGTGGGTTGCCTGGCGACGATCAAATTCAGGTTTTGTCGATAAAACTACCGCATCACCGATTTCCACTGCCGGCCTTGTGGCGGCGGCGTTGCTTGCTGTCTCGCCCAGTTTTGTCTTTTGGAGCAGACAGGGGGTCTTCGTCACCAACCTGACGCAGGTTTTTGTCTTTCTGTGTCTATGGCAGGTTGTACGCTGGTTGCGCAGCGGCCAGCCAGGCGCACTCATCATCACAGCGCTGGCGGCGGGCGCTGCGCTCTACGCAAAGTTGCTGGCGATCTGGGTGATTGCGCCGCTGGCATTGCTTGTTGTCTGGGGATGGGCTTTACTCTGGCGACAGGGAACCCCCCCGCCATTGACGCGTCGCGTTTTAGTGACAGCGGCAGCGGCGTTTGCGCTGCCGCTGCTACCCTTTTTCTGGTTCAACCTGCAAACAGGCGGCACGTTCGCCAGCATTGGCGGAAGTCTGGAGCGAAGCTATTACGGCATAGACAACCTCGCCATTGGCGCCAATCTTCTCACCCGTCTCGGACAACTTGTACAGGTGTTGCGCGGCGACCAGTTTTGGTATCTCGGCGCATCGTTCGCCAATGTGCTGGCGCCGTGGGTTGCGGCGATCGTTGTAGCGATTGGCGCCGTGAGAGCGCCGCACATGGTGCTCCCACCGCTGGCGTTGCTCGGCGGCGCTGTGCTGCTCAGCATCTTTACGGTGAGCGATCTGTTCATCACTCACTACGCGTTGCTTCAACCCCTGGCGTTGGCGATGACAGCGATCGCGGCAGGCGCTCTCTTGCCAGCACCAACGACCATCCATGCACTAAGAGTGTACGGTGATTCAAGGGCATGGGCGCCGTTGTTGCTTGTTGCTGCATTGCTTGTCGCCGCCTTCACGATCGATCTCTCCAATTCGCTTGCTTATCATCGTGCGTTGGCGCAGAGCGGCGGGCTGGCTGACCACTCTGACGCCAGCTATCATCTTGCTTATTATCTGCGCTACAACGGCATGGGGGCGCCGATTGCGCTCGATTGGGGCATCGACGCCACCGTCCGCTACCTCAGCGAAGGCACGGTGACGCCGATTGAGATATTCGGCTATGCTTCGCCCCTGGCGCCGGATGAAGCCTTTGCTGCGCAGATCGCCAGCTTTTTGGCAAACCCGGACAATGTCTATCTCCTCCACAGCGAGCAAGCCACCGTCTTCAAGGGGCGGGCAGAGGTGTTTCGTTCAACCGCTGCTGCACTTGGGCTGACGCCCAGGCTCGAGCAAACGTTCACGCAGCGCGATGGCGCGCCACTTTACGAGATCTGGAAAGTCTATCCGTAGATGGAGCAGCAGCTGGCAGACCAAAAATCTTGGAAAATATTGCAAAACATCTTGACCATTCGGTTACGAAGTGTTACGATAGGGTGTGAGAGCGTTAAGACGAAAAGCAACAAGAGTTGCTATGTAAAGTCTGTGCATTGGGCGGGGAAGGCGCAGGCGCAAGAACGGAAATCTACTCAATCGACATGACCAACAGCACAGGTGGGCAGGCAACTGAATCATCACCCTCGCTGCTGAGGCGTTTACAGCAAGAGCGCGATCGACGGCTGACTGAAACATCGGTGTGGGCAATTTTCCTGGCGTTGCGTCCAGACGTGACCATGGCGCTGGTTTTGCCTACGATTGTCGCCGCAGCGATTGGAGGCTGGTGGGTTGGTGAAATTGTCTGGCCCAACGCCATTTTCGCCGTAACAAGCATTCTGCTTTCGGCGCTGGCGTTTCAGATATTGGCTGCCTATCAAGATTTTCAGCAAAGTTTGAGTGTTGATGCGCGCCCGGCCACCGATCTACCCGGCAGCATCTTCAGCCTTCAACAAGCTGGCATCTTGCCGCCCTCGCTGCTGCTCAACGTCGGCGCGCTGCTTTACACCATCAGCCTTTTGTGTGGATTGTGGCTGGCGTTGTTTGCGGGCTGGCCGATCCTCTTTTTTGGGGCGTTGGCGTTATTGTTGCAGCTTGGTGCAGTGACTCCGCCTGTGCGTTTTCTTTATCGCGGCTACGGGTTGGGAGAATTCGGCGTGTTTGTAGCGTTCGGCGTGCTGCCGTTGGTGAGCACGTTCTATGCACAGACGCAGCAACTGAGCTGGCTGCCTGTGCTTGGCGGCTTATCGATTTCGCTGCTGCTTATGCTGGTCGTTCTCAGCCAGAACTTGATCACCTTACGTCGCGACTGGTTGATCGGCAAACGCACCCTTGCCGTGATTTTTGGCGTAGCGCGTTCGGTGGATTTTAATGTGTTTGTGACGATGCTCGCCTATACCAGTATTCTCGTCGTCACCGCACTCACTCCGCTGCCGTTATGGTGGCTGGTCGGTCTTGCCACGCTGCCGTTGGCAATGGGAGTCTTCTCGGAGATTGATCGCAATTTAGCCGGGCCAGAAGATGCTGTGCGTCTGCGCAGCGCTGCTGTGAAGGCGGTCTTTTGGACCACCATTCTGTGTGTTGCGGCGTTGTTTATCAGCAGCCGAGGGTGAGCAGTCTCTTCAACGTCTTTCGCCGAACACCTTTTCCTGCACCCCTGCCGCTTGATCGTAAGGCATTCTACGACCTTGCCGCCGAGTGCCGCCTCTACGCCGCTGAACTTGCCAATTTTGACCAACATCGCGTCAACCTCAAACAATGCCATCGCTTCAATAGCTGGCTGGCGCATGTCAGGCGCTATGACAAACTGGCGCCCTATCTGGCGACAATGCC
Source organism: uncultured Caldilinea sp. (assembly GCA_937981885.1). GTDB lineage: Bacteria > Chloroflexota > Anaerolineae > Caldilineales > Caldilineaceae > Caldilinea. Next base: position 38,891 of record CALJMI010000124.1, read on the forward strand.
GACAGCGCGACCAGTAGCGCGCTGGCAGATTCTTACATTGATGGCGGCGGTTTGGGTGATGCTGGCGCTGGCGCTGCCGGGTCGAGTCAGCCAACAGTGGACAACGCTGTTGATCGGAAGCTGGCTGCTCACAATCGTCGCCGTCTTCTTTATTCCAGAGGCATTTTATGGCACGACCATTGAGTTGCTGGAAGCCAAAGTGCTGCGCGTCGTCGACGCATTGTTGGAGATTTTAAACAGCGGCGCAATGGAGTTTACGGAGGCGGCGCATTTCAAGGTGCGCGATGACCTGATCGCCGCGCGTGAGGAGCTTCGCCAACAGATCGACCTCGCCCATCGTCCTCCAACTGGGCCTATCCTGTAGGTCGCCTACCACCAGCCGCGCTTTTTCTGTTGGCTTTGTCGTTGAAATTGGATCAATTGTGCGATCTGTTGTTGGAGGGCGGCAATTGTGTTTTCCAGACCGCGCAAACGGCTTTCCAGGCGTTCCTTGCGAGTTTCTTCGCGACGCTGATACTCGGCAAGCGCGCGTTCGAGTTCGAGCATCCTATCGCGCAGTTTGCGGTTTTCTTCCTTGAGATTAAAATTGTCCTGCACAACAACGCCAACGATCTCGCGCACTGTGGACTGGCTGTTGAGCACCGTCTGCTGACCGTTGGCGATGGCGCTGAGAATGTCGCCAAGCGCCTGCGGCAACAGCGCCGCCTTGCCCTCCACCAGCTGACGCGCCTGGTCGGCGCTCAAGGCCAGCGAAGCTGATTCATCGGGGACGATGCGTTTGGGGGTGAGTTGACTATTGATCTGCTCGTCCTGGAAGCCTTGCTCCAGCAGTTTTTGCACCATGCCCAGGGCGGCGACATCGGCGGTGGAAAAGCGAGGTGGGTCGGCTTTGGCGCTTGCGCTTAATACTTGGGCAAAGCGATGCATCCAACCGCGCAGCACGTCAGGCGTCACCTGAAAATGATAGGCGACTTCAGTGAAGGTGTATGAACTTTCCTGCGCGTTTGTGCGATCAGTGTTCGTTTGCATCATAGTCAACCTGCAATGCTGGCGGCGCGCAGTTACGACAGACCCGCCTGAGGCAGATGCTTTCAGTCAGTGGGTCTGTCGGAATACTATTCGATCACGCGCCAGGTTGTGTCGACAACGGCGTCATCTTGCGGCGGTTTGCTTTCAGCCTGACGCTGCTGGCGCTCGATTGCCTCAGTAGCTAACTTGACAAAAAGCGCCATCGCACCGATCAGTACGGCAATATCGTCGATTGGCAGGCCAGGCATCAGATCAATCGGCCAGATCCAGTAGAGCGCCGCCGCAGCCGGCAACATGAGCTTGAGTGAGCCAGGCACGCGTGAATCGAAAAGTAGTTGCACTGCACGTACAGCCTGTTGCAGAAATCCGGCGCTGTTGACGCCTTTTGAGTGATACGAACTTTGCGACATGTTGATTCTCTCCCAAGTGAACTACGCTATGCAGTATAGCGGACTTGTCCTGAATTGTGAACTCTTGTCGAGCGGCGCGTGGACTACGCATCGCCGGCTAATCTTCATTGACCAGTTGCACTGCTAACTTACCATGCCTACAGCCGCCCAGATGTTGGCCGGATACCCGGATATTATGCTCCAAGTGCTTGCCGAGTTGCGCGGCGCGCTCATCGACGGCGCCGATACACGCGAAGAGGCGATTGAACTGTTGGCCGCACAGCTCACCGATCCCACTTCGGTGCAGATGGCTTATCAGGAGATGCTCGACTACACGCCACAGGCCGAAGCAGCAATCAATCTGTTGCTGCGCGAACATGGTGAAATGCCCGAAGCGCAGTTCAGCCGTGAATTCGGCGCCGTGCGCCAGATGGGCCCCGCCAAACTCGAACGTGAGTCGCCCTGGCTTTATCCGGAGAGCGTCGCCGAGTTGCTCTATTACAACGGTCTGATCGGGCGCGGCTTCAAAGGCGCCGGCCAGAATGCCCACACCTACATCTATTTGCCAAGCGACATCACGCCATGGTTGCCGCGCCCGCAGAGCGAGCTGCCGGTTGGTTTGCCGGTCAAGCCTGTGGCGCCGCCGCCCGCTGCCCGTACACTGCCCGCCGATGATGCATTTCTGCTCGATGCTGGCACGTTGATCGGCTTTGTCTACAACGAACGGCTGCGCATCACAGCCAGCGGCCCACACCCCGAAGACATCGACCGTCTTGTGAAGCGACTGCAATTTCCCTTCGCCAATGGCGACGCCGACCTAAATCTTCGTCTGGCGCTGTTGTTGCATCTTGCCAACCGGCTCGGCTGGCTGCGCCGCGAGGACGATGTCGTCCAATTGACGCAGAATCCGGTGATGGCGTTCCTGGATAAGACGCGCGCCGAACAGCGCCGCATCCTCTTTGACGCATGGCGCACCTCTCCTGATTGGAACGATCTCTGTCGCACACCCGAACTGGAGTGTGTGGAAGCCGGTCTCTGGCAGAATGCTCCGCTGCAAACGCGTGAAAATGTCCTCCGTCTATTTGGCTATCTACAGCCCGGCGCCTGGTACGCACAATCCGAGCTACTCAACGTAATTCGCACGACCGAACCTGATTTTCAGCGACCGACCGGCGACTACGACACCTGGTACATCCGCAACAGCAGTACGCAGGAATTCCTTAAAGGTTTCGAGCGATGGGACGCAGTCGAAGGCGCGTTGCTGCGCTTTTTGATCCGTGGGCCGTTGGCCTGGCTGTCGGCGCTTGATCTAGCTGAACCGGGCGCGGGCGACGATCTGTTGCTTTCGTTGAGCGCGTGGGGCGCGCAATGGCTTACGCCCGATGCGCCGGCGCCAAACGAGCAGGTGCACAATCATTTCGTTGTAAAGGAAGATTTTACGATTATCCTCGAGCCTGGCGTTTCGTTAGCCGATCGCTTCCGCGTAGAGCGATTCGCACAGTGGCAGCAGAGCCACCCCACCTTTGTCTACCAGATCACACAGCGCAGCCTCAAGCGCGCCGCCGAACGCGGCGTCACCGGCGCGCGCGTGGCGCGTTTCCTGCGCGATCGTTGTCGCACCGCCTCACCGCGCGTCATCGCTGCGTTGGAGCGATTTGACAGCGTTGCCGCAGTGCGTTCGGCGTGAAATTCATGTGCGTCAGATCGCGCCTTCTTGATTTCACGAATTGGTTGTTGCGTTTTTTTTTACTTTGACAATTGAAAGCGATGTGTGTACTATTGCGACCATCCAGTGTAACATGCCGTGAATAACCAGGATGGCTAGTTCTAAATACTTTCTAGCCAACATACCGAGTAGTTTCTGCCACCGGGGCGCTGTCGAAAGGATTCAAATTCCTTATTGGCGTTAAAAGCTCCGTTCAGATTGTCCACCCATTTTTTGATTGTCCAGGCAAAGGAGAAAGTATGAAACACAGTGGAAACCGGAGAACCTTTTTGTTGATCGGTCTGTTGGCAGCAATCGCGCTGGTCTTTGCAGCGTGTGCAGCGCCTGCTGCGGCGCCCTCTACAGGCGCGGAGCAACCCGCCGCCGCTCCGGCATCAGGGTTGCCAGCCGAACCGGGGCGCGGCACTGATGGAACCGTGACCCTCGTCTACTGGCAAGAGATTTCGATCCTGAACCCCTATCTTGCCAGCGGCACCAAGGACTTTCACGGCGCGTCGTTGATCCTCGAACCGCTGCTGGAGTTCAATCAGGACAGTGAACTCGTGCCTGCACTGGCCGTTGAAGTGCCGACGGTGGAGAATGGCGGCGTCTCCGAAGATTTGATGAGCATCACCTACAAGCTGCAAGATGGCATCGTATGGGCGGATGGCACGCCGTTGACCGCTGACGACTTTGTCTTCACATGGCAATATTGCACGGCGCCGCTCACTGGCTGCACAGTGCAGAACTTTGTACCGGTGGCCAATGTCGAGGCAATTGATCCATTGACTGTCAAGATCACCTTCAGCGCACCGGCGCCCTACCCATACATCCCATTTGTTGGTTATCTGTCACCCGTGTTGCAGAAAGCGCAGTTCGAGAACTGCATCGGCGAAGCGGCGCAGGCGTGCTCTGAACAGAACACCAACCCGATCGGCACCGGCCCCTACAAGGTTAAGGAATTCCGTGCGAACGACACGGTGGTCTACACGATCAACGAGAACTATCGCCACGCCAACAAGCCGCATTTTGCCGAAGTCGTGATCAAGGGCGCCGAGGATGCTTCCTCGTCCGCACGCGCTGTGCTGGAGACCGGCGAAGCCGACTATGGCTGGAACCTACAGGTGGAGCCGGCAGTGCTGTTGGATATGGAAGCAAAGGGGCTGGGGACCTTGATGGCTGCGTTTGGCGCCAACGTCGAACGCATTATGATCAACTTCACCAACCCGGACCCGAACCTGGGCGACAAACGCTCGGTCTGGTCACCAGATGATCCGAATCCGCATCCATTCCTGACCGACCCGGCCGTGCGCCAGGCGCTCTCAATGGCGATCGATCGCAACATCATCGCCGAGCAGCTCTATGGCCCTGCCGGTAAACCGACTTGCAACTTGTTAGCTGGCCCGCCATCGGTGGCATCCGCCAACAATGATGGATGCTTGAAGCAAGACATCGCTGCTGCCAACGCCCTGCTTGACGAAGCTGGCTACATGGACACCAACGGCGATGGCATTCGCGAGACGCCCGATGGCATGCCGCTAAGGATTCTCTATCAGACCTCCACCAACTCGGTGCGCCAAAAGACCCAGGCCTTGGTCCAGCAGTGGTGGAAGGAGATTGGCATCGAGACTGAATTGAAGAATGTCGAAGCGGCGGTCTTCTTTGGCGGCGACCCGGCAAGCCCGGACACGTACAACAAGTTCTACACAGACGTTCAGATGTTCACCAACGGCCCGGACAACCCCGACCCGCAGCAATACCTGGCGAACTGGCTTTGCCAGGTGGACGGTGAATATGTGATTCAAAGCCCGGCGAACAACTGGGGTGGCACCAATGTCGAACGCTGGTGCAATCCTGAATACGACGCACTCTACGAGACGCTCAAATCCGCCACCGGCGACGAGCGCGCACGGATCGCGATCCAGCTGAACGACATGCTCGTGCAGAACTATGTGGCGATCCCGCTGGTCTTCCGCGCGTCGGTCTCCGCCCACGCCAACAGCCTGGTCGGGCCAGCGCTTAGCGGCTTCGAGTCCGAGGAGTGGAACATCGAAGACTGGCATCGCGCTCGCTGACGTATGCTGAACACCTTCCCGGAAGCTCTGAGCTTCCGGGAAGGTTAGCGACGCTGGCTCAAATGAGCAAGGGAAGTTGGCTACGTAAGGACACTGCATGGGAACCTATATCCTGCGTCGAGTCTTGACCGCAATCCCCACTCTGCTGTTTATTAGCTTTGTGATCTTTGCGCTGCTGGCGCTTTCGCCAGGCGACCCGACAGCCAATTTGCCGCCAAGCCTCCCGATGGAGATCAAATTGCAGATCCGCGAGTCGCTGGGTATGAATCAACCGATGCCAATTCGCTACGTGCGCTGGCTCCAGCAGTTCATGGTCAACGAGCCGATCAACGCGTTCGAGAAAGCAACCGGCATCTCGATCGGCGATTCTGAAAATCGGCTGCGCATCACGTCATGGACTGCGCGCGGCAAACCGGTGATCGATCTGGTATTCGAGCGTCTGCCGCAGACGCTTTGGGTGGTGGGGATTGCATATTTGCTGTCGATCGTGATCGCTGTTCCGGTTGGGGTGTTCGCCGCGTATCGACAAAATTCCTTTTTTGACCAGGCGTCGAGCGTGCTTGCCGTGATCGGCTTCTCGTTGCCGACCTTCTTCACCGGCGTTCTGGTGATCCAGATATTCGCCGTGTGGTTGGGTTGGTTCCCCTCTCTCTACAACACGACGCTTCGCGTCACCGACTGGGATTCTTTTCTCCAGCAGATCCGGCAGATGGTCATGCCGGTGATGGTGCTGGCGTTTTTCCAGGTTGCCACAGTCAGCCGCTTTGCACGCTCTTCTTCGATCGAGAACTTACGCCAGGACTATGTGCGCACGGCGCGATCCAAAGGGCTTGCCGAGCGTATGGTGGTCACGCGGCATGTCGTGCGCAACAGCATGATCCCGGTCGTGACGCTGGTTGCGCTCGGCATCCCCGGCATCTTCGGCGGCGCCATTGTCACTGAGCAGATTTTTGCCGTCAACGGGATCGGCCAATTGTTGATCATCTCGATCCAGAGCAACGACCTGCCGGTGGTGCAGACGGTGCTGATGATCTTTGCGGTGTTGGTCGTCGTCTTCAATTTGATCGCCGACATCGCCTATGGGATTCTCGATCCGCGCATTCGTTATCACTGAGGCAGTCACCAATGAGCATTTCCGCTGGCGCTGCAACGCCTAAACTCGACATCGGCTCGACGACAAAACGCAAGCACCGCACCTTGTGGGGCGATGCCTGGGTGCAGTTCCGTCGGAACCGCCTGGCTGTGCTTGGTCTGACCTTGATCGTGCTGATCGTGGGCGGCGTGTTGGCAGGGCCTTATCTCTATCCTGTCGATCCCAAGCAGATCAACATTCTCGAAGCCAGCGCGTCGCCTTCGATGGCGCACCCCTTCGGCACCGACGACCTGGGGCGTGACATGCTGGCGCGTTGCATCTACGGTGGTCGCATTTCGCTGTCGGTTGGCATGGCGGCGATGTTGATCGCCATGCTGGTCGGCTCGACAGTGGGGTTGCTCGCCGGCTATATCAGCAAGCTCGACAATGTGCTGATGCGCTTTACCGACATGATGCTCACGTTGCCGCAGATTCCGCTGCTGTTGGTGGCGATGTCGCTCTTCCGCGACCCGCTGCGTATGCGCTTCGGGCTGGAAGCAGGCGCGTTCCTGATGGTCGTCACCATCATCGGCGTCTTTGGTTGGATGCCGACGGCGCGCATGGTGCGCGGCTCGGTGCTTTCGCTCAAACGTAAGGAGTTTGTCGAAGCCGCCGTGAATGTCGGCGTGCATAGCAGCTCAATCATGTGGCGGCACATCCTGCCCAACACCATGGCGATCATCATTGTGGCCGCCACGCTCTCGGTTGCCAGCGCTATCCTGACCGAATCGACCCTCTCTTTCTTGGGACTTGGCTTTCCACCCGATGTGCCGACCTGGGGCAGCCTCCTCTATGAGAATCGCAACTACATGGTCAAAGCGCCATGGATGGTCATGTTTCCCGGCATTCTGATTTCACTGACGATTCTCGCCATCAATTTCATGGGCGATGGTCTGCGCGACGCGCTCGATCCGCGCCAGAGACAATAGTCTGACGGCAGCATCAGCAGCGCTCTAGTGCATTCTACGCTCCCTCCAGCAATTTGCCTCATTTGCGCACGTCGTTTATAAGTAAGAATGAGTTGCGCGCGCAACTTTGCGTTTTATATCCTCGTTTCTATCATTCTTCATAATAAGGAGCGTCTATGCATACGCGCAAGATCTCGCTCATCATGAGCATCCTGGTGTTGCTGGGCTTGCTGGCGGGTTGTGCTGCGCCGACTGCGGGGCCGAGCGCCGCCCCACAGGCGTCTGCGCCGCAAGCCGCCGCCCCAGCCGGTCCCTTCGAGCCAATGGCGATGTCCGCTGAGAGCTGTGACTACGGCGGGCTATTCAAGTCTATCGAAGCTGTCGATGCGATGACGGTCAAGTTCACCCTGTGCCAGCCAGACCCGGCGTTTCCGTCCAAGGTGGCTTTCTCCTCCTTCGCCATCAACGATGCCGACTATCTAGAAGCCACCGGCGGTGGCGGCGAATTGATCGAGAAGCCGAACGGCACCGGTCGTTACAAGTTCGTTGACTGGCTGCGCGGCGATCAGATCATCTTTGAGCGCAATGAGAATTACTGGGGCGAAAAGGCGATTCCGCAGACACTGGTCTTCCGCTGGAGCGCCGAGAGTGCGCAGCGCCTGGTCGAACTGCAGGCAGGCACTGTCGATGGGATCGACAACCCGGGGCCGGATGATTTTGCTGTGATCGAGGCTGACCCGAATCTGCAACTGAAACAGCGCAGCGGCACCAACATCTTCTACATCGGTATGAACAACACCTATCCGCCCTTCGACAACGAGCGCGTGCGCCAGGCATTTGCCATGGCAATCGACCGCAAGCGCATTGTCGACAACTTCTATCCGCCGGGTTCGTCGGTGGCGACGCAGTTCATGCCGCCATCGATCTTTGGTTACACCGATGGGCTGGATTGGTATGAGTTCAATCCGGAGATGGCAAAGCAGATTCTGGAAGAAGAGGGCGTCCTGCCCGGTTTCCAGACAACCATCACCTATCGCGACGTGGTGCGCGGCTATCTGCCCAATCCAGGCGTCGTCGCCCAGGACATCCAGGCGCAGCTCGCCGACATCGGCGTAACGGCTCAGATCGTGGTGATGGAATCCGGTTCCTTCCTCGATGCGGCAGACCGTGGTGAGATCGACGGTTTCCACCTGCTCGGTTGGGGTGCGGATTATCCGGACGCCACCAATTTCCTCGATTTCCACTTTGGGCCTGGCTCCTCGGCGCAGTTTGGCAAGGGCTTCCCCGACATCTGGGAGGCGCTGGCGCAGGGCGCCACCAAGGCTGACCCGGAAGAGCGGCAGCCCTGGTACGATCAGGCGAATGAGCTGATCAAGCAGCACGTGCCGATGATCCCGGTGGCGCATGGCGGCAACGGCGCGGCGTTCAAGGCGGACGTTGAGGGAGCGTATGCCTCTGACATTGGCGCCGAGCAGTTCGGCTTGATGAACCCTGGCGGGCGCGACACCTTTGTCTGGCTGCAGAACGGCGAGCCGGCGGGTCTCTACTGCGCCGACGAAACCGACGGCGAGGCGCTGCGTGCATGCGAGCAGGTGATGGAGTCGCTGCTTGCCTACGAGCCGGGCACCGGCGACGTGGTTGCAGCGCTGGCGAAGGAATGGGAAGCCAACGCAGACCTGACCGAGTGGGTGTTCACGCTGCGCGACGGCGTCACCTTCCACAACGGCGCCACGCTCGACGCCAATGATGTAGTGCTGTCGTATGTCGTGCAGTGGGATGCATCGCACCCGCTTCACGTCGGGCGAGACGGCAGCTTCACCTACTTCCCGGGGCTCTTTGGCGGCTTCTTGAACGCAGAGTAGACGCAAAATCGTTCGGAGACAGTCATCCTTCGGGGATGGCTGTCTCCTAGACAACCATAAGAACCAACCTTGATACGCTACATTGCCCGGCGAGTTGTGCTCGCCATCCCTGTCCTGCTTGGCATCCTGTTTATCACCTTCATCCTCAATCGTCTCATTCCTGGCGACCCATGCCGCGCCATGTTGGGCGAAAAGGCGACGGATGCCGTGTGCGAGGCGTTCTTCAAGCGCTACGGTCTCGATCAGCCGCCTGTTGTCCAGTTTGGCTATTACCTGGGGCGCGTTGTGACCGGCGACCTGGGCGACTCGATGCGCTTTGGCCGCCCTGTGACGCAGATGTTGATGGAGCGCCTTCCCGTGACCATCGAGTTGGCGTTGCTCTCGCTCCTGGTCGCCACGATCTTCGGCGTGATCCTGGGCGTGATTGCTGCGTATTGGCAGAATTCGCCGGTGGATGTCTTCACCATGATCTTTGCCAATCTTGGTGTGTCGATCCCTGTGTTTGTGCTGGGGTTGTTGTCGGCGTATCTGTTTGCCGTCATTCTCAAAGACACCCCATTTGCGCTGCCGCCTTCGGGGAGATTGACCGCCGGCGTGCGTGTGCAGCCGATCGTCGTGGCCTGGGGTATGCCCGACCTCAGCGGCCCCGGGCGCGGGCTGCTAGATTTCCTGTCGCAGATGTACGTGATCAACGGGCTGCTGACCTGGAATTGGCGGCTGTTCACCGACGCAGCGCGCCATCTGATCTTGCCGGTCTTGGTGCTCTCGACTATCCCGATGTCGGTGATTGCGCGCATGACGCGCTCCAGCCTGCTCGAGGTGATGAGCCTGGATTACATGCGCACGGCGCGCGCCAAGGGGCTGAACGAAAGCAACGTCGTCTTCCGCCATGCCATGCGCAATGCGCTCCTGCCGGTGGTGACGGTGATCGGTCTGTCGCTGGGCGGGCTGCTGAGTGGCGCCGTCCTGACCGAGACCATCTTCGGCTTGACCGGGGTCGGGCGCACGATGTTCGATGCGATCTCCTCGCGCGATTATGGCGTCATTCAAGGCTTTACGCTTGTGATCGCGTTCACCTATGTCGTCGTCAATCTGTTGGTCGATATTTCCTATGCCATTCTCGACCCGCGCATTCGCCTGGGTTGAGCTGGCGCACCGGTAAGCAACCATGAGCACAAGTGCAGCAACCGCCCCCACCGCAGTCGAACCGATCTTTCACACCAAACCGCGCAGCCTATGGAGCACTGCGCTGCGTCGGCTGTTCCATCGCCGCTCCGCCATCGTCGGCATGTTCATTCTGGCGGCGCTGATCTTCGTTGCGGTCTTTGCGCCTGTGTTGGCGACGCACGATCCCACCAAATCGTTGATCGGCATAGAAGACGTGCAGAAACGACAGGGTCCCTGCATTCACCTGCTCGGTTGTCCGGCCGATCAACCCCAGCACTTCTTCGGGACAGATGGCAACGTGCGTGATCTGTACAGCCGTATTCTCTACGGTGCGCGGCTGTCGCTGATGGTGGGCATCGTGTCGGTGGGCTTTGCGATTTTGATCGGCTCGTTTCTCGGCGCCGTCTCGGCGTACATCGGGGGCTGGACCGACAGCGTGATTATGGGGTTGATGGATATCATGCTGGCTTTTCCCAGCCTGATCCTGGCGATCGCCATCGTCACAGTGCTGGGGCCGGGGTTGATCAACACGCTGCTGGCGATCGGCATCGTGAGCATCCCGGTTTATGCACGCATCATGCGCTCCAGCGTCCTCTCGATCAAGCAACAGGACTATGTCATGGCGGATCGCTCGATCGGTGTGCCATCAGGCCGCATCCTTTTCGGCAACATTTTGCCCAATGCGCTGACGCCGTTGATTGTGCAGGGCACGCTGGGCATCGCCGTCGCCATCCTCGACGCGGCTGCGCTGTCGTTTCTTGGCCTGGGCGCACAGCCGCCGACGCCAGAGTGGGGATCGATGATCGGGCAAGAACGCAATCAGGTTTTCACGGCGCCACATCTGATCGTTTTCCCCGGCATTGCGCTGATCCTGACCGTGCTTGGCTTCAATCTACTCGGCGACGGCTTGCGCGATGCGCTGGATGTGCGGCAGCGGTCGTAGCCGCCGGTCACTGAAGGGGTATTTGCCATGAGTGAAAACTACCGGCAAGACCTTAGCCCTTAATCGCTAATCACTGGATACGCCACCACCACCCCGCGCACAAAGACATCCACTTCCTGCCCGACGCGCAGGTCGGGGCGGGGCAGGCTGCGCACGTCCAGCTCGCCGCCGCCGTGCAGCCGCAGGTGCAGCGACTGGTCGTGCCCGAAGTAGCGGATGCGCTCGATCTGCGCCCGCCCTTCGCGCACCGCACGCAGTTCAATTGCCTCCGGGCGCACCATGATGTCGACGGGGCCATGTTGTGGTGTGGCGAGGATGACGCGACCCAGCGCGCTCTCGGCGACGGTTCCATTCGCCACGCCGGGGAGCAGATTGGCTTCGCCCACGAAGGTGGCGATGGCGCGCGTAGCGGGGCGCGTGTAAATCTCGTGTGGCGCGCCGACCTGCACGGCCTTGCCGTCAAACATGACAACCACGACATCAGCGATGCTCAGCGCCTCCTCCTGGTCGTGGGTGACGAAGAGGGTCGTGGCGCCGGTGCGTTTGATGATCTCCCGCACGTCCTCGCGCAGTGAGACGCGCAGCGCAGCGTCGAGCCGCGAGAAGGGTTCGTCCAGCAGCACCACCGACGGCTCCGGCGCCAGTGCACGCGCCAACGCTACGCGCTGCTGCTGCCCGCCCGACAGCTGATGTGGATAGCGTTCACTGTAACCGGCCATGCCGACCAACGCCAGCAGTTCCTCGACGCGCCCACGCCCGTTGCGCGTGTTGAGCGGGAAGGCGATGTTCTGCGCCACGGTGAGATGGGGAAAGAGCGCGCCGTCCTGGAAGACCATGCCCACACGCCGCGCTTCCGGTGGAACCCAGGCGCCGTCGCCCGCCACCTTGCGTCCTTCGAGCCAGATCGCGCCGCTGTTAGGCGTCTCCAGCCCAGCGATCAGACGCAGCGTCGTCGTCTTGCCGCAGCCGCTTGGTCCTAACAGCGCCACAATCGTCCCGCGCGGAACATCGAACGAGACGCCAGCCACCGCCGCGCCCACGTCCCCGTACCGTTTCACCACATTCTGAACCGAAATCAACGCCTCAGTCATCGCCAATAACTACGATCCTTCTACAAGCGAGATGAGGAATAGAACGCGGATGACGCGGATTCGGCGGATTTTTGCGGATTTGATCTGCGTATATCCGTTTAATCCGCGTCATCCGCGTTCTATATCTTCTCGTCATCAAATATTCTCCTGCATCGCGCGGTCGATCCCCAGTTGACTGCGCATCAACGGCAGGAGCAGCAGCGTTGTCAGCAGGATGAGCAGAAACGCTGGCGGCGCAGCTTGTGTGTGGACGCTTTCGCTTGCCGCCGCCCAGATGCGCACCGGCAGTGTGTCAAAGCCGGGCGGGCGCAGCAAGATCGCCGTCGGCAACTCTTTCATCGCCGTGATGAAGACCAACACCCAGCTTGCCAGAATGCCCGGCGCCGCCACCGGCAAGGTCACACGCCAGAAGACGCGCGCTGGCGCCACGCCCATCGTGCGCGCCGCTTCTTCCAGCGAGGGCGCCACCGAACGCAGCGCCGACTCGCCGGTCGACAGCGACTGCGGCAGCAACCGGAAGACAAACGCAAAGACCAGAGCAAAGATCGTGCCGTAGACAAACGGCGCCCAGCGGTTGATCAGCAGCACGAACGCCAGACCGATGATAATGCCGGGCAGCGCAAAGGGGCTGCGGCTCAACGTCAGCACGAAACGTGACAGCCGGCTGGGAAAACGCACCGCCAGATAGAGCGGTCCTAATGCCAACGCCGTCGCAAAGGTCGCCGCCAGCGTCGCCACCAGCAGGCTGTTGAAGCCAAAGACCAGGATGCCTTCGTTGTTGATGCCCCAGATGCGGTCGGCTTCGGTCGGAAAGAGCCAGCCCTGAATGCTGAGGCCGCCCAGAACCAGCAGTGGCAGCCCCAACGCCAGCAGTACGACCAGCGCCGTCAGCGTCAGCGCCAGCCAGCGCCAGCGACCCAGTTTCACCAACTGCCGCGGCCGCCACACCGTATCGGAGGTCAGGCGGCGTTTGCGGCGGCTGAACCAGCCCTCGCCAAAGAGCAGCGGCAGCGCCAGCAGAATCAGCGCCACGCTGAGAATCGCTGCACCGGAGCGGTCGATCTGTCCCGTGAACTGGTTGTAGATCGCAGTGGTGAAGGTGCGATAGCGCAGCATCGCCACCGTGCCGAAGTCAGAGAGCACATACAGCCCCACCAGCAGCGCACCGCCCGCCACCGCCGGCAGAACAAGCGGCAGGGTGATCTGACGAAACGCATTCCAGCCGCTGCGCCCCAACATGCGCGCCGCCTCTTCCAACGACCGGTCGACCGAACGCAGCGCCGCCGCCGTCGGCAGATAAATGTACGGATAGGTCACCAGCCCGATGATCAGGATGGCGCCACCCACGTTGTAGAGCGACGGCAGCGGCGCCTCGCCGCGGCCAAAACCAGCATAATCGATCAGCAGCCGTTCGACCACGCCCCCGCGCCGCAGCAAAATGATGTAGGTGATCGCCGCCACGTAGCCCGGCAGCGCCAGCGGCAACGCCAGCAGCACTCGCCAGAGCGAGCGTCCCGGCAAGTCGCTGCGCTCGACCAGCCACGCCATGCCGACGCCGACGACCAACGCAAAAACAATCGTCCCGACCAGCAGCACAGCGGTCTGCCAGAGCAAATCCGGCATCTGCCCGCTCCACAAGCGCGCCCATGTCGCCGGGTCAGCGCTGACGGCGCGGAAGACGATGTAGATCAGCGGAGTGACAGCCAGCAGGCTAACCAGCAGTGCAATGAACGCAAGGGGCCAGGGAGGTCTTCTCA
>CALJMI010000125.1 GCA_937981885.1 uncultured Caldilinea sp.
CAGTGTTGTTTCTGGGTTGTTTCTGGGTTGTTTCTTGGTTGTTTCTGGGTTGTTTCTGGGTTGTTTCTGGGTTGTTTCTGGGTTGTTTCTGGGTTGTTTCTGGGTTGTTTCTGGGTTGTTTCTGGCGTCGCCGCGCTGCACCTACATCACCGGCCACACCCTCGTAGTCGACGGCGGGCTGTCGGTGACCTTCTAAAGAAGCGAATCCTGGGGTTCAGAGCTTCACGGCGGCAACGCCTTACTGTTTGCCCGCTTCTTCGTCGACTTTGCGCCGTCCCTGCGCCGACATAGCGCGCGATGGGTCGCGACGCATCGTGCGGATGTACTCGGCGCGGCGAAAACGCAGCGCCGACCAGTCTTCGTCAATGGCAACCTGGCGCACGCCCTCGAAGCCCAACTCGCCCAACACCGTCCAACCCGTGTCGCGGTTGAACTCACATTTGTAGCGCTTCGAGCTGGCTTTGGGATAGGCGAACCAGACGACAGCGTCGCCTTCCGCTTTAGCGGCGATGGTGCGTGCCAGCACATCCACCTCCGCCTGCGTGAGGACAAACGCCAACGCAAACGCCACGCGTTCGACCGCGTCAAGATTGCGATGCACGGTCACACCCTCCAGCATCGCAATCTCCGCCTCAAACGAAGCCGGCGCGTTGACAACGACGATCTCCGACTGCGTCTTCAGGTTCAACTTCTGAAAAATTGATGACATAGCGGCGATTATGCTGGATTTTTGGAAAAATGGCAAAGTGGTGAGGGGTGAAGAATGTGCGCCGGATTGCGTGACGTGCGTTTTACAGTTCTTCTGTCTCCAAGAGGCAGGATGGCGACTACACCTACGCCACCACGTCGCCGTCCCACCGTAGGCGCCGCTCGCAGCGGCGTGTTCTTCTGTCTCCAAGAGGCAGGAGACGGTCGCAAGTAAGGAGGCTGCCATCCTGCCTCTACACCATTCATTCCTCGCTCAACCGCCATGCACCTGGCGCAGCAGATCACTCACGATTGCGTCGGCTGACGCCGGCAGCATCGCCTCCTGGAAGCCGAGGATGCTGCGCAACGGCGTCTCCATGATAAAATTGGTCATGTCCATGCCGATGGCGCCTTCGCCAGCGTCACTCTCGCCGCCGCCAAAGGCTGCACCCATCTGCGCCATCATCTGCTGGAAGAGCGGCTGGAAGACAACGCGCCCGCGCGGATCTTCCAGCCACTGCCGCACGGTCGACTCGACGTTGAGCAGGCTGGGCAGGTCGAGCGTCGATTGTAACTTGACTGTCACGCGCTCGCGGATGTCCGCCGACGACGCGCCGATCAGCAGGTCGAACTCGCCATCTTCGGTCACCCACTGTCTGTGGCCCGGATGCCAGAAGGCGAAGGCGCGGAAGTCAAGCGCAATGCTCACGGTCTTGGTCTCGCCGGGCTGCAGCTCGACTTTGGCAAAGCCCTTGAGTTCCTTACGTGGTCGCATCAACGATGAGTGGCGGTCATGAACGTAGACCTGCACGATCTCCTTGCCCGCCACCACGCCGGTGTTGGTGACATCGACGCTGACGGTGACGCCGTCGACATCGCGGAAACTCTGCGTCGAAACCCGCACGTTGCTGTAGGCGAAGGTCGTGTAGCTGAGACCGTGGCCAAAGGGGAAGAGCACCGGCGCCGCCTTCTTGTCGTAGTAGCGATAGCCGATGAACATCCCTTCGCCGTAGCGCACCTGACCGTTCTCGCCTGGGAAGTTGATAAACGCTGGCGTGTCCTCCAGCCGCAGTGGGAAGCTCTCCGCCAGCTTGCCCGACGGGTTGACCACGCCGAAGAGGATGTCGGCGATGGCGCCGCCGCCCGCCTGTCCCATCATCCACGCTTCGAGCACTGCGGCTACGCCGTCGATCCACTCCGTCATCGCCACCGCCGAACCATTATTCAGAATCACGACGCTGCGCGGCTGAACGGCGCTCACAGCCCGAATTAATGCAACCTGCTGCCGGGTCAAGTCAAGATCGGTGCGGTCGTAGCCTTCGGATTCCTTGTAGGAGGGCAGCGCAATATAGAGCAGCGCCACCTCCGCCGCCTGCGCAGCCGCCACCGCCTCGTCGATCAGCGCCTGATCGAAGCTGTCGTCGGCCGGATAGCCCGCGCTGTAGGTGAGCGTGGCGCTGCCAGCCAGTTCTTGCAGTTCCTCAAAGGGGATGTCCACCTGCGTCGGGTTGATGTGCGAGCTGCCGCCGCCCTGAAAATGTGGATGCTTTACGGCGCGCCCGATCACGGCAATACGCTGTGGATTGGTGAGCGGTAAAATGCCATCGTTCTTGAGCAGCACCATGCCTTCGGCTGCGACTTTGCGCGCCAGGGCGTGGTGTCCCGCTGCGTCGAACTCGCCGCCTTTGGGCGTTCTGGCAGCGATGAAAGCAATGCGCAGGATGCGACTCACAGCCTCGTTGAGTACGGCGGCGTCAAGTTCGCCAGCTTTGGCCGCGTCGATCACGGCTTGCGTGCGATGTGGCTTGGGGCCGGGCATTTCCAGGTCGAGCCCGCTCTTCAGTGCAGCCACGCGATCGTGCACCGCGCCCCAATCCGAGACGACCAATCCCTCAAAGCCCCACTCCTGTTTGAGGATCTCGGTGAGCAGCTCGTAATGCTCCGAACAGTAGACGCCGTTGAGCTTGTTGTAGGCGCACATCACTGTCCACGGCTTCGCCCGCTTGACCACGCGCTCGAACGCGGGCAGGTAGATTTCACGCAGCGTGCGCTCATCGACGACGGCGTTGATGCTGAAGCGCTGAAATTCCTGGTTGTTGGCGGCGAAATGCTTGAGCGATGTGCCCACACCTTTGCTCTGAATCCCTTCAACCAGGCTGGAGGCCAGCTCACCGGCCAGGAATGGGTCTTCGGAGAAGTACTCGAAGTTACGACCGCAGAGCGGCGAACGCTTCATATTGACGCCCGGCCCCAATAGAACGCCGACGCCGAGCGCAGCCGCTTCTTCCGCCAACGCCTGCCCCATCGTGTACAACAGGTCGCCGTCCCACGTCGAGGCAAGCAGCGCCGCCGTGGGAAAGCAGGTTGCAGGCAGGCTCGGCGCACCAAGCGCGTGGATGTCGGGCACACGGCGCACGCCATGCGGCCCATCGGCGACAAACAATTCGGGGATGCCTAATCGTTCAACTGGCGTCGTCGTCCATGCACTGGCGCCGGTGATGAGCGCAGCTTTCTCCTCAAGGGTCATCTGGTTGATGATGGATGACAGGTCTTGCATTGCTTGCTCGCTTTCTTGGGTGATGAGGGGCGAGGTGCGAGGGGCGAGTTATGGTCGCCGACGGCGCACGTTCAGCCTCGGAAAAAAATCGAAAAAGAATACGGATTTCCAGATACAGGCTGCATTCAACAGTCTGTGAACCTTCGTCAATTCCATCTGTCCATTCCATCTATTGTACCGAAGAAAGAACAATTGTTGAATTATAGGCGGTCAGCTACAATGACCTTAGATGCATCCTGTGGTCGCCGGTTTGAGCGAACCCATTGTAGTCACTGATGCAGCAATAAGGAGAAGAGCACATGACCCACCCACTCGTCGATCAGGTGCGCTTTGCACGCAGCGAGTTGCAGCGGGCGTTGGTCGGGCTGACCGATGAAGAGGCGCGGCGGCGCTTCCTGCCCATGAACTGCATCAGTTGGATCATCGGGCATTTGGCCTGGCAGGAGCAGCGCTATTGGCTGACAATCGCCCAGGACGTCAAGCTAAATCCAGAGTTGAACGCCCAGTTCGCCTACGGTCGTCCTGCCAGCACGCCGCCGCTGGAAGCGATGCAGCAGGCCTGGCGCGAAGTCACCACGGCAACCGATCCCTGGCTCGACGCCGTCACCGTCGCCAAGTTGGCGGAGACCCTCGTCGTGCCTGGCTGGGGCGTCACAACATCCTACGGCTCGCTGATGCTGCGTGTCATCGACCATTACTGGTATCACATCGGCGAGATCATGGCGATCCGCCAGTTGCTCGGCCACACCAATCTGCCCGATTTCGTCGGCGACATCGACCACGAAGCGCCGTACCGACCGGAGAATGGATAGAACGCAGGATAGAACGCGGATAACGCGGATTTGGCGGATCAGCGCGGATCAATTGGCAATCCGCGTTCATCCGCTCGATCCGCGTTATCCGCGTTCTATCAGGTTACAGACTTATGGAAACATTGACAATCACCGACGATGTGGCGATTCCGCTCGATGAAATCGAGTGGGCGGCGGTGCGCGCGCAGGGCGCCGGTGGGCAGAATGTGAACAAGGTCGCCAGCGCCGTCCATTTGCGTTTCGACATCCGCACCTCGTCGCTGCCCGACGTTTACAAAGAACGGTTGCTGCGACTTGCCGACCACCGCATCACCGACAGCGGCGTGATCGTGATCAAGGCGCAGCAGGCGCGCACGCAGGAGCGCAACCGCGAGCTTGCCTTGCAACAGTTGCAGGAGTTGGTCCGCCGCGTCACCGTGGTGCGCAAGAAGCGCCGCGCCACCCAGCCGACGCGCGCCGCACAGGAAAAACGGTTGGCGCAAAAGAAACGGCGCAGCCAGATCAAGGCGTTGCGCAGAGATTCCGACGTTTCGTAGCGCAGCGTCTGTGACAGTCGCTACGGAAACCATTGTCGTTTTCTGCTATCCTCACGACAACTGCGATATTACATGCGAAAGGGAAACGACATGACGCTCCAGCTGACCGGAATCCATCATCTGACCGCAATCACCGCTCACGTCGCCGACAACTATGCCTTTTACACGCAGACACTCGGTATGCGCCTTGTCAAGAAAACTGTCAACCAGGATGACGTGCGCGCCTATCACCTCTTCTATGCCGACGGGCTGGCGACGCCCGGCAGCGACCTCACCTTCTTTGACTGGCCCACGGCGCCCCGTGAAGAGCGCGGCAGCCACACAATCACGCGCACCGGGCTGCGCGTTGGCAGCCTGGCAAGCCTGGCATGGTGGGCGGAGCGCTTTGCGCAGGTGGGCGTGAAGCACGGCGAGATCGCTGAGTGCGACGGTCGCGCCACGCTTGACTTCGAGGACTTCGAGGGGCAGCGGTTGAGTCTGGTCGATGATGACGGCGCAGGCGAGGGGACGCCATGGCTTGACAGCCCAGTGCCTGCTGAACACCAGATTCGCGGTCTTGGCCCGATCACGATGACAGTGACGCAGCTGGCGCCGACCGACACTGTGCTCACCAAAGTTATGGGCATGGAGGCGACACACACCTATCCCGACCCAGAGACGCCGCAGCACACTATTCACGTCTTTACGATGGCCGGTGAGGGTCCAGCCGCCGAGCTACACGTCGCCGTGCGGCCCGATCTGCCTTACGCCCGCCCTGGCGCGGGCGGCGTGCATCATGTTGCGTTCCGCGTGCCCAACCAGGCCGAGCACAGCGCCTGGGACGTATGGCTGCGCAGCGTCGGCATCCAAACCAGCGGCATCGTCGAACGCTACTACTTCCGCAGCATCTACTTCCGCGAGCCGAACGGCATCCTCTTCGAGCTGGCGACCGACGGCCCCGGCTTCACCGTGGACGAGCCGCTGGCAGAGCTTGGCAAACGGCTGGCGCTGCCGCCCTTCCTGGAGCCACGCCGCGCCGACATCGAGGCGCATCTCAAGCCGCTGGTGACGACTTGAACCGGCGACTTCGACTATTGACTCAAACCGTCGTCGCCAGCCAACCGCCGTCGATGAAATAGGTAGAACCAACACAATATGCGGCGCGCGGCGAACAGAGAAACACGAAGAAGTCGGCCACTTCCTCCGGCGTGGCGAAACGACCGATCGGCGCGTAGCGTTTCGCCACGTTGTCGAGGTACTGCTGCCAGGTCGTCTCCGTGCCCGCCGTCCACTGCTTGACCGGCTCAATCCAGCCCTCGGTCATCACCAGCCCTGGGTTGATGCAGTTGACGCGGATGTTGTCCCCGATTAACTCGTTGGCGAGACACTTGGAGAACATCACCAGCGCCGCTTTGGTGACATTGTAGATCGGTTCGTGCGGCAGCGGCTGTTTGGCGCAGATCGAGGCATTGTGCAGGATCACCCCGCCGCTGCGCCGCCGCATCGAGGGAACCAGCCCACGCGCCAGTCGCACCGCCGCCATCACGTGCAGTTCCCAATAATGCTGCCAGCGTTCGTCAGGCGCGTCCATGATCGTCTCTTCGCTGCCGGCGCCAGCGTTGTCGATCAGGATGTCGGCGCCGCCCAAGCGCTGCTCCACCATCTGCACCAGCCGCTCGATATCGGCGGGAACGGTCACATCCACACCGACGCCCAGCGCGGCAACGCCAGATTCCTGCTCAATCGCCGCCGCGGCCTGCGTGACTCGTTCGGCATTGCGCGCACAAAGCACTACCTGCACACCTTCCCGCGCCAGCGCCCGCGCCACGGCAAAGCCAATGCCCTGGCTGGCGCCGGTGATGACGGCGGTCTTGCCTGTCAACTGCAAATCCATGGTGTGCTATGTTCCCTTTCCATGCTGGTGTGTTGCTTCCCGACCGATCACTTATGTAGACTCTATCGTATCACCGATCGGTTGTATCCTACAACTCTCGATCAAAATCCAATTGGGTGTATTTCAAGTTTGGGGCGCAAGCCGTAAGTCATCGCCTCCGGCGTGACATGGCGCCCGTCACGCCGGAGGCGGTGACCTACAAAACAAACTCTGCCCCTGCGGTGAAATAGACCCAATCCGATTTACCCTATTGACAATCAAAGCGGTTTGATTATAATAGTATCAAACCGTTTTGACAGTTGAATTTGACAGTTGGATCGTTGCTCACGTTGAGCACCACCGATTGGAAACCAGGGATGGAACGCGTCACCATTGAGGATGTGGCCGCCAGGGCGCAGGTGAGCAAGAGCACGGTCTCCCATGCACTGAGCGGCAAGCGCCCGATCTCGGCGGCGACGCGTCAGCGCATCGAGCAGGCGATTGCCGAGTTGGGTTACCGTCCCGACCCGGTGGCGCAGAGCCTTGCCATGCGCACGCGCCATCGCAGCGTTGGTTTCGTCTTTCCGCTGCTGGCGCCGCAAGTGGCGGAGCTGGAGATGCGCTTCATTGCCAGCGCCGCCGACGTGATCAACAGCGCCGGCTATGCGTTCATGCTGATGACCCATCTCGACGACAACATCGGGCATCTGGAGGAATTTGCCGCCAGTGGGCTGGCACAGGGCTTTATCCTGATGCAGGTGCAGATGAATGACCCGCGCGTGGCGTATTTGCAGGCGCAGCGCATCCCTTTTGTCTTGATCGGACGCTGTGCAGAGAACACCGGGTTGACCTACGTCGACTCCAATATCGAGCTGGGGATGCAACGTTGTGTGGCGCGGCTGGCAGAACTAGGGCATCGGCGCGTTGCGTTTTTGCACCAGGATGACCATCTGACGGGCTTTGCGGTGCGTGTGCTGGACACCTTCAAACAAAGCTGTGGCGAGCTGGGCGTCGCTGCAGTATGCGCTCCATGCGCTCTGAATCTTGTCTCTGGCGCTGAGGTCATGGGCGCGCTGCTGGACAGTGACCCCGAAGTGACCGCCGCAATTGTGTGGAATGACCGTGCTGCGGCGGGCGCGGGCGAGGCCGCCGCAGCACGCGGACGACATATCCCGCAAGACCTGTCGTTGGTCTGCTTCAACTATTCGTCGTTGCCGCGTTTGCTCTCGTTGCAGCCGGCTGTGATCGATATTCAGGCGGAAACCATTGCCGCGACCGCTGCACACATGATGCTCAGTCTGTTGGAAGGCGTTGCCCCTGAGCCAGCGCAAGTGTTGGTTGAGCCGCTCTTCAGCGAAGGGCAAAGCATTGCGCCGCCTGCCTTCTAATAGATGACTTAGGTAGACTTTGCTCATCTTCCCGGAAGCTCAGAGCTTCCGGGAAGATAATGAATGTACGATTTTTGACTGCGCTATCTATGCGTTTGGTGGGGTGTGTGCGCCCACTACCGAAGCGGGTGTGCGCTTCTCGATTTGTCGTCAAGTCTGTTTTCCAACAGTATTTCAAAGAGTGTTCAAAGGAGTGCAATCGATGAAAACCATGCGTTTTACCATGTGGATAACCCTGAGCCTGTTGCTGACCCTTGTCCTGGCGGCATGCGCCGCTGCGCCCGCTGCGCCAGGATCGGGCGCACAGCAGCCAGCCGCCGCATTGGACGAGATCGTTGTATGGAGTCGCTATGATCTGGATGACCCGAACGACAGCAACGGCGCTGTGCTTAAGGAGTTCATCACGAACCTGGAAGCAAGCGAGGGCGTCAAGGTCAAGCACGAGCAGGTGGCGTGGGATCAACTCTCCACCAAACTGGCGTTGGCGGTGCAGTCGGGCGGCGACGTGCCCGACCTGGTCGAAACCGGCAGCCAGCATGTGCCGGCGCTGCTCGATGCAGGCGCACTCTCGCCGCTGAGTGAATGGCTCAAGGACGAGGCGTGGGCGAGTGATTTGACCGACGGCGACAAGAAGGCGTGCGTGCTGGAAGGTGAGCGCTACTGTGTCGCCAACAATGTGCGCGGCGGCATGACCTATTACAAGGCGGAACTCTTCCCCGATGGCTTCCCCACCAATCCAGATGAGGCGCTGGCGGCATGTGAGGCGCTGAAGGCAGATGGGTTGTATCTGAACACCTTCTTCGCGGGCCGCAGCTACGGCGCTATCGAGATCAACTGGTGGCCCCTGATCAAATCCAACGGCGGCAGCATCTTCGACGCCGAGGGCAAGCCAGCCTGGGCAAGCGATCAGGTTGTCGAGGTGGCGAAGTGGGCGCAAACCATGTTCAAGAACGGCTGCTTCCCGCAGGTGGCGTTGACGGGCGACTTTGCCGATTCGCAGATCGTGTGGACGGACGGGCAGTCGGCAGCGTTTGGCGGCGGCAGTTGGTCACCCAACTTCGTCGAAGGCTTGCTCGACCAGGTGAACTCCGGGCAGGTGGCGATGCAGGGTGGTCTGCCCTTCAACGGGACGCCGCATGTCTTCATGGTGAGTGAGGGCTGGGTCGTGCCGACGGGCGCCAAGAACCCGCAGGGCGCGGTTGCCTTCCTGCGCGCGTTCATGCAGCCGGAATTCCTGGCGAAGTGGGCGGAGGCGCAGTTTGGCATTCCGACCACCAATGCTGCGTACGCAATGGGCAAATTTGAGGGCAGTCCCTTCTACGAAAATGTGGACACAATCCTGGGCACACAGGGCGCCTACATGGAGCCAAGCCCCTATTACGTCGAGAGTCTGGACATCCTCGCTACGACCTGGCAGGAGCTGATGCTCAACCCCGACCGTGACCCGGCGCCGGCGTTGCAGCAAGCCGCCGACGAGGTATTGGGGCGTTACTGGCAGTAAGCAGTAGTTGGCGAGTTCTGACAACCCTCCAGCCAGTGTTGCACTGGCTGGAGGGTGTCTTCGTCGGGTGGAGGAGGTGGTCGTGCGACAGAAAACGGTCTTTCCCTATTTGCTGATCCTGCCGGCGCTGCTGATCATCTGTCTGGTCAGCCTCTATCCTGCGCTCTACAGCATTTTCCTCAGCCTCAACACCTTTCGCCGCGGCGAGCGTGTGTTTGTGGGTACGCGCAACTTCGAGCAGATTCTGGCAAGCGCCAACTTCTGGGACAGCCTGCGCCTCACCGCAGTCTACGGCGTGCTCTTCGTGTTGCTCACGATGATCTTTGCCTTCATACTCGCCGTGATGCTGAACCGGCGGATTAGCTACACAGGTCTCTTCATGACGATGATCTTCGTGCCGTGGATTCTCTCCGAAGTGGTGACGGGCGTGATCTTCCGCTGGCTCTTCTTGCCGGGCTACGGCTTGCTGCAAGACCTGCTGTCGCCGCTCTTTGGCGACATCGCCTTTCTGGGGCATCCGCAGGGCGCTATGGGCGTGGTGATCGGCGCAACGATCTGGCGCACGCTGGCGTTTGCCATGCTGTTGATCCTGGCCGGCTTGCAGACGATTCCGGGCGAAGTGTACGAAGCTGGCGCCATCGACGGCGCCAACGGCTGGCAGAGCTTTTGGTCAATCACTTGGCCCCTGGTGCGTCCGACGACGCTGGTGATCGTGTTGCTGCTGACCTTGCAGGCAATCAACGCCACCGGCCTCTTTCTGTCGATCACCAACGGCGGTCCCGGACGCGCCACCGAGGTGCTCAGCGTCTCGATGTATCGTGAGGCGATTGTCTTTTTTAACTTTGGCTACGGCGCCGCGCTGGCCGTGTTGATGCT
>CALJMI010000126.1 GCA_937981885.1 uncultured Caldilinea sp.
CATCTCATCGTCTGCGCCGACCCGGTGGAGGCGCGCGCGCGCAGTGCGCAGGAGCGCTTCGGCTTTGCGCGCTACACCACTGACTGGCGCGAGGTGATCGCCGACCCGGCGGTGCAGGCGATCAGTGTGACCGCGCCCAACGGGATGCACCTGGAGATCAACCGGGCGGCGGCAGCGGCCGGCAAGCACATCCTCTGTGAAAAACCGGTCGGGCGCTTCCCCGAAGAAACGCTGCTCAGCGACGAAGCTGCGCGTGCAGCAGGCGTGATCACCTTTGTCGGCTTCAACTATCGCTGGGCGCCGGTGGTGCAATATGCGCGACGGCTGCTGCAGGAAGGCAAACTTGGCCGCATCACGCATTATCATGGCCGCTTTCTCAACGGCTACGCCAGCAACCCCAACGGCTTTCTCTCCTGGCGCTTCGACGAGGCGCAGGGATTGGGCACACTCGGCGACCTGATGTCGCACGTCATCGATATGGCGCACATGCTCGCTGGCCCGATTGCGTCGCTCACCAGCGATCGTGAGATTTTTATCCGCGAACGGCCTCTCCCACAATCGGGCGTCGGCACGCATTACGACGTAGGCGGCGCCGAGGGACCCAAAGGCGAAGTGACGAACGAGGACTACGTCAGCGCGTTGGTGCGCTTCGCCAGCGGCGCGCACGGCTATCTGGAGTCGTGTCGTGTGATCAATGGCGCCAAGTGCGACATGTCCTTCGAGGTCCATGGCACAAAAGGCGCGATCAAGTGGAGCTTCGAGCGCATGAACGAGCTGCAACTCCAGTGGCGCAACGACGCCAACCCGGCGGAGGACGGCTACACCACGCTGCTGAGCGGGCCTGCACACCCCTATCACGGTCACTTCAACCCAGGTTGGGGCACCGGGCTTGGCTACGATGATCTGAAAGCCATCGAAGCGTACAACTTTCTTCAGGCCGTGACGACGGGCAAACAAGGCGAGCCGGGCTTTGCCGAAGCCGCCGCCGTCGCCCGCGTGCAACAGGCAATGATTCGCTCCTGGTCAAGCGGCGGCTGGGAGCAGGTTTAAGCAAAGCGCCGATCCGCACAGGCTTGCTTTTGTATTGATTGCTAGATTGTCACGTCATATCGCTCACAATCTTCCCGGAAGCTCCAGAGCTTCCGGGAAGATGAGCCGCCAACCTAGAGGTCAGTGAGAAAGCTGGCTTGTGCGGAGGCGCCAACATGAAAGCAGAGTAGTCAATTGAAACAGGTACAAATTGGCGTCATCGGCGTCGGCGGGATGGGAGAACGCCACGTCCGCAACTTGACCCAGGAAGTTGGCGCGGCGCGCGTCGTGGCGCTGTCCGATGTCGATGGAGTGCGGCTGGCGCACACAGCCGCAGCCTGCGGCGCCGCCCACACCTTCACCGATGGCGTCGCCCTGATCCATCACCCTGATGTAGAAGCCGTGCTGATCGCAGCGCCGGATCGCTTTCATGCGTCGCTCACCCAGGCATGTCTGGATGCCGGCAAGCCGGTCCTGTGCGAAAAGCCGTTGGCGCAGAGCGCAGCAGAGGCAAAGCGCCTGGTGGATGCAGAAGTCGCCAGCGGACGACGGCTCATCCAGGTCGGCTTGATGCGCGAGTACGACCCGGCGCATCTCAAGGTCAAGCAGATGATCGACAGCGGCGCGTTGGGCAGGGCGCTTGCCTTTCGCGGGGTGCACGTCAACGCTGGTTCGCTCACCCCGCGCACCATCGAGGATGTGATCGTCAACTCCGCCGTCCACGATCTGCACTCGGCGCGCTGGATGATGGGCGACGAAGTGACGCGCGTCCATGTCAGCTATGTTCCCTACAGCGCCGACCGCCCGGAAACCGCGCGTCTGGTGCTGATTCAGTTGCACTTCCGCAGCGGCGCCGTGGGGTGCATCGAGTGCAACGTCGAAGCTGGCTACGGCTACGAAGTGGATGTCAAACTGACCGGCGAACGCGGCTCAGTCGAAACCAGCTCGCTGCAAAGCGCCGTGGTGCGGGCGAACAACCAGCGCGGGCAGTGGGTGGAGGAGGATTGGCTGCAACGCTTTGAGATTGCGTACATCCACGAAGTGCGAGCGTGGGTGCACTCTCTTCAAGCCGGCGTCGCAGCCGGACCTTCGGCGTGGGACGGCTATATGTCGTTGCTGGTGGCTGACGCCTGCATTGCCTCCGCTCAATCGGGGCAGCCGGTGGATGTGGATATTCCAACCATGGCGGATATGTATCGGCGCAAATGACGATGTGCGGTGTTGGAAGGCTTGAGATTGGGGATTAGAGATTGGAGATTAGAGATTGGAGATTGGAGATTGGGGATTGGAGATTGGGGATTCGCAGAGCGAACCTCTATGGGGCAAAGAAAAATTCTATGACAAATCGTGAAATCAAAGTTGGCAACGCGCCCTGTTCGTGGGGCACGTTGGAATTTGAGAATATCGGCAGCCAGACCATCGATTATCAAACCATGCTCGATGAGCTGGTCGCCACCGGCTACACCGGCACGGAGCTGGGGGACTGGGGCTTTATGCCGACGACGCCGGTGGAGCTGGCGGCAGCGATGAAGCAGCGTCAGCTTGCCATGAACGGCGCCTTTGTGCCGGTGGCGCTGCGCAACGCCGACGCGCATGAAGCGGGCGTCGCTGTGGCGCTGCGCACGGCGCGCTTGCTGGCTGAAACCGTCCGTCTGACGCAGCAGGCGCACGCACCCTTCATCGTGCTGGCGGATGACAACGGCGCCGTGCCCGTGCGCACGCGAAACGCCGGTCGCATTACACCGGAGATGGCTCTGAGCGACGCTGAATGGGAGACCTTCAGTCGCGGCGCTGACCGCATCGCCCAAGTTGTCTACGCAGAAACCGGTCTGCGCACCGTCTTTCACCATCACTGCGCCGGTTTTGTGGAAACGCACGCCGAGATCGAGCGGCTGCTGGCGCTCACCGATCCGGCGCGTCTTGGCCTCGTCTTCGACACCGGTCACTACGCCTATGGCAACGGCGGCTGCGCTGGCATTGCTGCTGCACTCGACGCGTTCGCCGACCGCATCTGGTATGTGCACTTCAAGGATTGTAGCGAGACGCTGCGCGCCCAGGCGTGCGCCGAAGGATGGGACTACTTCACGGCGATCCGCCATGGCATCTTCTGCGAACTGGGGCAGGGGTGCGTCGACTTTGCGGCGGTTCTGCGCTGGCTGAAGGCGCACAACTACCAGGGCTACATCACGGTCGAGCAGGACGTGTTGCCGGGCATGGGCAGCCCCAAAGAGAGCGCTGCGCGCAATCGTGCTTTTCTCCGCAACATTGGGCTGTAACCGAAAGGATGCATCATGAGCAACGCGTTTCGCTACGGCGTCTACGGCGTCGGGCGCATTGGCAAGGTGCACGCTGCGATCGTGCAGGAACAGGGACAGCAGATCGTTGCCATTGGCGACGACGTGCAGGCGGCAGTCGACGCGGCGCAGCGGGAGCTTGATTTGCCTTCTGTACAGACATTCAACGATGCAGCGGCGATGGCACAGGCATTGGCTGGCAAGATCGACGCCATGATCATCGCCTCGCACACAAAGGATCACGCCCGCCATGCACTGCCATTCGTGCAGGCGCACATCCCGGTCTACCTGGAAAAACCGCTCACCGACGATTTGGGCGAGGCGTTCGCCTTCGTCGAGGCGATAGGCCGCAATCCGCGCCAGATTCAGATCGGCTTACAACGGCGCTACGACCCGGCGCTGCTGCACACAAAGCAGTTGATTCAGTCCGGGCTGATCGGCGACATTCGTGAAATTCGCTGCATTCTGCGCGACCAATATCCGCCGCCGCCGACCTACAGCAGTCGCGGGCTGATCATCGACATGGGCATCCACGTCGCCGACGAGGCGATCTTCCTGCTCGACGAGTTTCCCAACGAAGTATGGGCGAGTGTGCATCGCACCAGGGGCTACGACAGCCCGATCGACGAAGGCGGCGACACGGCCTTTGTCACCTTCACCACGGCGTCGAACGTGCTTGGACGCCTCGATCTCAGCCGCACCCATGCTTCCGGCTACAACAACGAGACCTACATCATCGGCACGCGCGGCACAATTCACACCGGGCGCTTTGCCGGCTATCCAGGCCCGATCCATGTCGAACTCTGGCAGAGCAACGGGAAATTGCATCCCGAATCCAAGACTTTTGAGATGACCTATCTGAAGGGCAGCTATCCAGAGTTTCTGCCGCGCTTCGACGCCGCCTACCGCCGCGCACACCAACAGTTCCGCGCCGACATCGAAGCGGGCGCGCCCTTTGCCGTGACGCAGAATGAGGTGCTCGATGCGCAAGTTTTCGTCGAGGCCGCGCATCGCTCCGCCCAACATGGCAGTCGTCGCTATCGCATGCAGCGTTTTGATGACCTGCATCAATATCGAGCGGCGTGCATCGCCAACGGCCTGATGGATAATGAAGGAGGCGCGGGCTGAGTATTCAATTTGAAATCCTCATCCCTTCGCCTCTCCTCGATGCGTGAGAGTGGCTGACGCAAGTCGGCTGTGCGCGGGCGCCGCTGCCGGAGTGCAACCTAGAGCAGGCGCCATCGCCTCAGGCGTCAATTGTGCACTGCTACTTTGCTTTGCGTCCGCCCTTAAGCTGCGCCTGAAGCGTCTTGAGTGCATCCATATCGCCTTTGGCGGCGAGTTCAGCCTGTTCGGGCCAGGTTGTCGGGTCGCTGACGGCGAAGCGCTGACCGGCGGCCAGCAGCATCTCGCGCAGCTTTGGCGCCGACGTTGCAGCCAGCGCAGCAAAGGTGGTGATGCCGTTTTGCGCCAGCAGGTCGGCGATCTTGGGGCCGATGCCCTCGATGATCTTCAGATCGTCGTCGGCAGCGGCAACGGGTGTAGATACGATCGGTTTGGGCTCAACGGGTGATGCGCTTTTGGTTTTCTTGGCTCTGGCAGGCGCAGCAGCCTCGATGGGTCCATCTGTAGTTGCTTTTGCTTTGGGCGCCGACTTTTTGACTTTAGTTGGCTTGGCTTCATCCGTCGCAGGTGTGCTCACAACAGATACGGGCAAGGAGCGAGCAACGATGCCGATGGCGTCGATGTACCAGTCGGCGCGGCCAAAGAAGCCCACCACTTCGCTTCCCTCCGGCGCCAGGAAGAAGTATTCCGCTTCTCCACCCTCACCGCCATAGGTCGGGGAAACGCGCTTGTTGGTGTGGAAGCGAATACTATCCAGATATCGAGCGCTGCGCCCACTGATGCCGACCAGGTATTCGTCGTCTTCCAGTGTAAAAGAATGCACCTCGTCGCCGTGGCCGCCGATGCCGGGTAGTGCCCGCATGGCGCCCGCTGCATCGACATAGCCGACCTGGATCGAATCGACAAACCAGCCGGTTGTCAGCTTCACCTCGCGAATCCGCGCGCCGGCAGGAATGACATAATCCTCGACAGGGATGCCGCCTTCGCCTCCACTTACTCCGATTTTTGTTTCGTTCATCAGAATTCTTTGCTCCTTTTGATGAGATTGTAGAGTCACTGTTTCATCACCGGGCGCAACTTGAGGGCAAGTTGCAGAGAGAAACGTGCATCGGCGTCGTCTAGATCGAGCTGCGTGATCTGCGCGATTTGTTCGAGCCGATAGGTCAACGTGTTGCGATGAATATGTAAACGCGTGGCCGTCTGGCTAAGATTGCCGTGGCACGCAAAGAATGCATCGAGCGTCTGCACGAGTTCGGCGTTGCGGCTGTCGTCATGGCTAATCAACTTGCCCAGCGTCTTGCGATAGAAGCGCGCTGCCTCGGCGCTGCCACCCAATCCTGCCAGCAACTGATATAAGCCAAGATCGCCAAAATAGGTCACGGGCGAAGTCTCCCA
>CALJMI010000127.1 GCA_937981885.1 uncultured Caldilinea sp.
TGCGCCATGTTAGACTTTTCATGCATTTGCGATTTACCGTGTTTAACTTCAATGTGTCGTTGGGTTTCAATGCTTTGTTTAACTTCAGTATGTTCATGACTTGCCTGCATCTCTGCGTCGAACGTCAATCTGGTCAAGGCGCGCCCGGAGATGCTTGACGCATGTGTTGCAAATCAGGATTGTTGTATGAGGCGCTGTCTGCACTGCGCAAAATCTGCATAGCGTAAAAGCGTATATCTAGCAAGTTGTTCGTCAAGCCAGATCAACGTACCGATTAAGGATTGCATCCAATGGCTCAAGAGTATCTTCCTTTGCTGATTTTTGTAGTCATCGCAACAATTTTCGCCTTCATCGCCATCGGTCTTCCCAGCGTTCTAGGCCCAAAGCGCAAAAACGAGCAAAAACTCGAACCCTACGAATCTGGCATTATCCCCTTCCATGACGCCAGACGTCCTTTTCCGGTGAAATATTACCTGGTGGCGATGCTGTTCATCCTGTTTGACATCGAAGTCATCTTTCTTTTCCCTTGGGCGGGCGCCCTTATTCCATTGCGAGATTCTTACGGATTGCTCGTGGCCCTGGCGCCGATCGGCTTTTTCTTACTGATTTTGATCCTCGGCCTGGTGTATGAATGGTCTAAAGGCGCGTTGGATTGGGAATAAGGAGTCAACATGGGTCTTGAAGAAAAACTGCCGGAAGGCATTATTACGACGCAACTGGAGACGCTGGTCAACTGGAGCCGTGAGAACAGCACCTGGCCCCTGCTCTTTGGTCTGGCGTGCTGCGCTATCGAGATGATCGCCACCGGCTCGGCGCGTCACGACATTTCGCGCTACGGTTCGGAGCTCTTCCGCGCCAGCCCGCGCCAGGCAGACTTGATGATCGTCTCCGGGCGCGTCAGCAACAAGATGGCGCCGGTGATCAAGCGTCTCTACGACCAGATGTCCGAACCAAAGTGGGTGATTGCCATGGGCATCTGCGCCAGCGCGGGCGGGCCGTTCAACAACTACGCCATCATCCAGGGCGTGGACAAGATCATCCCGGTCGATGTCTACGTGCCGGGCTGCCCGCCGCGACCGGAATCGCTGCTCTATGCGCTCGACATGTTGCGCAAGAAACAGGCGAAGGACACCTTCCGCACCTACGCCAACCTGAATGCGCCGCCCGCCCCGGTTACGCCGGACGATATCGAATCACTTGCAGCGCTGCGCCAGCCGCAGCTTGCCTGATCTGCGGAGAAGATCATGCTCAACGTTTCTCCACGTGTACGCGAATACGAGACGCTGCCCGGCCTCAACCCACTGGGCGTTCCTGCGGTTGCGCCGCTGCCTACCGGCGAAAGTGAAGACACCAATCGGCTGGTCGAGCGCTTTGGCGACGCCATTCTTGCCGCCGGGCTGCATCACGGCCAACAGGTCGTCTATGTCAAGCCGGAGCAGTTGGTCGCCCTGGCAGAGTTCGCCAAGAGTGACCCCGCCCTGCGCTACGAAGCGATTGTCGACGTTTCCGCCGTCGATCGCTCTGAACTGCCGATCAGCGACGCGCGCTTCCACACCGTCTATCAGTTACGCTCCTACGCCCGCAAACAACATTTGATGGTCGTCTGTCCACTCGACGATCGCGGCGAGCCGGAAGCGCCCAGTCTGGCGAGCGTCTACGAGGGTGCGATCTGGCCCGAGCGCGAGGTGTGGGACTTGATGGGCGTGCACTTTGCGGGCCATCCCGACCACCGCCGCATCCTGATGCCGGAGAGCTGGCCCAACCACCCGCTGCAGAAGCAGGTCCCTGTTGGCGGCGAAGAAGTGCCCTTCACGATGACGTGGACGGATCCTGAGTTCGAGTCTTTTGGCAAGCAGATCATGGCGGCGGAGAGCAAGCCGCCGGTGTTGCCGCCGGGCATGAACATCGAGAACATGATCATCAACATGGGGCCGCACCACCCCAGCACACACGGCGTCTTGCGCCTGGTGGTGGAACTGGACGGTGAAACGGTCGTCAACGTCGACGCCGATCTGGGCTATCTGCACAGCGGCTTCGAGAAGACCGGCGAAAACAAGCGCTACAAGGACTTCGTCTACTATACCGACCGCATGGATTATCTGTCGGCGATGAGCAACAACATGGGCTACTGCCTGGCCGTGGAGAAGCTGCTCGGCGTCGAGGTTCCAGAGCGGGCGCAGGTGCTGCGCGTGATCATGGCGGAGTTGCAACGTCTCGCCTCGCACCTCTTCTGGCTTTCGACGCACGTGCTCGACGTGTCGGGCACCGGCATGTCGCTGTTGATGTACGCTACGCGTGAACGCGAGCGCATCCTCGACCTCTTCGAGATGGCGTGCGGCGCGCGCCTGACCGTCGGCTACATGCGCGTCGGCGGCGTCTCGCGCGACATCCCGCCTGCCTTCCTCGGCCACCTGGAGGAGTTCCTCCAGGCGATGGCGATTCGCATCGACGAGTATGAAGCGATGCTCACCAACGGCCCGCTATGGGAGGAGCGCCTGCAAGGGATTGGCAAATTAACCCGCGATGAGGTGATCAACATGGGCTTGACCGGCCCCATGCTGCGCGGCAGCGGCGTCGATTGGGACTTACGCCGCGATGCGCCCTACGGCGGCTACGAGAATTACGACTTCAAGGTGCCGGTCTTCACCGAAGGCGACTGCTATGCGCGCTATCTCGTGCGCATGGAGGAGATGCGCCAAAGCCTACGCATCATCCGCCAGGCGATCGACAACCTGCCCGACGGCCCCTTCCGCGTCGAGAATCGCAAGATCACGCCGCCGCCGCGCGCCGAACTCGACATCAGCATGGAGGCGCTCATCCATCACTTCAAGCTGATGACCGAAGGCTTCCAGGTTCCGCCCGGCATGGTCTATCACGGCATCGAGTCGAGCAAGGGGGAGCTTGGCTTCTTTATCTACAGCGACGGCTCGGCGAAACCGTATCGCCTGCACGTGCGCGGCCCAAGTTTCAACAACCTGTACGCCATCAGCAAGATGAGCAAGGGCGCCATGTTGTCGGACATCGTGACGAATATTGGCTCGATTGACATCGTGCTGGGCGAGGTAGATCGGTAGGAGGTAGATCGGTAGATCGTGGATTAATAGAACGCGGATGACGCGGATTGGGCGGATGGGCGCGGATCGATCCAGATAATCGTTCCGTACATTCTGTTCAGGATGTGACCGATGACATTAGCGCATCAGCAACTGACTGATACAATCCTTGCGGCGTTCTATTCTGTTTATAATGCGTTGGGCTATGGTTTCTTGGAGAAAGTGTATGAAAATGCCCTGCTGCATGAACTGCGCAAGCGAGGTTTGAAGGTTGAAGTACAGAAGCGATTGCTCGTCTACTACGACGGCGTTGTGGTCGGGGAGTATTTTGCTGATTTGCTTGTAGAGGACAAGATCATCCTTGAACTGAAGGCTGCTGAAGCGATTGAGGAATCTCACACGGCGCAGTTGGTCAACTACTTGAAAGCAACGCGATGCGAAGTAGGGTTCGTGCTGAATTTCGGGCCAGAGCCTAAATTCGAGCGCCGCTACTTTAGCAACCAACGAAAACCGCTGTTGCGAAGCATTGTCGAACGATGATTCGTGCAATCGTGTTGTGGCTGAGGCGCTGTGCTCAGAATCAAATTGATCCGCGCCAATCCGCCTAATCAGCGTCATCCGCGTTCTATTGTGGACATCTGGAATAACAATATGATGCTATCCGAAGCAACTCGAATCGAAATCAAGAAGTGGATGGATCTCTATCCTGCCGGTCGTCAGCGCTCGGCGATCTTGCCCGCGCTCTACGTGATCCAGCGCGAGTTTGGCTACTGCCCGGTCGAGGCGCAAAACGAGCTGGCGGAGATGCTGGAGATCGAACCGGCGGAGGTGGGCGGCGTGGTGGACTTCTACCATATGCTCCACACCGAACCGAAGGGCGAGTATCACGTCGAGGTCTGCACCAATGTGCCGTGCATGTTGCGCGGCGCCGGGCAATGTATGCACCACTTCGAGGAGAAGCTGGGCATTCACCACGGCGAAACCACCACCGACGACAAATACAGCCTCGACCACATGGAGTGTCTCGGTTCGTGCGGCACCGCGCCGATGGTCTCCGTCACCGAACGCAAGACGGGCCAGATTCGCTACTTCGAGGAACTGGACTCCGCTGAGGATGTGCAGAAGGTGCTCGACCTGGTCAACAGCGGCAAGGCTTTCTCCACACTCGAACGCTGGACGCCCGAAGGCGATCCCAAGCTCACCGGCAAGGCGGCGGGACCCTATCGCATCGGCGGCATGGAGGAGCGCTTCCTCACCGCGCGCGTGGGCAAGAAGGACAGCCACAAGATCGCCACCTATATCGCCGACGGCGGCTACGAGACCGCCAAACGCGTGCTGACGACGATGAAGCCCGAAGAAATCGTCGAACAGGTCAAGGCGAGCGGCATTCGCGGGCGCGGCGGCGCTGGCTTCCCGACGGGCATGAAGTGGGGCTTCCTGGCGCCGGCCATGCCGCGCTACCTGGTCGTCAACGCCGACGAGTCGGAGCCGGGCACCTTCAAAGACCGCATCATCATGGAGTATGACCCGCACCAGTTGATCGAGGGCATCATCATGAGCGCCTATGCGATCAAGGCGGAGCTGGCTTTCATCTACATTCGCGGCGAATACTACTTTGCCTACACGCGGCTGGTCGAAGCCATCCAGGAAGCGACGAAAAAGGGCTTCCTCGGCGAGAAAATTTTCGGCACGGATGTAAACCTGCGCATCGTCGTCCATCGCGGCGCCGGCGCGTATGAGTGCGGCGAGGAGACGGCGCTGCTCACCAGCTTGGAAGGCTATCGCGGTCACCCGCGCATGAAGCCGCCCTTCCCGGCGGTCGAAGGGCTGTACGCCAAACCGACCATCGTCAACAACGTGGAGTCGATCGCCA
Source organism: uncultured Caldilinea sp. (assembly GCA_937981885.1). Lineage (GTDB taxonomy): Bacteria > Chloroflexota > Anaerolineae > Caldilineales > Caldilineaceae > Caldilinea. The sequence goes on from CALJMI010000127.1 coordinate 4,927, forward strand.
ACGTCACCCATGTCATGCGCTACGGCGTCGAGTGGTATCGCACCTTTGGCACCGAGAAGTCGCCGGGGATGCGCATCTTCTGCCTCAGCGGCAACGTGAAGTATCCAGGGCTATACGAATTGCCGCACGCCACGCCGCTACGCGATCTGCTCTTCAAGTACGGCGGCGGGCCACAACATGACGAGCATCCCTTCAAGGCAGTCGTTCCTGGCGGGCTGTCGATGAAGATTCTGACCGCCGACCAACTCGACACGCTGCTCGACTATGAGGCGGTGCAAGCCGCCGGTTCGCTGCTTGGCTCGGCGGGCGTGATCGCCATCGACGACAGCCAGTCGATGGTCAAGGTGGCGCGGCGCACGCTCAGCTTCTATCGCGAGGAGAGCTGTGGCAAGTGCACGCCCTGTCGCGAAGGAACCGGCTGGCTGGAGGAGATTCTGCTGCGCATCGAGGAAGGCGGCGGGCGCGTCAAGGACATCGACCTGATGGCGCGCATCACGACCTTCATTGCGGGCAAGAGCTTCTGCCCCTTCGGCGAGGCGTCGGTGTGGGGATTGCAGAGCAACCTGGCAAAGTACCGCGCCGAGTTCGAGCAATACATCGCCCTCACCAACCCGGAAGAAGCGCCCCCTGTCATCCCGATCCGCCCCATCTACCGGCCGGACACGGGCAAGCCAAGTGTGGCGACCGACAGCGCTTTTGAAATCGAGGGCGAGTCGCCGCTGAATCGGGATACGCCGATCGTGGCGATTGGAGATTGAGAGATTGAGAGATTGAGAGATTGGAGATTGGAGATTGGAGATTGGAGATTGGAGATTGGGTGTGCGTGGGGGTGGTTCGTAACCGACTGAGCGTGTTTGGTGGACGGCGAATCTGTTGCCGTCTGCATCCGTTGTAGTCTCTTGGTGAGCAAGTCATGGCTGTACTCGAAGCTGATGTGCAGGTAATTGAACAGGCTGAATTCGTTGAGCCGGTCGATCCTGCCGAACTGCAAACCGAATATCTGGATTCATTGCACCGGCTATCGCTCGATGACTATCATTGGATGATC
>CALJMI010000128.1 GCA_937981885.1 uncultured Caldilinea sp.
ATTGCAGTGGTGTTTCAGTATTCTCTCTGAAGAATCGTCTCCAACTTCCATGGCCTGGCGGCTGGACGCTGGTTGGCGAGCGCGTTTCAGTATTCTCTCTGAAGAATCGTCTCCAACTTCCGCCTTGTCTCTGACAGACAATGTACGACGAAAATGACTTGGACATGCCATTTGGGGGCTTATAGCCTATCTGTATACGTCATGATATCTGATTTCTATCAAACGTTTTGGCTGTTGCGCTGGTAGTTTTCTCAATTTGCCGTTTGCACAAAATCCCATCCGGTTTGCGAGACCACTAAACACAGTCGGTACTCTGGTAGATTGCTTACGGCGTATTCTAATTGACAGCAATCTTGCTTGTCAGCGTCGTCTGCCAAAACCAGTTTGCGAGTCTGCCTGTCTACGCCCTCTTCAAATCGTGTCGTTGCAAAAGCGTCGAAACTCGCAGTCGACACAACGGCTGCGTTGGGGTGTGGGCGGCGGCATTCGCTCTTGCATCACCATCGTTCGGATGGCCACCAGCATCGATTCGGCATCGGTGCGCAACCGCTTGTCCAGCTTGAAGCGTAATGTACGCTTGACTGGAATCAGATAGATGACGCCCTCCGGCGCTGGCGCCAGCCATGCTTCCTCCAACATCATACCATAGAGCGCAAGTTGCAACCGGAAGTGACGCCCCGGTTCCCGCCGGCTCATTTTGAAGTCGACTGGCAGCAGACGGCGCTCTGTGCCTGCGCCCGTTTCGACCACCAGATCGACCTGCGCTGTGCAACCCAGGCGAGCTGAGGTCAAGACAATATTGAAGTGTCGCTTACCCTCTTCCAAGCCGTACTCACGCAGGCTGCGCCGCTTTTCCAGTTCTTCGACGCGATCCTGGGCGTCGATGCCGGCCTGCATTTTATACGTTACCGGACGCACACCTGGTAGACAGTATTGATAGTAGACCACGCGTGGGCAATAGGCGTACTGCTTCAGATCTGTGACGCGCACCAGCCATCCGTCATCCACACGCAAACTGCCAGCTTCAGCTGTGACTGTGTCGGTTATCGTTGTCATGCGGCATCCTCCGTTGCGCTGGGTTCACCTTCTTGCTGAATCGAGATGCGCCCGCGCCAATCTTCCTTGCACACCGGGAATAAGTCGATCTTTCCCGCCGCCTTGCCCAACCGTCGCGCCAGTTTCAGCATCAACTCTTCCTGATGATTGCTGCTCAGGTCGCCCATGAACGCACTATATTGAATCCGATCCAGCCCATAATCCAGGCAAAAGGTGGCGATCTTGGTGCGAATTTTGTCGTCAGGAATGTCGTACAACAACAGGCATTTCATCCGCTTTCTCCTCTACCACGAGGCGACAAACGGCTCGTAAGCTGCCCGTTCGCCGCGCAGGAAAGTCGCCAAATGTCGCGCCTGCATCTGGATGATAGCGCGCAGCGGATGGCGCTTGCCTTCATATGGCTCCGGCCCATCCAGCCGGGCGATGATCTTCTCAGCGATACTGCGCCGGCTGGCTTCAACTAGTCGCCCGCGCTCATCCAGCTCGACTGCCATTGCCCGGTTGAAGATGGCGATCACGGTGCGATCCACCACGGTCTGGCGGAATTCCTCGACCAAATCGAAGACCAAACTCGGTTTACCTGGGCGGTCGACATGCAGAAAACCAGCATACGGGTCGAGACCGGCCAGCAGCAGCGCCCGCTCCACCTGTCCGTAGAGGATGCCGTAACCGTAATTCAGCGCAGCATTGACGGCGTCTGTCGCCCCTTGTGTACGCCGTCCGGGCCAATCGACCTCAGTCAGAAACAGGTGTTTGACGCCTGCCCAGTATTTCTGCGCCGCCCGCCCTTCGATCGAGAGGAGCACACCCCGGCATTCATCGACCGTGGCGCCCGACACGCGCTCCAGTTCCGCCAGATGGTCGAGCACCTCATCCGCCAGCAAACGCACCTCGGCGTAGACCTCCGGCTGCTTCTCGCGCCGGTTCTTGCTGAGATACTTGAGCAGGTTGCTCTGGTTGCGCAGCTTGCCTTCTGCAAGACCTTTGGCAAATGTCAGCCCCTTGTCATTGTCGCGCGCCTGCAGCTGCGCGCGCCGCGTCGCAATTGTTGCGGTCAGCGCAGCGCTATACAGGCTGCCCACTGGATGCCCCAGCGCATCGAGAAAGTGAATCGGAATGCCCGCTTCGGCGCATGCCGCCACCGCATCGCTGCTCAGGCTGACGCCCTTGCCGGTGATCAGCACTGTCTCCAGATGCATAATCGGCGCTTCGACGCGCTTCTCGCCTTGACAGGTCACATTCAACCGCTCGCTCTTTTTGCCGACAAAGCTGCCGTACTCGTCGACGATCAGATGTTGGATGATTGCCATTGTTGCCCTCCGTGCAGCCGATAGACGCCGCACCCTTTCACCACATTTTTACCCACCTGCACGACCTCGCCCCACACCAGCCAGGGCAGCAGCGCCGCCCACGCATCGGCGCGGTACCGCGCCGTCCCGACCAGCCCACCCAAACGCTGCTCGCGTCCTAGCCGCCCGGAGTAGCCCGCCACATCCCACCAGTGCGTATCGTCTGTCACTATTTCCACCGCATCCGCCGCCGGGTAGATGTCACGCTTCAGCACTATCGCCGGGCGCCCTTCCCCATGCTGTGCACACAGGTCGAGCACACGCAACACGACCTGTTTCATCAGTGGAAAGAAAGCGGGCGTCTTGACCGTCTGCCCGCTCTGAATCAGTCGCGTCGGCGTCAAGAATGCCACCGCCAGCAGATTCTCGTGGCTCTGCACCTGCTGCGCCAGTACAATCGCCTTTGCCAGCACCTGATCGTGCGTCACCGGCAGCGTCGCCGTCTGCACCATCGCTGCGCCTGGCGCCAGCATTGCCTGCGTCGCCCCCGTCAGCGGATTGACCGCGTCGATGCGTTCCAGCCGGAAGCGCCCACGCTGTCGATCCACCCCTCGGACGCCGACGCCATCCTCGCCTACAGCCCGCACTGCCAACACCAGATAGGGCAGATACGCCAACTGGCTGCCAAAGAGCGTCAGCCCAAAGCTGAACGACTCGCCGGGCGCAAAGCAATTTTGGTCCGTCAGCGGCGGCTGCAGCGCAAAGGGACGGCGGATGTCGCCGCCCTCCTCTGGCGTCAGCTCGTAGCTCAACAACTGGCAGACCGGGCAGAGCGCCTGATGCAGCGGGTCGGTCTTCTCCGCGCGCCACTCCGGGCAGTAGGTGCGCTTGAGATAGCTCGCCATCGCTCCGCGCAGCGCACTGCCCTTGAAGTCGTGAAAGGTTATCGCCGTCTCCGCCGTCACGGTGAAACGCAGGTGATGGGCGGTGAGCGGGATGGACGCTGGCGTTGAAGGGCTGACGTTGCTCGTGTTATGATGCTGACCGGCTGTCTGTTCTTGTGTCATAGAATTGATCGATGCCTATGTTTACTATAACGGATAGAGTCACTGAGTCTGTGCTTGCCGAAACAGCGTTCAACGCTGGCCTACTCACGTCTGTAGAGTCAGGTCGTTCTGCCGATGACTTGGAGAACGGTCTTTGTGTGACCAAAGACCGCCTCCGTGTTTTTGAGTCCTAATACGGCATGACCCGATCAGTCCAATCGACAATATAGCGAATATCCACGACTACTGCTCTCCAATCTGTACGGGACAGACACGTGCCTGAGCACACGGCTTACCCGTTCATCGGAGTAGATATTGACCTGACCAAAGGTCAGTTTCGGCGCACAGTCATCCATGATCTGCATCGTGCCAAACAGACTGAACCCTGTTGAGGCTGAAGTCAGTTCAGTGAATCCCTCTTCCAGGCTGTCCACGCTTGATGGCATCTTGATCGCTTGCATGAACCCGCCACGCTTGCCGATATAGTTGACTTGCGTCAGCCATCGGCGCCAGGGCAAGTCATCGTTGGCGACATGAACAGCTATCTGAAGTTCACCCTGCCACTGGACATACTCACGAAATGCGATCGTGTTGATCATCCCGCGTGTCAGACCTGTCTCTGCGTCAAATTCAGGCTTCTCTTTCTTTGGCTTGAGAATTTTTGTGAACGTGTTGTTGACGGCAATCCATTTCGGCCCCCGAATGGCGACTCTTGCATCACGGAGAACGTCCCACACAGCCTTGGCAGCGTCAATCCCGCCGTCCTCGATGATGACATTCAGCAATGCCATCTTGAGTGCATACGGTGTGGGCAAAAGCAGGGCTTTACCTCCTGTAGAGGTCGCTGTTGCCAACTTCAGCGAGACCAGGCTCACCGGCAAATACGTTGCCACATACCACATGCGTCACCTACGCTTTCGGTGTGTAGACATCACCCTCAGTGATCAACCGTGTCAGAATTGCCACCAGCTCGGCTAGCGAGGCAAAGCGTTCGACAACCAGCCGTCCGTCATGAATCGTGTTCAGCGACGCCGCAATCGCTTCCATCTGCTTATCGAAGTTACGATTGAGCGGACTCAGCAGCGGCGCTGGCGCCGGGCCGGTGCTGTAGGCAAGTGCGCCGCACACATCGACGATATGTGGATTCTGTGTATTGCGCATGGCGCCGTTTGGCTGAACAAAGGTGTAGACCAGACTCTGTAAGACGGCTGCAAAGCGCTGTTTGCGCTCGTCTGCTGGAATCGTGTACTTCTGACTGATGTCGTTGTAACCGATGCGCTGCGCCTCGACGTTACAAACAATCGCATACTGCCCGCTGTTGGCCGGTCGATGAAAGATGGCCTGACCCAAGTTGCTTTCGCGTTCGGTCTTGTCGCTGGGAATCTCTTTGCGATCTGGGTCGTATTTGACGTGGAAGTACTGTTCGGTTGTCACTGTATCCGGCAGACCGACCGCCCAACCAAACTCAATCACGCTCTTGCGCGGTGTGGACTGCCCTTCTGTGATGAGGTTGCCTTCGACATCATCCAACACGCAGGTGAGCAGCCGGTCAACGACCTGAATCGGCGTGGGTTTTTCCTTCTTGCTAAGCCAGGCGCGAAAGTCTGGGTCAGCCGACATGCGATTTGGGTCGAACTGCTTGCAGGCAGCACACAGCGGTAGCCCTTGATCACGGCTGATCTCGTAGAGGTGCTCTGCTTGAATGTGTTTGAGCATGTCGCCGCTGATGGCGTTGACGCTGTAGAGCCGGCCATCTTCGCCCACGATGTTGACCATGCGCGTCTGAATCTGGTTGCCCTCTCCACCTTCGTTGTTGAGCGAATGAAGGTTGAGCGTAGCCTGGGCAGCGATGGAAAGGTTGTAAATCGTCGTCATGATGATAGTCTCCTCAGAGGTACTGGTTGATAGATGTTTGGTAGCTTGTATGGGCAACTACACGCCTGCCACAATGGCTTCGGCGTCAGACTCGACGACTTCTTCTTCCTTTGCCTTTGGGTCGCGTGCGTAGCCGAAAGCAACCAGCAGGTTGCAAATGGTCTGTGGGCCATATTCATCTACCAACGCAACCACGTCTGCAATGTCTTCGGTCGTAATTGCCTTGCGCCGTGACTTCCCCTTGGTGCGTTCGTAGACACGCGCATTTTCCTCATTGTAGCTCTGCATGAAATCAGAGAGTGCTCGGATGAAGTCATCGGCATACTGGCTCTTCCGCTTCAAATCTTGCCCAAGCCCATAACGCACGTCATAGGAACTGGTCTTGCGCCCGATATACTGCGGAATGACAGTGCTATGCCGGATAGCGTTGGCCACATTGCGGAAGCCTTGGTTCTCCAGGATTGGCGTCAACTTCGGGTTTTTCATTTCTAGTAACCTCCTTAAATTAGTCTCAGTAAACGGTTTGACGTAGAAGTTGCTGCGCTCGATGGCGCTGGTCAGATAGCTACTGTAGCCGGCAATGAAGTCGAAAAAAGCACGCAACTGGCCGCCAGCCGCAAAGTCACGGTATTTCTGGAGTAGTGCAGCGCCTTCGCTCTTCTCTTCCTCAATGGCCTGGATACGTTCCAGATGTTCGTCCACGATGTGCTTGAACCGATCCACCTGCTCGAACGAGGTAATTTTGGGCGCCCAGTCCGGCACACCGAGCGACGCCAGATTCATCATCGTGTAGGAATTCTGGCTGAGCAATAGATAGCTGGCGACATCCATCCCGGAAACCAGATTCTGCACCGAACCGTCGCCAAATAACCCCAAGTCCTCGGTCTCAACACTGTACTCCAGGACAATGGCCGTGTAGAGCAAAGCCGAAGTGATGTCGAGTTTGATCGATGAATTGTTCCATAGTCGGTCACGGAAACGTGCGAATATCTCGTTATGCGCTGCCAGACGCAGGCGGCGTGGGGCAAGGATGTAGGTTTTGCGCAGGTCGGCATTGGTGGCGTTGCGCGGCGCTGCCGCCGTCCACAAACCGATCACCTTGAGATATTCAAGCAGCCAAAAGCTCTTTTCATTGCTCATTGCCAGGCCGTTGGCTTTGGCGCGGTTCTGGCCTTTCCCCATGTGCGGATTGAACACCTGCGACGCCGTGGTGGACTCCATCAAGTTCGCGTCTTTTGTGGCTTTCTTCCACTGCTTGATGATTGCCTCATGGTCAACCACTGGTGCAGCGAACATCTCGAATATGGTGCGCAGATTCAAACCTAACAGTGGCTGGTCACAACGTCGCCACTGCTCAATCAGGCTGTTGTGATTTGTTTGCACCTGCATCCTGTAGTCGCCAAGATAGGTGACGACTGTCCAATCTGGCTGTGGTTTAGCGTCTGCAAGCAGTTGCTCCATCTCTGCGCCGGATGTCTTGGCGTCGACCAGTTGTTTCCGCTTCGCCTGATATTCGCGGAATTGCTCCCACTCTCGATCAATATCACGGGTCAAAATGGCGCCCTTGAGATCATCCGGCACAGGTCGCTTGGGACTGGAGATAAAAGGCGCCTGTTCAAAAGGCTTGACCGTATCCAACCAACTATCTTCAATCTCTACGCCCGCGTCAATGAGATACCAACTGCCGATGTCTTCAAGCACTACATCATTACGCCCTGTCATCTGCTGCACAACGTCTGCAGTCACTCGGGCAAGGCCAAATGCAAGCAGTGCATCGGAGAGCGTACCCGTGTCTTTAGGAACAAATAGTTGCTGAATCGAATCCATTAGTTATCACCTCACTCAGTCATCTTTGAGATCAATTCTCTTCTTGTGATATCCCATCACATAGCCGAAGCATTCTCACAATCCAGAAGTAAAGCAACATCTGCCTGAACTCTCCAGGCTTGATCAGCACCTGGTCAAGAGTTGTCGCCGGCTTTGCAGTGATCAGATCTGCTTTGGGCGGCGATAATCCTGCCTGCTTGAGTGCATTCATTACTGCCGTACCCGCAGCCGTGTGCAGCCGATAGTCGCCAAGATTGTCGGTGCCGGCGTTGTGGTGGCGGGCGATTGCTGTCATCGTTGCATAGCCCACATCAGGAACGCCGGTAATCGCCGCAATGATGCGAGCACTGGCCATTGCTCCCTCTGCGGCGTGCGGTGGACGTTCACAGAGGCGGCTGGCTTCTTTTTTCGCCATGATATGCTGAGGATTGTCGGGGTTCCAGTGCGTGTGGACGGCCATATACGTCGGGTCGGGAATCTCTTCACCGATCCCTTTTTGATATAGACGCACCCACCGCTGCCAACGTTCATCCATCTTGGCGACATCATGTAGTGCAATTGCCAGCCGCACAGCGTTTTCTAGCGCATTTGGCGGCAATCCCCACTGTTGTGCGATACGCGCTTGAACATAGGCGTAATCGGCAGCGAAGCGTTCTCTGTAGACGTGCAGCATGGTTGCGATGTGTTCTGCATAGCTCTCCAACTCATAACTGTAGCCACCCTGGCTGTTGCGCCGTTTGCGTTCACCTGGCTGCGACGACCATCCTCCCAACTCAGGAGGCACAATCCGAAATCCACGCTCATTGTCATAGGCGCAAAACGCACTGTTGACGATCACCACTACGGCGCCATCCAACAAGCTGGCGTCATTGACCTCCTGCCATTTGTATTCGACAGGTTGCGTTGGGTCGTCGGCGTTACGCTCATCAGCAATCGGCAATTTTATCAGCCAGTTGGACGCGTCATCGTCCGGCTGCCACTCTTGTGAATACTCTTCCAGTGTCCTCAACAGACCTTTGACGGTGCCGCGCCATAAGCCAAACCCCTGTGCCCTGAAAGGGTCGCCAATATCCGCCGGTGACGAAGTTGCAAGCACGGTGATGTTGTCGATACGTCGAATCAGCTTTCTGCGGTATTCCCGCCCGCCGCGCATCGCCCCCTCAATGTCCTGGCGTAATATTCCTTTCTGCCGTTGCATAGCAGCCAGCAGTTTGCGGTCGGCGTCGGTGTGCACCTCATCGATCACCGCCTGCTCAGCGACAAAATCAAGTATTTGTCCGTTTCGGCATAAAAGACTGCCCCAGCTAGCCTCGCAAAGAGAGGCAGGATAGGGCAGATAATCACGGTGCTCTTCACCGCTGCGTGTCGGCTTGACTGGCACGTTGTAGACATGGACAACACCCTGTTCACCGGGATACCGCGCACAGCGCCCTGCTCGCTGAAAGACCGCATTGGCGGGCGCAATCTCGGTGTGCAGGTTCTCGCACGTAATATCCAGGCCAACTTCAATCACCTGAGTGGCAATCAAGATGGCGCTGGATGCCTTGCGCTTATCCAGGTCTTTGCCAAACTCACGTCGCAGCCACTCTTCTTTGATCCGTCGATCCTCAGGCGTAAACCGGCTGTGCAATAGCGTCACCTCTGTGTCATCGCCAACTTGCGCTTTCACTGCTTCATAGAGTTCCTGGGCGCGCTGCACCTGATTGCAAATTGCCACGGAACGAGTGCGATGGCTTTCCAGAACTGCCTGCGCGGATAGTTCGGTATCATGTAGCTCGTAGCGACGGCTGCGCGGCGTCTGACCATTTCCCGATGCAATCGCCAGATATTCCTCTGGCGACACCTGCACGATTTCGGCATCAAGCATCGCTGCCAGTTCCTGAAGCATGGTGCTCGAAAAGGTTGCCGTCATCAGCACGAATGGCACGATGCCCTTCAGGTTGATCAATAGCTCAAGCGTGGTCGTCAACGCGCCCTCCGCACTATTTTCACCCGTTTGCGGAAACAGGTGGAACTCGTCAAAGACAAGGTAGGATGAGTAAAATGCACCGGCATTCAGATTCCCCATGCTTGGCGACAGCGAATAAGGCACGGCCAAGGCGCTGCTCAGACTTTGATCGATGGTGGCGAAGATCAAATCGCCCATCAGTTTCGGATCGCTCGGTTGTTCGCCGGTCTGAATCGTTGTACTCAACGTCTTTCGCCCATATAGGCGTCCGTATTTCTTCGATAAGTCGCCATATTCAACATGAAACTGGTTTGCCAAAACTCGCATCGGCACCGAATAGATGCACTTTTGTGGGAACCCATCGACAGGCAAGTCATAAAACGCTTCTACAAAAGGCGCCATTGCGGCGCGCGTCTTACCGGCGCCTGTAGGCGCCTGAATAATGACAGACCGACCATTAAGGACATACTCCTTCACTCGCATCTGATACGGATACAGCGCCATTTGTTCAATCTCCGAAGAAATCTTCAACCGTTGACGAGTTCCTCGATAGCCATTGATCGAGATGGTAAAGTCTCATCTGCGCTCGTGTTTCACCAATGATACTTTCGCGCAGTGCCACCGGTCCCACCACCTCCACGTCCGCCCCCCACCCTCTCACCCACGGCAACATCTCCCGCCATTCGGCTATCTCGGTCTCCCAAATGCAGCCGCCGTCCTCGGTGTCGGTGATGCGTTCCAGCGGATGCCAGATCGTTTCTTTCAACCGGCGTGTGGCCTTGCCGGGCGCAAAGCGCAGCGTCACGGTCTGCGGCTGTTCGTCGCTTCCCCACACGCCCCAGGCATGGCTCAGCATGGCCTGTTCATCGAAGTCTTCCGGTCGCTTGAAATGCTCGCCCAACACGGCACGCTCGATGCGTTCCAACTTCAACGTGATCACTTTGCGCGCCAGGTCACTGTGTCCGATCACGTATATACTGTCGCTCCAGGGCGAAGGCTCCAGCAAGTACGGCTCGAAGCGGTGTGTACGAGCGCGCTGCCCGGATAACGGGCGATAGTCCAGCCGCAGTTGTAGACTCTCCACCCACGCCTGCGCCACCGTCTCAAAGATCGTGACGCGGCGTGGGTCGCTGCGCTGCGACAGAATCCGCTCGGCAGCGTTGACCAGCCGCTCCGTCATCGGCTTGTGCAGGGCAATCGCAATCTTCTCCAGCGCACTAGCTGTGCGTTCGTGCGCATAGCGCGTCTGCTGCGAAGCCCGCCGCGCCGCCAGATAGAGACTCAGCGCCTCGGTCATGTTCAACCGCACGTTGGAAATGTAGCGTTGGCGGTCGATGCGATAGCGCCCGCCTTCTTCCTCAATGAACGGGTGCTCACGCTCCAGGTCGATGCGGTCGCGGTAGATGGTGCTGCGGTCCACGCCCAGCCGTTCGCTCATTTCGATGTCACTGTAGGCGCGTTCACAGTATAGCAATTTCATTCTGTCAAGCCGTTCGGCTTTGGTCATCCCTTTGCTCATGGCTGCCTTTCCTGCGTTCTCAGTTGCGGTATTGACAATCAACGTCGGGGGATGCGCCGATTGCCAATACCTGCACATGCACTCATACCGTAGCACAGCGTGCTGCAAAATCCCGCAACACCTGTCAAAACTCGTGGCTCACTTGCGTTTTCCGAACGGCCATAGCCCACCGTTGTCATCCTCCGCCAGCAGAATGCCCGCTTCATCCAGGCTGGGCAACCGCCGGGTGATCGTTGATGGCGAAACTTTTAACTGGCGCGCCAGCTCGCGTGCAGAAATGCCCGGCTTTTGCTCAATCAACTCGACCATAACACTGTACTCGTCTGCTTTCTTCTGCCAGAATGCCATATCTTCCCTCCGATGAATCGACACAATTGTTTCCAACTCGTGTCTCCATCGTGAGGGTTGGTTGTTGCAGGTACTGCACAGATCGTCAACCAATCTTTAGCAAATTCGAGTGATTCTGGCTTCTTAGTCAGCAAAGCTGTTGTGAGCCTTTCACCCAATCTGGCAACCTTTTTTTGCGAATGCCTGATTGTCTCCGCCCACAGTGGAGGACGGCAAGGGAATCAGGTGGCCCAACTATAACAGATCGTAAACAGCGTGACAATCTGACGCGCCACCCAGTCAGGCGCAACCATGTTGCACAACAGCCCTGTCGAAACCATCCTGACAAAGACCAGAGCAAACCACACCTACATTTTGACAAGCTGTTACATGGCAACATTCATTTGACATCCCATCACATCACCGGTAAACTTCTTCTAAAAATGAGAAAGATTCTCAATAACAACGAGTGGTTTTGATTTGAAAGGAGAAGACCGATGAACCAGACGATTCGACCACTGCTCGTGGCGGTGGTGATGATTGCTGCGATGCTGTTGGTGGCTGGTTGTGCAGCGCCAGCTTCTGTCACACCGGCAGCGAATGCGCCCGGCGCTGCCACCGAAGAAGCGCACAGCGAAGATCACGATGACGACCCCGGGCACAGCGAGGATCATGCGCAAGACACAGAGCATGACCATGACCATGCCGTGGAGATGAGCGCACTGCCTGCGCTGACGCCAGTCGCGCTGAGCGACGGCGAGAAGCTGCGCGTGGTCGTGACGACCAACATTGTCGGCGATGTCGTCAGCCAGGTGGCTGGCGATGCCGTTGAACTGGTGCAATTGCTGCCCATCGGCGCCGACCCACACACCTACCAGGCAAGGCCCGATGATCTGCGCCACCTCAACAATGCGCACGTCATCTTCATCAACGGGCTGCACCTGGAAGAGACCATGCAGTCGGTTCTTGACAATCTCGACGCTGGCGCGCCGGTGATTTCGGTCAACATCGGTGTACCCACCCTGCAATTTGGCGGCGATCATGCTGACGAGCATGAGGCGGCTACGGATCAGGATCATCATCATGAAGGCGCCGACCCACACACATGGATGAATGTCCACAACGTCGAAATCTGGGTGGACAACATTGCAGCGGCATTGTCGGCGCTCGACCCGATGCACGCCGACCGTTACGCTGCCAATGCCAACGCCTATCGCATACAGCTTGAGAGGCTTCACGAAGAGATTGAAACAATGACAGCGACGATCCCGGTCGAGCGGCGCAAGCTGGTCACCGACCACGACAACTTGTCTTATCTGGCGAATGCGTATGGTTTCACAGTCGTCGGCACGGTGATTCCTTCGATCAGCACGCTGGCGTCTCCTTCAGCGCGTGACCTGGCCGCGCTGCAACGGCAGATTGAGCAGGAAGGCATCAGGGCGATCTTTGTCGGCACGACGGTCAATCCGGCGGTAGCGGCGCGCATCGCCAGCGACACAGGTGCGCAGGTCGTGCCGATCTACACCGCCTCGTTGAGCGACGCACAGGGGCCTGCGCCCACCTACATCGACCTGATGCGCCACACCGTCCAGCAGATTGTAGAGGCGCTGGCAGATTGACAAAGGATTGACAAGCGGCTTATACTCTACACAACTGAATACCGTTTTGCACAGACGCTCGTCTTATTGTCGATAACGAGCTGCAAAGGCGAAGCCGGTGAAAATCCGGCGCTGTCCCGCAACTGTGACTGGCTTGCAGAAGCCAGAAGTCAGGTCGACCCGCTGTGCATGGACGTGTCAGCCCTCGCGGAGTGGGGTGTGCCGTTGATCAATTTTCAGGTCATTGACACCTTCTCGATCCGTCGAGAAGGTGTTTTTTTTTGTGAAGGAATTTGGGAGGAGAACGTATGAAACATCGTATCCTGGCGGCGGCGACTGCGCTTTTCCCCGTCGCTGTTCTCGGCGTGATCTTCGGGCTGCTGTCACCAGCGCCTGTAGCAGAAGCCAGTGCACGCACTGTCGGCGCCGCTGCAATTAGAGCGCACGGCGAACACACCGGCACCGTCAACACAGCGGCAGTCGTCGTGCAGGTCGATGACAGCCGCAGCGTTGTGCGCTGGGTGGATTTCACCGACCCAATTTCGGGACTCGCTGCGCTGGAGGCGTCGGGGCTCGATGTGACCATTGCTGAGACAAGTTTTGGCCCCGCGGTGTGCGCCATCGAAGGCGTCGGCTGCCCGGCGGACAACTGCTTCTGCGATCCGGACAACTTCTGGGCATACAACTTCTGGGATGGCGAGACATGGCAAAGCTACCCGGTGGGCGCGTCTGCTTCGGTGATCTCTGAAACCGGCGCCATCGAAGGCTGGCGATGGGGCGCCTTTGGCAGCGCGCAGACGCCCGCCGACCAGGCGATCGCCGCCGCCAGCGCTTTGGAATGGCTGCGCGGCCAGCAAGACCCAATCACCGGCGGGTTTGGCGACAGCGTTGGCGGCGCAATCGAGGTGCTGCTGGCGCTCGGCGCCAATCATGAACGACCGGAAAGCTGGAAGCCAGCCGATGGCTTGCGTGCGCTCGACGCCTATCTGTTGCCGCGTGCCAGAGCCTTCAGCCGCAGCAACGTCGCCGCCGCGGGCAAGCTGTCGGTTGCATCCGCCGCTGCCGACGCCTGCCGCCCGGCGCGCATGGCGAAGCCGTCTTTCTATCTTGCCGACGGCGTGTACAGCATCGATACGGGCTTCAACGCCTGGGGCATCCTTGGCGCAGCTGCGTTGGGCGAGGAGATTCCAGCCAGCGCGATCGAGGCGTTGCTCAGCCAACAATCCGAGGATGGCGGCTGGGAATGGCAGGCAGGCTTTGGAACCGACACCAACACGACTGCACTGGCGATCCAGGCGCTGATTGCGGCGGGACATCCGGCGGATTCAAACGAAATTGCGGCCGCGCTGGCGTTTCTGAAGAGCGCCCAAATCGAAAGCGGCGGTTTTGTCTACGACCCCAAAACGCCGGAATATGGCGCCGACGCCAACTCCACGGCGTATGTGATCCAGGCGCTGCTGGCTGCCAGCGAAGACCCAACCAGCGAGGCGTGGACGATCGGCGGTTTCACGCCGGTGCGCTTCCTGCTCGGCTTACAGCTTGCCGACGGCAGTTTCGAGTGGCAGCCCAACACCGGCAGCAATCTGATGGCGACGGCGCAAGCTGTGCCAGCCCTGCTCGGACAGCCGTATCCGGTGGCAGTGCGCGACCTGGAATTTTGCGCCGACCGCGCGCTGCGGCTGGCACGCGAAGCAGCCACAGGAGCGACGTCTGAAACAAAGCCGTAAGAACAGAATGCAGGTGACGCAGATTGGGCGGATTTGCGCGAATTTTCTGGGAAATGCTGGAGATCCGCGTCTATTCGTCCGATCTGTGCAATCCGCGTTCTATTTTGCCTTGCTCATAACAATGTTGCTCTGCGCGGCACCGGTTGCAGCGCAGGAAGAGAACCGCGCCGGACTGATGATCGTGCACGGCGACGGCAGTGTGGCGACGCAGTGCATCGCCTTCGCTGAGGAGTCGATCAGCGGCGCAGAACTTTTGACGCGCAGCCAACTCGACCTCTCAATGGAGGCGAGCAGCATGGGCGCCACGATCTGCCGCATCGACGGCGAAGGTTGTAACTTTCCAACGGAGAGCTGCTTCTGCCAGTGTCAGGGCAGCCCATGCATCTACTGGTCATACTGGCGGCTGACCGAAGGCGAATGGCGCTACAGCAACATCGGCGCAGGCAACGCGCTCGTGCGCGCCGGCGATGTCGACGGCTGGCGTTGGGGCGCAGGGACGGTCGACAAAGCGGAATCGCCGCCGGTCACCACCTTCGAGGAAATCTGCATCGAGTCAAAACAGAGCGCCGCTCCAGAGCCAACGCAATCTGTCGATGCAGCTCGCCCTACATTCGCTCAACCGACGCGACAGCCTTTGTCTGTGCAAACTGAAGCGTCAAACAATGCAAGCCAGCCGATCAGCCCAGAGGCGACGCCAACGCCGCTGACAGCGCTTGGCATACTGCTTGGCGCGTTGGCGATCCTTCCGGTTGCAGCGTTGCTGTTGGTGTGGCTGCGTTCAGGCAGTCAGGAGCGTGGGCGGTGAGGCGCGTAATAACGTTGCTGACCTACACGTTGACCAGCCTGGTCGGCGCCGTCGCCTTTCTCTACCCGTTCTGGCTGCCGCAAGTGACGCAGGAGGGCGCTGGCGACATAGCGCACGCCAGCGACAGCGCGCTGATGGTGACTGTGCTGGTCGGCGTCTGTTTTATTGTGTTGTTGCTAGAAGTGCAGCGCGAGGCAGTCGGCGCCAAGTCGATCGCGCTGCTCGGCGTGTTAGTGGCAATCAATGCCACGCTGCGTTTTATCGAAGTCGCCGTGCCGGGGCCGGGCGGTTTCAGTCCGATCTTCCCGCTGATCATCTTCGGCGGCTACGTCTTTGGCGGCGGTTTCGGCTTTTTGCTCGGCGCGCTGACTTTGCTTGTCTCGGCGCTGGTGACGGGCGGCGTCGGCCCCTGGCTGCCCTATCAGATGTTCACCGCGGGTTGGGTCGGTCTCAGCGCGCCGCTCTGCCGTCCCATTGTGGCAATGTTAGGCAACGCTGCAACGCACCACGCACCACGCACCACGCACCACGAGACGCGCTCCCCTCGTCACGAAATCTGGGTGCTAGCTATCTTTGCCGGTTATTGGGGCTTGTTGTTCGGCGCGATCATGAACCTGTGGTTTTGGCCTTTTGCCATGGGGCCGACGCAGATGCACTGGGAGCCGGGCGTCGGCGTGTGGGAAACAGTGCAGCGTTATCTGGTTTTTTATGTCGTAACGTCGCTGGCGTGGGATACGGCGCGCGCTGTCGGCAACTTCGTATTGGTTGCGTTCGCCGGTGCAGCAATCCTGCGTGTGCTGCGCCGATTTCAGATGCGTTTTGATTTCGTGCAGTTGCCCTCAGTCCACAGGGAACGCCATGTTGATGCAGCGGAGGCAACGTGGACAGCGGGTTGAACGCGCAACGGACAAAAGCCGATTTTTTTGAAGAAGGCTGGTTTCTACAACGCCGTACGCTTCACCCGCTTGGTTGGGCAACATGGATTGCGGCGATCGTGGCGATCTTGACGTTGACGCGCAACCCGTTTTACATAGTTTTGACGCTGGGCGTTGTTGCACTGGTGCGCTGGCGTTGCGTGACCTCCGCTGGCGACGAGCAACACGCACTGGCGCTTTCGCCGCTGCGCTTTGGCTTGATCGTGGTGACGACGGCGTCGCTCTTCAACATGGCGATGGTGCATGTCGGAACCACGATGATTTTCACATTGCCTGCATGGATTCCACTCTTCGGTGGGGCGTGGACGCTGGAGGCGCTGGTCTACGGCGCGCTCAACGGGCTGGCGCTGACGGGGCTGTTCGCCGGTTTTACGGTGATCAACCGCGTCGTGCCGGTGCGGTCGCTGCTGCGCCTGACGCCGCGCGCATTCTACCCGGTGGCGGTGGTCGTTTCAATTGCCGTCACCTTTGTGCCGACGACGCTGCAACAGATTCAGCAAGTGCGCGAGGCGCAGGCAGTGCGGGGCCACCGTCTGCGCGGGGTGCGGAGCTGGCTGCCGCTGGTCGTGCCGCTGCTGGAAGGCGGGATGGAGCGCTCGCTGCAACTGGCGGAGGCGATGGTGGCGCGCGGTTTCGCCAGCGGCGCCACGAGCGAGGATCGCTGGCCCTCAACACTGGTGTTGGCCGGCTTTGTCGCCGTCGTGATGGGATGGTTGCTCCAATTGATCTGGGCGCAGCCGGTTCCAGGCGCTGGGCTGCTGATTGCCGGCAGTGCAGCGTTGGTGGGCGGACTCTGGCGCGCCGGACGCAGCCATCCGCACACCATCTATCGCCCGGATCAATGGCAGCGGTTGGATTGGGTGGTGGTGGGCGGCGTAGCACTGGCTGCAGGCGCCTATCTGTTGCCGCTGTTCGAACGCAGCACAATTTTTTACTACCCTTATCCGACGCTAAGTTGGCCTCCTTTCGACTGGCGCATTGGGCTGGCAACGTTGGGGCTTGCAGCGCCAGCGTTGACGTAAGATGTTGAGGAGAGATTCACTTGATCCATTTTGAGCATTTGACTTATACCTACCCAGGCGCGACGACGCCAGCGTTGAAAGACGTTTCGCTTGATCTGCCCGACGGTCAGTTGATCCTGTTGATCGGGCCGTCGGGTGCAGGTAAATCGACGCTGTTGCGCTGTCTCAACGGGCTTGTTCCGCACTTCAGCGGCGGCGTGGTCAGTGGAGCGGTGCGCGTCAACGGCTACGACCCGGTGGCTGCGACGCCGCGCCTGCTCAGCCGCCACGTTGGTTTTGTTTTCCAGGACCCAGAGGCGCAGTTCGTCACCGACCGCGTCGAGGATGAGATCGCCTTTGCGCTGGAGAATGCTGCGATGCCGCCGCAGGAAATGCGCGTGCGCGTGGAGGAGACGCTCGATCTGCTTGACCTGACGCCGCTGCGCGACCGACCGCTCAAAACGCTCTCTGGCGGTGAACGACAGCGAGTGGCAATTGCGGCGGCGTTGGCGCTGCGCCCGTCGATTCTCGTGTTAGACGAGCCGACCTCACAGCTCGATCCAAAGTCGGCGGAGGATGTGCTCAACTCGCTCGTACGTCTCAATCACGATCTCGGTTTGACCGTGATTCTGGCTGAGCATCGGCTAGAGCGTGTGCTGCCCTACGTGGACAGCATCATCTACCTGCCCGACGATGGCGGGCCGATCCTATTCGACGACGCACGCGGCGTGATGAAGCAGGTCGATCTGACGCCGCCGCTGGTGAGCATCGGCAAGGCGTTCGGCTGGCAGCCGCTGCCGCTGTCAATCAAGGAAGGGCTGCGTTTTAGTCGTTCCTGGTTGGCGAAGCACCGTTGTTCTGTAGACGGACAGCCTCGCCATCGACGACTGTTCGTGCGCAGCAGCGCCCCTTATGTGCGGGCGCGCAGCGTCAAAGTGCGTTATCGCGATCAGGAGGTGCTGCGCGGCGTCAATCTCGATCTGTGGTCCGGGGAGATCGTCGTGTTGATGGGACGCAACGGCGCAGGCAAGACCACGTTGCTGCGTTCGCTTGCGGGGCTGGTGCGTCCGCACGCCGGCGACATCTGCATCGATGGCACGCCGAACGCCGGTCGCGACGTGGCTGACATCTGCCGGCAAGTCGGCTACTTGCCCCAAGACCCCAATACGCTGCTCTTCGCCGATAGCGTGGGCGAGGAACTGGCGGTGACGCTACGCAATCATGGGGTGGAGGTGGGAGATTGGAGATTGGAGATTGGAGATTGGGAGAGAGAGAGGGAAAAAGAGCGCGCGGGAGCGGGGGAGACGCGGGTCAATCTCCAATCGCCAATCTCCCAATCTCCCAGTCGCTCAATCGCAGCCCTGCTTCATAAGCTCGGTCTTTTCGACAAAGCGGAGGCCTATCCGCGCGACCTGAGCGTTGGTGAACGGCAGCGAGTGGCATTGGCAGCGGTCACGGTGACGCGACCCGGCGCCCTGTTGCTCGACGAGCCGACGCGCGGGCTAGACTACGCAGCCAAGCGCGAGTTGGAGCGGCTGCTGCACGAGTGGCGCAACGACGGCATGGCAATTCTGGTCGTGACGCACGACGTGGAGTTGGCCGCCGCCATCGCCGACCGTGTGATCCTGATGAGCCAGGGCGAGATCATCGCCGAGGGCGAACCGGCCGAAGTGATGGCAACCTCACCGCTTTTTGCGCCGCAGATCGCCAAACTATTTCCAGAAACCGGCTGGCTGACAGTCAATGACGCGTTAGGAGCGATGACATGCCAAGATTGACCAAGATTTACACGAAAAAAGGTGATGCAGGACAGACTTCGCTGGGCGGCGGGCAGCGCGTGCCTAAGGATCACCTGCGCGTGACCGCCTACGGAACGGTGGACGAACTCAATTCACAGATCGGCGTTGCGCTGGCTATCGGCCTGTGCCAGGAGCTGACGACGGTGCTGGCGGAGATTCAGAACGAGTTGTTCGACCTTGGCTCTGACCTGGCTTTCGTCGAAGAGGACAAGGCGGTCTATAAGCTGCCACAAATTGAGGCTCGCCACATCGAACGACTGGAAGACTTGATTGACGAGATGACCGCTGCGCTGGGGTCGTTGGAGAACTTCATCCTGCCAGGCGGATCGCTGGGTGCAGCGCAGCTTCACGTGGCGCGCACCGTCTGTCGCCGCGCCGAGCGCGATGTGGCGGCGTTGGCGCGCGAGGAAGCTATTGGCGCCAACGCGCTCGCCTATCTCAACCGGCTCTCGGATGCACTCTTCGTCATGGCGCGCTATGAGAACTTTATGAAGGGTGTGGCAGAACCGCTCTGGCAACCGGGCGCGTGATGTCGGGGGCCAAAATCTGTCAGCAGCGAAAAGGGTGTCATTCAAGTTGGGGGCGCGTGTCGTAGGTCATCGCCTCCGGCGTGACGGGGATAACTAGGGCGTTGGTCGGGTTTGCCAACAAGGCCCGGCGCGTGTCGTAGGTCATCGCCTCCGATGTGACGGGGATAACAAGGGCGTTGGTCGAGTTTGCCAACAAGGCCCGGCGCGCGTCGTAGGTCATCGCCTCCGGTGTGACGGGGTCCATGTCACGCCGGAGGCGATGACCTACAAAACAAACCCTGCCCCACCTGTCAAGTAGACCTCAGCGAAAAACACAGTTGACCACCCAGGAACAGATGTGCTAGACTTTCGTTCACTGCTGGCTGCCGCTTGCCAGGGAAGGAGGATTCCCGATGTCTGTGAATGCACCGGTGGTAGAAGCCGTCACTGCGCCGCCGGAAAGCGATGAGACGCCGTTTGCGCCGATCGAAATCGACTACGAACAATTTATCACCGAGGATGACGCCCCCGTGGATAATCTATTTTCCGAGCGTGAGCAACGGCTGCTTGCTGAAAGCCTGTATGCCTCGTGGCCGGGACCTGGTGAGGGGCGCCCCTTTCTAGCCATGACCAATGTGGGGCTTTTCTTCGCACTGACCGAGCCACCTTACGTGCCGGATGCATTGGTCAGCCTGGACGTTCGCCCGCCCGACAATCCGTTCCCCAAGAAGAATCGATCGTACTTTGTCTGGGAATATCGCAAGCCGCCGGAGATCGTCGTCGAGATTGTCTCCAACCGCAAAGGTGGCGAACTAAGCGACAAAGTGACCAGCTATGCGCGGATCGGCATCCCCTTTTACATCGTCCACGATCCTGAGCACCTCCTATCCGACCGTACGCTCTATGTGTTCGAGCGGCGCGGCCTCGATTACACCGAGATTCCGCCGGAGAATCTTCCTGGCATCGGTCTGGGTGTAACACTCTGGGACGGTGAGTATGAGGACATGCAGGGAACATGGCTGCGCTGGATCGATGCGCAGGGCAATCTGCTGCTCACCGGCAAGGAGCGCGCCGAGCAGGAACGTCGCCGCGCTGATGCTCTTGCCGCCAGATTGCGCCAGCTCGGCGTTGACCCAGAGTCGGAGTTCTAAAGCAGTACTGCTTCGAGAGACCTACCTTGAGCGACCGAGTTTCTAATCTATCGTTGCCAGACTGTCAATCGGGCTAAGAAACTCGGTTTCTCTATCGCACATCACTTTAGGCAAAGACGCATAAACCCGGAGCATAACGTGCATTCCAGATTGGCGCGCCTTCGCCCTAGCCTTTCACCGCGCCGACGCGCAAACCTTGCATGAAATAGCGTTGGAAGGAAAAGAAAAAGATGATCATCGGGATCGACGCCAACGCCGCGCCCGACATCAGCAAGCCGTAGTTGGTGCCAAACTCGCTGTTGTACAGATACGACAACCCAACCTGAAGCGTGAACAGGTCGGGGTTTTGCAGCACGACCAGCGGCCACAAAAAGGAATTCCAGTAACGCTGAAAGGCGAAGATCGCAGTCACCGCCATTGCCGGCGCCGCCAGCGGTACGATGACGTTGGTGAAGGTCTTCCACTCCGACGCGCCGTCCATGCGCGCCGCTTCCTCTAGCTCCCTGGGCATTGTCTGGATATACTGTTTGAGCAGAAAGATGCCGATCACGTCGGCGAGGCCGGGCAAGAGCACGCCGGCAAAAGTGTTGACCAGCTTGAACTGTGTGATCATCAAATAGAGCGGCACCAGCGTCACCTGCGCCGGGATCATCAGCGCCGCCAGGATCATCCAAAAAAAGAGATTCGACCCCGGAAATTTGCGTTTGGCAAAGGCATAGCCCGCCATCGTGTCAAAGAGCACATGAACTCCTGTGCTCACCAGCGCCAGCAGCAGCGTGTTGACGAACCACAGCAACATCCGCGACATGCGAATGCCTTCCAGCCCCAGCACGCGTAACCCGCCCGCGCCGCTCACCTGAATCAGGTTCGTGATGTTGTCGAGCGTTGGGTTGGAGGGGATCAGCTCCGGCGGCAGCTTGACCGTCGCCGAGGCTGGCGTAATCGCTGTCACGAAGAGCCAGTAGAGCGGAAAAAGACTGACCGACGCCGCCAGGATCAGGATCGCCAGGATCACGATCTGCCAGAAGCGATCGCCTAGATTGCTGCCTGCGCTTTGGGTGCGCCCAAGCACCGCCGGTTGTTCGATAGCCGGTTCGCTTGCCATGTGTCTCTCCCTCAATACTCCACGTCGGTGCTCAGAAACTTGAACTGAATGAACGAGAAAGCCGCAATGATCGCAAAGAGCACGAGCGCTTGCGCGCTGGCGCGACCAAAATTGAAGTCGCTGAACGCAGTCATGTAGATCAACTGCACGATCGTTGTCGTGCGGTTGATCGGCCCACCGCCGGTCATGATGTAGACGCGCTCGAAGACCTGAAAGCCAGCGATCGTGTAAATGACCATCAGGTAGAGCGTCGTCGGCTTGAGCAGCGGCACGGTGATGTCCCACCACTTCTGCACGGCATTGGCGCCCTCAACTTCCGCCGCCTCGTACAGTTCGCGCGGGATCGAGCCAATGCTGGCGGAATAGAGCACGACGCCCGTCCCCGGCACAACCAGGATCGTGCTCAGGATCAAACTCCACAGGGCAATGTTGGGGTCTTGCAGCCAGAGCACGCGCGGCAAGCCAAATAAGCCCAACAGCCAGTTGAAGAATCCGTACTCCGGCTGAAAGATGTAAATCCAGACCAGCGAGATCACGATAATGCTGGTGACATACGGTAGATAAAACGCACCGCGGAAGAGCGACTGCACCCGATTCGAGAAGGGCTGCAACAGCGCCGCAATCGCCAGCGAGCTGAGAATCCACGCCGCCACCACGAAGAACGCATAGATGAAGGTGTGCCACATGGCATCGCGAAACAACTGGCTGCCAAAGACATCCATGAAGTTTTTCAGCCCTATCCATTCGCTGGAACGCAACGTCACGCGTTGAAACGCCAACACCACGGCGCGCAACACCGGCCAGCCGATGAACAGGAAAAACAACAGCATACTCGGCGCAATGAAGAAATAGCTCCATTTGTGATGATGCCAGAAGCGGGCAATGTTGGTCATGGTGTTTGTTCTCCAGCAGAGGAGATTAAGAGATTGGAGATTGGAAGATTGCTCGCCGCTTCGCACACAATCTCTAATCTCCAATCTCCAGTCTCAAAAATCTTCTAATCTTGCTCTATCTACTCATTCAGCGCATCCAACTCGGCCTGATACACTGGCGCAATGGCGTCCATGGCTTCCTGCGCCGACTGCTGGCCGAGGATGATCGCCTGCAGCGTGGCGCCATACTGTGCACCCAGCTCTGCCGAAGTGGCGACCGGCGCTTCGTAGACGCCATACTCGACCAGCCTGGCGATGATTTCGCGGTTGAGCGTCGTGGCATAGGAGGTGTTGCTGCGGCGCAGACCCGGCGCAAGCTGCCAACCTTCCACATCCTGCGCAACCTGACTGCCGGTCAGGTAGCTCGCCAGCTTGTGCGCGGCAGCTTCCTTCGCCTCGTCCTCGACATCGACGACGGCGAAGAGACCGAACGCACCGTTGGTGACCAGTTTACCCATGTCGCCGGTCGGTGGCGGCAGCACGGCAACCGGGAAGCCGCTGTTTTCCAGGTCAGGAAGGGCGCCGGGCGTGCTCATCATCAGGGCGACGCTCTGCAATTCCTTGAACTGCGAACGCACCGTCGCCTGATCGACCGTGCCGAAGTCGGGCGGCGTCACCTTGTGTTCAAGCGGCAGTGAAGCGATCTTCTCCAGCGCCGAGACGCCTTCCGGCTGATTTTGCACGAACTGCTTCCCATCCGGGCTGAGGATACGACCACCGTCGATGTACATCAATGGGTAGTATTCGATAGCGCCCCAGCGCGAGGAAGATGTGAAGCCGTAGACCTGCGTACCGTCATCTCTGGTATAGGTGAGCTGCTTGGTCGCTTCGACGAACTCGTCCCACGTCCACGGGTCATCTATCGTCGGCAGCTCAACGCCGCGTTCAGCCAGAATGTCGGTGTTGGCGAAAAGCGAGATCGCTGTCACCCACAGCGGCCATGCCCACACCTTGCCATCGACCGTCGCCACCTGGAAGGCGCTTTCGTAGAAGTCAGCTCTGTCCTCGTCGGTCAGGTAGGGCGTGATCTCGGAGAGGATACCCTGCTTGGCATAGCGCGGCAGGTTCGGACTGGTGACGCGGAAGACGTTGATGTCGGTGCCGCCCGCCAGCGCTGTCTCCAGCTTGGTGTCGCCTTCCGCCGTCCACGGAATGCCGACGATCTCTACGTCGATGTCCGGATTGTTCTGCTCGAAAATCTCAACGGCTTTGGCGGTGTTGACCGAGCCGGCGTCGGTGCCGCCTTCGACATACCCGCGCTGGTAGAAGACGATCCTGGTTTTAGCAGCCGCGCCTTCGCTGGCGCCGCCGGTTGGCGCCACCCCGGCACATGCGCTCACCAACATCGCAAGCACGACAAGCAGC
This sequence comes from uncultured Caldilinea sp., assembly GCA_937981885.1. Lineage (GTDB taxonomy): Bacteria > Chloroflexota > Anaerolineae > Caldilineales > Caldilineaceae > Caldilinea. The sequence continues at coordinate 23,815 of CALJMI010000128.1, forward strand.
GCGACAACTATGTAGCTTCGTTTCATTGTTGTTCTCCTTTCAAGAAGCGATACGAACTTCAACGCAAATCGATGAACGTGGTCGAGCAGTTACGTAGATGGTGCACCTCCTTCAAACATAACAAATGCGCAGGTTCGGCCTAAGATCACACGTATTTGATCGACCAGCAACGTGCGGTCTGGAACCTCACCGACGCATTACGCACGCAATCGAAAGTATCTGGCGTCAGGGCGGTAACAGTACGGGCAGATACGCCCTGCGCTGCACCCATGAGCCGGTGGGCGCCATCAATGCCACGGCTTTACGGAAGCCGCCCAGACAGCCGCGCATTGTACCCAACGCGTCGTAGTAGTCCAGGTAACGAAACGATGAGACGCCCCCGCGCATCAAGGCGTGCGATCTGAGTACAGCCAGATACTCCTCCCACACATCGCTCACATCGAGATAGAGGTCGGCGCGCCAGCCCTCCATGTCCTCCCAGTTTTCGGGATAGTAGATGCTGCGTGCACGGTGCGCCGGCAACTCTCGCTCGATGGCGGGCAGCGCGGCGTAGAAAATCGCCTCCTGTACAATCTCATAGGTCGCCGTGTGATCCTTGTGAATGCTGCCTTTCCAGTGCGTCAGAATCACGTCGGGCTTTTCCTGGCGGATCAGGTCGCACACCTGAAATTTGACTTCGTCGTTGACCGGCAGCAATCCGTCACGATACGGCAGCTCGATCACCCTTGCACCCATGAGCCGCCCCGATTCAATGATCTCCTGGCGGCGCTGCTCGGCGTAGCGTGCGGGCGCCAGCGTCGGATGTCCTGCTTCCCCCAATGTCATGTGCACTACCGTCGCTGTACAGCCACCGCGCACATGCTTGAGCACCGTGGCTCCCGCCATGTTCTCCACATCGCCAGCGTGCGCGCCGATGACGAGTAGGTGACCTTTGGGCAAAACTGAATTCTCACGCTCAGCCAACATGCACCGCCTCATAAGCCAACTGTCCGCAGATTGCGCGGATTACGCAGAGAGAGAAGGAAGATCGCAACGTGTGTACGGGCATGATATTTCATGCCCTTTGGCGAGCCATCCTCCTACGCACGCAATTCACGTCGCATCACCGCAAAGCGCCGCACGGTGTGAAAGCCTGCCCGCTCATATAGCCGCGCCGCATTGCGCCCTGTCCACAGAAACCACGCGCAGTGAAAACCCTTCGCCAGCATCTCCGCCAGACAGCGAAAGAGCAACACCCGACCAATGCCCTGGCTGCGCAACGCCGGGTCGACGCCAAACGGGCCGAAACGCTCACGTCGTTGTTGACAGTAGCCGACGATGCGCTCACCCTGCACCGCAACAAGAAAACAGATGTCGTCGGCGCCAGGCCCGAAGAGCATCAGTAGATATTCCTGCGCAAATCTGTACCAATCCCAGCCAAACTTGTCAGCGATGAACGGCATCAGCGCTGGCAGGTCAGCGGCCGTCACGAGGCGGATGTCGACGCCCTGCGCCGCCAGCTTCTGTTCTAGCTCGACGATCTCCGCCGGAAGCTGGAAACCCGTCAGTTCGGCGCGCATCGAGATCGGCGTCGAGACGCGCTGCCAACCCAGGCTTTCCAGAAAGTACAGCGCTGGCGCATAGGCGTCCATGTCCACGCCCGGAATGAAGTAGTTGGGCGTGTAGGGCGCAATCTCGATCTGCCTGCGCCCGGCAGCGATAAAACGCGCCATCATCTCCACAAAGAGCATGCGCCCGATTCCCTGTCGCCGCCGACCCGGATGAACGCCAAACGCCGTGATCCAGCCTCGCTCCGGCTCCAATCCCTGCAAGAAGAGCGGAACCTGTCGTATCAACCCAAGCACGAATCCAACCAACTCGCCCGCATCTTCGGCCACGAGCAGGTTTCTGGACGTGAAGTTTGGGTCGAGCAGGACGCGCGTACGCAACACCGCTGCGTTGATTGGGTCGTGCGTCATCGACGCATTCCACAACTGGATCAACGCAGTTTCATCGGCGCCGCGGAAAGGACGAACAGTGACGTTCATGCCGCCTCGCCGTAAAGCAAATAGGGCGCACGCCGCACACGGAACTCAGCTTCATAGATTTTCCAATTTTCGGTGAGACCAGCCACGTCGTATCCCAATGCCAGCCCTTGACGCAACGCCGCATTGCCAGCCAACAGGTCGAAGTGCGGCGGACGGCCCTCCCAGCTCGAATCCAGAAAGGCAAAGCGTTCTGAATTCTGCGCTCGGCACGCCGCAACTACGTGCAAGCCGGTTGTGACCGCATACATGGCGTTGCGGTCGGTCACATGCACCTGCACACCCTGGCAGTGTTCACCAGCATGTTTGCTTGCCGACGGCATGAAGTGCACTGGGCGGAAGCGCACGCCGGGCAGATCAAGCGCATTGAGCGAGACTGCCAGCCGATAGCCGTCCAGCCACGGCGCACCGACGATCTCGAACGGCAGCGATGAACCGCGTCCCTCGGAAAGATTCGTGCCTTCGATAAAGCACATGCCCGGATAGACGGTGGCGGTGATCAGCTGCGGCATTCCTGGTGAGGGCGGAACCCATGGCAGCCCAGTCTGGTCGAACCACAGCGAACGCCGCCAGCCTTGCATCGCCAACACGGTCAGATCGGCGCCAAAGCGCTGTTCGGCGTTGATCAGCCGCGCCAGCTCGCCCAACGTCATGCCGTGGCGGATCGGGATGTCGATAATGCCGACAAAGGATTCCAACCTCGGCTCAACAGGCGGACCTTCAATCGCAACACCATTCACCGGATTGGGGCGATCCAACACCAGCAGGGGAATGCCTGTACGCCCGCATGCGCGCAGCAGATAATAAAGCGTGCTGAGGTAAGTGTAGAAGCGCACGCCGACATCCTGCATATCGAAGATCAGCAGATCGACCTCGGACAGCATGGCGTCTGTCGGCTCGCGCTCGGCGCCGTAAAGACTGTAGACCGGCGCGCCCAGCCGCGCATGGATAGCGTGCTCCACTGCCGCGCCATCCGCCGCCGATCCGTCGAAGCCGTGCTCGGGACCAAACAGCGCCGTGAGCGTAGCGCCTGCGATGATCAGCGCATCCTCCGCAGCGCGCAGATCAGATGTGACTGCAGCCGGTTGCGTCACCAGCCCGATGCGCCGCCCTTTGATGAGATCGCGGCGATCTTCGATCAATTGCTGCAAACCTGTTCTAACCATAGCTATCGCCCTGCTTGAAGCGTAAAGCGGAATTTGTAGCGATCCCCGCGGTAGGATGACAATACGAACTCAACCGGCTCGCCTTCGCTGTCGACCGTCAACCGCTGCATCCGCATCACTGCGGCGGGCGGCGTCAATTCAAGCAGGCGCAGCTCCTCAGCGTTTGCGACCACCGCCTCCAGCACCTGCTCAGCCTGCGTGAGCGCCAGGCCATATTCGCGCTCCAACACTGCGTAGAGCGATTCAACGGCAAAATCGTGCACCAGCAAGCCAGAGAAACGCGCAAAGGGGAGATGAGCCGTTTCTACAGCAAGCGGCAGGTCGTCGGAAAGTCGTAGCCGCGCCAGCCGAATTACCTCGCTTTGCGGCATCATGCGCAGCGCAGCGGCTACGTCGGGCGCTGCGCCGACCACGCGCGTCTCGAGCACGCGACTGCTCGGTCTGCCTCCACGCGCCGTCACATCCTGGCTGAAACCGGTCAGCGTGCGCAGTTGCTGGTCGATCTTGGCGTCGGCGACAAAGGTTCCCTTGCCTACGCGCGTGTAGATCACCCCATCGCGCACCAATGACAATAGCGCCTGACGAACCGTCATACGACTGACGTCGTACTGCTCGGACAACTCGCGCTCCGACGGCAGCCGTTGGTGCGGCTCGAACTGACCGCTGCGGATGGCAGCGATCAGACCCTCCTTGATTTGTAGATAGAGCGGATCTGGCGCCTCGCGCTGTAGTTGCATAAAATCGTATAGACCGGTATAGACCAATTAGCGCTGCACAATAGTTGTATCACAGGTTGTTCGAAATTTCAAGCATGAATTTTTCGATGACCTCGATTGGGCAACTTCGTTCCTCACTTGTTTCCATGGTACAATACGCGTCATGAGCACCGGTGTCCAGCATCCCCACGACAAGCTCTTTCGCACCGTCTTCGCCGACACGGAGGAGGCGGCGCTCTTCCTGCGCGCACACCTGCCCGCCGCTCTCGCCGAGCGGATCGACTGGTCGACGCTGACGC
>CALJMI010000129.1 GCA_937981885.1 uncultured Caldilinea sp.
TGGCTACACAGCAAGTGTGGTGCAGGGTGACGCCGATGCAGTTGTGGCGCTGCCGGGTTCCTATCTTGGTCCTATCGTGCGCGGGACACGCGGGCAGACTGTGCGCGTTCACGTGCGCAACGAGTTGGATGAGCCGACCAACGTCCACTGGCACGGGCTGATCGTGCCCGCCGAGGTCGATGGGCAGCCTTCCAACCTGATCGCGCCCGGCGCCGAGGTCGAATACACCTTCGAGGTGCGCAATCGGCCCGGCACCTACTGGTTCCATCCGCATCCGCACGGGCGGACAGCGGAGCAGGCATATCTGGGACTGGCTGGTCTGTTCATCGTCACCGACAGCGAAGAAGCGGCGCTGGGGTTGCCTGCCGGCGCGCAGGACATCCCCCTTGTAATTCAGGATCGCCGCTTCGACGCCAACAACCAGCTCGTCTACATTGCGCCGGGCATGGGTGGCATGATGGACGCGATGATGGGCATCCTGGGCGATCGTATCCTGGTCAACGGCGCGCCTGACCTGACCCTGCCCGTTTCCACGCAACCCTATCGCCTGCGCCTGCTCAACGGCTCCAACGCGCGCATCTACAAGCTGGCATGGAGCAGCGGCGCGCCGATGACGGTGATCGCCACCGACGGCGGCCTGCTCGAACAGCCGGTGACCGCGCCCTACGTGATGCTCTCGCCGGGCGAACGCGTCGAGCTGTGGGCTGACTTCAGCCAAGACACAGTGGGCGCTGAGATCAAGCTGGTCAGCCTGCCTTTCGAAGGCGTCGAAGCCGCCACCATGAATATGATGGGGATGATGCACCACGAACCGGCGTTACCCAACGGCGCCGCCTTCGATATCATGACCTTTGCCGTGACCGAAGCAGTGGAGCACAACCTGTCGCTGCCGTCTGCTCTGCTGCCCGTCGAGAGGCTGGACGCGCAGAACGCAGTCAATGCCTCTCAGCCGCGCACCTTCGTCTTTGCCATGGACGACGCCATGAACTGGACGATCAACGGGCGCAGCTTCGAGATGGATGTCGTCGCTGAAGACGAGAAGGTGCGCTTTGGCGACGCCGAAATTTGGGAGTTGGTGAATCTGATGGAGGCGCCTGCTCCGGTTGTTGCAGGCGGCATGGCAGGCATGGATCACGGAGCGCACGGCGCCCACGGCAGCAACGCAGCGATGCAACCGATGATGCGTGACTTCATGGCGCATCCGGTGCATCTGCATGGCGTGCATTTCCAGGTGCTCGACCGTCAGGTCGACGACGCGCAGCGCGCCGGCTGGGAGACGGTCAAGGACGGTCTACTCGACGAAGGGTGGAAAGATACGGTGCTGGTGATGCCGGGCGAGCGTGTGCGCATCGCCGTGCGGTTCGACGGTTATCGCGGCCGCTATCTCTTTCACTGCCACAACCTGGAGCACGAGGACACCGGCATGATGCGTTACTTCGAAGTTGTATAGAAAGCCTTTGCATCTTTGTGACTTTGTGGCTAGAGTATGCCCATGCTGGAACAGATGGTCACCATTCTCGTCGTCGAAGATGACCACCAGATTCGCCGCGTGGTGCAGGGCTATCTCGAACGGACGGGTCACCGTGTACTGGCCGTCGCCGACGGCGAAACCGGCTTGGCGCTGGCGCTGGCAGAAAAACCGGCGCTGATCGTGCTCGACCTGATGCTGCCCGGCCTGGATGGGTGGGAGATCACCCGCCGCCTGCGCCAGAGCAGCGACCCAGCCATCGCCAATGTCTACATCCTGATGCTTACCGCGCGCGTGGAAGAAGCAGACCGCATCGTAGGATTCACCATCGGCGCCGACGATTACATGGTCAAGCCGTTCAGCCCGCGCGAACTGGCGGCGCGGGTGCAGGCTGCGCTGCGTCGCCTCGAACAGCTGCCGAAGTCCGCCACTGCGCAGGTGCTGACAAGCGGCGGACTTCGGCTCGATCCATCCTACCGCGTAGCAACGTTGGACGGCTTGGACCTTGCGCTGACATCAGTGGAGTTCGATCTGCTCTACGCAATGATGCGCCAGTCCGGACGTCCTTTTACGCGCGACGAATTGTTGACCGTTGCGCAGACCGACAGCGTCGATGGCGCCTACGAACGCACCATCGACGTGCACATCAAGAACCTGCGTCAGAAATTGGGCGGCGCCGGACGCCACAGCCGCTTCATCGAAACGGTGCATGGCGTCGGCTATCGGTTCATCGGCTAACGTTATGCGCAATCAGCTTTGGTTCAAACTGACCGCCGCCTTTGCACTGATCATCTTCATCGGCGTGGTGGTCACCGTCTGGTTGACCAGCCAGGGAACGGCCACCCAGTTCGAGCACTTTATGGTTGCCAATCAGATGGTGCGTCCGGCGGTCATGCAGGCGGCGCTCGCCGACTATTATCGGCGACATCAGGATTGGGGCGATCTCGATGCAGCGTTCGAGGGACTGCTCCTCAGCGCATCGGATGGAGTCATGACAGGCGTCTTTGGCACGATGATGGGCATGCCCACCAACCGTGTTCAGGTGTTGAACCAGCGCGGCGAGGTGGTGGCCGATTCGGAAGGAGCAGCCGGCGACGCCCCGCTGACAAGCGCCCCACTCGAACACTGGCCGGTCATCGTCGATGGCGAGCTCGTCGGCGAGCTGGTGGTGGAGGGGTCGTTGATGGGCGCTGCCGTGGTCGATCCTGCACCGCTGGTGGGCAGCGTCACGCGGGCAGTCTTTTTTGCCGCTGTGATCGCCGCCGTGGCCGGGTTGACCCTGGCTGCGGTCTTCGTGCGCCAGATCACACGGCCGCTAGTCGATCTGACCCATGCCTCACGCCGCATCGCCCGCGGCGACCTGCGCGTGCGCGTGCCGGTCAGGAGCGCCGATGAGGTCGGCGAGTTGACCGCAACGTTCAACCAGATGGCAGCCAGCCTGGAAAAGCAGGAAACCCTGCGCCGCAACCTGATGGCCGACATCGCCCATGAACTGCGCACACCGCTCACCGGCATTCAAGGCGCTATCGAGGCGATGCAGGATGGCGTCTTTCCGGTCGATGGCGAGAATCTGGAAGCGCTGCACGCGGAGGTGTTGCTGCTCAACCGGCTTGTGGACGACCTACGCACCCTGGCTAACGCCGAAGCGGGACAGCTCATCCTGGAGACGGCGCCGATCGATCTGGCTGATCTCTGTCGGCGCCAAGTCAGCGCCATGCAGCGCCGCGCCAGCGAGTGCGGCGTCGCTCTCACCGCCAACTGTCCTGCCCAGGCGCTGCTAATCGAGGCAGACGAACAGCGCCTGAATCAGGTGTTGCTCAATCTGCTCGACAATGCGCTACGCCATACGCTGGCTTGCGGCTCGGTGGTCGTCAGCCTCCACGCCGACGAAGACCATGTCTATGTAACCGTCACCGATAACGGCGCGGGCATCCCGGCTGCAGACCTTCCCCATGTTTTCGACCGTTTCTACCGCGGCGACCGCTCGCGCACACGTTCAACCGGCGGCTCCGGTCTGGGTCTTGCCATCGCCCGGCAGATCGTCGAGGCGCATGGCGGGTGCATGTGGGTCGACAGCCCGCCGCCCGGCGCAAAACATGGCGCCGAATTTGGCCTTATGCTGCCGCGCGTCCCAAAAGAGTCGCGTTGAAGACACATCTATGCAGACACAAAGTCATTTCCTCATCACTGCTGCGGCGCTGACGCCGTTCCGCTATCGATCCTGGGTGGATACAACCGTTGCGGCGGCGTTGCTGTTGGGCGCTGTTCTACCGGACATCCCGTTCTTTGTACTGACCGTTGGGGGTGAAGTTTACTACCGCTGGCTGGCGTCGCCGCCGACCACCGCCAGCATCATGGAGTATTTGCATTTCACGCTCTTTTACAACGATCCATGGTGGATCGTTGCGCACAATTTCTTTCATTCGCTGTTGATCAACGGCGCGCTCTTGCTTCTTGGATTGTGGTGGTGGCGACAGCGCGACAGCCGCTGGGGCAAGGCGTTTTTCTGGCTGGCGGTCAGCATGATCGTTCACGTTGGGATCGACATTTTCACCCATCGCAGCGATGGGCCGCTGATCTGGTTTCCTGTGAATTGGCGCTATCGATTTGCCAGCCCGATCAGTTACTGGGAGACCGACGCCAGCGGTCAGACATTTCTAACGTTCGAGATCGCCCTCAATCTGGTCTTGTTGGCCTACTTGTCGTATACATACTGGCCGATCGTGCGGCAGCGTTGGCCGCGCAACATGTAGACTATGCTGCATTGTGTTCATGGAACCCAGTTGGACAGGATCACCACCTGTTTGTCAGGCTCCACCGGATCATTGGAGCGGATATGGAGGCGGAACTCGTGCTTACCGTCCATGCCAGCATGCATCATGAAACGCATCTTTACGGTTGTCTCTTCACCGGGATTCAAGATCGTCGAACCGACGACCGCATTGGGCGGTCAACATCCCTCGATGAGTTCGACGACCGGATTCTGTTCCAGCGCCAACTCTTGGTGGCCGGTGTTCCGGACGCGGACAGCGGTTTCGATCGTGGTGTTGAGCTTGACATTGCCATAATCAAAGCGATCCTGGTCTACGCTGATGCGTGGCCCGCTGAAGGCAGTAGAGTCAGAAGGTGCGACCTGTGCAGGCGCGGTGATCTGTGCAGTTTCTGCTGTGTTGCGCTGCACCAGCCAGATCAGCATGCTGACGAGAGCGACGCCAGCCAACGTCAGCGCCGTCGCTGCCAACCAGGGAGAGCGCCTCGTCTGTCTGGGCTGCGATCTCGGCGAAGTTGAATGTCGTTTTGAATGTTTGCTCATCGAATGATCCTTTCACTCAAGGTTTTGTTGGCAGCGGAGTGTCCGTGGATGGGCCAAAAGGGCTATATTGAGCGTCCACGTAGGTGCGGATTTCCCACAGGGATTGGCCGGTTTGAGCCAGACGCATGACATCCTGGGTGATGTCAACGCAGATGCCGCAGCCATTCGCATGTTCGTCGTAAACAATTGCACCGCCTACAGTGGCTGAACTGATGTAGCAGCTCAGGTTGCTGGTGTGCCCCATCTTTCCGCAGCCGCAGTAACAAGGTATCTGCTCCAATGTCGATGGATGTGCAACAGCAAAACGGTAGGCATCGCGCACACGTGGCGTTGCCGCATTGAGAAAGGCAGGCAGTGCGTCGTCAGCCGCCAACACAATTGCGTGCCGGCTTGGTCCGCAGCCTGCCAGCAAAAACGTAAGAAAACCCAGCACCAATAACGTTTGTATCAATAATGTTTGCTTGCTAGTGCGAATCATCACACCCATTTGATTCTCCTCGATGCACTACATCTGCAACAGATACATATCCTTCATGGTCACTTTCACTGGCGCAGCACTCCGCCAACTTTCATGTGCGCAGCAGCGTAGCGCGCACGTCCAGATATTCTTCCTTGGAAATCTCGCCGCGTGCATAGCGCGCTTGCAAAATGTCCAACGCTGACTGAACCTGTGAATCGCTCTCTGCCGAACCGGTGTTGAAGCGACCGGCTGGTGCAGAAAGTCTGATCAGCCAGACAACCAACACAATGACGGCGGCTGTAAAGCCGATCATCAGCAGCCAGCCAAACCACATGCCGCCCCAACCCATGCCCCAATCATGTCCCATCATCATGGTGTACACTCCCTTCTCTACCACTGAATCTGATTGATTTCAGCGTAGCACGCGCTTATGAAGCAAATGTGAATAGGACGTCTTCATATTTGCTTCAAATCTGACGTGTATGCTGGAGGCGGCAAGTTATTTTGAGTTTATTCACAAAGTCAGGAGCAAATATGTTTCTCAAAAGAATGGGTTTACCTGGATTTCTCCCCGCCCTTGCATTGGCGCTTACGCTGGGAGTGTTGAGTTGGGGGGATGCACAGGCGTCCACAGCTGCAGCGATAGAAGAGGGCGCACTTCAACAAACAATGCCCATGACTGGCACAATGCCCGGGCCAGGCGCAACAGGGGGCGACATGCCGATGCAACCGGGAATGGGGCAGAGCGGTATGGGGCAGATGATGGCTCACATGACCAAGATGCAAGGCATGATGGCAAGGATGCAACGCATGATGGCGGATGGCATGATGCGCAGCAGTGCGCCCATGACCGGCACAATGCCGATGGCAGGCATGATGCAAGGCGACATGGGCGAAATGATGGGCATGATGGCTGAGATGCAAGAGATGATGGCCGAAATGCAGGGGATGATGGCCAGCGGTATGCGCATGGACGGCTCGGCGCAAGGCCAATCGATGCAAAGCGGTATGATGGGGCAGATGCCGATGATGGGGACAATGATTCTGATTGCCCCCATGCCGATGAGCGGCATGATGCACCAGATGCCAGGCATGATGATGCAAGGCATGAACATGGGCGGCATGATGGGACAGATGCCGATGATGCAAGGCATGAACATGGGCGGCATGATGGGACAGGGTGCGCCCCAAACCGCTGCACCCGCCGCAACGCCCGTCCTTGCACAGGCGGGCGCGGTGCAAACCGGCAAACTGGGCGCCATCGACGTCAAGGTGACGCCGCCCGACCTCAGCAACATCCAGGGCGATACGATTGACTTCACCGTCGATCTCAACGCCACCGGCGTCGATCTGAGCTTCGATCTCGCCAAACTGGCGACGCTGAGCATCGCCGGCCATGCAATGCCCGCCACCGCCTGGGAAGTCGCCTACAACCACGGCCACCATGTCAACGGCGTGCTCAAGTTCCCGGCGCACACATCGGACCCAGTGGAAAGCGCCACGCTGACCATCACCGACCCAGAGGGCGGGGAAGATCTAACGTTGATTTGGCCGCCAGCGCAATAACATCTACCCCGGCGCGCCGCATGGCGTTTTTGCGCTGATCGACACACCGCTTGCGGCGCGCCGGGAATCTGCCAGGCATAGATATTTGCGCTACGTCGCCTCGTCCAGGGCCCGTTCAAGCAGGTCGCCGACTTCAAGCACGCGCGCCCACTTCTGCAAATAGCCGATGTCGAGGTCGCCAGCGCGCACTTTCATTACGCCGAGGATGTCGCGCCACTGGCGGTCGGAGACTTCGCCGCCCAGCCGGTACCATTCTAGTTTGGCGAGGATGGTGTCTTCGGGGCTAACAACGTAGATAGATTGTTCTGGAGCAGTTGCAATGATGGATGTCCAACGCCGTTCCAACTGCATTTTGTCAAAGGCACGCGGCTTGCAGACGAAAACATCCACTTTGAGGGCGGTCTCGTAATGGATCAAGTTGAAACTGCTGTGGCGTTCAATCGCGTCACGTATCATATCTTCATCGGCGTAAAACTCCTTCGATAGCCCAGCAATCATTGGTTGGACATGTTCAGGCTTCATATCTGCCACGATGTCCACATCCAACGTCGCGCGCATGACGCCATGCAGAGAGCTGGCGAGCGAACCACCGACCGCATATGCGATGCCAAGTCGGTCAAGCGTTCGTGTGACGAGTAAGGTGATGTGGGCAATTTCACCCTGCATGTGCATACACCTTGCGCGCCAATTCAGTGCCCAGGCTTAACTCCGCCAGATGGTAGTGCACCTGTTCGGGGGTGGCGCCGGGATGGCGTTCCTTGATACCGCTGATTGCTAGTGTCTTGACGGCTTCATTGAGACTGTCCACGATAGCGATTTTTTTCCACGCTGGCATTTGGCGAATCAGCCGAATTTGCAGCGCCTCCATAACGGGATGGGTATCGGAAGAGAGAACAGTCATGACCGATCTCCAGAAAAGTACTTGGTGCTATGCAGCCTGCAGGCGACGCAGACACACAACGCCAGTATAGAACAGATTCGGCGGATCAGCCAGTCAATGTGCATTTTTCTCAGTGAAAACACGCATCAGGGTCGTATCAGTACTTTGAGCACACCTTTTGCCCCCGCATGGGCAATGGCGATTACTGCTTCATCCAGGCTGTATTCGGCGTGAATCAGTGGGCGCGGATCGATTGCGCCACTTGCCAGCGCCGCCAATGCCGGCGCAAAGGGACCGCAGCGGCTGCCGATGATCGTGATCTCGTCAACGACCAGGTGGCTGAGGTCGAATTCTTGCAGACGGTCGGCGAAGGTGCTTTTGAGCATGAGCGTGCCAAGCGGACGCACTAGCCGCAGCGCCGTGAAAAAGCCTTCGCGCGCGCCGGTGGCATCAACGACGATGTCAGCCGGGTCAGCGGCAAGCTGGTCGAGCGTATCCGCTGAAGATAGCACTGTGTGTGCACCTGTTCCTGCCAGCAGCGCCAGCTTCTCAGGGTTGCGCCCAATGACAGTCAGGTTACAACCGGTCTGCGCCAGCACGAATGCGCAAAGCAGCCCCAGCCGCCCATCGCCGAGCACGATCACGCGCTGTTCTGGGTGGAAGGCGGCCTGTTCGAGCAGCTCGTAGGCTGCCGCCAGCGGTTCGGTGAAGACGGCGACCTCATCTGGCACGTGATCGGGCACAACGTGCAGGTTCTGGACGGGAAGCAAGGTGTAATCCGCAAAGACGCCGTCGCGCCCGATGATGCCGAGCGAAGTGCGCTGGCGACAGTGTTTTCCCAACCCGCGCCGGCAGAGGCTGCACTGCCCACAGCCGACATTGATCTCGCCGACGACGCGACGTCCCACCCAACTTGGATCCGTTGGCGCTTCAACGACCTCGCCTACGAACTCATGGCCGAGCACGCCGCGAAAGCCGCCTTTATAGCCGCGCAACAGTTCGATGTCCGTGGCGCAGACGCCAGCCAGCCGCACGCGGATCAACGCTTCGCACCCCTGCGCAGCGGGCAACGGGTAGTCGTGGTGCACAACCAGCCCATGATCGCCCGCCACGGCTGCGCGCATTGTATGTTGCTGTGTAGACATCCTGCTCGCGCCTTTCTTATCGAGTGAGATGTGGCTGTCGTAGATCATCGCCTCTGGCGTAAAGGGATGCCATGTCACGCCGGACGCGATAACCTACAAACTGTCAATGCAAAACGAAAACGGCGAAGCTGCTTCTGCGCCTCGCCGTTTTCACCGATTTCGTCTACACCGTCATCTTCCAGGAGGTTTTGGATCTGCGTGGAAAATGGTTGCCTGTAGATGCTACGCCGGAACTGCGCTGCCCTGGCTTGCCGGTTTCTTGCCGCTGCGATGGAAAAGCGAGCGCTCGTCCCACGCCACCAAAATCTGTGTGGCGTTGAAGATCGAGCTGTACATACCAGAAAGGAAGCCGACCAGCATGGTGGCGACGAACTGCTGCAACGTGGCGCCGCCCAACACCAGGATCGCCACCAGGATCAGCAGCACCGTAATCTGTGTGGCGATCGAGCGTGTGGCAGTTTCGATGATGCTGCGGTTGGCGACCACGGCGAAGCTCTCGTTGCGATAGCGGTGAATGTTCTCGCGCAGGCGGTCAAAGATCACTACGGTGTCGTTGACGCTATAGCCGATCACCGTAAGAATCGCCGTCAAGGTCAGCGCATCCAGCTCCCACCCCGCAATCAAGTTCATGATTGACAGGAAGGAAAGCGTGACCAGAACATCGTGAATGAGCGCAACCACGGCGGCGACGCCGTAGCGGAACGGGTGTGGCACGCCGCGAAACGCCCAGGCAATATAGAGCAGGATCAAGATCGACGCCGCCAGCAACGCTAGGAACGCAGCCTGGCTGACTTCTTGGCCGATTGATGGCCCCAGGCTGCGGTAGGTGATTTCCGTCAGCGGCCCAAACTGCGCTTCCAGCGCCCGGCGCAAATTTTCCTTTTCCTCGATCTCGACCGGCTTAAATTTGATCTGCGCTGTAAAATCATTGTTGACGGTGAAAACCGTCGTATCGCCGTAGCCGGCATTGACAAATATCTGACGCACAGCCGCCGGTTGCACAGCCTGGTCGAAGCTTACCTCCCACACGGTGCCGCCAGTGTAGTCGATGCTCAACGGCAAAATCTGTCCACGCGTGATCCCCGACCAGATCATGAACAGCAATGACGGCAGAATCAAGATGACGGAAATTGAGAACCAGAGTTTGCGTTTTTCAACGATGCGATACATCGTACATATCTCCCGAATGTTGCTCTAGTAGCCGACGATCGTTTGCGCCGACTTGGTGCGCTGCGTACGATTGCCGAGCAGCGCGCGCATAAAGGTGCGCGTGATGAAGAACGCCGTGAACATCGACAGCACCACGCCAAGACCGAGCGTCAGCGCATAGCCCTTGACGATGCTGGCGCCGAATTGATTGCCGAAGACGTAGAGCACGGCGCAACTGATCAGCGTGGTCAGGTTGCTGTCGAAGATGGCAGGCCAGGCGCGGCTGAAGCCAGCTTCCACCGCCAGCCGCGGCGAACGTCCGCCGCGCAGTTCCTCGCGCAATCGCTCGAAGATCAGGATATTGGCATCCACCGCCATACCGACCGAGAGCAGAAAGCCAGTGATGCCCGCCAGCGTCAATGTCACCGGCACCAGCTTGTAGACGGCAAGGTTGAAGAAGACATAGATCAACAGCGCCAGATTCGCCAACAACCCTGGCACACGGTACATCAACACCATGAAGAGAAAGACCGACCCCATGCCGATCAGACCGGCAATCAGGCTGCTGTTCACCGAATCCTGACCTAATGTTGCGCTGATCGAGCGCACATCCACCACCTTCAGCGGCACCGGCAGCGAGCCATAACGCATCTGGATCGCCAGCGAATTGGCTTCCGCCTCGCTGAACTGCCCTGTGATGACGCCCTGGTCCCGGATCGCGGCTTGAATCGTCGGTGCGGACAACACAACACCGTCGAGCACGATCGCCATCGGCTGTCCAATGTTGGCGCTGGTATACGCAAAGAACTGATCGCTGCCTGGACCGGTCAACTCAAAACCGATTTCCCAGAGACCAAACTGATCCTGACGGGCAATCGCCGTACGCAGAACATCGCCTGTCATTGCTGTGGGGAAAATACGTTCACCATACGGCGTCGCCGACGGATCGGCGTTGGGAGAGGCAAGATAATCCTGCACCGTCGTGGGGCGATTGGTGGTGTTGATAATCATGCCTTGTTGGAGAAATTGACCCTGCGGATCAACGAACTCGAGCTGGCCAGTCGAGCGAATCGTCTCGATTGCCTGATCCGGGTCGCTCACGCCGGGCAGTTCAGCCGTGATGCGATTGTCGCCCTGCGCCTGCACGACCGCTTCGGAGACGCCCAGGCTATTGACGCGGCGTTCAACAATGTTTTTGGCTGTCTCCATCGCACCGGGCTGCAATTCGCGGCCTTCGGGAAGATCCGCCTCGAGCATCACCTGTGTGCCGCCCTGGAGATCAAGCCCAAGCTTCAGCTCCAGCGGCGTCGGCTTGCCGGCGTCGTCGGAACGCACCATCCAGTCTGGATGTGGAACCGGCAAGACGATATAAACGGCAAGCGCAGCAAGAATTGCAATTACGATCAAAGAAATTGTGGTGTTACGCATCCAATAGCTCCATCCCACACTGCAGCGACGACAATCGTTCGGCGGCGATTTCTGTACGCCTGCGTACAGAGCGTCGATGCATGACGACAGATTGTTCAGAATACAACTGTTTGTTCAGAATACAACTGTGTCATTATACGCACGTCGGCAAGAGAGGGGCAAATTACCTGCATGATTAAGGATAGATAGAATCTTCACAACATCTCATTGATCCTGTACAATGAAGGAGCTTTGCGCAGGCAACGATGCCATGCAAAGCTAAATTTCGTGTTCGTTGACCATAGAAATTCACAAAGGAGTGACTTATGGCGAAAAGACAAAATGTGTTGACTGAAGAACGGCTGGATGGCGCAACCGATGTACGCAGCGTCGTTAAATCCACCGCCCCTTCGACACTTACTCATTCCCTCTCAGCGTTGCCGCAAACAATTTCGATCAGCGAAGAAGAAAATCCGAGCGGTGAAGTCCCCGGCGATCCGCCGCCTCCACAGCGGCGCGTCAGCGCCTATGCAGTTGCGCTCGGACAACTGGAACGCGTGTCGGAATTTATGAATCTCAGCGACGATATTCGCTGCTACCTGCGCAGCTGTCAACGCGAATTGATCGTCCACTTTCCTGTCAAGATGGACGATGGCGCCATTCGGATGTTCACTGGTTTTCGCGTCCACCACAACATGACCAAAGGGCCAACGAAAGGCGGCATCCGCTACCATCCGGATGTAACGCTGGACGAATGTCGCGCGCTGGCGATGTGGATGACGTGGAAATGTGCGCTGATGAACCTGCCCTATGGCGGCGCCAAGGGCGGCGTCATCGTCGATCCCACCACGCTCAGCAAGCGCGAACTGGAGAAAATGACCCGGCGCTACGCTACAGAGATCAGCCCGTTCATCGGCCCCGAGCGCGATATCCCGGCGCCCGATGTCGGCACGAACGCACAGATCATGGCGTGGATCATGGACACCTACTCCATGCACACTGGCTACTCGATCCCGGCAATCGTGACCGGCAAACCGGTCGCCATCGGCGGCACGCTGGGCCGCGAATCCGCCACCGGGTTGGGCGTCACCTATATTACGCGCGCAATTTTGAAACAGCGCTTTGGCCGTAGCCTGGACGACGCAACCGTTGCGATACAGGGCTTTGGCAATGTCGGCGGCTGGACAGCGCGCACGATGCACGAGCGCGGCGCACGCATCGTGGCGATCAGCGACAAGTTCGGCGGCATCTACAATGCACGCGGGCTTGATTTGCGCCAGCTTCAGCACCATGTCAAGGAGACTGGCACCGTCGTCGGCTACAATGGCGCCGATGCAATCACCAACAACGAATTGTTGGAGCTAGAGGTCGATGTCCTGGTGCCCGCCGCCATGGAGGGACAAATTACAGCGCAAAACGCCGATCGAATCCGCGCAAGCGTCATTGCCGAGGGCGCCAATGGACCAACCACACCCGAAGCGGACGAAATCCTGGCGGACAAAGGCATCCTGGTCATCCCCGATGTGATCTGCAATGCAGGCGGCGTCGTTGTCAGCTACTTTGAATGGGTGCAAAGCTTGCAGTCCTTCTTCTGGGATGAGGGCGCCGTGCGTCGGCAGATGGAGCAGACGCTCCTGGAAAATCTTGACGTTGTTATCGGCACAACGACACGTCGTAAGTGCGACCTGCGCACCGCCGCCTATGTCATCGCTATCGAACGGATCGAAGAAGCGATGCGGCTGCGCGGTTTCTATCCATAAAAAGCGTTTCGTGCTGCGTGTTTCGTGTCGGGTGTTCCGCACAAAACATGCAGCACACCATCAACCCATCCATATGGGCAGACGCGGGTCGCCCCTCGCAACTCGCCCTCACCCAACGCTTTTAGCAAGGAGAGCAACATGAGCGGAGCGACTTTCACCCTTAGCGCGTTCGGCGACGAGATCGCCGTGAAGCTGCACGAGCAGCTTGCTGTGATGACTGAATTGGGTATCGGCTGTCTGGAACTGCGCACGGCGTGGGGCAGGAATGTGCTCGACCTCGACGACGAGGAAGCGCGCAAAGTGGCCGCGCTGTGTGCAGATGCTGGCGTCATCGTCAGCGCCATTGGCAGCCCGATCGGCAAGTCGGCGATCGACGGCGACATGGGCGAAGAAGTGCGCAAGCTCAACCGCATCATGCGTACGGGCGAAATTGTTGGGACACAGCGCATTCGCGTTTTCTCCTACTACCCGCCCGACATTTCGACCAACGCGCACTACGACCAATATGTCGAAACGGCGGCTGAACGGCTGGCGCAGCTTGCCGACCACGCCGCTGCGCATGGCTACACCTTGCTGCTTGAAAACGAAAAGGAGATCGTCGGCGACACGGTGGCGCGCTGTGCGGCGATTCTGCGCCTGCTCGACCGCCCCAACGTACGCTTTGCGTGGGATCCAGCCAACTTTGTGCAGGTGGGTGAAGCAAATGTAACCGAACGCGGCTGGCCCCTGCTCGGCGACGCTGTCGGTTATGTGCATATCAAGGACGCGCATCTGGCGACAGGCGAGGTGTGCGCGGCGGGCGAAGGCGATGGTCAAGTGCTGGAGCTACTGACAAAGCTACGGGACGCTGGCTATCAAGGCGTGTTGGCGCTGGAGCCGCACTTGGCGATTGCCGGGCACAGCAGCGGCTTCAGCGGGCCTGAAGGCATGGCTTACGCCGCCAATGCGTTGCGTCGGCTGCTAGATCAGGCTGGCTGCGTTGAAATGAGTGGGTGACATGACGCCCCCGCCTCCCGGAGTTCCCGCATCAGCCGTTCGGGTGGCTCGTAACAAAATTTGCGCTGGATATGACGGATGTAAGTTTTGGGATTCCATCGGTTTGCGTACAATATCGATTCCATCTGCACTGTAGATGCGTTGGGCGCCAATGCGGCGCGGACAGCGCAATGGCGATCCAATGAGGATGTCATACAGATAGGCGCTTTGAGAATATTTACAGGAGTGAAGATAATGAACGAAACCAACACTCTCCCCGTCAACGGCGCAACACACCAGGCTGAAGTCATTACAGGCAACTTTGCCGTAAAGGTGGGGCTGGCACAGATGCTTAAAGGTGGCGTGATCATGGATGTCGTCACAGCCGAGCAGGCGCGCATCGCCGAGGAAGCCGGCGCGTGCGCAGTGATGGCGCTCGAGCGCGTGCCCGCCGATATCCGCAGAGATGGCGGCGTGGCGCGCATGACCGACCCGCGCAAAATCAAAGAGATTATCGAGGCCGTCACCATTCCAGTTATGGCCAAAGCACGCATCGGCCACTTCGTCGAGGCACAGATTTTACAAGCGCTCGGCGTTGACTACATCGACGAGAGCGAAGTGCTGACGCCGGCTGACGAAGAGCATCACATCAACAAACACAAGTTCACCGTACCCTTTGTGTGCGGAGCACGCGATTTGGGCGAAGCACTGCGGCGCATCAGCGAAGGCGCCGCCATGATCCGCACCAAAGGCGAGGCCGGCACTGGCAACATCGTCGAGGCGGTGCGCCATGCCCGCGCCGTCAATGGCGCGATCCGGCGGCTACATAGCATGGACGAAGACGAATTGTTTGCCTTCGCAAAAGAGATACAAGCGCCCTATCCACTGGTGAAAGCGACAGCCGAGCTAGGACGGTTGCCGGTGGTAAACTTTGCTGCGGGCGGCGTCGCCACGCCAGCAGATGCAGCGTTGATGATGCAGCTCGGCGTGGATGGAGTCTTCGTTGGCTCCGGCATCTTCAAAAGCGGCAATCCGGAGAAACGTGCTCGCGCCATTGTCATGGCTGTCACGCACTATAACGACCCACAGATTCTGGCTGAGATCAGCGAAGACCTGGGTGAGCCGATGGTGGGCATCAACCTCGACACATTGGCCGAAGCAGAAAAGATGGCGGCGCGCGGGTGGTGACAATCGGCGTCCTGGCGCTCCAGGGCGCTTTTCTCGAACACGAGGCAATGCTGCGGCGACTGGGCGCCCAAACCATGCAAGTGCGCAAACCTGCACACCTGGCCGGGTTGGATGGCCTGATTATGCCTGGCGGCGAAAGCACAACCATGGGGTTGTTGGCAGAGCAGTGGGGATTGGTGGCGCCGCTAAAAGCGTGGGTGCGAAGTGGAAGACCGACCTGGGGCACTTGCGCCGGTATGATCTTGCTTTCCAATCGGGCGGTTGGACAAAAGGTTGGCGGTCAACCGCTGATTGGCGGCCTAGACGTGACCGTGAACCGCAACTACTTTGGTCGCCAACGCGACAGCTTTGAAACCTTGCTGACGGCGTCAGTTTTGGGTGAGCCGCCAATTCGCGCTGTTTTTATCCGTGCGCCAGCTATCGTGGAAACCGGTCCCGGCGTGACGGTTCTGGCCTCCTTGCCCGGCTATGACAAGGAGGTGATTGTCGCTGTGCGGCAGGGAAACCTCCTGGCAACTGCTTTCCACCCCGAATTGACCGACGATCTGCGTTGGCATCAATATTTTCTGACATTTCTCCAGCACACCGACGACCAGGGACATCGAGCATCAGCGATGGTGTAACAGAAATTACATATGAAGCCGGTCTGAACGATGCAATGCATCGCTCAGACCGGCGCTTACCGTTGCAGACAACGGGTCAACTAGAGTTTTGAACTTGCCAAAACCTCTATCGGTTGACGGTGGGCAGGAAGATAGTATTGGAGATTGTCAAGCCACGCACCTCGGTGGCGACGATCGTGCCGTCCGTCTCAACGTAGCTGTTCACCCAGGCTGTGCTGCCGATCTCAAGCTCGCTCTCCACTTCGTCGATGTCGGTCGCAGGCGTGACCAGATAGTCGACGCCGCCGATGCGCCAAACCTCGTCATCGCTGACCGCCGCAGCGCCAAGCTCCTGCTTTGCCTCAATCACAGCCAACTGAGACTGTACGCCCGCTCCTGGCGGCACTTTGGTTTCAAGTTCATGGATGACATTGCGTCCGTTAACAATGTGATACTCCACTGCGACGTATGCACCCACGCCCAACAAACCCTTCTCCTCCTTGAATTTGCTTCCTGGAATAGCGACATAGACGGTGTCGTTGATCGTCCATTCACCGATTAGCCCCTCCGGCGGCATCTGGTTCACATATCCAAATGCTTTCAGATGTGCAGGATTGTTGACGCCGCCGCGCGATTTGGTTGTCTCGATTCGAGTCGCCACTCGCTGGCCGTTCTCGTCGACCACATATTTGACGCGCACGCGTGCGCCGACTTCAAATGGCCCGTGCTTCTCGCGCAGGCGCGTTGCAGCCGTAACCTGATAGTCGATGCCGCCGATCGTCCAGACGCCGATCCTTTCGGCGGGCAGGCTGTCGATCACACCAAAGGCATGGCCCTTGTTTGGCCGCACGTAAGATTTCAGTTCAATCTCGCGTGCATAAAAGTCGCCGTTTGTGCGAATGACAAATTTCACTTTGACGACCACACCGACCGCAAAAACTCCATTCTTCTGTTCGAGTTTTGTCGATTGATCAACCAGGAAGGTAATGCCGGCGATATTCCACTCACCGAGCAGACCATCGGGGAGGCTTTGCACCGTTCCATACAGCTCGCCTCTGCCGATGATATCATTGTTGTCATCGCCGTTGCACTTGTGATCGCGTTCGGTCTCGATCTTCTGAAGCGTTGCCGGTTCGGTGTTGGTGAGGGCATGTAGCTTCACGCACACGCCAACAGCAAATGCGCCGTTCTCCTGCTTGAAGCGTGTGGCGTCGGTCGCCACGTAAGGGATGCCTGCAACCACCCATTCACCGATCAACGACTCCGGAAAACTATCGATGCGTCCGTAGCGTTCCACCACCTGACCTGACGGAGGGGTGGGCGTCGCTGGCGGGATCGTGCCGTTTCCACCACAGTCGGGCAGTGGTTTGCTTTCGAGTTTGTGCACGCGATAGGGAGCTTCAACGCCGCTGTACTGCACTTTGGCGCATGCGCCAACCACGAGCGGACCATGTCGTTGCTTGAATTCAGCGCCAGGCAGCGCCCGGTAGGCGACATTGCCGATCAGCCAGTCGCCCAACAACCCCTGCTGCGGCATCTGTTGGATGATGCCATAAGCCTCCTGTTTAGGCGCCGGCGCACCTTGCTCACAGTCGTCAGCATGCTTCTTTGCGATCTTTTTCGCTGCAAAAGGCGCCTCTGCACCAACATATTCGACTTCAACGCAGACGCCCACATCGAAGTCTTCACGGTTGTTGCTGAATCGCGTATTAGCGTCGGCCACGAACGTGCGACCAGCTACGACCCATTCACCCTGCAGCCCATCCGCCGGCAGCGAGTCGACCAGTCCTTTCCACTCACGGCCACCCGCCATCGCCACGCTGTTCGACCAGATCGCTGCAAAAATCGCAAAGATGATGCCGTACACAACCCATGCCCCAGTGCTTCGACCAATCTGTCTGTTCATTGTGAACTCCTTCTTGTAGACATTCTTGTAGTCATTGCCAACTTGTCGCCTTCTATAAGTTCCCCAAGAGGTATGCGTAGCTGCGCAGACAACAGCCTGAAAGCTTGATGCCTCCGTCCAGACGTTGCAGCAGCGCACGTAAGTCCTGGTCATTTCAATAGTGCAATGACGCCCACGTAGAAATACAGCAACATCGATGAATCATGCAGCGTCTCTTTTATCTTGCACCTGCTGCGCCCTCTCTATCCCTTGCCAAAACGGATAGAGTTGCCAGAGCAAACAAATCAGATGTTGCGCGTCGTCAAAGAATTGGCGAATTCGCTTTCTACAGAGATACTGAAATTATTGCGATCATATCGCAATAGCTTTTCGTTATCCTTATCCTTAGCGCAGTGGGAGGCGCAGCGCCTTTCTCCTGCACAATCGACAAACTTAACTTGCTATGATTTTGACCGATCTACACATGCATTCCACGCATAGCCTTGACGGCAGCAACTCCATTTTCGAGCTTTGCGAACAGGCGATTACGCTTGGACTGACCCACATCGCCGTCACCGATCATGTCGAATGGCCGCCCAATGGCGCGCATCAACGCCCAAATTTCGACCACTACTTTGAAGAGATGCAAACTTGCCAGCGGCGCTATGCTCAGCACGGGTTGACCTTGTTGACTGGTCTGGAGCTTGGCAATCCCCACGAACACCGTCCTGAAATAGACGCAATTCTGTCGAGCTACGCGTTCGATGTTGTTATCGGATCGATGCACTGGCTAAACGGACGGAATATTCACTATCCCCACGTCTTCGACGGCCACGATCAGTATGACCTCTACACCCTCTATTTTGATGCGCTTGCTCAGGTTGCTGCATCGGTCAATTGCGGGATTATCGCCCATTTTGACCGCATCTTTTGGCCCGGGTCTGCACGTTTTGGTCCGCCGGAGATCAATCGCATTGAGGATGCTGTACGACGCGCTATGCGTGCAGTCGTCGAGCATGGTTGTGTGCTCGAATTGAACACTCGCTTCCTTACGCACACGCCAAACTGGAACAACAGCCTGTTGCAAGTGCTGCGTTGGTATCGAGAGGAGGGTGGTCACTTCGTAGCTGTCAACTCCGACGCTCACCGCATTACAGAGATCGGGCGCAATCAGCATATCGGAGAAGAGCTTGTCGTTGCTGCGGGCTGTACACCTTACACCTGGAAAGCTCGATCTGAAGCTGCTGCAGTATCTGCTATGCAGAGGATGGTCAGATGACAAAGCAAATCCTGACCGTTATGGTTCTGTTGCTGTTGAGCGCCTGCAAGCCTGTCGAACGAACTTCACCAATGACGCCGGAGGTGACAGATCACAAATCGCAGACAGATGCGGCGCCGGTAAGGAAGGCTGGCCCTATTTGCCGAGCCAGAGCAAAGAGTAAATTAAAGAGCAAGAGAAGAGGAGAGAGGGTTATTCCCCCACCCTCTCGATACACGCTTCACCCTCATTGCGCGGGCTGTTTACATAGGTGCTAACCGGGTAAAGCGTCATCAGATTAGCAGGGAAGGGACGCAAAAGATGCTTGAGCTGCGATAGCTGGGCGGGGGTGGAATCCTTGCCTGCGCCGAGCCAATCGTCATAGTCCTCTGGATTTAAGATTACCGGCATACGGTCGTGAAGCACGGCGACCGCTTCATTGGCGTCTGTCGTGAGAATCGTGCAGCTTTCCAACGCCTCGCCGTTCGGTCCACTCCAACTTTCCCACAGACCAGCCAGTCCCAGCGGTTCGCCATCGGCGGAGGTAATGAAGTAAGGCTGCTTGCCGCCATTCATCTTCTTCCACTCGTAGAAACCAGAGGCAGGAATAATGCAGCGCCGCCGTTTGAACGCAGCGCGAAACGCCGGCTTCTCGTCCACTGTCTCGGCGCGGGCGTTGATCATACGTGCGCCGATCGTTGGATCCTTGCTCCACGACGGGATCAAGCCCCACAGCGCCAGCGCCCACTCGCGCTCCTGCGACTGCGCGTTGACGCGTACAAGACCCACCGGCTGCGTCGGCGCAATGTTGTAGCGCGGCGCAAGCTGAGTTGGTGGCTCGGGCAAACCGAAATAGTCGGCCAGTTCTTCGATTGTGACATAAAGGGCAAAGCGTCCACACATAAGAAGCCCCTATCTGTGCATGGGTGACAACTTGTATCGACAATTGTACGTTCTGCGTGCACCAAGTTGCAAAGACGATTTCCAGGCTATGGTATACTCGGAAATTGTCAAACAAAAGACCGAGAGGACATGCGTTGTGACGATTCAATTTACAACTCGGTCGAGCGCAGGACAAGTGCCCGCTGGCGTGGCCGATTATTTTTGGGGAGAGGCCTATGAACGCCGCCAGCTAGAGGCGACGCTGCTCGATCTCTTCCGCCGCTGGGGCTATGGCGATGTAGTGACGCCAACATTTGAATACGCCGACACGCTGAGCGCGCGCAGCAATCGCGAGCTTCAAGCAGAGTTGTGCCGCTTTCTCGACCGCGACGGCAGCATGCTGGCGTTGCGCGCCGACATGACGATCCAGGTGGCGCGGCTCGTCGGTACGCGGCTGCACGATGCGCCGCAACCACAGCGTTTCTGCTATGCTGGCAGTGTCTTCCGCGATGTCGAGCCGCGCGCCGGTCAACAGCGCGAGTTCTGGCAGGCTGGGGTCGAACTATTGGGCAGCACAGCCACGGAAGCCGACGCCGAAGTGCTTGCACTGACCGCACGCGCGCTGGAAACCGCTGGCATCGACCACTTTCGGCTCGTGATTGGCCAGATGCAATATTTCGAGGGACTGCTGCAGGCGCTGGAACTTACATCCGACGCACGACGCCGGCTGACGCAGGCAATTGATCGCAACAGCGAACCGGAACTGGAAGCGTTTCTGAGCGAGACGCCGTTGTCGCAGCCGCAGCGGCAGGTGTTGTGCGAAATGCCACGGCTCGGCGGCGTTGCCATCGAAGAAATCCTCCAACGCGCCGAATTGCTGGCTCTCAACGCCACAATGCGACAAGCTATCGCCAATCTGCGTTCGATCTGCGATGCGCTGGCGGCTTTTGACGTGCTGCATCGTATCGCCCTCGATCTGAGCGAAATCCACAATCTAGGCTATTACACCGGCATCACCTTCGAAGCGCTGGCGCCTGGCGTCGGGTTTCGCATTGCCAGCGGCGGTCGCTATGACAACTTGGTCGGCACCTTCGGCGCAGCAATACCGGCTGTTGGCGTGGCGCTCGGACTGGAGCGGGTGCTGTTGGCGCGACGCATGGGCGCATCCGCTGCTGCACCGCCGCGCCCGCTTTCACCCGACCTGGTTGTGACCACCGGAAATCACCGCGCCGCCGTCGAATTTGTCGACCAGGCGCGGCGAGAAGGGCTAGTGGTGGTCCTCGACCTCGATCAACGCCGCGCCGCCAGGCTGTGTGACTACGCACGTGCAGTTGGCGCTCCTGCTGCGCTAGATTGGACAGTCGAACCGCCGACCGTATTCGACGTGTGCGCTTCGACGCCCGTCGCCCGACCTGTGACGCCTGAGACCACCCACGACCTGGTCGCTGATCTGCTCGCCCACAAACAACAACGCACCACATCGACGATGAAGGGGAGGCGCACATGACCGCACATCCCAACGCCCATCGCTCGCCGCTGATGGTTGCGCTCCCTAAAGGACGGCTGGCGCACCAGACGCTAGAGATGTTCGCCGCCGCCGGTTTACCGGCGCCAAGCAGCGACAACGGCCGTAAATTGATCGTGGACAGCGCCGACGGCGCTATGCAATATGTCATGGCAAAACCTGCAGATGTGCCCACCTTTGTCGAATACGGAGCGGCTGATCTGGGCGTCTGTGGATTGGACACTCTGCGCGAGAGTCAGCGTCACGTCTACGAACCACTGCTGCTACCCTTCGGCTTCTGCCGGCTCTGTCTGGCTGCACCGGCCGATCGCCCGGACACGCCGCTGCGATACGAAAGCCAGCCACGCGTCGCCACCAAATACCCAAACCTGACCGCCGATTTCTTTCGCGCGCGAGGCGTCAACGCTGAAATCATTGCGTTGAACGGCTCGGTGGAGCTGGGACCGCTGGTCGGGCTGGCGCATCTGATCGTCGATGTGGTCGAGACCGGCAGCACGCTGCGCGCCAACGGACTGGTCGAAACGCGCACCATTCTGGAGATTCAGGCTGTGCTGATCGTCAATCGCGCCGCCTACCATCTCAAGCGTCCAGCGATCGAGCAAGTCATCGATCGCCTACGTGCACATTTGGCCGCGCAGGCGACCTGACGGTAAAGAGAAACGAGGGATCATGACAGAAATTGTTGAATCTAGTCGCATTTCTGGTGTAAAAATCGCCAGGCTGAAAGCAGTTAGCGACGAGCGCGGACGTTTTCTCGAAACCTTCCGCAAAGACTGGTTTCCAGAGCGAAGCTGGGAGATCGTCCAGACCAATCGCAGCGACAGTCGCGCTGGGGTGCTGCGTGGGCTACACTATCACTTCCGCCAGGTGGACTACTGGTATGTCCCATATGGGCGCATTCGCGTTGGCCTGGCTGACCTGCGCCGATCTTCGCCGACCGCTGGCGCCAGCGAGGTGATCGAAATCGGGGAGGGCAACGAGTGCGGCGTCTTTATTCCTTGTGGTGTGGCGCATGGCTTCTACGCGCTGACCGACGCCACACTCACCTATCTCGTCGACAACTATTACGACGGCAGCGATGAGTTTGGCGTGGCGTGGGACGATCCTGATCTGGCAGTGCCGTGGGCCATTAGCGAGCCGATCCTGTCAAACCGCGATCGCGCCAACCCACCACTGAAACTTATCCCTGAATCGCATCGGCCCTGAACCCGGTGACAAGAAAAACAGTGAGAAGACAACTATGAGAAATCCAATTCGCATCGGTGTAATCGGCGGCAGCGGCGTCTATCAGATGGAAGCGTTGGAGAACATCGAGGAAGTGATGCTCGACACACCGTTCGGCGCGCCGTCCGACGCCTACATAGTCGGGATGCTCGCAGGACAGCGCGTGGCGTTTCTGGCGCGACATGGCCGCGGCCATCGCTTCAGCCCCAGCCGCGTCAACTATCGCGCCAACATCTATGGATTCAAGATGCTTGGCGTCGAGTATCTGATCGGCGTCAGTGCATGTGGCAGTCTACGCGAAGACATCGCGCCGGGTCATATTGTGATTCCCGATCAACTTTTTGACCGCACGCATAGCCGCAAGCTCAGCTTCTTCGACGACCCAGATGCGGGCACAGATGGGCTGGTTGTACATGTCGGCGTCGCCGATCCCTTCTGCCCTATGCTCGCTGACATCTGCTATGAGGCAGTCAAGGCAACCGGAGCGCCGGTGCACTGGGGAGGCAATTTTGTCACCGTCGAAGGGCCGCGTTTCAGCACAAAAGCAGAAAGTCGCGTCTTCCGCTCCTGGGGCATGGACATCATCGGCATGACGACGACGCCTGAAGCGCAGCTCGCACGCGAGGCGGAGATGAGCTATGCCGTGATGGCGCACGTCACTGACTACGATGTCTGGCACGAAAGCGAAACGCCGGTTACTGTAGAGATGGTTGTTCAAACATTGCTCTTAAACACCGAAGTGGCAAAACAAGCCGTGATCAATGCGATTCATCGGCTCGATGGTGTGGGCGCATCGCCACAAGCTGGCGCGCTGCGCGACGCCATCATCACCAATCGCGCAATTGTGCGACAAGATGTAATCGATAGGTTGGATCTGCTTGTCGGAAGATATCTTGCACAAAAATAAACCGATGCTGTCCCAATATGCTGACGTAAGTTTCTGGCTGGCGACTGCGCCCGCGTATCAACCCAGCGCGCCGTTGCAAGGAATGGTCGAAGTAGACGTCGCCATTGTCGGCGGCGGCTTTACCGGTCTCTCGACGGCCTATCATCTGCTTCGAGCCGATCCAGGCTTAAAGGTGGCGGTGCTCGAACGCGAGATCGTCGGCTTCGGCGCCAGCGGGCGCAACGGCTCGTTCGCCATGACGCTGATGGGGCTGGGCATCGACGTCATGGCGTTGCTCAAGGGCAAGCAGGCGGCGCTGGAGGGACATCGTTACATGGAGCGCGCCGTCGATCGACTCGGCGAGCTGGTCGAAGAGCATCGGCTCGATTGCGATTACATTCGCCCCGGTTTTCTGCGCATGGCGACCGTTCCGGCCCATATACGCAAGATCCAGGAGCAGATCGAGCTGTGCCACAAGCTTGGCATCACCGGGATCGAATGGTTGGATCGAGACGCTGCACAGGCGCGGGTTTGCTCCGAGCGGTATCTCGGCGCCTGGTGGGAGCCGCGGCTGGCGTTGGTCAACCCGGTGAAGTTAGTGCGCGAGATGAAGCGAGTGACTCAAGAGCTAGGCGCTCACATCTACGAACACAGCCCGGTATTGGAAATTACGCGGGGAACGCATCTACTTCTGAAGATGCCCGACGGTCAGGTGCAGGCGCGCAAGCTGGTCTTCGCCACCAATGCCTATTCGCACCTCTTCCCCATGCTGCGGCGCAAGCAGATTCCCGCCTGGACATACATGATCGCCACGGCGCCGCTCTCGCCACAGCAAATGGAGGCGATCGGTTGGCAAAACCGTCAGGGCGTGGAGGATGCGCGAAACCTGATCCACTACTATCGCTTGACGCCAGACAATCGACTGCTGATAGGGGGTGGGCCAGTCGGCCTGTCCTACGGGGATGACATGGAGCGAGACGCCAATCCCAGCGCGTGGCGCCACCTGGAAGAGCACATCACCTGGCTTTTCCCGGCGCTGAAAGGCGTGCATATCACCCATCGCTGGGGCGGCCCCTTCTCCGTCACGCTCGACCTGACACCTGCGCTCGGTTATCTTGGCGACCATCGGATCGTCTACGCCGTCGGCTGCATCGGCCATGGCGTCTCCATGAGCCAGCTCAATGGGCAGACGCTCTGCGATCTGCTTCTGGAGCGACAGTCCGACTTGACCGATTGCTTTATTGTCAATCGTCGCGTCATCCCCTGGCCGCCGGAGCCGCTACGTTTGGGGCTAAGCCTTGCCCTGCGCAGCTATCTCCAGGCGGAAGACTGGTGGCGCGAACGCGGGCAGAATGCGCGCTGAATCCATTCATTTCCGATGCGTTTCGCCATTTGACAATTTGCTTTCCTCATCGCTACAATAGATAAATTCTCCACTGGAATTTTGTACAATTGAGCTGCTGTCCGAAGCGAGGAATCAGCATTTTGCTGTTCGGCGCCAGGGGCGCAACCAGAAAGTTTGTTGGTATGACAGTTGTTGGCATCATTGCCAATCCATCGGCTGGCCGCGATATTCGTCGGCTGGTTGCGCACGCATCGGTTTTTGACAACAACGAGAAGGTCAATATCGTGCGGCGCATGCTGGCGGCCCTGGACGCTGTAGGCGTCACAGGGGTCTGGATCATGCCCGACGCGTACGACATCGGCCGCAAAGCGCTTGACAATCTACGCCTAGACATGGAAGTGCGTTTCGTTGAAATGTCGGTGAGCTTTGACGAGAAAGATTCGATCGAGGCTGCTGCGTGTATGGTCGAAGCTGGCGCTCGCATACTCATCACCCTGGGCGGCGACGGAACTAACCGCGCTGTCGCCAAAAGCTGTGGAAAAACGCCTCTTACCCCGATTTCCACTGGCACCAACAACGCCTTTCCTGTCATGATCGAAGGCACGCTTGCCGGTCTAGCCGCCGGATTGATGGCGATGGACAGGGTTCCCCTCACCGCAGCGACTATTCCTACCAAACGGATCGAGCTTTGGCGAAATGGGGCGCTAGAAGAGATTGCGTTGATCGACCTTGTGGTCTATCGAGAGCGTTTTCTTGCATCGCGAGCTGTATGGAATATCAATCAAGTAGAAAGTGCACTTTTCACTCGCACCGACCCATGTGCTATCGGACTATCCGCGATTGGCAGTTATCTTGGGCTTCCGCCGCTGCACAACGATGAGGCCCTCTATGTCGAGCTGGGTGAAGGCGGCGTCGAAGTTACGGCGCCGATTGCGCCGGGCATCGTTCGTCCGGTGAAAGTGCAGCGATACAGACGGGTGCAATTGGGCGAGCGCCTGGCAAGGACTACGCAAACGCCTGTCGTGATTGCGTTGGATGGCGAACGTAAACTTATCTTGCCAGAGGGAGAGCAGGTGGAGCTTTGCGTCACCGACGCTGGCCCCGTTGTCGTCGATGTTCAGCGGGCGTTGACCTATGCAACCCAAATCGGCGCTTTTGTGCGTACACTTGCGACCCCTGCGTCGTAAAATTTGGCATTGAACGTTCTATTTCATCGGGAGGAAAGCCATGAATCTGACCAAAGAGCAACTGCTCGCCATGTATCGACAGATGTGGACCATCCGCCACTTCGAGGATGACATGGCCGCCGCCTATATGGAGGGCAAAACGCCAGCTTTTGACATCGGCTCTGGCCCGGTTCCAGGTGAGATGCATCTCGCCGCCGGCCAGGAGCCAGTCGCCGTCGGCGCGTGCATGCATTTACGTAAGGAGGACACGGTCGTAGGCACCCATCGACCTCATCATTTTGCCATCGCCAAAGGCATTGCATTGAATACGTTGACGGCTGAAATTTTCGGCAAGGCCACCGGTCTGGGCAAAGGCAAAGGAGGTCATATGCATCTTTTTGACGTCGAGCACAAGTTCAGTTGCAGCGGCATCATCGGCGCCAGTTTTCCACCTGCGTGTGGCGCCGCGCTTGCTGCGAAGAAGATGGGCAAAGACTGGGTGGCTGTCGCCTTTGCAGGCGAAGGCGCCGCCAATCAAGGGGCTTTTCACGAGGCATTGAATCTGGCTGCGCTCTGGAGGCTGCCGGTGATTTTCATCATCGAGGACAACGCATGGGCTATTTCGGTCTCCAAACGACAGTCGACTGCAATTCCGGATAACAGTCAGCGTGCGGCGGGCTACGGAATTCCTGGCGTGCGCGTCGACGAAAATGACGTGTTGGCTGTATACGAGGTGGTCGGCGAGGCAGTGCAACGTGCGCGCCGAGGCAAAGGCCCCAGCCTGATCGAGGTGAAGACAGATCGTCTCTATGGCCACTTCCAAGGCGACCCCGAGCTGTATCGCCCTAAAGACGAAGTGCCCACGCTTCGGGCCAATGACCCAATTTTGCGTTTTGGCAGGCAACTGCTTGAACAGGGCATTGCAACGCAGACAGACCTGGACGCTGCACGCGACGCCGCCAAAGCCGACGTGGATGCCGCCTTTGCCTTTGCACGCCAAAGCCCTTACCCTGCGCCTCAAAGCGCGCTCGAAGATGTGTTTGTATCCTGAAACGACAGGGAGACTCGACAATGACGAACGAACGAGAATTGACGATGGCCAAAGCCATCGCTGAGGCGATCGATCAGGAGATGGAGCGCGATGAACGCGTCTTCGTTATGGGGGAAGATGTCGGTGTTTATGGAGGCATCTTCGGCGCTACACAAGGTCTCTATGAGAAATATGGCGCCGAACGCGTCATGGACACGCCGATTTCAGAGACGGCGTTTATCGGGGCCGCCACCGGCGCAGCAGCTGAAGGGTTGCGTCCAATTGTAGAGTTGATGTTTGTGGACTTTTTCGGCGTCTGCATGGATCAGATCTACAACCACCTGGCCAAGAACACCTATATGTCGGGCGGACAT
Organism: uncultured Caldilinea sp.; assembly: GCA_937981885.1. Classification (GTDB taxonomy): domain Bacteria; phylum Chloroflexota; class Anaerolineae; order Caldilineales; family Caldilineaceae; genus Caldilinea. The sequence continues at coordinate 27,489 of CALJMI010000129.1, forward strand.
GCGCAGTATCCCGTAGTGTTGACGACCGCCATCGGCGGTGGATACAATGACGCAGCGCAACATTCCCAGTGTCTGTACGGACTCTTCGCCCACGTGCCAGGCTTAAAAATCGTCGTACCTTCCACTGCCTATGACGCCAAAGGGCTGATGATCTCGGCTATTCGCGACGACAACCCGGTGATGTATTTCTTCCACAAAGGGTTGATGGGGTTGGGATGGATGAAATACCATCCCCGTTCGGTGACGCCGACGCCTGAAGCGCCCTATACGATTCCTTTTGGCAAGGCTGATGTCAAACGAGCAGGCAAAGACTTGACCATCGTGAGCTTGGCAATGATGGTGCATCGTTCGCTCGATGCCGCCGAGGAGCTGGCAAAAGAAGGTATTGAAGCCGAAGTCATCGACCTGCGCACGCTCGTGCCGCTTGACAGAGAGACGGTCGTCAACTCGGTCAAGAAAACCCATCGCCTGCTGGTGGTTGACGAAGACTACCACAGTTTTGGCATGACAGGCGAGATCGCAGCTATCGTCGCCGAGGAGGCGCTCGATTATCTTGATGCGCCGATCCGTCGGCTTGCCGTGCCCGATGTACCCATTCCTTACAGCCGCCCACTAGAGCAATTTGTGCTTCCAGGCGCCGAACGAATTGCCGCAACCGTGCGCACCATGATGGAGTGAGCAGATGCCCTATGAATTGACGCTCCCGTCTATCGGCAGCAAAGCGGAAGAGGGCATCGTCGTCGCCTGGTTCAAACGCGAAGGCGCAACAGTACGCGCTGGCGAACCGTTGCTGGAGGTGCAGTTCGACAAGATGAGCACCGAGGTGGCGTCGCCGGTCGATGGTCGAATTCAACAAATCCTTGCCCCGCGCGACGCAGTAATCCGTCAAGGTCAGCCGCTGGCGCTGTTGTTGCTGGCGGATGAGGCTGCGCCGACTCAGTCAGCGTCAGCGGCTGAATCCCCCACAATCGACCAGATGATAACGTCCGCCGCATCAACATTTCCCGCTTCGCCGGCGGCGCGTCGCCTTGCCAGAGAGTTCGGGGTTGATCTGACGAAGGTGATCCCTGCCAACGGAGAACGCATTACTGAAGAGGACATTCGCCGCACGGCGCAACTGCGCCGCACAGCGTCTGACACAACAACGGCTGAGCCTGCGTCGCAGGAGGTGCGCGCAACGCCTATTGCCAAACGTATGGCGCGTGAACATGGCATCGATCTATCTACGTTGCAGGGTAGCGGGCCGGGAGGTCGCATCGTGGAGCAAGATGTACAGGCGGCGATTGAAGCACGATCTCTCCAGACGCCGCCAACCACGCCCCAAATCATGCGTCAACCACTCTCACCGATGCGTCGCGCCATCGCCCGCCGCATGATGGAGAGCCTCCATACCGCTGCACAGCTCACCATGACCATGCAGGCGGATGTTACCTCGCTAGTGGAGGTGCGAGAACAGTGGAAGCCCGCCCTCGTCGTGACCTACACCGATTTGATCGTACGCGCTGTTGCGCTGGCCCTACGCCAACACGCTCAAATCGCCGTCCGTTGGGCAGAGGACGCTATCGAGTATCTATCGGAGGTTCATATTGGTGTAGCCGTGGCGCTGGAAGATGGGTTGGTCGTCCCTATAGTGCGTAATGCAGATAGACTCTCGCTCAACGAACTGAGCGCCGAAATCAGGCGGCTGAGCGAGCGGGCGCGCAACGGCCAGTTGACGGAAGCCGAGATGAGCGGCGGCGTTTTCACCGTGACGAATCTTGGGATGTACGGCGTGGATGTCTTCACGCCTATCCTGAATCCACCTGAGTCTGCAATTCTGGGCGTAGGCCGCATCTATGAGCAATTGGTGCGTAGCGCGCAAGGCATCTTCTGGCGTCAGATGATGACGCTGAGCCTGACCGTCGACCATCGCATCATCGACGGCGCGCCAGCAGCCGCCTTTCTGCAGAGCGTCTGTCGTCTCCTGGGAGAACCGTTCGCCCTGAAAGATGGGTGACCGCTGTCTATTCAAAACAAAGAGGGGGGATGGGCGCCCCCTCTTTGGCTCACGGTGACAACTACCAACATTCATAGCTAGAGTCGATGCAGCGCGCATCTCGATCTCCACTAATATCAAGGGGATAAGTTTTTGTGCATCTCCTTCACCACCAGCAAGCCGTAACAGGCCAACGCCTTGGGGTCTGGATCGTCCTTTGCAGGCGCCTGTTCTACCAGATGCAGCGTCTCACCCTCCTCCCTCCAAGCTTGCAAGGTAGGTTACGTGACTCCACCAGACCTCATCTGCGTACATAAATCGTGCTCTTGCCATGCTCATTTACAACACCGAGATGCTTATTGGCAACTACACTAAGCAGCAGGCGATTTGCGATGTTCGTCGCCATTGTGCATCTGCCGCATATAGGTGAGCACATCTTGCACAACTTCATCGATGGGACGGTCGGTATTGACAGAGAAATGGTCGAATTGAAGAGGTTCAAAGTCAGCTTTAATGCGAAGATATTTTTCCATCGTGCGACCAGAGGCAACGTTGCCGGTGGTGGCAATATCTTGTTCAAGGCGCTGGCGCACGACGGCGTCTGGCGCCCAGCAGTACACGATATACAGTGAATGACCAACGCTCTGCGCCAACTGCATCACTTCTTCAACCTGTGCGTGCTTCGAAAAAGGTCTGCCGTCGAGAATTAGCACACGCTGGGGGTCTCGCCGCAAAATGTATCTCGCCACTTGATAGGTAATCTGCGACGCCAGTTCATTTTGTTCGTCGGAGTAGTCGAGGTCGCGCGCCGGAAAGATCGCATCGCGAATGGCGTCTCGATCCAGCACATCCGCCTCCAACACGTTTGCCAGCGCGCGGGCAAGATGGCTTTTGCCGCTGCCGGGGAGTCCAGTCAAGAGCAACAACATCGCTGTCTTCTCAAACTGCTTTTCCCGCTGCGCCAAATAGAACAAGTTTGGCTTTCACTACCTGCGCGACGGCGTCGCGTGCGGCTGCAAATGTTTTACGCGGATCGGCTGGCGCAATCGATTGGCCGTATTGTCGCTGCAATATGCCTGTAATCGCCTGACGCAGAGCTGTGTCGATGTTCACCTTGGCAGCGCCTGCGGCAACTGCATCGCGCATCGCTTCATCAGGAATGCTCGATCCCCCGTGCAGTACAATCGGCGCTGGCGAAGCCGCTGCACAGGCGCGCACAAGATCGAGGTCGATGTTGGCAGCTCCATCGAGTCGGCCAGGAGTGTTGCCAAACGAAATGGCGAGGTAATCAATCCCTGTCATTTCGACAAATTCTCCCACTTGCTCGGGATCGGTGCGAGACTCCACAAAATCACCAGTCTCCTCATCCCAAGTCTCACCGATCTGCGCCTCAACGCCAATGTGGAGCGGGCGTGCATACTCTACGACTTCCTGCACCAGGCGGATGTTTTCCGCCATCGGGACGCGCGAAGCATCCAGCATGACTGAGTCAAAACCGATTTCAATGCATGCCTTCACCGTTGCGAAATCGGCGCCGTGATCCAGATGAAAAAAGATCGGCGTAGTTGCACTCGCTTTGGCGCCTTGCACCAACCCAGCCAGATAGCGCAGACGGATGTGGCGCAGCGAACCCATCGAGACGCCGACGATCGCCGGAGCACAGCGCTCGCCTGCCGCGTCGACAATTGCCTGCAACACCTCAAGGTTGCTGATGTTGAATTGTCCTAACGCCCACCGTTCGCGATGCGCTTTTTGTATCCAATCCACAATTGTCACAATGCTTCTCCTCTCAGGTTGCCTTGCGCCAGCAGCGCAGCGCCGGTCAGAACCGCGTCTTGTTGCAATGCAGCGCGGCGCAGGATGATAGGCCGGATTTCTGGGTAGACCAGCGTTTCTAGCCGCTGTTGGAGATCGACCAGGTCAGGAAAGTCGGCTTGAATCACACCGCCGCCGAAGATTACGCATGCGATGTCGAGCAGATTGAAGGCATGGCTCACGGCAAGTGCAAGCGTCTGATACATCGTTTCGACCGCTTCTGTCGCCCAACGTTCCTGGCGCCTATAGGCGTCGATGACGGTCGCGCCGCTGGCGATGAGCGGCGGTCCCTGCAGCTTTGCCAGTTGCGTCAGCGCATCACCCGATGCATATTGGCAGAGACAATCTCGTCCGCCGCAGTAACAGGGGGTTGCACCCAAACCGACCTTGATGTGTCCAAAGACATTGGCTGCGGCGTGCACACCGCGCCAGACGCGCCGGTTTAGCACAAGACCATGACCGATGCCCGTACCGAGCACGACGTACAGGAAGTGCTCCTGATCTACGCCGCTGCCAAGCCGGGCTTCAGCCAATGCGCCGCAGAATGCATCGACATCGACAAAAACGGGCTTTCGCAGGCGATCTTCCAACAATGTCCGCAACGCCACGTTGCGCCAGCCGAGATTTTCACCCACTTTTACGTTGCCGGTTTTGGGGTCGATCACGGCGGCGACTGCGATGCCAACCGCGTCCACTGCACCGACAGACGTCTCACAATAGGCAATCTGGTGTTGAAGGTGGGCGGTCAGCCACTCGATATCGAGCGGAAAACCTTGTTGTCGCCAGCCGATGGCGGTCACCGCGTGCCAGCCGGGTGAGTCATCGCACCACCCTGTTCGCAAGTTTGTGCCGCCCAGATCGACTGCCAAGACGCCCATGTGTTACCCCTCGCGCAACCCTGTGAGCACAATGCCGCGCACAAAGCTGCGCTGTAGCGCAAGAAAAAGAATAACGAGCGGCAGAGCGCCAAAAACGGCGACGGCCATGATA
>CALJMI010000130.1 GCA_937981885.1 uncultured Caldilinea sp.
GGATCACGCCGCTGCGAGCGGCGTCTACGGTGGAGGCGGCGGTGTGGCGGAGGTGCGGCTCGCAGCCGCACGGCCTCGGTTGAGGAATCGACGTGGTTGGATGCACGTTGTGGGGAGGACCGGATCACGCCGCTGCGAGCGGCGTCTACGGTGGAGGCGGCGGTGTGGCGTAGGTGCGGCTCGCAGCCGCAGGTTCTCGGTGAAAGAATAACGCGCTGACAGATGATCATTATGTTTGAGTCATGAAAGGAGTCAACAGATGAACAATGAATTAAGAGACGCACTACCCCTCATCATTACGGACGCAAATAGAGCTGATCTTCTTGTACAACACGCAGGCAAGATTGGGAGACAACTTGTTGACTATCCCAAAAAAGAAGATCGTCTGTCTACAAGCCAGATACGTTCGCTGTTTGGCGAAGTGAGGCAGATTGAGGCGCAGTGGAGCATGGGGGGAGATAGCCGCAAGAAGGCATATCGAAGAATGGTTCTACTAAAGCCAAAGATGGCATACCGCGCCAAGAAAGAACGAAAACAAGGTGTGCAAGATCTTGTTGAGATTCTTGATTCAGCTTTGGAACCAGTGATCCGAGAGACGGATGAAGCTAGGCGATACACCTACTTTAGCCATTTTGTCGAGTTCTTTGAGGCAATACTTGCCTATCATAAAGCCGCCGGCGGCAACTAGACTCATCATCAACAGGAGATACACCAATGACCAAACAAATCGAACTTCAAGGTCGCGTCTTCCTGACCTTCACCATCGAAGCAATTTCGGGGCTGCACATCGGCGGTTCTGATGTTGGCGTGGAGATTGGCGGCGTGGACAAGACGGTGATCCGCGACCCTCTGTCCAATCGTCCGTACATTCCCGGCTCCTCGCTCAAGGGCAAGGTGCGCAGCCTGTTGGAGAAGTATGAGGGGTTGCCACAAAACCAACGCATCGGCCAGGGTGCAATTCATTCCTGTGGCGCCAACTACTCACGCGATGCCCAGAAGGAACAGGGACGCAAAGAGTATGAAGCGTGCGCCGTCTGCCAGGTCTTTGGCGTGCCGGGCGAACGGGAGTTTGGCATCGCCACGCCGACGCGGCTGGTGGTGCGCGATGTTCAGATGAGCGAGGAGAGCGCACGGAAGTTGGAGACACTCGCCCGCACCGATCTACCGTACACGGAGATCAAGACCGAGGTCTCCATCGACCGCGTCACATCGGCGGCGAACCCGCGCCAGATGGAGCGCGTGCCGGCGGGCGTCACGTTTAGCCCGGCGGAAATGGTCTATTCAATTTATGCGGGCGATGGCTGCGACCCTGCGCGGGATGTCAGCAATGTAGCTGAGTTGGTCAAGGGGCTGGTGCTGCTCGAAGATGATTACCTGGGCGGGCTTGGCTCGCGCGGGTCTGGCAAGGTGCGCCTCACCGGAATCAAGGTGAAGGTGCGCAGCAAGGAGGATGTCCTGTCAGAGGCGCAATTGCTCGGCGAGTACGATTCATTGAACCAACTGGTCACGGAACTGTCGGATTTGCAGCAGGAGATTCGCCAACATCTGAATGTCAACTAAGGAGGCGCTCATGCCGACCTTATCGGTGCATCGACTCCACTTCCGCGCTGGGTTGCACCTGGGCGTACGTGGGGTCAATTTGGAAGAGAGCGGCGTTTCGCTGCCCTCAGATACGTTGTTCTCTGCGCTGGTCGATGGCTGGCGACGGCTGGGGGGTGACGTCGAAGCCTGGCTGGCGCCCTTTCTAACCGCGCAGCCGGAACCGCCGTTCTTGCTCACGTCAGCCTTCCCGTTTGTGGGCGATGTGCGCTTTTACCCGATGCCGGTTGATCCTGCGCGGCTGTTTGCGAAGCCGCAGGGTGGAAAGCGCGTCAAGCGCATACGCTGGCTCTCTGAGGAACTGTTTGTACGTGCGCTGAAGGGCGAAAAGTTAGATAGGTGGCTGCCGCCCGAAAAAGACAAAGCCGACGCGCAGACAGCAGATCGGCGCGAACCGGAAGGCTTACTGTTGCAAGAAGGGCGACTCTGGTTGATGCGCGATCCAGAGCTGATGCGCCTGCCCGATTGGATGCGCGTCGATCCTAAAACCCGGCAGAAACGCTCGCTGTATGCCTTTCCCAATCTTGAAGTCTGGCAGGAGGGGCGCACGCCACGGGTGACGGTGGACCGCACCAACTCGGCTTCGACGATCTTTCACATCGGTCAGGTGCGCTTTGGCGTAGAGTGCGGTCTTTGGTTTGGCGTCGTATGGCGCAAGCCGGAACGCACCATTGAAGGCAGTTCGCAAAGTTACCAGGAAAGCGTGCAGCAGATTCTTACCCTGCTGAGCGAAGAAGGGATCGGCGGCGATCGCAGCGTCGGCTATGGCGCCTTCGAGCACAATCCGGATGCAACGCCGCTGGCGCTGCCCGATAACCGTCCAGGTGAGTTGGCCTGGCTGCTGAGTCGTTATCATCCGGCAGACGCCAACGAAGCGAGCGCTATGACTGCTGCAACGGATGCGGCGTATCGCATCACAAGCGTTGCCGGCTGGCTACGGTCGCCCGACGGACCTGCACAGCGACGTAAACGCATTCATTTGCTGGAAGAGGGCAGCCTGATACCGACGAGCAAGAATGTTATGGGGAATCTGGTGGATGTCGCGCCTGACTACGGCAGCGATGATGGCGCATCGCCGGGACGCCTACCCCACCGCGTGTATCGGGCCGGCTTTGCAGTGGCGGCAGGTCTGGCAAAGGAGGCGAATCATGGCTGATTACGCGATCTACGATGTCACCGTGACCACGATCACACCGCTGCATATCGGCAGCGGTCGTGAACTGCTCAACGAGTACGATTATTCCATTCAGAAGGGGCGCACCTGGCGGATCAACGAAGACGCGCTGCTCGATGCACAGGACGCTGATGATCCAAGCGTGGCGGAGCAACTGGCGCGCTCCAGACCGGTTCAGTTGCTGAAGCCACAGGACTATCAGGAAGGCAGCCCGTTCTTCCGCTACAGCTTACGCGGTGCGCCGCGTAGCACGGGGGAAGGCGCTCAACTGCGAGAACAGTTGAAGGACGCCTATGATCGCCCATACCTGCCCGGCACAACGCTGAAGGGAGCGTTGCGCACAGCGCTTGGGTGGTATCTGTGGGACGCGCGCAAGCTCGAACCCGAAGGCAAATTGCTGAATCGGAGGCGGGAATTCGCCGCCCGGCAGTATGAGCAGATGCTGTTTGGCAAAGACCCCAATCACGATCTATTGCGCGCCCTGCAAGTGAGCGACAGTGAACCGCTGGGCGCTGACCGGCTGATGGTGGCAAACGCGCGGGTCATCAACCGTCGCGGCGAACTCAAGGCGCCGATCGAAATGGAAGCTATCGCATCAGAAAGTGCTTTTCACCTGACAATCAAGATCGACCGCCAACTCTTTTCGGAATGGGCGAAGGCAGGCGGTCTGAACCTCCGTGGTGAGAAGTTGCTGGAACAATTGCCTCAGGTGGTCAGCCGACACACCCAGGAACATGTCACGCGCGAGGCCGCCTGGTTCGCCAATGCGCAAGGCGGTGTCCGCATTGCTCAGTTTTATCAGCAACTGGCGCAGACCAGGACCGGGAATCGACGGTTCCTGATTGCACTGGGCTGGGGAACCGGCTGGGAAGACAAGACCTTTGGCACGCGCCTGCTGGCGAAAAAACCGTTCATGCAACACATCCTCACCGAATATCGACTCAGCCGATCACGGTCGCGCGATAAGCAGGAGCGTGACGCCGAGATACGTTTCCCATCCAGCCGTCGCGTCTTTGTCGGGCTGGTGGAGGGTGAACGAGGCCAGCGAAGAGAAGTCCCACAGGCTGCGCCGGGTTGGTGTCTGGTCGAGATGAGGGAACGGCAGATCTGACGCAGGGGCGGTCAGGTGTTGGGTGAGCGAGATCACGCCGCTGCGAGCGGCGTCTACGGTGGAGGCGGCGGTGTGGCGTAGGTGCGGCTCGCAGGACACGCCGCTGCGAGCGGCGTCTACGGTTGGAGGCGGCGGTGTGGCGTAGGTGCGGCGCGTAGCCGCACGGTCTCGGTCGAGGAGTGGACGTGGATGGGTGCGCGTTGTGGGGAGAGCGAGATCACGCCGCTGCGAGCGGCGTCTACGGTGGAGGCGGCGGTGTGGCGTAGGTGCGGCTCATGGCCGCACGGTCTCGGTCGAGGAGTGGACGTGGATGGGTGCGCGTTGTGGGGAGAGCGAGAACACGCCGCTGCGAGCGGCGTCTACAGTTGGGGCGGCGGTGTAGCGTAGGTGCGGCTGCGAGCCGCACGGTCTCGGCCGAAGAGTGGACGTGGCTGAATGCGCGTTGTTGCGAGAACGAGACCACGCCGCTCGCAGCGGCGTCTACGGTTGGAGGCGACGGTGTGGCGTAGCTGCGAGCCGCAGCCGCAGGTTCTCTAGGAAGATGAAGGAGCAATAAAAGATGGCAAGACCACAACAATTCGTGCTCACCACCGTTGGCATCAGCCTTTTTCTGAACTCTCTGTCGTCTGAAGAGCGAGAAGAAGGAGGGGCTCAACGGCTGAATCGCAACGCAAATGAGACCGAATTATCGGCGGACATGGAGCAATTTCTTGCTGAACTTGTTGCACGTGCAGAGCAAACCCTGGCCGAGGAGCAGGTGGCGCCAAAGCGCCGGCTAAGCGCCGAGATGAATGGACTGTACGGTCTGTATGAAGGACAGCTTC
>CALJMI010000131.1 GCA_937981885.1 uncultured Caldilinea sp.
TTCGACGACCAACACGGTGTTGGCGCACAAAGTATCATCAAGAGTCATGTTCGATCCGATAGTTCTTCCGTCGTCTTCACTTGGAATAACCCCAATTGAGCGGTAATAGCTTCAATGCGTTGCTGCGCCATCGTCTGATAAGTGATATCGACTTGATGAACAATTAGCCGCTTCACACGTTGCTGCCTTTCAATGCCTCAACTGTTCGAGATTGCACTAGATATGCCTTGCCCTCATGTCCTTCCAGGCGCACGCGCAGCCTCCCGTGCTCATCGATGCAGCCCGCATCTTCGTTGCGCAATAGTTCGTGCGCAGGACGGTTGCTCAGCCCCTGCAGCGCAACCACCTCATCGATCGGTTCGGTCGAAAAGTTGAGCGCCGTGATCTCAAAGCCCAGGTCGTCCGGCAGTTCGTGCACCATCAGCAGCAGACCGGGCGCTGTCACGTCGGGCACAGCAATCTGGCGACTTTCGTAAATGCGATAGCGGCGGCGCACATCGAGCAGATGACGCAGTTTGCTGGCAAAAGAGTTGGGATCGCGCAGTTGGTCGGGCAACGCGCCGTAGAGTGCACGTGCACGCGGCAAGCCAGCCTGCGAGTGCGTCGCTGCGGGATCGACGCCCATCAGGTCGTAGGCGCCGCGGTTGATCCAACGCGTGTCGCCGTCAGCCATCAGTTCCGTCACGGATTCGGCGGGCAGCGTCAGCGCTCCGACCAGGTCCCAGCCAGAGAGCGCAAAGATGCCCGGCTGTAACGCGTTGTACATCGCCAACAGCAGATGTGCGCGCTGGATAGCAGTGACCTGTGCGTCGTCAAGCTGCTCGATGTCGGCGATGCACAGCGCAGCGGCGATCATCGACGCTGTGGTGCAGGCGACGCCGTTGGTCGTGAAGCGCAGATTGTAGGGCGTTTCCGGTCCCGTCAGCCGTTCGTACATCGTCTCTCGGATTCGCTCACGCAGTTCACTCCCGCGCATTTCCTGACCAGCGAAGGTGTAACGGTCGTCCTTGTGCAGCGTCCAGAAGTGCACAAGTTCTAGCGTCAGCTCGTCGTGATTTTGCAGCGCGTGCACCAATGACGCCGGATCGACGCCCGCCTTGTGCATCTCACGCAGCATCAGGCGCAGAAACTCGGCGTCGCCCGTCGCCAACGCCACATGATAGGCGGGCCGCGTGATGAAATCATACGACAGGTCGGCGCCGCCGTTGGACATGGCGGCGATATCGTCGATGGTCAGGTTCAGCTCCTGGAAGGTGAAGCCGCCCGCCTTGCGCACCAGCCCGGCAATCAACTGGTTCGCCGTCACCGACAGCGGATGCCCCTCCGACCAGACTGTGCCGTCGCTGCAGCGCTCCACGCCGAGAAAGCCGTTGGCATCCAGCCGCAGCATCGACGCGCCGAGCACGCCGAGCGAGTGCAGCGCGTCGCCCATCACCAGCCGAGGGCCGGCAAACGACGGGTCGAGCCAGTTGAGCGTCGGCTGTCCGTCCTTGAAATAGTGCAGATAGACCCACCGCCGCGTCACGCCATCGACGCCTGTTACAGCCGCGGTTGCGCTCCAATCGGTTTCTTTGACGCCCGGCTCATAGAAAATTGTGCGCAAGAGCGGCCCCACGATGTAGCCCTTGTCGCGCAGCGCCGCCACCGCCTCGCCATCCAGGTTGGCGGAATCTTTGCCGGCTGGTACATCGGGCAGCAGCGTCCAGTCTTTCGGCGCAATCTCGACCATGTGGTAGATACCCGGATAGTCGCCATAGGCGCGCTCTGCCAGGCGGAAGTCTGGCCCCTTGCCGGTGTGCCCCGGCACAATGTCGTCAATCACAATGGCGCCGTTAGCATTGGCGGTGCGACACATGGCGACGAACTCCTCGGTCGTGCCCAGTCTCGGGTCGATCTCCAGTCCGATGCGGTCGAAGTTGCCGTCGATCGAGGGCGTGAAGGCGCGCCCGCTCACACCGCCGGCGCGTTTCATCGGGCCGGTATGGACGGCCTGCACGCCGATTGCGGCGAACGTTTGCCACAGCGCTGGGTCGCCTAGCGTGCGCAACACCGATTCGCCCGGTCGCGTTACGATTGACCCTGGATAAGCGGTGAACCAGACCGAAGCCAACGCCGCAGCAGCGCGCGGTTGTGCAGCCGCGTAGGGACGCTGCCACATCGCTCCGTTCGCCGAATAGCGCCGGGCGATCAGCGCACCTTGCTCGAGCATGGCGTGGTCGAGCAACCAGCGGATGTCGTCGTCCGATTGGGCAGTCTCCACAGGTGATGTTGTGTGATCGGTCATCATGTCACCTCTCGTTGGACGTATTGGGCGTCGATTAGTGAATCATACCAAAACCGGCGTGATTTGACCGCATTTGCGTAGCCGCGGCTCGCAGCCGCAGGTTTCGATGAAAGAGCAACGCAAGATGGAAGCGAGGACGCGCCGCTGCGAGCGGCGTCTACGGATAGATTGACATTGCCCCGATGCGTGTCTATAATCCGTAAGGAATACAGGTTGTCGAGCTTCAACGACGCACGACCGACGACTCAGGCTGCTGGCCAGGCGTCACGCACATATCACAAACAAGGAGCCACCCATGCAACTGAAAGATATTCACGCCTGTGTGGATCGCGTGCTGGAAGGGACGCGGCGGACGCGCGCCGACCGCCGCGCCGTCGAGGTCAACCCTGCGAACGCGATGATGCTCGATGCGCCGCCTATCATCGCCGGCATTGAACTGCCGCAGAGTCTGGCGCTGATCACACGCAAGTTGTGGAAACCAGGAATGACGCTGCGCGTGCGCTTTCTTGATGGCGACCCTGTGATCCAGCAACGGCTGCAACCCTTCGCCCACGTCTGGAGCCAATACGCCAATCTCAAGTTTGCGTTCGGCAACGACCCCGACGCCGAAATTCGCATCTCGTTCAAACAGCGCGGCTCATGGTCGTATCTCGGCACCGATGCGCTGGGCATCCCCAAGAACCAGGCGACGATGAACTTCGGCTGGCTGACGCGCGAGACCGGCGATCAGGAGTATTCACGCGTCGTTACGCACGAATTCGGTCACGCCATCGGCTGCATCCACGAACATCAAAATCCGGCCAGCTCGATCCCGTGGGACAAGTCGGTCGTCTATCGCTACTATGCAGGCCCGCCCAACAACTGGACCAAAGAACAGGTTGACGTCAACCTCTTCCAAACCTACGACCGCACACAGACGCAATTCTCTGCATTCGACCCACACTCGATCATGCTTTATCCGATCCCCAACGAATTTACGATCGGTGACTTCGAGGTCGGCTGGAACACAGGTCTGTCGGCGATGGACAAGGAATTTATCGGCACAATCTACCCTTTCACTGACAAACCCGAACACAGGCTCGTGATCGACGGCGGTGCGCTCAACGAGTCGATTGGCGCGCCGGGCGAACTGGACAAATTCACCTTTGCCGTGGCGAAGCGTGGGCGTTACCGAATCGAGACATCGGGCAGGCTCGACCTGGTGATGGGGCTGTACGGCCCTGACGATGAGAAGAAGCTGGTGCACAGCGACGATGACAGCGGCGTCGGGCTGAACCCGCGCATCATCAGCACGCTCAATCCTGGCGTCTACACCGTGCTCGTGCGCCACTTCAGCCCTAAAAAGACCGGCAAATATCAAATTCAAGTGACAACTGAAAAGTAGCGTTCTATGCAACAGGACAGGCTCGACGCCATCCGCGCCGGTTTGCGCGCATCGCCGCCAATCGGGCGTAGCAAGGTCGATGAATCGCTGCACCGGCTGCAGTGGAACGAAAGCCCGCAGGACTTTCCGGCGGAACTGAAGGAAGAGGTGCTGCAGCGGCTGGCGGCGATATCCTGGTCGCGCTATCCGGTCGGCAGCCGGCCCTGGCAATTGATCGACGCGCTGGCGATGCAGATGGGCTTGACGTCGGATCAGATTGTCGTCAGCGAAGGGTCGGCAGACTTGATCCGCGCAGTGATGGCGGCAGCGCTATATCCCGGCGATGCTGTCGTGATGCCGACGCCGACATTTTTGCTTTATCGCCAGAACGCCTGTTTATACGAGGCGAATATCATTGAGGTTCGGCTCGACGCCTCCAATGGTTTTGCATTGCCGGTCGATGCGCTGATCGAAGCAGCGCATCGCCATAACGCACGCCTGGTCACCCTCTGCGCACCCAACAACCCGACCGGCACGGTCTACGCTAAGGATGATTTGCACCGGCTTGCATCGTCGATCCCGTCGCTACTGGTGATCGACGAAGCCTATGCCGAGTTCTGCGACCAGGATTTGACTGCGCTGCTGCCGCTAGGCAACGTGATTTTGCTGCGCACCTTCAGCAAGTTCTACGCGATGGCAGGGGTACGCGTCGGCTATGCGATAACCTCGCCTGTGCTGGCTACTGAGCTGCAAAAGGTCGTCACCGTCTTTCCGCTCAGTGTATTCAGCGAAATCACGGCGCTGGTGGCGCTCGAACAGCGCAATCGCTTTTTGCCGATCCGCGACCTGGTCGTAACCGAGCGTGAACGCATGGCGATCGCATTGGCTGCGCTGCCCGGCGTCATGGTCTACCCTAGCGGCGCCAACTTCCTGCTCATCCAGCTTGCGCACCCCAAGCATGATCTGCTGCACCATCTCCAGCGCCAGCACCACGTCCTGATCTCGGACATGGCGGCGTATCCTGACCTGGTCAACTGTGTGCGTGTCAGTATAGGCACGTCAGAACAGAATAATCTGGTGATCCGCGGATTTCAGGAGGTGATCGGGAGAACTTGTAAAACAAACCTTTCCACTACTGGTTAAACGGTTTTCAGATATCCGCGCACAGGCAGGGCAACGGCGGCGCCTTCACTACTATGACCAATCACTTATCATGGCGGCAACGACTGCTGTATTTGTTCATCCCCATTCGCAGCCGATGCCGTCGCCATCTCCATCAAACCAATGCGGATCACTGCCAACCACTGGAAAGCGCCGATACAGAATGTCGCCGCAATCTAGGTCAGGAGGCGGTGGTGGAATGCAGACGGTCGGGTAGGATGGGTGGCAATTGCGTGTCGATTGCACCCTCGGCGTTGGCGCCTGCGTAGGAGTTGGTCTTGGTGTGTGGGGCGTTGCTGTGCGGATCGAACCACCCGGTGTTCCCTCAACCATATTGGCTGCGATCCATGCGCTGTTTGCAAGATGTAACCAGGCGCCATCCTGGCTAATTCCGACAATGTCCACAGACTTGCCGGCGCGAATCAACCCCGTGACCGGAAAATTGTTGCCGGGGCCGGTGCGCGTGACAGCATTGACCCGTGCGATCGCAATACTTGGAAAAGTTCGATCAAGACTTTTGGCGTTGATCGAAGGAGGGTTTTCAATCGGCCAGAATGTCGCCTGCACGGGACGGTGATCACTCGTTGTGTTGTCGGCTGGGAAGTCGCCCGGTTCGACCACAATGGTGCTCTCTGCCCGCCATTTCTGCGCAGGGCCAGCGGTAAACACGAAGTCGAGCACACTGTTATAGCGGCACGGCCAGCCTGAGCACTGCGTTGTCGTCAACGAGTCTGGCTTTACCCATTGCCATCGACCGTTAGCTGTCATCAGATCATAGCCAGCATCGCGCTGTCGCACACCGCTGGCGACCTCCCAATCGAAGTTGTAGTCGCCAACCGCAATTACAGGCAGCGACTGCACCGCTGCCCATTCGTTCAAGAGGCGCGCCTGCTTGTGGCGTTCTCCTTCGCGGCTGCGATAGAGATGGTTAACCATGAAGAGAAATTCCAGGTCGCCGCGCTTTTCACGTAGATGCAGCACCAGGGATGGACGCACGTTGCCGGTCGTGTTGATCGAAGGGAGTTCCCACCAATCGAGCAGGGTGTAGCGGTCTGCGTTGTAGATCGCAACCAGATGCAGCCCATCGCCTGCATTGCCTTGAACGGCAGTGAACGTTGCGCCCTCGCCCTCCGCCGCCGCCGCTGCCAGCACGGGAGGCGCCGAACGGCTGTTGACTTCCTGCAAGCCCCATAGATCGACGCCGCTGAAAGAGGCAATGCGGCGAGCGATAACGTGTAGATCGGCTTTGTCCAGGCCGATGTTCCAGGTGACGACGTGGATCGGCTCGATTGTCTGGATTGGTGGAGGGGTGGCAACTCGTGAAACAGTCGTGGCTGGTCGTGTGGTTTGAGACGGCGATGCAGGGGTATTGATCACTGACCAGCCAAGAAATGTCAGGACTATTAGAACCAGAGCGCTTATCCAGCTAAGACCGTTGTCTTTGTACGAAGAATGATTCATAACGACTCATATTTACTTTTTCTCGGAGGCGTCCGACTGCGAATGCTGGCAGGTGCATTTCATGATTGCAAGCCGGCGGCTTATTTGACTCTACATGGATTGACGTTTGCGTCAACGAAAAGATATGGCTAACTTGCGCAAGAAGCCGATTCCATCATTCACAAAGCCTTCGCTGTAGCAAGGTCACAGCCTGCGACAAGCTGATCGAGGGGTGAATGAGGATTTGTCGGGATTTCGTGGCATTCCATCGACTCCACATAAGAAGTGCATTCCGGCATTGACCCCGATGTATGATGATGCGGTTGACGATAGACGTTGTGCTGCATCAACTGCTCAATGATATACTGGTGACAGATCTTGAATGCCTGCCAGCATCCATGAATTGCAGAGGTCGCCATGACACACTATCTCGGTTTTCGTCCACCCCTCGCCTTCCACACCAACATTCTGACCATCTTCCCTGGTTTCCAGCCGTGGAGCCTGCCCAAGCTGGCGCGCTGGGCGGTGGAGAACGGCTTCGACGGGCTGGAAGTAGGGCCTGCCGTGCCGCTCAAGTCGGCGGATTTTGCCGAGGCGCGGCGCATCGGCGCACAGATTTTCTGCCTGACCTATGGCCGCAATGTGCTGGCGGGCGACCCGGAGGAACGCGCGCTGCACCAGCGCAACGTGCTCGAACGACTGCGCTTTGCCGGCGGTGAGGGCATCCCGCTCGTCGTGCTGGCGACAGGACGCATCCCCGGCAAGAGCCTGCGCGCCAACCTGCCCGACGTGATCGCGTGGTTCAGTGAGCAGGTGCTGCCGCTGGCGCGCGCCGGCAATGTCACCGTCGCCGTCGAGAATTGCCCGGCGGTCGGCAATATCGCCACCAGCCCGGCGCTGTGGCATGAACTCTTCGACAATGCGCTGCCGGAGCTGACGCTCGGCTTCGACCCCAGCCACCTGGTCTGGCAGTTCGTCGACGTCTATGCCGCACTGCGCGAATACGCCGGCCGCGTACGTCACGTCCACGTCAAGGACACACTCATCGACCGCGCCCGGCTTGCCCGCGAAGGCATCGACGGCGACGGCTGGTGGCGCTACACCCTGCCCGGCTGGGGCGAACTCAACTGGGCGACGATCATTGCTGAATTGCAGCGCGTCGATTACGCCGGCTGTCTCAGCATCGAACACGAAGACGCCGTCTGGGATCGCAGCGAAGGGCAGATTCTGCAATCGCTGCTGCTGAGTAAGCGCTATCTGGAACAATTCCTTGCCGATCCAGTCGAAGTGCCCGCCGTCGAAGCCGTTGCGCCGGAAAAGGTGGCAGGGGTGAAGCCAATTTAAGTGGAGACTGGAGACTGGAGATTGGAGATTGGCGTTCCCGAATCATCTCCAATCTCCAATCTCTAATCTTTAATCTCCAATCTCTCCATCAAGGAAACCAACCACCATGACATCAAACCTTCGCATTGGTTTCATCGGCGCCGGGCGGATGGCGAATCTGCACGCCGGGCTGATCAGCGATGAGCCGGACGTGCAGATTGTGGCGGCGGCGGACATCGACGCCGTGCGCGCCAGCGCGTTCGTGGCAAAGTGGGGCGGCGCTGCGTTCACCGACCACCGCGCCATGCTCGAACAGACGCCGCTCGACGCCATCTACATCTGCACGCCGACGACGCAGCACGCCGCCATCGGGCTGGATTGCCTGGAGTTTGGCGTGGCGCTCTACGTGGAGAAGCCGCTCGACCTCGATCTGCGCACGGCGCGGCGCTTCGTCGAAGCCACCGAAGCGCGCCACGCGCTCGCCATGACCGGCTTCCAGTGGCGCTACAGCGAGGGCTACCGCCGCGCCGAGGAATTGATCGGCGACGACCCAATTGCGCTCGTCAACCTGCGCTGGTACTGGACGCGCCCGCCGATCCGCTGGATGTGGGATCGGACGCTGGCGGGCGGGCAGATCGTCGATCAGAATATCCATTTGCTCGACGTGGGCAGCGGGCTGGCGGGGGAAGTGACGACGGTCTATGCTGCGTACAATGAGCGCCAGGCTAACTACGAACCGGAGTTCACCAACTGGGACGGCTACGCGCTGACGTTGCACTTTGGCAAGGGTGCGGTGGGCGTCTGCGCAGGGACCTACACGCTGTTCCCGGAGATTCAGCTTGAGCCAGCCGCCGACTTTGCGCTACGCGACCGGCTGGTGCGCATCACGGACAAGCGTGTGCAACTGTACACGCCCGCCGGCGTCGAGACCTGGCAAAACACGGAACCACTGCACCGCGGCGTCAACCGCGCCTTCATCGCCGCCGTGCGCACGGGCGACCGCGCGTATATCCGTACGCCGTTGCGCACCGGGCTGCTCTCCACGGCGACCGTGCTGGCAGCCAATCATTCGGCGCAAGCGGGCGCGCCGGTCAACGTGGCGGCGTTTCTGGACGCGGAGAGTGCAGCATGACCACACAACTCATCGTCACCCTGGCGGCGATTGCGCGCCCCACCTTCGATGTGCCGCTGGCGCAGTCGGTCGCCGACACCGCATTGGCGCAGATCGAGCAGGTCGGGCTAACGGTCGTCGGCAGCCGGAATACGCTGATCATGGACGCCGACAGCGCCGCCCAAGTCCAACACGAACTACGCAACACGCAATCCGATCTGCTCATCTTGCTGCAAGCCAGCTTTGCCGACAGCAGCATGGCGGTGGCGCTGGCGGAAGTGGCGGCGGCGCGGCGCATTCCTGTGCTGCTGTGGGCGGTTCCCGACGAACGCGCCGGCGGGCGGCTGCGGCTCAACAGTCTCTGTGGCATCAATCTGGCGGGCCATGCGCTGATGCTGCGCGGCATTGCCTACAACTACCTGCTCACGCAAGCCGATGACCCGACGGCGCTGACCAAGATCGCAACGCTGGCGCGTGCCGGACGGGCGCTGCGCACGCTGCAAGGTGCGACGCTGGGCGTGGTCGGCGCGCATCCGGCCGGCTTCGACACTTGCGCCTATGATGCTGACGATCTGGCGCAGCTTTTTGGCGTGAGAGTGCAGCCGGTGGCGCTGGCTGATACACTGGCGCAGGCTGCGGCGGCTGGCGCTGCTGTGCGTGACCGCTTCGTAGCGCGCGTGACCGAGCTGGCGCCGAACGTGGCGGAACTCGATCAGACGGCCGTGCGCGGCACTGCGGGCGTCTACCATGCGCTGCGCACGCTGGCGGACGAGGCGCAGCTTTCCGGCGTGGCGGTGCGCTGCTGGCCCGAATTTTTCACCGAGCTGGGCTGTGCGGCGTGCGGGGCGATGAGCGTGCTCAACGAGGAGCGCTGCCCGGCAAGCTGCGAGGCGGATGTCAACGGCACGCTCACCTCGTTGCTGTTGCAGGCGTTAGCCGGTGCGCCGGCGTTCATCACCGACCTGGTGTCGATCGAGGCGGCGAGCGACAGCGCGGTGCTCTGGCACTGCGGGCTGGCGCCGGCGAGCATGGCGGATCCGGAGAGCACGATCCTGGGCACGATCCACAGCAACCGCAAGCTGCCGCTGCTTTTCGAGTTCCCGCTCAAGCCAGGGCGCGTCACCGTGGCGCGGCTGCATCGCACCGCTCTGGGCGACGGCGCCGAAGTCCGAAGCCTGAAGTCCGAAGTCTTGACTCAGGACTCAGGACTCAAGGCTCAGGCTGCGGGCTATCAGCTTGTGATCGGCGGCGGCGAGATGGTGCGCGCGCCCAAGAGCTTCACAGGCACGAGCGGCGTGCTGCGTTTCGACCGGCCCGCGATGGCGGTCTTCGACACGATCATGCGCATGGGGCTGGAGCACCATGTCAGCATCGTCTACGGCGATTACCGCGCAGAGCTGCGCAGCGTGGCGCGGCTGGTTGGGCTTCCTGTAGTGGAGTTAACGGCATGACAACCATTGCCATCTACAGCAACAAGGGCGGCGTCGGCAAGACTGCGGCTGCTGTCAACCTGGCTTTTCTGGCGGCCGAAGGCGGAGAACGCACTCTACTTTGCGACCTCGACGCACAGGGATCGTCGACCTTTTACTTTCGCATCCAGCCCGGCATCAAACGCAAAGCGCGCGGGCTGGTCAAAGGCGCCAGGAAAGTGTTGGAGAGCGTCAAAGAGACAGACTACCCGCTGCTCGATCTGCTGCCCGCCGATTTCTCGCACCGCAAGCTCGATCTGGAATTTGCCGACCAGAAAAACCCTAAAACGCGGCTATCCAAGGCGCTCGATCCGCTCAAACCGGCCTACGATTTTCTGCTGCTCGACTGTCCGCCGACAATCAATCTGCTGGCGGAGAACATCTTTATGGCGGCGGATTTGCTGATCACGCCGCTCATCCCAACGACGCTCTCGCTGATGGCGCACCAACAGTTGCTCGATTTTCTGGAGGCGCAGGGTTATCGCCCTGAACGCGTACACGCGTTCTTCTCAATGGTCGATGGACGCAAGCGGCTGCATCGCGAGCTGATTGCTGAAGCGAGTGCAAGAAACTGGCGCCTGCTGCGCACAACCATCCCCTATCTATCATACATTGAGCAGATGGGCGTTCACCGCGCGCCGGTGGCAGCCTTTGCAGCGTCTTCGCCCGCCGCCGCTGCCTATCGTGAGTTGTGGCAGGAGACGCGACAACTGGCGGCATCCGCCGTTTGACTGCAGCAATCGATAACGCAAGGAGGCCATGCCTTGACACCGTCCCTCTCATCCTCTTCCGTTCACATCGCTGTTTCTGTCGATTCGACCGATCCAGACATCTATGTAATCCAGACCCACGCGCCCGGCCCGGCTGGCGCGCTGCCGCTCGATGAAGACTTTCTGCTGACAGCGCCGAGCGGTCACATCTTCGGCTTGACGCAGGACGCAGGCATGGGCTGGAATCCGGCGCTGCTGCGACGTAAGGAATTCCTGATCCTGAGCACGCAGGGCGGCATCCGCAACCCCGACGGCTCGCCGACGGCGCTCGGCTATCACACCGGGCATTGGGAGGTCGGGCTGTTGATGCAGGCCGCCGCCGAGGAGTTCGGACGGCTGGACGCCATTCCCTTCGCCGGTTTCGTCACCGACCCGTGCGACGGGCGCACGCAGGGCACACCTGGCATGATGGACAGCCTGCCCTATCGCAACGACGCCGCCATCGTGCTGCGCCGGTTAATCCGCTCGCTGCCGACGCGCGCCGGCGTGATGGGTGTGGCGACCTGTGACAAGGGGCTGCCGGCGATGCTGTTGGCGTTGGCAGGCCAGCGCGACCTGCCGTCGATCCTGGTTCCGGGCGGCGTGACGCTGCCGCCAAGCGAGGGCGAGGACGCCGGCAAGGTGCAGACGCTGGGCGTACGCTTCGCTCAAGGCGAGATCACGCTGGAGGAGGCCGCCGACCTGGGCTGCCGGGCGTGCGGTTCGCCGGGCGGCGGCTGTCAGTTCTTGGGGACAGCGGCGACCAGCCAGGTCGTGGCCGAGGCATTGGGGCTTTCACTGCTGCATTCGGCGCTGACGCCTTCGGGGCAGCCGATCTGGCTCGACATGGCGCGGCGCTCGGCGCAGGCGTTGGTTGCGCTGGAAGCAACCGGCCTCACCACGAGCGATATCCTTACCGAAGATGCGCTGTACAATGCGATGATCGTCCACGCCGCGTTTGGCGGCAGCACCAACCTGCTGCTACACATCCCGGCGCTGGCGCACGCTGCCGGGCTGCATATCCCCACTGTCGAGGACTGGAGTCGCGTCAACGCCAGCACGCCGCGGTTGGTCGACGTCCTGCCCAACGGGCCGGTGGGTCATCCAACTGTACGCGTTTTTCTGGCGGGCGGCGTGCCCGAAGTGATGCTGCACCTGCGCGACCTTGGCCTGCTGCGCCTCGATGCACTGACCGCGCATGGGCGTCCGTGGGGCGAGATGCTCGACCGGTGGCAGCACAGCGAACGCCGTCGTCGCCTGCGCGCGCACTTGCTCGACAGCGATGGCATCGACCCCGACGATGTGATCATGGCGCCGTCGCGGGCGCGTAGCCGCGGGCTGACCAGCACCGTCACCTTTCCGCGCGGCAACCTGGCGCCCGAAGGTTCGGTGGTCAAGAGCACAGCCATCGACCCCGGCGTACTTGACGCCGACGGCGTCTATCGCAAGGTCGGACCGGCGCGGGTTTTTACCAGCGAGACGGCGGCTATCGCCGCGGTCAAAGGACAGAGCGCTGCACCGATGCGTCCCGGCGACATCATCGTGCTGATGGGGCGCGGACCCCTCGGCTGCGGCATGGAGGAGACCTACCAGATCACCTCGGCGCTCAAATATCTACCGTGGGGCAAGGAAGTGGCGCTGATCACCGATGCGCGCTTCAGCGGTGTGAGCACCGGCGCGTGCATCGGCCATGTTGGACCCGAAGCGCTGGCGGGCGGACCGCTCGGTCGCGTACGCGAGGGCGACACGATCCAGATCGAGATCGACACCGTACACCTGACAGGCAGCATCGATCTCGTCGGTCATGAGGGTCAACGCTACAGCCCGGAGCAAGGCGCCGTCGTCCTTGCCGCGCGTACGCCACATCCCGATCTTGCGCCCGACCCAGGTTTGCCCGCCGACACGCGGCTATGGGCCGCGCTGCAACAGGCAAGCGGCGGCGTCTGGCGCGGCTGCGTGTATGATGTGGAGCGTATCACGCGCGTGCTGGAGGTGGGGCTACGGGCGCTTCAGGCGGCGGAAAACCAAAATGAAATGCGCACGATGATGCCAGGGTGATACGGCTTACGGTGGAAAGCTGACCGCGTAGTCGCGCCAGACGGCCTGACACGGCTCACCTTCCGCCACACGCGCAAGCGGCGCCGAGGATTCGCCGTGTGCGCGTCCACGCGGCAGATAGATGACTGACGAGATAGTGCTGACCTCCAGGCTGGGATGGCGCACTTCGCCTTCCGTGACCGGCAACGGATGCCGACAGAGCGCAGCCGCCGGTGCACCGTGGCGCGCCATCAGCCGCTCTGTCCACGCGACGCTGATCTGCCCGTGGGCCTGGGCAAGCGCCCGCATGACGCGATGCCGCCGTCTGGAAGAGTTGCCACGCAGGATGTCCGGTTCATCCTCGATCCAGGCGTTCGCCAGCTCCGGCGTGGTGAAGTGGTTGGTGCTCACCAGTGGCTGGCCTGGCGTTGCAACGTAGTAGCCGCTGTGTGGACAACCGCTCTCACAGACCAGCGCGTTGCCGTCCGCGTCGATCACTGTCAGCGTGCCGGCGCCCATGTGCAGTGCGCCGCGCAGATAGTCGAGCGCCGATGCTGTGGTGGCGTGGCGCGTCAGCAGTTCACGCATCAGCGAGAAGCGCGGCAGCCCTGGCCCAGTCTGGCGAGAGAGTACATGTGTATCCGCCACAGCCAACCCTCGCTCGTTGATTCCCGAACTGAAGACAGTCGGACTGCCGGCGCTGCCGATGCAGAGATAGCGATAACCCTGTTCTGGCGTGACGTGCGCCAGCATCTGCAAGGGGATGTGGTCGCGGTGATAGTCGCGGTTCTTGACCAGCATGGGACGGCCATCGATCACGGTGGATCCAGAAGCCGCCCAGGTCGTGCAGCCGCTTTCGGCTGAATCGGCGTGCAGAATGTACGGAACCTCCACTGCGCCCTGTACAGCCGCCTGATGGCGGTCGCGCAGATAGGAGCTGAGCGTGTAGCGCAACAGTTCTTCCATGTTGAATTCCAGCGCATCGGCCAATCCGCTCAACATGTCGAGCAGCGGGCGGTCATGCGCTGCCAGCGCCTCGTATGCCGGGATCAGCTCCTCCGGGCGGTCGGCGCCAAGCCGGCGCAGCGCCGCCAGCCGCGAAGCCATCACCTCCGCCAGCAGTGGGCGTAAATGCTGAATCTGCTGGCCATGCTGTTGGCCGATCTGGTAGGGTGCACCGCTCAGTATGAGTATGAGCATCTGTGATCTGTAAACCCGCTATTGTATGAAGGCGCTCTGGTTTCCACACATGCCTCAAACTGTCACTTGTGGCATGTCATCGTACAGCCAACAAGCCACCTGCTGCCGATCGACCTGAAAGAAAGGCGGTTTCTGCTGCTCGCAAATCGCGCCTTTCTTGGCAAAACAACGGGGATGAAAAGGGCAGCCGGGCGGCGGATCGATAGGGCTTGGCACGCCGCCGGGCAGCAGGATGCGTTCGCGACGCGCCCGTTTGTCGACGACAGGCACCGCCGCCAACAGCGCCTGTGTGTAGGGATGCAGCGGGGTGGCAAAGAGCGCATCGGTGGCGCCCTGCTCGACAATGCTGCCCAGATACATGACTGCTACGCGATCGCTGATGTGATGGATCACGCTCAGGTCGTGGGCGATAAAGAGATAGGTGAGCGACAGCTCGGCTTGAAGCTCTTCCATCAAGTTGATGACCTGGGCCTGGATCGAAACGTCCAGGCTAGAGACCGGTTCGTCGGCGACGATGAACTGCGGGCGCATCGCCAGCGCGCGCGCAATGCCAATGCGTTGGCGCTGCCCGCCGCTAAACTGATGCGGATATCGGTCGGCGTGGTGTGGGTTCAGCCCGACGCGCGCCAGCAACGCCTGCACCTCTTCATCGATGGCGACCGCGCCGCGCACACCGCGCGCTTGCAGCGGCACGGAGAGAATCTCACGCACGGTCTTGCGTGGGTTGAGCGAGGAATAGGGATTCTGGAAGACGATCTGGGTGACCCGATAGTAGGGCACACGGGCGCCATCCCGCTCCACCTGCTGGTCAACAACCGGTTTGCCCTGGAAACGCAGCGATCCCGACGTTGGCATGTGCAGCAGCGTGAGCACCCGTCCGAGCGTCGTTTTGCCACAACCGCTTTCACCCACCAACCCCAGCGTCTCGCCGGGCCAAATTGCAATGTTCACCCCGTCTACAGCGCGCACAGTCTGATCCTTGCGGCCAGCCAGCCAGCGCGCCAGCAGGCTAGGGCGGATCGGGAAGTGTTTGACGATGTCGCGCCCTTCGATGAGCGGCGCTTCCCCAGGAGCGTCGGCCGCATCAGCAGCCAGCGCCAATATCTCGACGCTGTTCACTGCGCCCCTCCGTTTGTCTGTGCGCTGGCGTCAGGCAACATGAAGTTGGTGAGGCGCAGGCAGCGCGCCATGTGCACTTCGCCGCTGCGCTGCGCTGCAGCGTCGCTTTCTTCCCCCGACACTGGCTGTAGACGAAAAAAGCCTCGGCTGCAGATCGGTTGCGCGACAGGGCAACGCGGTGCAAAAGCGCAACCAGTCCCCAGATCAGCCAGATCGGGCACATTGCCCATGATCGGCTCGATCGGGCGGCGCTTTCCGATGTCGGGAATGCAACGCAGCAGACCCTCGGTGTACGGATGCTGTGGGCGCTCAATGACATCGTCAGTGCGCCCGATCTCCACGATACGCCCGGCATACATGACGGCGATGTGGTCGCAGAATTCTGCCGCCAGCCCCAGGTCGTGGGTCACGAGGATGATGCCCGTGCCATGCTCGCGATTAATGCGCTGCATTAACGCTACGATCTGCGCCTGGATCGTCACATCCAGCGCTGTGGTCGGTTCATCGGCCAGAAGCACCTTTGGGTTGCACGCCAGACCAATGGCGATCAGCGCGCGCTGCTGCATGCCGCCGCTGAATTGGTGCGGATAGGCGCGGTATCGCGCCTCGGGCGCCGGAATGCCAACTTCGGCCATCACTTCGAGCACGCGCTGTTTTTCCTGTGCGGTGCGGGCGCGATCAAAGGGCCAGAACCCTCTCCCTTTGATCATGTTGTGAAGTCGCAGCGATTCGCGAATCTGCTCGCCCACGGTGAAGACGGGATTGAGCGTGCTGAGCGGGTCTTGAAAGATCATTGCGATCTCTTTGCCGCGAATCTTGCGCAGTTCACTCGTCGGCAGTTTGCTCAGGTCGCGTCCGCCGAACAGAATCTCACCGGCGTCGATGCGACCGGGACTGGCAATCAGCCCCAGGATCGAAAGCAGCACAGTGCTCTTGCCACAGCCCGACTCACCGACCAATCCCAAAATCTGCCCGGGATAGAGCGCCAAGTTGACCGCGTCTACGGCGCGCACATCCCCACGCCGCGTCGGAAAGAGCGTGGTCACATTGCGTAATTCGAGAATCGGTGAAGTGTCCGACGTCATTGAATCAGTCCTTGAGAGAGACTGGAGATTGGAGACTGGAGATTGAGCGACCGCCAATCTCCAATCTCCAATCTCTAATCTCCAATCTTTCATTCGATCTTCAGCCGCGGATCCAGAATATCGCGCAGTCCTTCGCCAAAGACATTGATCGCCAGCACCAGCCCGACGATAGCCAGGCCGGGCATGGTCGAGACCCACCAGGCATTGAGCAGATAGTTGCGCCCCTCGGCGACCATGCTGCCCCAGGCGGGCGTCGGCGGCTGAATGCCCAGCCCCAGAAAGCTCAGGCTTGCCTCGGTGACGATCATGAACCCCATACGCAGCGTTGTCAGCACGAAGATCGACTGAACGATGTTGGGCAACATTTCGTGGACGATGATCTGCCAATGCTTGCGACCGGTGACGCGCGCCGCTTCCACATACTCGCGCGTCTTCTCGCTAATGATCTCCCCGCGCGCCAGCCGAAAGAACTCCACCCAGCCCTTGAAGGTGAGCGCCAGGATCAGGTTAGTGAAGCCCGGCCCTAGAAAAGCCATCATACCGATGGCGAAGATCAAGAAGGGAAAAGCCATCAAGAGATCGGCGAAGCGCGAGATGACGTCGTCGACGCGCCCGCGTGAGTAGCCGGCGAGAGCGCCCAACGCCACGCCGACGATCACCGAAATGCCCACAGCCAGGATGCCGACAGCCAGCGAGACGCGCGCACCGTAGACAATGCGGGTGTAGATGTCCCTCCCCTGTGCGTCAGCGCCGAGCGGATAGTGCCATGAACCGCCCTCTACCCAGACCGGCGGCAACAGACGGTTGCGCAGGTTGCCAAGTTCGGGGTTGTGCCAGGTGATCTGTGGGGCGAAGATGGCGGCCAGCACGTAAAGAATGATCACAACGCCACCGATGATGGCGGCAGGGTGCTTCTTCAGGTCACGCCAGAACTCACCGCTGTTGCGTCGCCAGAGCCGCCAGCGAATACCCCATGTATAGCGCCAAGTTGCGTCCGTTTGTGCAGTTGTCGTCGCCATAGTCAGCCGTATATCGATAGAAGTGTTGACTGCGGAAATGCGCCGCATTCGTCAAATCCGCTGCCGACGCCGTCCTCTTTCACATTTCGATCTTCGGATTCAGATAGGTGTACAACACATCCACAATCAGATTGGCTAAAATAAAGGTGAGCGCATAAACCATCACTGCCCCTTGCACCAATGGAAAATCACGGTTGAAGATCGCATCCACAACCAGCCGTCCCAATCCTGGCCAGCCAAACACTGCCTCCACGATCATGTTGCCGCCGAGAAGCACGCCGACTTGCAGCCCCAAGACTGTGACTGTGGGGATCATGGCGTTGCGCAGCGCGTGCTTCATGACCGTGCGCGTCTCGCTGGCGCCTTTGGCGCGCGCCAGCTTCACGTAATCCGAACGCAGAATCTCCAGCAAGCTCGACCGCAACACGCGAGCAATAATCGCCGCCACCGCCGCGCCTAACGTGATCGAGGGCAGAATCAGATGACGCAGCGAGCTGATGAACGCCGGCCAGTTGCCGGTGAGGATGCTGTCGACCGTGTAAAAGCCGGTCACGGTCTGCAATTGAATATCGGAGCCAATACGCCCCTGCACCGGCAGCCACTTGAGGTTGACCGAGAAGAGCATGATCAGCAGGATGCCGAGCCAGAAGGATGGCATGGAGATGCCTAGAAATGCACCAGCCATGCTCAGCCGGTCGATGGCAGAGTTCTGCTTCACCGCCGAGATGATGCCGATCGGAAAAGCGACCAGCAGCCCAAAGATCAATGCGCCCAGCGCCAGCTCGATGGTGGCGGGCAGCCGTTCGGCGATGAGCCTGGTGACCGGCTGCTGGCGCTGGAAAGAGTTGCCCAAATCGCCGCGCGCCACGCCGCCCAGGAAGAGCAGCAGTTGTTCGTGCAGCGGTCGGTCCAGATTGAACTCGCTGCGCAGCCGTTCGATCTCGCCCGCCGTCACTGCGCCGCTCTGTCCCATCATGATGTCGACCGGATCGCCCGGCGTCATGCGCATGAAGAGAAAGACGATGATCGCCACCCCCAACATGAGCGGAATCGCAGCAAGTAGTCGTTCGGTGATCTTGACGAGACGCATTCGGGATTGCCCTTATCTCCAACAGTTCGTACGGACACGATAATGAGGAGCAACAAAATCATCCGATAATCGACGTAGTCGCCTTCAGCGTGACGCAGCGGCCACCTCACGTAGGTCATCGCCTCCGGCGTGACATCGTGGCTGGAAGCCGAACCTACGGTTACCGAATCTATTGATGAAACTCCATTATCGTGTCCGCACCGATAAACAGAGAGTGAACTAACTATTCCAGACAGACATCATGCAGGTTGATCCGGCTGTCCGACGCCGGCTCCCAGTTCGTGACATTGGCGCGGCTCGCTTCCACTTCTTCGGGCAGAATCAGGAAGATCGCAGGCGCTTCGTCGTACAGAATCGCCTGCGCTTCGTTGTAGATTGCGCGGCGCTGCGCCTCATCGGTTTCGATTTCGCCAGCCTTGATCAGCTCATTGACGCGCGGGTTGTTATAGCCGGAGAAGTTGCCGCGACCATAGGGCGAACCAGGCTCCACGCCGTGCCACTTCGCCTCCATGTGGCCGACCGGATCAAAGGCGGAGTCGCCCCAGTCATCCAGATAAGCAGTGCGTTCGCCTGCATCCAGCAACGGCTTGACGACGCTGTATTCCCACAAGCGCAGGCTGGCGTCGATGCCGGCGCCCTGCAGTTGGGCGACAACCGCTTCAGCCAGGGTGCGATGCTCGTCGAGGCTATCCACCACGAACGACCACGGCGCGCCGTTCCATTCCAGCCTACCGTCGCCGTCGCTATCGACAATGCCCGCTTCGGCAAGCATACTCAGCGCCGTCTCTGGATCATAGGCGTAGGGCGTCAGGCTGTTGTCGGCGAAGTTGTTGTAGGGCGAGAGCACGCCCGGCAGCACTACGGCGCGTCCATCGTAGAGCGCTTCGACGAGCAGTTCCTTGTCAATCAGGTGGTTGAGCGCCTGGCGCACCAATTTGTTGTCGAAAGGCGGCTGGTTGACATTCATCTCCATCCATTTGGGCTGCGTGCCGGCGGCGGTCTTGACGACGACGCCTTCGGCTGCTTCCAATGTTGCGATCAGTTCGGGTGGGACGGCCTGGATGATGTGCACTTCCCCAGCCAGCAGGGCGGCTACGCGTGTGCTCGCCTCAGGAATTACGCGGAAGACGGCGCGGGCAACGCACGCCGGTCCGACCGGCGGCAATGTCGGCGCACCACCCCAATATTCGTCAAAACGCTCCATCACGATCTGGTCGTCGAGTTGTCCTTCGACAAACTTGAAGGGGCCGGCGCCTACAGGTTTTTCGACAAATCCCTGTGTGCCGACTGCTTCCAGATAGGCTTTCGGCACAATCTGTTGGTGAACGAAGAGCTGCATGGCCGGCGGCCACGGCGCCGAAAGATTGAAGCGTACGGTGTAGTCATCCACCTTCTCAACTGAAGCAAGCGGTGCGATCAGTCCTTTACGCGGCGAGGTGTGCGGTTCTGGATACTCGATCATATTCTCCTGGATAATGCGATTGAAGGTGAAGACCACATCATCGGCGGTCATCTCCGAACCGTCGTGAAACTTGACGCCATGGCGCAGCTTGAACTCCCATGTCTGCGGGTCGATCAACTCCGCCGATTCCGCCAGCTCCAGGTGGACGCCGTTGGTGGTGTCGCGCGTCACCAGCCCATCGAACATGTTGCGGATCACTGTTTCTGATAGGCGGCTGCGGTGGTCGGCTGGGTCGAGGGTGGTGGGCGCGCCGGCCAGTGCGACGACGATAGTCTGTGCGCCGGCTGGCGCCGGTGCGGCTGGCTGACTACTATCCGCTGCCGGTGCGGATACGGGCGCCGGTGCGGCTGGCGCGCACGCTGCAACAAGCAGCCCCATCACCAAGAGCAGTGCGAACAATCTCAATGTTTTGATGGTCATATCCTTCCTCCTGTTGAATCTATATATCATGCCGTTTGCAATTGGGCGTCGGGCGCAGCGACGCCCAACGGACGCAACTCACGTTTCATGACCCGCAGGGCGCGCTCCGGTTCAAGTCGCCCATAGAGACCGCCAAGAATGCTGATCAGGTAGCTGGCGTCAAGCAGCACCTTTCCACTCGGTCGCAGGACGTGTGGCTCCTCTGGGTTATAGAGCACTCCGCTGGCGATCAGTTCCAGGTCTTCCATATAACCGGCGTCTTTGTCACGGCACTTGTGATAGATTGTGCCGCCGATGAGCAAGACGGTGGTTGGCTGGTTGAAGAAGTTGACGCCGTACTGCAGGAAGTAGGTGTCGGTCTCTTCGACGCGACCCACATGTTTGGCGGTCGCCACGGCCATAATCTCGCGGGCGAGGTAGGAGCGTGCGGCGTTTTCCACCTGGCCGACGGCGTTGTTGTGTGGGTTGGCGCTGATCCAGCTCAGATAACGATCCAGGTTGACTTCCAGCCGTTCGTCCCAGTAGGTGAACTGTCCCAGTTGATCAGCCCCGGGCCGATAGTTGGGGAAGCGCTGTGCCAGGTAGTCAGACAGGCGGGCGCGCAATGAGCCGTTGATGAACTGGCGCAGCTCCTTCAGATTCTCAGCGTTGTAACTCAGCCCATATTTGCCCTCGACGCGACGATAAGCCAACGGCACGTTGGGCGTCTTGAGAATGGTGCGTTTCACTTTCTTTTTGCGGTCGTCGCCGGGATAGAGATAGAGCGGATTTTCGCGCACCATCGAGTAGAAGTCAGTCGTGGCGCCGCCAATATCCAACGCCAGGATGTTGCCCAGCCCTTCTTCGCTGCCATAACCGTGGGCAAGCAATTGAATTCCACGGAAGCAGGCGCGCGGCGTGGGGATGAAGGGGGCGTCCATGTATTCTTCGACCACGTCGAAGCCTTTGCCGCGGATGATCACCGTCTGGAAGAGTTCGCGGATCGCCTCGTTGACCGTTTCGATATGGAACTCGTTGATTTCCGGCATGACATTGGGCGAGATGCGGAAGTCGACGCCGTTGTCCTGGAAGATGCGCTCGACCTGGGAGCGGATGTCCTGGTTGCCCGCATAGATGAAGGGAACACCGTAATCGGAGTAGGTGGCGTATTTGGCGTTTTCCGCCAGCAGGCGTGCATTGTGCAGCTGTGTTTCACTGTCGCCGCCCTGGTCTGTGCCGCCGGCAATCAGCACGATCTCCGGTTGGTCGTGGACAAAGATGGCGCGCGCCTGCTCAACCGACAGGCGACCATCATAGGAACCGACAAGTTTGGCGCCTGCGGTGAGCGCGGCCAGGTCGGCGGCGAATCCGCTCTCCTGTTTGCTGAGCGCCACTGTCACCACTTTGAGACCACCTTTGGCGCTGGAACAAGGAAGGCGCACTGCAAAACGATCCATCGCACGTTTCAGCGGAGTCCAATCATAGGCGCCTGCGCCGTTGCCCCCAACCTGGCATGCCTCCAGCACGCCCATGCCGTTTGCCAGCCCGATGCGAATGTCATCAACCGTTGTTGGCACATAGCGCAGGGTAAAGCTTTCATCAGCCGGGTCAAAGATGCCGATTTTGGTGTACGTGCTGCCAAAATCCACCACCAGGACGCGGTCGCTGATCTTGCCGGTGACGCCGACCAGCTTGCGATAGCGCTCCACCGCAGCCTCGTCGAAGCCTTCGTCCTCGGCGTCGTCGCCATAGTGCACCTGTGCGTCGTCGGTGCGGCTGATGGTGCGGTCAAAGTACCAGGGAAAGTGTTTGCGCACCAGGTCAACGCGCTCAAATTCACTGGAGATCGGGATGCGATTCCACTCGTAGCAGCGGCAGTGGCCGTCGACCACGTGGGTGCGGCAGGCGCCGGCCAGTTCATAGCGGCGATCCACTACAGTGATGTGTGGCCCCTGGAAAAGGCCGATCTGCAATGCCAGATCAAGCGTGTCAGGGCTGATCAACCCGCAATCGCCGCTGGGATAGTTCGCCTCATCCACCAGGCTGAGCAGGAGCGTGGCAAAGTTTCGCCCTTCGTCGTCATCCTGCGGCGCCTGGGCATAGTCCCAGAAGTTCTCCCAGTTGACCGGGCCGTTGTAGCCGCCGAGGATCGCCAGATGAAGCAGGTTGTACATGGCGCCTTGCTGTAATTCGAGCTTGCGCGCCGCCAATTTCGGGTCAGACCAGATATTGGGCACGCCGCCCTTGGCAAAATCCCAGCAGACCTGTTTGACGATCTCGCAGGATTCAATAATGTCGTCGGCGCTGGCTTCGTGGTGCGCTTCAGAGTGGGTGACGACGTGCAGAATGTCTGGCTCCATGTAAAGCTGCGTGTAGATGCCAAATGCAAGATGCCCCTTTGCCTGATTCAAGTTGGGGGGAAAGCTAGGCAGCCCACTGCGCGTCTGTTTGATTACGTTGAAATCGAAGTGGCGGGTCAGCGGTTCGATCAACTCGTAGGCGCCCTTCATCTTTGCCAGATCGTCGAGGGCGCTGATGGCTGGCGGCAGCTCGAACATCTGCTGCATGACATAGTTCTTGACGCCCAGCTTGAGAGCAATCACAGCGACAAGCACATGGTCAGCCACCTGCATGTCGTCGGAGGCATAGCGCAACCCCCACTGGTGCGGGTCATTGATCTCCACCGGCTTGCCGCGCTGCGCCCACCAACGAATTGTGCGATAGTGCTCGTCGAAGCTGTCGCGGATCGACATGGGGCCGCGCCCGTCGATCTGGTTGTAGAAGAAGATGGGCACGGCCGGAAAAGCCATGTTGAGATTCTCTTCGAAGTAACGCGCCATCTCGACCAGTTCATCAGTGCCGGTGTAAATGCGCGTCAGTGGGTAGTTGCCGCGTTGGCTGGCTTCTTTGAGCCGGCGCAGATCCTCTACGGTGCGAATGGGAGCGCCGCCCTGGCCGGCCAGATATTTTGACGGGTCTTCCTCACCGCGAATAAACTTCGCCAGCAGCTCCTGCGAAGTCTGGTCGGGCGCCAGCGAGACCACCTCGAAAGCGCCAGCGTCCGCCAATTTTTCGATAGCCTTCACCGTTGGCTCGATCGTAGCGGCGGCAATGCCAATGTGCGCTCGGATGATCGGCCGATTCTCCCGTTCGCGCACCTGGCGGATGCGCTCGACCAGGCGATCTGACCAGGGCTCTGCAATTGTCTTCACGGTTTCGACGCGGCCAGCGGCGAAGCGCTCTAGCTCTTCCATCGAGATGTAATCGTCGGCCACCAGCTCGAAGAAGCCTTGAAAGTGAGGCTTGTCGGCAAACTCGGCGCGAATGTCATCCAGGTCGAAGTGACGCTCTTCCTCCCGGCTGAAGCGATCCTCCTCCAACGGCAGCCCGGTCATGGCGCGCACCAGGTTGGCAGCAGGACGCAGCCCACTGAAGGCGTAGCGAATGCCACTTTGGCGCGGGTGCAGCCCGTGCAGGGTTGCCTTCTCCACAAACTCGTTGATCAGTTTGTCGACGTGCAGGTCGCCCAAGCGCATCGAGACGCCGACAATTTCTGGCCGCGCCTCGCGCACCTTATTGATCACTTCCTCGATAGGCACAGCCGGCCCCAGTTTCACGGGGAAGAAGCCCTCCCCGCGATCCTGCATCCAGTCGGCGAAGTTTTCTACGCCCAGATTGTGGACGCACTTGCCGATGGCCCCGACCATTACACGGCGTTTGCCGGCGCCTGTCGTTTCCTGTTCCCAATGCGCCGCCCGTCTGGGATTTGATGCGTCTGTGCGCATTGCATCGTTGTTTGTTGTGTCACTCATGGATCGCTTCACCTTTCAGTTCTGCGCTTGGGGGGCTTGAAAGAAGCACGCTCCCTGCTTTCCAATCTCCAGTCTCCAGTCTCCAGTCTCCGGTTCGCGCCGCCAGTTGCGCCAGTGTGTCGATGCCAAACCGCTGCGGTGCGTGCGACGCCGCGATGTCTCGTCCCGCAACACGTCCGCCGATCAGATATTGGCGGTTGAGCTTTTCCTGCGCCCAGCAGATCACCCGATCGATCATCGGCGTCTCCACCCCAGCCAACGCCGCAATGCCGCGAGTGACCAATAAACTGTACGGCACATCTTCCGCCAGATAACGGCTGGTGAAAGCTGGTGCGAATGCATCGTCGCCCACTTGCGTCATTGGCGCGATCAACCCGGCGTAGGCGCGATTGCTGGTGAAGGCTGCTTGCAGCGAGCGTTTATCTTCAATCTGCTCTGCATAGGCGTCCAGCAGCCAGGTTTGCACATCGACCACGCTGGATAGGTCGAGGTGAGGCGCTTCCTGGGCAACA
Organism: uncultured Caldilinea sp.; assembly: GCA_937981885.1. GTDB lineage: Bacteria > Chloroflexota > Anaerolineae > Caldilineales > Caldilineaceae > Caldilinea. Next base: position 24,636 of record CALJMI010000131.1, read on the forward strand.
GCATCGCGCACCGTTAACACCTCGGCGCTCATCGCCGCCAGCACTTCAGCGGTCTCGCCGTCAACGCCGCCATAGAAGAGTGGAATTTCACTTGCCGAAAACAACGCGCCATTCCACCGATGAAACAGCCCATACATAATGCCTGGATGGATGATCTGGCCTGTATTGGCGAGCGTCAATGCCAGAAAGTTGTCGATCGGCGTCAGCGGTGCGTGGATCAAGGCGGACAATCTGGCGGCGGCTTCTTCGGCATACGCCCTAGGCCAAACAGCGATATCGACAGCGCGCTTGGCGCCCAACACATCGACGACAACGCCCCACTTGCGAATGCGGCAAGCCCAGGGCAGTGTTTGCAGCCCGCAGATCACATGACTCGTCGCCATAGCTGGCTGGCGCCGCCCACCCAAAACTTCCTGTGTCAGCAGATCAAAGCCACCGCGCGCCGGCAGCGCAACAATCCACGCCTTCTCAGGCAGGTGCGGCGCTAACACTCGCAGCACAGCTTCATGCGCAAAGGCAGGCAATGCCAGCAAAACAAGATCAGCATCTACACCTGCTTCCTGCGCGTCAGCGGTGACCATTGTGGCAATCCCACAAAAGCGGCTGCCACCCGGAAACATCGCACAGAGGCCGTCTGGCTGCATGGCCCGGGTTAGCCGTTCCGCCTCATCCGCCAGCGGCGCATAGACCGTCACATTTGCTGTTTGATCGGCGGCGAGCAAAGCGATCAGCGTCTGTGCTGCGTTGCCGGCGCCACAAATGGTGACTTTCATGTGATAAGCAAACCATGCGTTAAGAAATGCTGATCGACTCGCTGCAGCGCCTGGCTGGTGCGTTGCGGGTCTTTCAGTGAGACGCCAGCCACCAACGCGTTGATTAACGTCATCATCGCTGTAACGGAAAGGCTGTGGGCTACGCCGTCGGTAGCCACCTCAAAGGCGTAGTCCGCCGCACGCGCCAGCGGTGACACGACGCTGTCGGTGATGGCAACGGTGCGGGCGCCGTTCGCCTTTGCGCTGATGACAGCGTCCACCGTTGAACGAATATAGCGCCAGACACTGATGCCCACCACCACATCACCTACGCCAAGATGAGCAATGTTCACGCCTAATGCAACATCCCCATCCAGCAGTGCATGTGCATCCAGCCCAATAACCTTGAGAGAATAGGCAAGAAAGAGGGCAGGCGCTGCAGCAACGCCAGCAGCCACCACGGACACCTTGCGTGCAGTCAACAGCAGATCGATCACAGCCGCGTAGTTCGTTTCGCTGAGAGCATTGGCTGTGCGCGATAAATTCTGTGCATCTACGGCAAATGTGCGTTGCGGGATCTCACCATTTGCCGGCATCACAGTTAGCCGGCGCTCCAAACGTTCCACTGCCGTCAAATAGCTGGGCAGCTCCATGCGAATTGCCTCTTGCAGGTCTGGCAACCCCTGATAGCCGAGCGCCTGACAAAGCCGCACGACGGTGGCTGCGCTGGCATCCACCTTCTCACCAATCTCAGCCGCCGATGCAAAGGATGCAAAGTAGCGATTATCCAGGATCAGGCGAGCCAGGGTCTGTTGCTTAGGGCTGAGTTGGTCGAAGGCTTCTGCAATTCGGCCTTCCAAGTCTCCAATAGCGGACATAGACAACCGGATACGGCAAGAACAGATACTCTGTAGATTCTGTAGAAAGGGACGATTTGAGTATAGCATAAGAATCGAAAATTGCAATAGGCAATTCATCAGAACCACAGAATGAAATTTCTATTTCATTCCGTGATTCGACGGCAGCCGAATTGATGCGTCAAATAGAAGAATTATCGTGGAAATGTCGTCCCCGCGGCTGGGCTTCGTTGGAGAGCCGCCAACCACGGGGCTAACGTTGGAGAAACCGAAAAAATTCGATCAATTCCGAAGCAGGGTGCGCAACATCGACGGGGTGACCGTCTGCGCTGGCTCGAATGCGTCGCTCCGCATGTAGCGCATCACGCTGAAACGCATCTGCCGCGCCACGATCCGCCGATCCAGATCGCTTTCCAAATCCATCGAAGAGACCATCAGTCTGCCGCTGCCAATGCGCGCCTCGAAGAGCAGCGCCAGCCGCCGCGCCGTGAACCAGGTGTCGATGGGCTGCACGAGCGGCCGCAGCGTGGGCGGCAACGCGTCGATCCGTATCGCCGCCGCGCCATGGATCAGCTCCCACCACTGCCAGTTGCTGTGATATTCGGTCGGGAAGTCGGCGAAGACAGGATGCGTCGGGTCGCAGAGGATGCCGAGCGTGTGCGGCGGCTGTCCCCCTGTCCACGCCGTATTCCAGAAGACGCTGGAAAAGCCGATCTGAC
>CALJMI010000132.1 GCA_937981885.1 uncultured Caldilinea sp.
GTCTCAATCGATGTTGTGGATCGAAACAACGGCATGTCGCTCATGTGTCGTGCTCTTTGTCGTCCGAATTTCTGTGTTTGCCAATCGATTGTGGCAGAGCGTCTCTCGAAGGACACTCTCCGTGACTGGATTATAACAGCATCAACCGTCGCAAGGTGATTTTCAGACACATTGCCGTCATTCGTTACAATGCGAAAGTGTTGTGACCAACCACGGGTGTATAGAAAGAGGATTCATGCATTTCGAGATTGCGATTGTCGGCGGTGGAATTGTCGGGTTGGCGACAGCGTTGGCGCTGCAGAAACAAGGCGTCCGGTCGCTCGTCGTGCTCGAAGCGGAAGATCGTGTCGCCGCGCACCAGACGGGCAACAACAGCGGCGTGATCCACGCCGGCGTCTACTATCGCCCCGGCTCGCTCAAGGCGAAGCTGTGCGCCGAGGGACGCCAGGCGCTCTACGCATTTTGTGAAGAGGAAGGTATTCCACACGATCGTTGCGGCAAGCTGATCGTCGCCAGCAACGAAGCTGAGCGCGCCCGTCTCGACTTGCTGGCGGAGCGTGCGCAAGCCAATGGTCTTACGCCCAAACGGTTGTCAGCGGGTGAGCTGCACGACTACGAGCCGCACGTCACCGGCATGGCCGGGCTGTGGATCGCTGAAACCGGCATCGTCGATTACAAGGCGGTGGCTGCGGCGTACGCGCGCCGTGTGCGCGAGCACGGCGGCGAGATTCGCACTGGCTGGCGGCTGGCAAGCGTGCGCCGCAAACCAGAGCACTTGACGCTCATCTCCACAAACGAGGAGGCGATCACCTGCGGTCAACTGATCACGTGCGCAGGCCTGCAGGCGGATCGCGTGGCGCGGCTGTGCGGCGTCGAACCGGGCATGCGCATCACACCCTTCCGCGGCGAATATTACGAGCTGACGCCCGACGCCCGCCATCTTGTGCACAATCTGATTTATCCGGTTCCTAACCCCAACTTCCCCTTTCTTGGCGTCCACTTCACGCGCAAGATCGACGGCAGCATCGAAGCCGGCCCCAACGCAGTGCTGGCATTCAAGCGCGAGGGCTACCGCAAAAGCAGCTTCTCATTGCGCGACTCGCTCGATGTGTTTGGCTACGCTGGCTTTTGGCGGCTGGCGACGCGCTACTGGCGGACGGGCCTTGGCGAGTTCTATCGCTCCTACAGCAAATATGCCTTCTGGCGGGCGTTGCGCGTGCTCGTTCCCGCTATCGAAGCGCACCATCTACAGCCCGCCAGCGCTGGCGTGCGCGCTCAGGCGTTGGCGCCCGACGGCCAGCTTGTCGACGACTTTCACATCGTGCGCGGCTATCGCATGACCCACGTGCTCAACGCGCCGTCGCCCGCCGCCACCGCGTCACTGAGCATCGGGCGCTATATCGCGCAGGCAGGCAGCCAACCAATTTGACACGCCAAAACATTATCGATAACTCATCAAGACCGCCACAAAAGGAGTACATTTGTATGGATGTATGGAGCAGGAAACCTATCTTTCATCATTCGATGGGACGCGTCTCTTCCTCAAGATCGATGCACCCACTGCACCGAAAGCTATCATCGTCATCGTGCATGGGTTATGCGAACACCTGGGGCGCTACGACTATATGACGCGGCAACTGATAGCGCGCAATTTTGGCGTCTACCGCTTTGACCACCGAGGACATGGCAGGTCAGAAGGCAAGCCAATCTTCTACAACAATTTCAACGAGATGATCGATGATGTCAACTCTGTGGTGGAGTTGGCAAAGCAAGAGCATCCCACCTTACCCATTTTTCTGATTGGACACAGCATGGGCGGCTTTGCCGTGACCACCTTCGGTATGAAATATCCTGACAAAGTGAATGGGATTGTCACTTCTGGGGCGCTTACCCGCTTCAATCGTGCGTTCCAGATTCCGCCCGATATGCCCCTGCCAATCTCTAAACGAACTCGGCGCTACATCCGATCTTCCGATCAAGTTGACAACAGACAGTGTCTAATAGACAATATCCCCAGATAACATTTATAAACGCAAGCTCAAAATAACAGCGCCACTTTTGAAAGAGGATGCCACCTAATGAACACACAAACAATTCCACCGCTCGACAGACCGCTTGCCCACGACTTTGAGACCAAAGCGGCCAACACCATTCGCATGTTGGCCGCTGACGGTGTGCAGGCCGCCAATTCGGGTCATCCCGGTATGCCGATGGGGATGGCCGTCGCCGCCTTGACGCTCTGGACGCGCGTGATGCGCTACAACCCGGCAAACCCGCAATGGTTCGACCGCGACCGTTTCGTGCTCAGCGCTGGACACGGCTCGATGCTGCTCTATTCGATGCTGCACCTGACCGGCTACGATTTGCCGCTGGAGGAGTTGAAAAGCTTCCGTCAGTGGGGCAGCAAGACGCCAGGTCATCCCGAAGCGGGTCACACCCCCGGCGTGGAGACGACCACCGGGCCGCTTGGCGCTGGTTTCTCCAACGGCGTGGGCATGGCGATTGCTGAACGTTGGCTGGCGCAGCGCTTCAACCGCCCCGGCTTTGAGGTTGTCAACCACTATACCTACGCCATCGTCTCCGACGGCGATCTGATGGAAGGCGTCGCCAGCGAGGCTGCCAGCTTGGCTGGCCACCTGCGCCTGGGCAAGATCATCTACCTCTATGACGACAATTCGATCACCATCGACGGTAAGACCGAGATCACCTATACCGAAGATTGGGCGAAACGCTTCGAGGCGTATGGATGGCACGTGCAGCGCGGCGTCGATTTCAACAACAGCGCCGCCATCTATGAAGCGATTATGATCGCACAAAACGACCCTCGCCCCAGCATCATCGGTCTCAAGAGCACCATCGGCTACGGCAGCCCCAACAAGGCTGGCACCTCCAAAGTGCACGGCGAGCCGTTGGGGGAAGAAGAGCTCAAGGCGACGAAAGAGAATCTTGGCTGGCCCCTGGAACCGCGCTTTTACATTCCCGACGATGTGTTGGCTTATTACCGTCAGGCGTTGGGGCGTGGCGCCCGCCTGGAGGATAGCCACACGCAGTTGATGGCCGCCTACGCCGCCGCTTACCCGGATCTGGCCGCTGAACTCAGCCGTTTCATTAGCGGTGAATTGCCCGACGGCTGGGAGGAGGCATTGCCCGTCTATCCCCCCTCGCCCAAAGGCGACGCCACGCGCAACACCAGCGGCAAGGCGATCAATGCTCTCGCCGCAGTGCTGCCCAATTTAATCGGCGGCAGCGCCGACCTGGCTGCCAGCAACAAGACAACGATCAGCGGCGCGCCCTTCCTCAAGCCAAATGATTTCGGCGGACCGAACATCCATTTCGGCGTGCGCGAGCATGGCATGGGCGGCGTCCTCAACGGCATGGCGCTGCATGGCGGCGTAATTCCCTACGGCGGCACCTTCCTGATCTTCAGCGATTATATGCGTGGGGCAATTCGCCTGGCTGCGCTGACCGGGTTGCAGGTGATCTACGTCTTCACGCACGACAGCATCGGCCTCGGCGAGGATGGGCCGACGCACCAGCCCATCGAACATCTAGCTGCGCTGCGTGCAATGCCGAATCTCACCGTCATCCGCCCTGGCGACGCCAATGAGACGAGCCAGGCGTGGCGCGCTGCGCTGCTCAACAGAGCCGGCCCCACTGCGCTGGCGCTGACGCGACAGAATCTTCCCACCTACGACCGTGAAGCTGAAGGGTTGGGCGCCGCCGAAGAGTTGCTCAAAGGCGGCTATGTCTTTTACGAACACGCGCCGAACGGCCTTCAGATTGTGCTGATCGGCACGGGCAGCGAACTCGACGTTGCCTACACCGCCGCCAGGCAGCTTGTCAATGAAGGCGTCGGCGTGCGCGTGGTCAGCCTGCCAAGTTGGGAGCTATTCCAGGCGCAGTCCGCCGATTATCGTGCGTCGGTGCTGCCCGCTGGCGTTGCCAAAGTTGCGGTCGAAGCAGGCGCAACCTTTGGCTGGGAGCGTTGGGTGGGAAATGACCCGCGCAAGAGCGCCATCATTGGCATCGACCGCTTCGGCGCCAGCGCTCCCTATCAACGCATCTACAAGGAATTTGGCGTCACGCCAGAAAATGTCGTCGCCGTGGCGAAAAAGTTGATTTGACATTTCAGAGATCAGCAGATTGAGAGATTGAGAGATTCAGAGATCTGGAGATTGGGCTAAGCGCAGCCGATCTACACAACCGTTCATCTCCCAATCGCTCAATCTCCAATCTCCAATCTCCAATCTCCATCATCATGATCTCAACTCTGCACGCTCTCATCCGCCGCACACGACAGCATCACGCCATTGAACATGCCACGTTGACGATCCTGGCTGAGCGCTTTCCGGGACGGCGCATGGTCGGCTACAGCGATCCCATCGGCTTCACGTTGCTGGCTGACATCCCGGAGGAAGCCGCTCGCCGTGCACTGGCTGATGCAATGCTGCGCCTGCAAGCTGGCGAAGAACACCTGGCAATTCACCCTAACTGCGGCACCAACCTGCTCACCACCGGCGTATTGGTCACACTGGCGACCATGCTCGGCGGCGCAGGTCAACGCAGAGGCAGCCTGAGCCACTTCACGCGCGTGTTGATGCTCGTGTTGCCCGTGTTGGCGCTCAGCCCCTCGCTCGGTCTGCACTTGCAGCGGTGCACAACGCTGGCTGAGATCGGCGACCGCTGGCTGAAAGAATTTCGTCCACTTGAAACAGGTGGAGTGCGCGGTTATCGCATTATCTTTGCATAGCTAAACTGGACAGCCTTTGTAATTTTATGTTAAAATGATCAGTGTGTGCAACCTTGCGCATTACTGCTCAACTGCAAGTCAATGCGGACATCAGATTATGTCCTTTCCGCTGTAGGATGCGCCTGGTTGAGCAGTATAGTTTGAAAATTGATACAGGAGAACAAATAAATTTGTGAGTCGAAAGAAAAAACCGAATATTGGCAGTCCGTCAGCGTCGCAGAGCGCCAAACCGCAGCGCAGGTGGTACAAAGTTGACCTGCACCTGCACACCCCGGCATCACACGACTACGAAGAGCCAGGCGTCAGTTACCTGGATTGGTTGCGCAAAGTGGTCGAGCAGGGATTGGAAATTGTGGCGATCACCGACCATAACACGGTGGCAGGCATCAGCGCCATTCGCAAAGAGTTGGATTGGCTGACGCAGCTTGAAGTGCAGGGACGATTGACAGCGCAGGAGCGGGAACGACTGCAAGCGTGGCGTGAAGCGGGGAATCAGGTACTTGTTTTGCCCGGCTTTGAGTTTACAGCCACCTTTGGGTTCCACATTTTGGCGATTTTCCCGCCCGAAACGTCTGTGCGTGAGCTGGAGCACATTTTATTGTCGATGAAGGTTCCAGCAAGCAAGCTCGATATTGGCAGCACGGAAACTGGCGCCACGACCGACGTATTGACTGCGTATCGCATCATCCATGAGGCAGGCGGCCTCGTGATTGCAGCGCACGCCAACAGCACACACGGTGTGGCGATGCGCAATTTCCCGTTCGGCGGTCAGACCAAGATTGCATACACGCAAGACCTAAATCTGGACGCGCTCGAAGTCACCGACCTGGATCGACCGGGGCGTTCGACCGCGCGCTTTTTCAACGGCAGCAAGTCGGAATATCCGCGGCGGATGCACTGTCTGCAAGGCAGCGATGCACACCGGCTGACGATGGACCCGCGCAATCCGAAACGCCTGGGCATCGGCGACCGCGCCACCGAGTTGTTGCTGGATGAGCCGACCTTCGATGCAATTGCAGCACTTTTGCGCTCCAAACAATTTGATCGCGTGCGACCTGCGCGCCCGGCCGACAAGCCCTTTGACCCGTTGGATGTTGTGCGCGACGAGGGGCCGACGTTAGTGCAAAGCTTCCATGAATCGGCAGTGCAGCGCGGCGGCAAGTTCGATGCGATCCTGGCGGACATTTGCGCATTCGCCAACACGGCCGGCGGCGTCGTCTACATCGGCGCCAAACCAGGCAAAGGAAAGCTGCGTGGACTCACGGCGCCCGGTCAGGTCGAGCACGACATTCGCAAAGCTTTAGACGAGCGCGTGACGCCGCGCCTGGAGGTCAAGATCGACACCGTACAAAGCGGCAGCGCCAAAATATTGCGCGTGCAGGTGGCGAAAGGGCTGGACATCCCCTATGCGCTAGACGACAACAAGTTCTATGTGCGCGATGAAGCAGAAACAAGCTTGGCTGTGCGCGACGAGATTGTGGCGCTCGTGCGCGAGGCGCTTGGCTTTGAGCCGGAACCTGAAGAAGTTGCTACACCAACAAAAGAGGCGCCATCCGCGCCGAATGAGAAGAAACAAGCAGTGAAGCCGTCGGCGAAACAAGCTCGACCGCCACAAAGCGCGTCCAGGAATGGCGATGCTTCAAAACAAGGCGGCGCCCCCAGCCAAACGGCGATGCCAAAACCAGTGACGGCAGGCGATTCTCCGACCCTGCCCGCCGATGACACAACGTTTTATTTGCCACAAGTTGGCGTTGAGATTGTCGACAGCGAGGAGCGCAACGGCCATCGCTTTTACACGATTCGCGACCTGCGCAACGGCCATGTGATCAAGAATGTCACCCGTAAGGGCGCGCGCAAATTATGGAGCTACGCCATTCAGCAAGCCGAAGACAAACCGATCGACGCCGCCAAGATTCAATGGCGCAACAATATCGGCTTCGTGCGCATGGAGCGACGCGCCGGCAAGGCGCGCTATGATCTGGCGCTGCGCGAAGGCGACAAAATTCGCATCTTCTACGGCGTGACCGACGACGGCATGGATGGCGCATGGGCGCAGTTTGTGCAGGAAGAGTAGAGATAGAGGGGGGAGAAATAGGGTTATGGGGAAATGGAGTGATGAGGCGTCCTTACTGCTTCACACCTCCCCAATACCCCACAACCCTAACGCCTCCCTGTCCGATCACCACACATAAATCAACACTACGACCGAAATTGCCCAGAGAATGCTATTGATCAACAGTGGCCGGTCTTCAAGCAGCAGTTCGTCGGGGGCGCCGCCGAGATGTTTGACGTGGACAAGATAGAGATACCGCGCCAGCATGTAAAAAACGAATGGCACGGTCAAGAGCATCTTGGAGTGCGCCAGCGCTGTGGTTGCGTCGAAGCTGTAAAAGGTGTACGCTACAAGCGTCGCCGTCACCACCATGCCGATGATCTGATCGAGCAGCGGCAGATTGTACTCTGACAAGCTGGAGCGATGGTTGGCTGCTTCCCCTTCGAGCAAGACAATCTCATGGCGGCGCTTGCCAAAACCAAGAAAAAGCGCCAACAACGTTACACACACGTAGAGCCATGGGCTGAAATTCTGCACTTCCACTACTATGACGCCCGCCAGCACGCGCAGCAGGAAGCCGAACGCCAGCACCATCACATCGATGATCACGATATTCTTAAGCCAAAAACTGTAAGCAATATTCTGCGCCAGGTAGACGACCAAGATCAGCCCAACCCATGGCGAAAGCCAAAATGCTGCTACGATGGATAAAAGAGCCAGTCCCCCTGCAGCGCTGACGGCGACCACAGGCTGGAGCTGTCCGCTTGCCAGGGGCCGGTTGCGCTTGCGCGGATGCTGACGATCCTTTTCTATATCTGCCAGGTCGTTGATAATGTATACGCTGCTTGCGATCAGGCAGAAAGCGACAAAAATGACCGTTGTCTTGAGAAATAGCTCCGGGACGAAGAGTTTGCCGTCGAAGACGAGCGCGGCATAAACGATCACACTCTTGATCCACTGGCGCGGCCGCATCGTGCGCAGCAGCCCGGCTAAGTTGTTGCGTTCGCCAGCCAGAGTCGCCGGCGCTGAAGACGAAGACATGGTTCGTTCCTTGCGATATTCGATATTCGATACAAACAAAACGGGGCAACGGCTCATCAAAGCCTGCCACTCGTCTATCTGAATTCAAGCCATGTTACCGGATGATTGACCAATGCTGAAATCATGACGCCCAAAAAGAAAGAACGGCTAGATACACTCGTCGTCGAACGAGGGCTGGCGGAAAGCCGCGCACAGGCGCAGCGGCTGATCATGGCAGGAGAAATCGAGGTTGATGGCGTGCGTCAAGACAAACCTGGCCGCCCAGTTAGCGTCGACGCAACGATCACGGTGCGCAAGCCGCTGCCTTACGTCAGTCGCGGCGGCGTCAAGCTCGCGGCGGCGCTCGACGCCTTCGCTATCGATGTGAGCGGGCTGACAGCAGTCGATGTCGGCGCCAGCACAGGCGGTTTCACCGACTGCCTGTTGCAGCGCGGCGCCGCGCGCGTCTACGCCATCGATGTCGGTTACGGTCAACTTGCATGGAAACTGCAAACCGATCCACGCGTCGTAGTCCTCGACCGCACCAACGTCCGTCATCTTGAAGCATTGCCAGATGGTGCGCTTGCCGACCTTGCAGTGATCGACGCCAGCTTCATCAGCCTCTCACTGGTGTTGCCAGCGACACTGCGCCTGATCAAGCCAGATGCACAGGTAATTGCACTCGTCAAGCCACAGTTCGAGGCCGGCGTCGATGATGTCGGCAAAGGCGGCGTTGTACGCGACTCCAAAGTGCATCGTCGCGTATTGATGAAAATCTGCGCAGGTGCACAGGCGCTCGATCTTGTCGTGTCCGGTCTGATCGCTTCGCCAGCACCTGGTCCGGCTGGCAATGTCGAGTTTCTGCTATGGATTACGCAAACAGGGCGCCCCACCATCAATCTGGAAAAGGCCATCGACGCTGCGCTGGAAAGTGCACGTCAGCTCCGCCGCGGCGCCTCAGCACGCAATCAGCAGATTGCATCGCTCCAAAGATAGCCCAAAACATTATGGTATGCACTACAATTCTACACTTTTGCAGTCTCGTCAAGCTTTGTGATTCACCATGTCACTTTGCCCAGATATGAAGTAGACCCATATCGCGCGCCAACATTGCGCTTGCAAAAAAAGTGGTTTAGAATACAGAACGTAGGAAAATGCCCTCCAGATTCTGATAAAAGGCAGCGCACCTTTGCCATGATTCTTGGTGATAGATGAATTGAATCCAGGCCGCATCGCAAGTCAGGAGCCATTCATATGCGAAAACGCACTCATGTGCTAAGTCTTGTGTTGATTTTGCTGGCGCTTTTAGGGATTGCGCCAGCCGTTCTTGCGCAATTCACCCCCGACATTTTCACCGTCGACCAACCGATCAGAGACAATGTAGTCACCATTACACGCGTCACCAGCAATGGGCCCGGGTGGGTGGTGATTCATGCCGACAACAACGGCAAGCCAGGGCCAGCAATCGGATATACGGCAGTTCCCGGCGGCATTAGCGCCAACATCAGCGTCACTGTCGATCCAGAAGGAATGACAGCTATCCTGCACGCCATGCTCCATGTCGATGCGGGTGAGCCTGGTGTATACGAGTTCCCCGATGGCCCAGACGCACCGGTGACTGTGCGCGACCGGGTGGTCATGAAACCGTTCGCAGTCACCGCCGTTGAAACAACTGCGCGCGGCCTTGTTGCGAGCGATCCGCAATTCTCGACGCTGGCAAAGGCGTTGAGCGCCACCGAACTCGACGCTGCGTTGGCTGGCGATGGCCCCTTTACGCTCTTTGCGCCCACTGACGACGCCTTCGCGGCCTTACCTGACGGCGCGCTGGAAGCTCTTCTAGTCGATCCGGAGCAGTTGGCGCAGGTCTTGCTCTATCATGTGGTGGGCGGTGCAGCGCTTGCCGCGGAAGACCTGATCGCAGGTCAGCTCGAAACGCTTCAAGGCGCTCCAATCGAGATCACAGTCGCCGACAATGTTGTGAGCGTCAACGACGCAACCGTCACGACGCCGGATGTCAACGTCGTCAACGGCGTTGTGCATGTGATCGACCGTGTATTGCTGCCGCCGACCACAACACCGGCGGCGGATGAATCCACCCTTGTTGAGGATGGCTCACTCACGATCGTCGAGACCGCGATCAACAGCGGCCAATTCCCGACGCTGGTCAAAGCGCTGGAAACTGCCGGACTGGTCGAATCGCTTGCCGGCGACGGCCCATTCACCGTCTTTGCCCCCAACGAGGAAGCATTCGCTGCGCTGCCAGCCGGTGAACTTGACGCGCTGCTCGACGATCCTGCAGCGCTGGCCGAAGTGCTCAAGTATCACGTGATCGCTGGGGCGGTCAGAGCAACCGACATCGTCAACGGCATGAATGCAGCGACGCTCGAAGGTAAGCCCCTCACCTTTTCGCTCAATGGCGGTTTGACGGTCAACGGCGCCCGGGTGCTCGTTAGCGATATAGAGGCCAGCAATGGAGTGATCCATGTCATTGACCGCATGTTGCTGCCGCCGGCTGTGGACGAACGCGCTACTGGCGCCGAGATCGTCGCCACTGCGATCCCTGCGCCTTCACCAACGGGCGAGACGATCGCGGCATTGGCTGGCCGTCTATCCAACTTCTCCACCTTACTCAAAGCCGCTGAAGCTGCGGGACTGGTGGATGATCTCGATGCGCCTGGCCCATTCACCCTCTTTGCACCAACCGATGAGGCGTTCGCCAAACTGCCAGAAGGCGTCCTAGATGCGCTGTTGGCGGACGAAGCAGCCTTGCAAAATGTACTGCTCTATCATGTGATCCTCAACCGCTATACAGCGCAGGAGCTTGCCGCGGTCGGGATTGAAACCGCTGCACAAGGCAACTTGCTCGTTTTCACCACATTGGGTGACGAAGTGCGCGTCAATAGCGCGCCAATTCGACAGGCGGACATCGAAGCGAGCAACGGCATCGTGCACGTCATCGACACAGTTCTGCTCCCGCCGCAGCGCCCAGTTGAGCCGCCAGTGACAGTTGAAACGCCGACGTCGACGAGCACACCAACCGACACGCCAGTTCCAACCAGCACGCCGACGGCAACGAACACTGCGACAAGCACGCCGGTTCCGACGCCGACGTCGACGAGCACGCCGACCGATACGCCGGTTCCAACCAGCACGCCGACGGCAACGAACACTGCGACGAGCACGCCGACCGATACGCCGACAGCAACCCATACCGCAACAGACACGCCGGCTCCAACCGATACTGCCACGGCAACCAACACTGCACTGCCGACAGCTGCGCCGCCAGTGTTGGATCAACAGCAAATTGACATGCCTGGACGCACTGTGTTGACTGGTTCCGGCGCACCGGGCGACATCATTCGCGCGCTGATCAACGGCGAACTGGCGGGCGCTGCGATCGTCGATGTACAAGGACGGTGGCAGATGGTTGTGGAGATTCCAGCCGTCGCCAGTTCGGTTCTATCTGTGGAGAGCGTCACGCTCGACGGTGTGGTGCGTGCGGCTGCACCGCCGATGACCATCACCATTGCAACGCCGACGAGCACGCCGACCGACACGCCGGTTCCAACCAACACGCCCACACCGACAAGTACGCCGGTTCCGACGCCGACGCCAACAAGCACACCGACCGACACGCCGGTTCCAACCAGCACGCCGACGGCAACCAACACTGCGACGAGCACACCGACCGATACGCCGGTTCCAACCAGCACGCCGACGGCAACCAACACTGCGACGAGCACACCGACCGATACGCCGGTTCCGACCAGCACGCCGAC
>CALJMI010000133.1 GCA_937981885.1 uncultured Caldilinea sp.
CTCGGACGGAATTTCGTAGACGCGCTCTTGCTGCACGGCGGGGAGCGTCTCCCAGCCCGCACGTGTACGGATCGACTCCAGATTCGCTTTCTTGCCGCACCACGAGGCGATGATGACATCGGGGCGAGCCGCAGCCACGGCCTCGGCGGACACAATCCGCTGCATCGCCAAACCTTTCTCAGCCAGTTCGGGGAAGATGCTCTGTCCGCCGACCCACTGGATCAGGTCCTCCACCCAACCGATGCCGCTGATCAGCGGGTCGCTCCACTCCTCAAAATAAACGAGGGGACGAACGGCGGCGTCGATGCGCAGCGTAGCCAACTCGTCCTGTAGCTGCTGGACGAGTTGCTGCGCCTCTGCCTGCAGACCGAGCGCGCCGCCGATCAGCAGGATGCTCTGCCAGATGTCGTCCAACCGATGTGGATTGAGCGCCAGCACCGGTGCGCCATGACGGATCAGGCCGGCGGCGATCTCGGCCTGGATGTCCGAGATTGTGATCACCAGGTCGGGGCGGTGGCTCAGCACTTTTTCGATGTCTGCATTCGAGAAGCCACCCACTTTGGGCAATCGACGCACACTTGCCGGTCGGCGGGCAAAGCCAGTGACAGCCACCACCCGCTCCAACGCGCCTAATCGCTCCAGGATTTCCGGCGCCTCTGCCGCCAGACAGACAATGCGTTGTGGATAATGTGTAGTCTTGTTCATGGTTTGTGTGCCTTCATTTATTATCTTCCCGGAAGCTCAGAGCTTCCAGGAAGATGAGTAAAATCTATCGACGCCCTCTACTAGTACTCAATGCCCGCCTGTGCGCGGATGCCCTGTTCGCGGAAAGGATGTTTGATCTCGCGCATCTCCGTGACCAGGTCGGCAAAGTCGATCAGATTTTGCGGTGCATACCGCCCTGTGATCACGAGATGAAGCATGGGTGGCTTGTTCGCTTCCAACCACGCCAGGACTTCGTTGACATCGAGCCAGCCATACGCCAGGGGGTAGGTGAACTCATCCAGGATGAAGAGATCATAGCCGCCGTTGATGATGCGCTCCTGTGCAAGCGACCAGGCATGGCGGGCGCGGGCAATGGTCTCATCCATGTCCGTGCTGGTCCAGGTCCAGCCATCGCCGGTGCTGATCCAGTCGATATCGCCCATGCGCGCCGCGGCCTTGATCTCGCCATAGCGGGCATTCTCATGTTTCAGAAACTGGATGACGCCCACCTTCATTTTGCGTCCCCAGGCGCGCGTCATGATGCCGAGGGCGGCGGTCGTCTTGCCCTTGCCCTCGCCCGTGTTGACAATGACAAGCCCCTTCTTCTGCACATGACGACGTGCGTTCTGACGGCGCTGATCCGCCGCTGCGTTGCGATCAGTTGATGGCTCGGCGATATCATGGTTGTTGGAGGCACCGACAGGGCTGAGGCGGTCGGCGTCGATTGCAGGCGGTGCATCACCGCGCACGCCGGGTGCGTAAGCCGGCTCCTGACCAGGCGGATAGAGGCGGTGAAAGATCAGCTCCTCCACCGGTGCGCCGCCGATTATATGCTCACGGTAAATGCGCTCCAGCGCTGCACTGTCTACGCTGTGGTACCAGACGCCGTCCGGGTAAACAACCAGGATCGGTCCCTTCTGACAGACGCCCAGGCAGTCCACCAGGGAACACTTGATGCGGTGCGGATTGCGCAATTGATTCAGCCCAACGTCGCGGTTCCACTGCTCGATCTGCCGGAGGAGCGCCTCTGCTGCCGCCGGCTCGGCGCAATCACCGTGATTGCACAGGAACATATGGCGGCCATACTGGCGCATCGATGGCGCTTGCTGCTCAGTCATGTTGACTCCTTCTGAGATAGTCGGTTATCTTTTGCCACGCCCAATGTAGACCCATCAACAGCACAAGCGAGACGCCCACACCAGCAACGCACAAACGTTGGGTGCGACGTATATCGACGACTGTCGGTTTGGCAAGCCCTGCGCCAAGCCGGTAGTGACCGACCTTCTCCAGCTCCACGCCCAACACGCCTGCGGCTGCGCTCATGGGGTGGCCAGCGTTCGGGCTAGCGGTCAGCCCTGCATCGCGCCGCCAGATGCGCAGCGCGTCGCCAACTCGCCCCTCCACGACAGGGGCAGCCAGGATCATACCCAACGCCGTCGCGCGCGCCGGGATAAGATTGGCGGCGTCATCGAGGCGTGCGGCTGCTTTTCCCAGCCACTCGCGTTCGGCGTCGCGATAGCCCAGCATGGCGTCGGCGGTGTTGAGAAATCGATAGACCAGCGCGCCTGGCAGCCCGGCGATCACATACCAGAAAATCGGCGCAACGATGCTGTCGGATGTGTTTTCTGCCAGCGACTCGATGGTTGCAGCAGCAACCTGACTGGCGTCCAACGTTGCCGTATCGCGGCTCACCAGGTGCCAGCTCAATTGACGCCGCGCGGTTGTCAGGTCTCCCTGCTCCAGCGCGGCTGCCACTGCGTCGCCAGCGCGCAGCAGGCCGCGCAACGAAATCAGCAGCCAGAGCAGCCCCGCATCGATGAACCAGCCCCACGAATGACGCTGCCAAAGCCGCTGCAACCGGCAGGCAACGCCTCCCAGCGCCAGTGCACTGCCGCCAATGGCGAGCGCCCCGTAGATGAAGCGGCTGGCGGCGCCGCTTTGTGGCGCGCGCACACGAATGTTGCCGATCCACCAGCCCAGCCATGCAACCGGATGAAACCGCGAAGGCGGATCGCCCAGCCAGCGGTCGAACAGCAGCGCCAGCAGAATTGCGGCGCTGCACGTCGCGCAGTCACAGGATTTGCGCATCGCTCCCCTCGCCAATCTCAGTAGTTCACGATCCTGCCTTACGCGAAGACGCAAAGTCGAAGATGCTTGTCTTCGCGTGCTTCGCGCCTTTGCGTGACGACATCCTCTCTTTGCCTTGCACCTGTTGCCGCTACAAACAAAAACGGCGATCCACCCATTTCAGTGGATCGCCAGGCATGAAAAAACCCGCCGATGGGCGGGCAGCGTGCAAAGAGATTCAGACTTTGCCGCTCAGCCCTCCTTATTCCACGAAGTGGCGCTAAGCTCTGCAGAGGCGGGTAATCGGGCTTGGCAAGCCAGCACATCACTTGCCCTACCGTTGCGGGACAGCGCCGGACTGGTTTTTGCAAACGTCACCGGTCTTCCCCCATTGTGCGCCACACATCCGGGTGGACGGCGCACCTCTGCAGGTCTATTTAATTTAAAAAGCATTATATGGACATCGGAG
>CALJMI010000134.1 GCA_937981885.1 uncultured Caldilinea sp.
CCGGACGCGGCGAACAACTGCGCAGTCGCCGCACCGATCCCGCGCGACGCGCCGGTGATGAAGACAGTCTGGTCGGTGAAGTCGAAGGTGAAGGTGGTCATGTCAGGCAATCTTTCTTGTGATGTGTCCATCGACGCCGAATAATCGACAATGAAAAATGATTCCAAAGAACTGTAGACGCCGCTCGCAGCGTGATCTTGCTTCCAACACGCGCCGCGCTGATGCCGAGAACCTGCGGCTACGAGCCGCCGCTACGCCACATCGCCCGCCTCGCCCGTAGACGCCGCTCGCAGCGGCGTGATCTCTTCCAACACGCGTCGCTCTGACGCCAAGAACCTGCGGCTGTGAGCCGCAGCTACGCATCTCCGCCCGTAGACGCCGCTCACAGCGGCGTGATCTTGCCTTCCAACGCGCGCCGCGCTGAGGCCGAGAACCTGCGGCTACGAGCCGCAGCTACGCATCTCCGCCAGCCGTTCCTGCACTTCCTGCAAAAATGCCGCGGCAGCTGCACCGTCGATGAAACGATGGTCGAAGGTGAGGCTGAACCACGCCATCGGGCGTTCGACAAGCTGCCCATCGACCAGCGCTGGCTGGCTGCGCACACGCCCCACGAGCAAGATGGCGCCCTCCGGCGGGCGCGGCAATGGGAAGCCGCCGTCGATGCCGAACATGCCCAGGTTGCTGACGGTGAAGGCGCCGCCCTCGATGTCGGGCAGCTTGAGCTTGCCGGTGCGGGCGCGCGTCGCCAGGTCATTGGCCGCCGCCGCCAGCTCGTCGAGCGATTTCTGGTCGGCGTTGCGGATCACTGTCACGACCAGACCGTCCGCCGCCGCCACCGCCATGCCCAGGTTGACGGCGGCGAAGGTGACGATGCTGTTCTCCACCAGTTCGGCGTTGAGCAGCGGATGGTTGGGCAGCGCCCGCGCCACTGCCGCCATGATGTAGGTGTTGACCGAATGCCGCTGCTCGCCTGCCGCCGCCCGCGCTGCCTGCACCGCCGACAAGTCCATCTCGCGCGTCACCTGGCTGAGCGCAGCGCGGCGCACCGACTCGTCCATGCTCTGCGCCATCATCTTGCGCACGCGGCTGAGCGGCGTTGTCTGTTTGATGGGGATACCGCGATGTGTGTTATCTGTCATGCATTACGAATCTGTGCGGCTTCGGCTTCATCCGCCGCAATCACTGCCAGCACGGTTCCGACTTCGACCGTCTCACCGGCGGCGACGAGGATTTTGGCGATGATCCCCGACGCCGGCGCCGGCAGCTCGTTGGTGATCTTGTCCGTCTCCACGTCGGCGATGATCTCGTCCTCGGCCACGACGTCGCCTTCCTGCTTGCGCCACTCGGAGACCGTGCCCTCTTCCATCGTCAACCCCCACTTGGGGAGAATCACTTCGACTGCCATGCTGTTGTCCTTTTCAATGGAACGCGGATGACGCGGATTTGACGGATTAACGCAGATTCAGATCAGCGAACATCCGCACGATCCGCGTCATCCGCGTTCTATTCCTACTTCATCACGCTGCGAATGCCCGCGATCACCTCTTCCTTGCCGGGGAGGATGTACTTCTCCAGCACCAGCGAGAAGGGGATCGGCGTATCCAGTCCGGCGACGCGGGCGACCGGCGCTTTGAGATCGTGGAAGCACTCCTCGCCGATCGTGGCGCTGAGTTCCGCCGCCAGCCCGCCGATCTTGGGCGCTTCGTTGGCGACGACTGCCCGCCCGGTCTTGCGCACCGACTCCAGCACCGTCTCGGCGTCGTAGGGACGGATCGTGCGCAGGTCGATCACCTCAACGCTGACGCCTTCTTTCTCCAGTTCCGCCGCCGCCGCCAACGCCTCGTGCACCATCTTCATCGTGGCGACGACGGTGACATCGTTGCCTGCCCGCGCCACCGCAGCTTTGCGCAGCGGCGTCGTGTAGTAGCCTTCGGGTACGTCGCCCTTGATGCGGTAGAGCGCTTTGTGTTCCAGAAAGATGATCGGGTTGTCGTTCTCGATGGAGGCGAGCAGCAGCCCCTTGGCGTCGGCGGGCGTGGCGGGCGCCACAAGCACGATGCCCGGCACATTGAGGAACCAGCCCTCGACCGACTGCGAATGATGCGGTCCCCCACCAAAGCCGCCGCCGCACGCCGTGCGCACCACGATCGGCGCCTTGAACTGACCGTCGAACATGTAATGCATCTTGGCCGCGTTGTTGACAAGCTGGTCGTAGCACTCGCCGATGAAGTCGGCGAACATGATCTCCGCCACTGGGCGCATCCCCAGCATCGCCGAGCCGACCGACGTTCCGATGATGGCGGCTTCGGAGAGCGGGGTGTCGCGTACGCGCGCGTCACCGTACTTCGCCCACAGCCCGCGCGTGACGCCGAAGTCGCCGCCCATCTCACCGATGTCCTCGCCCAACATATAGACGTTTGGATCGCGCTCCATCGCTATGTCCAGCGCCTCGTTCAGCGCCTGGACAAAGGTGCGTGTGCGCGTCGTTGCCTGCGTCATGCCGCCACCTCCCAACCAACATAGACATCCGCCGTCGCCTTCGCCGGATCGGGCATCGGGCTGGCTTTGGCAAAGTCGATCCACGCCTCGATCTCTGCTTTGACCTCAGCTTCGATGCGCTCCAGGTCTGCGGCGGTGAGCTTGCCCTGCGCCAGGATTTTTTCGCGCGCCAGCTTGAGCGGATCGCGCTCCTCTTTCCAGTATTTGACCTCCGCCGCCGGTCGGAATTCACCGGAGAAGATGCCCTGCCAGCGCCACGTCTTGAACTCCAGGAAGTAAGGCCCGGCGCCACTGCGAATGTGGGCAATGGCGCGCTGCACCGCATCATAGGCGGCTTCGATGTCGTTGCCGTCCACGATCTCACAGGGGAAGCCGTAGCCACGCGCCAGATCGACGATGTCCGCTGAGGCATGGCCCTTGCCGACCGGCATGGAGATGGCGTAGCCGTTGTTGACGCAGGCATAGAGCACCGGCAGCTTCCAGATCGCCGCCATGTTCAGGCTTTCGTGAAACTCGCCGCGCCCGACCGTGCCGTCGCCGATGATGCAGCAGGCGACGTTGGGCTGGCCGCGCATCTGGTATGCCAGCGCCACGCCGAGCACCGTCGCCATGTACGAGCCTTCGACCGCGTTGTCGCCAAAGTTGCCGACCTTCGGGTTGGCGCTGTGCAGGCTGCCGCCCTTGCCGCTGCAGACGCCCGTGGCGCGACCAAAGAGTTCGGCCATGATGCGTTCGCCGTCGCCCTGATGCTTCTCCTGCGCCAGCGCGTTGATGCCGTGACAGCGATGGTCAGGGAAGAAGGCGTCGCTCGCCTGCAAATGCGCCGCCAGCGCAGCCTGCGTCGCTTCCTGCCCGACGCCGGTGTGCAGCATCCCCGGCACGTTGCCCTTCTTGAACTCGCGTTCCAGGCCGAACTCGAAGGCGCGGATCAGCCACATGTCGCGATAGAGATCGACCAGTGTTTCGATGTCTAAGGTCATGAAATAGTCTCCGTTTTCGATAATCTCCAATCTCCAGTCTCCAATCTCCAGTCTCGGAGGAGATTGGAGATTAGAGATTACACATTCTGTAACTTTCGCCAGACCTTCTCCGGCGTCAGCGGCAGATCGTAGATGCGCACGCCGACGGCGTCGTAGACCGCATTGGCAATTGCGGGCGCCACGCCGTCCATTGGGATCTCGGCGACGGCTTTGGCGCCGTAAGGACCGCTCGGCTCGTAGGTCGGCACCAGGATTGCTTCAATTTCCGGCACTTCGTCGGCCTGGAAGATGCGGTAGTCGCCAAAGCGCGTCGCCAGCGAACGGCCCGCTTCGTCATAGACCATCTCCTCGCTCACTGCGTAGCCGAGCGCCTGCACCAACCCGCCCTCGATCTGGCCCTGCGCAGTGCGCGGGTTGATCGCCGTGCCGCAGTCCACCGCCATCACCAGCTTCGTCACCGTGACCTGACCCGTCTGCGTGTCCACCTCGACTTCGGCGTACTGCGCGCCAAAGGGCGGCGGCGAGTGCATCGACATGTGCGAAGCCGTCGCCATGATCTGGCGGTGGTCGGCGACGTGCAGGCTGTGCAGCGCCACATCCGCCAGCGTCACGCTGCGGCCGTCGGGCGCAGTGACGCGGCGGTCATGCAGCGTCAGTCCGTCGGTCGTGTCGAGGTTGAGCATCAATTTAGCGCGCTCGAAAATCTGCTCGCGCACCTGATCCGCCGCCTTCTTGACCGCACCGCCGGAGATGTAGGTCGTGGAAGAGGCGTAAGCGCCGGTGTCGAAAGGCGTGAAATCGGTGTCCGACGAGTAGATGATGATGTCGTTGAGCGGTGCGCCCAATGCCTCGGCTGCGATCTGCGCCAGCACAGTGTCGGAGCCGGTGCCCAGGTCGGTGCCGCCGACGAGCACGTTGAAGCTGCCATCGTCGTTCATCTTGATGCTGGCCGCGCCCATGTCCAGGCCAGGGATGGCGGTGCCGTGCATACAGACAGCCATGCCCAGCCCCCGGCGGATGTATGGTCGCGCCGGATCGACGCGCCAGGCCGGGTCGCCCTTGCGATCCCAGGCGATGGCGGCTGCACCCTGCGTCACGCACTGCTCCAGCCCACAGCTCTGCACGATCTGCGGCTGACGGCCGCTGTCGCCCTCGCCCAACGCCGCCGTGATCGGAACCGGATCGCCCGATCGCACCGCGTTCTTGAGCCGGAACTCGACCGGGTCCAAATTGAGCGCCTCGGCGATCTCCTCCATCAGGCTTTCAAGCGCAAACTCGCCTTGCGGCGCGCCGTAGCCACGGAACGCGCCCGGCGTCGGGATGTTGGTGTAGACGACTTCGGCGGTGAACTGTAGGTTGGTGCAGCGATAGGTCGCCAGCCCGCGTAGCCCGGATACGCTGCACACGGTCAGCCCGTGCGTGCCATAGGCGCCGGTGTTGGAGACGATGTGCAGGTCAAGCGTGTTGAGCGTGCCGTCGCGGTTGACGCCGGCGCGGAAGGTCAGCACCATCGGATGGCGCGAGCGCGCGCTGGTGAACTCCTGTTCGCGCGTGTACTCGAAGCGCACGGGGCGTCCGGTGGCGATGGTGAGATGCGCGCACAGGTCTTCGATCAGCATCTCTTGTTTGCCGCCAAAGCCGCCGCCGATGCGCGGCTTGATCACGCGGATGCGCTTGACCGGGAGCCCGATCAGCGGCGCGATCATGCGGCGCACATGGAAGGGGACCTGTGTGCTCGTGCGGATCACCAGCCGCTCGTCCTCGTCCCAGTAGGTGACGACGATGTGCGGTTCGATCGACGCCTGTTGCACCTGATGCACGCGATAGGTGCGCTCGAAGACGTGGTCGGATTCCGCCAGCCCCTGCTCCACGTCGCCGACCGCAGCGTGAATCTTGACGGCGATGTTACGTTCGACATCGGCGATGCCGACTGCGTCCGGTTCGTCGTGGATGATCGGCGCACCGGGTTGCATCGTTTCCAGCGGGTCGAAGACTGCGGGCAGCACTTCGTAGTCAACCTCGATCAGCTTCAACGCCGCTTTGGCGATCTCCGGCGACTCGGCGGCGACGACGGCCACGCGGTCGCCCACGTGCCGCACCTTGCTGTCGAGCGAAACCTGATCCCATGGGTGCGGGTTGGGCCACGTCTGCCCGCCCGACGCATAGATGACGCGCGGCACATCCTCGTAGGTGAGCACAGCATGGACGCCCGGCAGCGCGCGCGCCTTGGATGCATCGATGCGCGTGATGCGCGCGTGGGCGTGCGGGCTGGTCAGCAGCGCCGCGTGCAACATGCCGGGCAGGTCGATGTCGTCGGCAAAGGCAGGCTTGCCCTTGACCAGCTTGACCGCATCGACTTTCATTTCCGGCTTGCCCACCACGTCGGTGGCGCCCTGCGTATCGACGGTCGGGAAGGTGAAGAAAGCGACTTTGGGTTTGGTGAGCACGTCGCCGCCCGGACCTGGCATCTCCGGCTCATCGGAACGACGGATGGCGTCGAAGAAGCCTTCGAGCGGAATGCCGCCCGGCGCCTCGATGGGCGGGACTGCCTCCCCGCGCAGCGTTGCCGCCGCGCGCTGCACCGCCTCGACCGGCTTGACGTAGCCGGTGCAGCGGCAGAGCACGCCGCCCAGCGCGTCGCGGATTTCGGCGTCGGTCGGCGTCAGCGTCTTGCCGAGCAGCTCCTGCGCCGCCAAGACCATCGCCGGTGTGCAGTAGCCGCACTGGATCGCGCCCGTCTCGGCGAACGCCTGCTGGATCGGGTGCAGCGGTGCGCCGGGGCCGCGATCAAGCGCCTCGACCGTCTCGATGCTGCGGCCATCGACCTGCGCGGCCAGCAGCACGCACGTTGGCGTCAGCTTGCCGTCGATCAGCACCGAACAGGCGCCGCATTCGCCGGTCTCGCAGCCGTGTTTGACGCTCCACATGCCGTGGCGCCGCAACAGCGCCATCAGCGTTTCGCCCGGCTCACAGGCAAAGGTGCGGGCGACGCCGTTGAGTTTCAGTTGAATGTTCATGCGCTTGCTCCCTTCGCAAAAGCAGCTTCCAGCGCGCGGCGCGCCAGCACCTCAGCCATCTGTCGGCGATATTCGACGCTGCCGCGATAGTCGCCGACCGGCGCAGCCCGGCTTGTTACGGCCGCGACGAGAGGGTCGATCACCGCAGCAGGGGCGTCGTCGACGGTCGTCTCAACCACGAACGGCAGCGCACCGGCGCCAGCCACCGCCACGCGCGCTGTCTGTCCAACGACGGCGCCGACCGCAGCCACAATCGCCAGGTCGAGCCTGGTGCGCGCCACACGCGCCAGCGCCGCCGACGCGTCCACACTGACATCGACAGCGACTTCTACGAGCAACGTCTTGGGGGAAGGCTTGAAGTCGCTCAGAGCAACCGGAGCGGCGCTGCCCCCCTGCACAGTCGCCTGCGCGCCGAGCGCCAGCAACGCCAACATCAGCTCTGGAGGACCATCGGTCACACCATCGAGCGCGCCGGCGAGAGTCGCCAGATTGCGCAGCGTGCGCGGCGCGGCGAGCGCAGCCGCCTCGGCGAGCACACCGTTGGCGACGCTGCGCACGGCGGCGTTTTCGACCAGCGTCTGCAGGCGCGTGTTGCCGCCAATGCGCAGGCGCGCTGGTTCGCGGGTGATATAGTCCCAGGGCAATTCCTGAAGATCGACAACCGCCGCCGCCGCTGGAAAGCCATCATCTGGCATACGCGGTCTGGGAATCAACGGCGCAGTCTCGATTGTTTCTCGTTCCAACAGCGCCAGCGCTTGCTCAACGGCAGGTGCGCGCTGATACTCATGGATGTGCGCAGGCATAGAACCTCCGTTTCAATTATCTTGCGTCTACTGGGATTGCGAGTAAGGTAACACATTTAGACCAAGCTGTCAAGTGCCATTAAAATTTTATCAAGCTACACTCAAATTAGTGGTTGACAGCGTTCATCATGCAGTGTACACTCAATTGCATGTCCAGTAAATCAATAACAATTCGTCCATTGGGCGCAGCAGACAGCGCTCCTACGCGATCGTTTGGAGATCAGATTCGGGCGCGGCGTAAGGAGTTGGGGCTAAGCCTGGAGGAAATGGCGCATCGCACAGGGCTAACCGCCAGCTTCTTAAGTCTGGTCGAACGCGACATGAGCAACCCGTCGCTGGAGTCACTACGCCATATCGCTGAGGCGCTGGGCGTACCGCCTTTTTACTTTTCGCAGGAAAACGGCGGCGCAGCGGCGATGCAAAATCCGGTCGTGCACGCGTCCGAGCGCATCAAGATCACCTTCCCGCCGGGGGACGTGACCAGCGAGTTGCTCGTACCGAACCTGCGCAACAAGCTCGAGGTTTTCATCTCGCACGTCAAGCCATCGGCGGGCAACATTGCGCGTCCGCCGCAAATGGACACCGAAGAATGCCTGTTGGTGCTAGCGGGAAAAGTGCGCGTGGTGCTGAATGAACAGGAATATGTGCTGACTGCTGGCGACAGCATCTACATCCATGGCTTTGCGCTGCGCGAAATCTCTGCGATCGGCGAAGAAGAGGCGGTCTTCCTGTCGGCGATTACGCCGCCGATCTTTTAAGTATTTGGTAAGGCGAAGCCACAATGCAACTAGCAGATCTTCTCGTCCGCCACGCTTTGATCATCACGCAGGATGACCAGCGCCGCGTCATTGACGATGGCGCGCTGGCGGTTGTCGGCAATCATATCGCCGCACTTGGGACCACCGCCGAGATCGACGCTGCGTACACGGCTGCGCGCGTCATCGATGCTGCGGGGCGGGCGCTCTTTCCGGGTCTGCTCAATATCCACACACACCTCTTCCAGGCTGCGGTCAAAGGGCTGGGCGAGGATATGCCCGTCGAGCAATGGGTAAACGCCGTCACCTTTCCCACCGTGCGCGTGATCGAGCCGGAGGAAGCGTATCTGCTGTCGCTGGTGAGCTGTCTGGAGAATCTACGCAGCGGCGCCACCACGGTGATGGATTTCATGTACAGTATGCGCGATCCGGCGCTGCACGAAGCCGTGCTCCAGGCGTTGCTCGACAGCGGACTGCGCGGGCGCTACACGCGCACCGTCGTCGATGCTGGCGAGAAGATGGGCGTCCCGCAACAGATGCGCCAGCCGGCCGAGGAGGCGCTGGCGCATGCAAAGGAACTGCAGGCGCGCTGGACCGGCGCCGGCGCCGGTCGCCTCGACATCGGGCTGGCAATCGGCGTAATCTGGGGCATGACCGAGGCAGGGCTGCGTGCGACGCGACGCGTTGCCGACGAAACAGACATGACGATCACGATGCATGTCAACGAGTCACCCTTCGATAATGTGATGGCGCAGGAAACGTGGGGGCGCAACACGATCCCGATGCTGGCGGAAACCGGCGTGCTCGGCCCCGATTTCATCGCCGTGCACTGTGTCCACATGACCGACGAAGACATCGACCTTTTTGCCCGCCACCGTGTGTCCATCGCCTACAACGCGGTGAGCAACATGTATCTCGGCTCCGGCATCGCGCCGATCGTGCGGCTGGAGGAGGCGGGGCTGCCCATCGGCATCGCTACGGACGGCTCCGGCAGCAACAACTGCCAGGACATGCTGGAGACGCTCAAATTCAGTGCGCTCTTGCAGAAGGTGGGGCGCATGGACCCGTCGTGCGTGCTGGCGCAGCGTGCGCTGGACTGGGCGACACGCGGCGGCGCGCAGGCGTTGGGGTTGGCAGACCAGATCGGATCGCTGACGCCGGGGATGAAAGCCGATTTTTTCCTGGTCAACCCCTTCACACCTAAAGCCACGCCCGTCCACGACCCGGTGGCGACGCTCGTCTACTCGGCGGGACAAGCCAATGTCGAGACGGTGGTGGTCGATGGCCGCGTGCTGATGGAAGGCGGCGTTTTTGTGCACCTGGACGAGGCGCAACTTCTACGCGATGCTCAGCGCGCCGCACAGAATCTCGCCCGTCGCGCCGGCACGGAAAAGCTGTTGGAGATGCGCGGAAAGTGGCGGCCTCTGTAAAATCGGAAAAGCTGGAACGCAAACAGATACCGTTCCTTCTGCACGCTTACTGCATTTTTCGATTTCGTGATATAAGTCACCGAGAAATAGTTCGATTCCTATTACGCTGGTTACAGTGAAGGAATCCATGAAATTGCTGGAGCATCTTTCATAATGCACCAGCGTATCAAAAAGGAACTCGAAAATGTTCGATAATGACAAACCCAGCGGCTTGACCCAAGACGCCGTGATGAAAGCCCTCAGCACCGTGCAGGAGCCAGAGCTGCACCAAGACCTGGTCACGCTCAACATGATCCGCGATGTGACGATCAGCGGTGGCGAGGTCGGATTTACGATTGTGCTGACGACGCCGGCCTGCCCGTTGCGTGCAGTGATGGAGCAGGACGCCGTAAACGCGGTCAAAGCACTGCCCGGCGTGACCAGCGTCAACATGCGCTTTGCCGCCGACGTGCGTCAGGATCATCGTATCATCGGCAAGCTCAACATCCCGGTTAAGAATATCGTCGCTGTGGCGTCGGGCAAGGGCGGCGTCGGCAAGAGCACCGTCAGCACCAACCTGGCTGTGAGTCTGGCGCTTGACGGCGCCAAAGTAGGCGTGCTCGACGCCGATATCTACGGCCCTAACATCCCCATGATGTTTGGGCTTTCCGGTCGGCCACGCATTGAGCGCGAAAAGATGACGCCCCTCGAGCGCTACGGCGTCGAGGTGATCAGCATGGGCTTCCTCATGCCGGAGGGCGAGGCAGTGGTCTGGCGCGGCCCGATGCTGCACAAGGCGATCCAGCAGCTTTTCACCGACGTGAACTGGGGCAACCTCGACTATCTGATCGTCGACCTGCCGCCGGGCACGGGCGACGCACAGCTCAGCCTGGCGCAGAGCGTGCCGCTGACCGGCGGCATCATTGTGACCGGGCCGCAGGCGGTTTCGGTGAGCGACGCGCTGCGCGGCGCAAAAGCCTTCGAGCGGCTCGAGGTGCCGATCCTGGGTGTAGTCGAGAACATGTCGGGCGACATCTTCGGCGCCGGCGGCGGCATGGATGCCGCAAAAAAATTGCACGTCGACTTTCTTGCGCGCATTCCGCTCGACAGCCAGGTGCGCATCGGGGGCGACAGCGGCGAACCGATCGTGATCCTGGCGCCGGAGAGCGCAACGGCCAAAGCCTTTCGCGATTTTGCACGCGTCGTGGCTGCCAAGATCAGCGTACAAAACATCCTGCCGGAGCCGCACCTTAAAATCGTGTAGGAATTGCGAGGGGGAGTTGCGGGGGGGTGCGCCAGCGATGCGATTGTTGCAGGTCGTCGTATCTCTACTTGAAAGGCGCCCACTACGCTCAAAATACTTCACTTTGGGGAACAAAAACACTCACTCACAACAGCGGATTCGTGGAAGCAGCAGATTCGATTTCCTGACCAACAGAGACCGTCGCACCAGCGCACAGAACAAACCTGTTCCATCCACGAATCCGCTGTTGTGTTCCATCGACAAGTCCATTGTAGCGCCATCAAAGTCACACTATATTTCCGCAACTCACTTGACAGCTACGCCACTTGTCTGATTTCAACCCTAAGTAAATAGTATAGAATAATTTGGAAATCGCACGCATCGGCGTCGATTTCGTCTGCCTTCAGTGCTGCGCTGAACGCAAAGAGTGCATCTAAATGCAATCAGTCTCATGGCGCTTAACTACATCCTAACCATCTACATCATCTGTGGGGCTGTCACAGCGTTAGGAGCAGTGTATGCCTGGCATCGTCGCTGCGCGCCGGGCGGGATGACGCTGACGTTGTTGTTGACGGCGGCGGCGTTGTCGATGTTCTTGGGCGCATCAGCGATCGTAGCGCCAACACTTGAAGCCAAGTTGCTGAGTGAGCGAATCAACTTGTTTGTGGCGACGCCGATCCCGTTGCTCTTCTTCCTCTTTGTAATGCGTTTCATCGGTCGAGATAGCTGGCTGACCCCGCGTGCGATTGTGTTGCTCTCACTCCCAATTGCCATTTCGATCGTGCTGGGTTGGACAAGCGACCATCACAATCTCTTCTGGCGCGTCGCCAGGGTGACGCAGCAAGGGGCGATGGTGTTCGAGTTCGGATTGTGGGTGTGGGTTGGGATGCTGTTGTACGGCTACGGGATCATATTTGTCAGCCTCTTTATGTTGGTGCGCGAGGCGCTCAACGCGCCCCCTGCCTATCGCCAGCAATATATTTTGCTGACTGTCGGTGGCCTCGTCCCGTTTGTCGCCGGCTTCATCTATTACGGAGGTCTGAATCCGTGGCCAGGGTTGGGGTTGATGCGCGTGGCCGCTGGCGTCTCTGGACTGATTTTCTTGTGGGCGTTTCAACGGTCAGCTCTCCTCGATCTGATCCCGCCTGCGCGCGATCTGTTGATGGCGACGCTGCCCGATGGCGTGGTGGCGCTCGACCCAACGCACCGCATCATTGACATCAACCCGGCTGCGTGCACGATGCTCGATCTTTCTAATGACGTGATTGGCCGCTATTTTGACACGCTTTCGCCGACTACAACCCGAATTGCAGCGCTGTTAAACGAAACCCAGTCTGATAGACCCGGCGATGATGCGGTTAACAGTCTTGACCTTGATCTTGGTGCACGCGCCGTTGTGGCTATCGTTTGTCAGGTGACACAGACAACGGGCGCATCGCGTGGATGGCTGTTGATGTTGCGCGATGTGACGCGGGAGAAAGCGGTCGAAGACGCGTTGCGTCAGAGCGAAGCGCGTTATCGCGCCGTCGTCGCTGACCATCCCGACATGATCTGTCGCTGGCGACCCGACCGCACCCTGACTTTTGTCAACCCAGCTTTCTGCCGATATTACGGGCGTACACCAGAACAGTTGCTTGGCATCGACCTTGTGGAGCTGGCGCCCGCACGCAATCGAGAGACAGTCATCGCAAGCATCGCCGATTCGCTGCGCTCGATCACACCCGACCACCCCACCCGAATCGTCGTGCAACACGCTGAAGAGGACGACGGAAGCATCTTCTGGCGTGAATGGCTCGACTGTGGCATCTTCGACGACGAGGGGCGCCTGATCGAAGTGCATTCGGTTGGGCGCGATGTTACGGAGCGACAACAGATGGAGCAGGCGTTACGCCGTAGTCAAAGCCAACTCGCCGAAGCGCAGCGCATCGCCCATGTGGGTAGCTGGGAAAAAGATCTGATTCGTAATCAGCTTGAATGGTCGGAGGAGACCAATCGCATCTTTGGTTGGCTGGAGAGTAAACCGGTCACCTACGACGCCTTTATGCAAACGATCCACCCGGCGGATGTCGAGCGGCTACGCGCCGCACAGTACGCGGCGCTGACCGAGGCTGCTCCGCTCGATATTGAGTACCGCATCATACGTCCAGATGGCGAGGTGCGCCATTTGGCTGAGCGCGGCGAGTTGGTGTACGACGAGAGCGGGCGCCCAGTGCGTTTGACCGGCATCGTGCAAGATATCACCGAGCGCAAGCAGATCGAGGAAACACTTGCCAACGAGCGCAAACTGCTGCGCACCTTCATCGACGCCGTACCCGACGTCCTGTACGCCAAAAACTGTGAAAGTCAATTTGTCCTCGTCAATGCTGCGATGCTTGCCCAAGTCGGCGTAAACACGATGGAGGAGATCATCCACAGGACGGATTTCGACTTTCACCCTCATCATCTGGCGCAAGAGTATCGAGAACGCGAACTCCGTCTGATGGAAACTGGCGAAACCTCCGATGTAGAAGAGATGGTCATTCATCCCGTCACCGGAGAGCAACGCTGGTATGCCAGCACCAAGGTTCCTCTGCGCAATGCTCAAGGCGAGGTCATCGGCCTGGTCGGGATCGGTCGCGATATTACTGAACGTAAACGCACTGAAGACGCCCTTCGTCGCCGCGACTTGCTGTTGAGCGCCGTAGCCGAGGCGCTGTCGGAGCTGCTCACCCCGCAGCCACTAGAAAAGACGATTCAACCCGCGTTGGCGATTTTGGGGCGCGTGCTGGATGTCGATCGGGTCTACATTTTTGAGAATTCGCAAGATTCAGAGACTGGCGCCTATTACGTCAGCCAACGTTTTGAGTGGTGTTCACCCCAGGCGACGCCCCAAATCGACAACGTTGAGCTACAAAATATTCCCTATGAGACGACGGTTCCGCGTTGGTACGCGACGCTGAGTAAAGGCGAGCCGATCGTGGGTCTGGTGCAAACCTTCCCACAAAACGAACGCTTGATCTTGGAGCCACAAAACATCAAATCGTTGTTGGTGCTCCCGATCACCGCAGATGACCAGTTCTGGGGATTCATTGGCTTCGACGACTGTCATTCGGAGCGCGAGTGGAACGCAACCGAACAACATATTTTGGGCGCCACCGCTGCAGCCATCGGCGGCGCGCTGATCCGCAACCGGATGGAGACGGAACTGCATCGGTCACAGCAAGAGCTTGCCGAGGCGTTAGATCAGGCCAAGCGGCTTGCTTTTGAGGCGCAGGCAGCCAGCCGCGCCAAGAGCGAGTTCCTTTCCGTAATGAGCCACGAAATTCGCACGCCGCTCAACGGCGTCATCGGCATGACTGGATTGCTGCTCGACACCCCGCTTACTCCGGAGCAACGTCAGTACGCCGAGATCGCCCGCACCAGCGGCGAGACGCTGTTGACATTGATCAACGACATTCTCGACTTTTCCAAAATCGAGGCGCACAAACTGGAGCTGGAGCAACTCCGCTTTGAACTGCGCCCGGTGATCGAAGACGCCGTCGACATGCTTGCCAGCCGCGCCCATGCCAAAGGGTTGGAGCTGGTCTCTATCATCGAGCCTGCGACGCCAGCCTTTGTCATTGGCGATCCAGGACGGCTACGACAGATCGTGCTCAATTTGACCAGCAACGCCATCAAGTTCACCGAACGAGGAGAGGTGTTGATCCGGGTCGGCGTTGCAGCCGAAAATGATACGCACGTCACCTTGCGCTTCACGATTGCAGACACTGGCATAGGCATTCCCTCCGACCGCCTGGATCGCCTTTTCCAGCCCTTCAGCCAGGTGGACAGCTCGACAACGCGAAAATATGGCGGCACCGGGCTTGGGCTGGCGATCTCGCGGCAGCTTGCTGAGTTGATGGGGGGGGACATCGGCGTTGAAAGTACACCAGGCGCCGGCTCAACCTTCTGGTTCACCGTTGTTGTCGAGAAATGTGCACCGCCTGAAACTTCGACGCCGGTTGACCTTGACCTGCACAATGCTCATCTTCTTATCGTCGACGACAACGACGCCAATCGGCTGTTGGTGCGCACGTTGGTTACCCAGTGGCGCGGGCGTTGCGACGAAGCAATCGATGCACACCAAGCGCTGGCGGCGTTGCGCGCCGCTGCGGCGGCAGGCGACCGGTATGATCTGGCGCTGCTCGACATGCAGTTGCCCGACGTCGACGGTGTAACACTGGCGCAGTGGATTCGCGAGGATACTGCGCTGGCGGCGACCCCGCTGATCCTTCTCACTTCGCTCGGCTATCAGAGCATCGCCAACGACGACGTGCGATTTGCCGCACAAATCGCCAAGCCGCTGCGTCAGACGCAACTGCGCGAACAGATTGCGCTCGCATTGGGACGCCAACGCCCAGCAGGTGCGAACGAACGTCAGCCAACAACGAAGCGGATGGCGCCAGCCCGCCCACTGCGGATTCTGCTGGCTGAGGACAACGTTGTCAACCAGAAAGTGGCGCTCATGATGCTCAAGAAGCTTGGCTATCACGCCGACGCCGTCGCCAACGGGCGCGAGGCGCTGGCTGCGCTCGCGGAGATTGACTATGATCTGGTGTTGATGGATTGCGAAATGCCAGAAATGGATGGCTACGAGGCGACGGCGCACATTCGCAGCAATGAGATTGGCGTGCTCAACCCAGGTGTACCTGTGATCGCCATGACTGCGCACGCCCTGCAAGGCGACCGCGAACGCTGCATTGCCGCCGGCATGAACGACTACATTTCCAAACCGGTGCAGGCGCCGACGCTCGCCGCCGTACTTGAACGCTGGCTATCGTCGTAGGTAATTGGTCAGCCTTTACGGACGCAAACTTTCTCCCGGCAGCACAAAGCCATATCGCTGCATGATAGGGCGCCCTTCCACGCCGTTGATGAAGGCCGCGAAGGCGCGCGCTGCCTCGGGCTGTGGGGAGGATCTCACGACGGCAAGCGCCTGCAGCAATGGTGTGTGCAGATCGGCGTCGATCAGCGTCCACGAAATTTCCGGCACGTCGGCAATCGACAACGCCACAATACCCGCCTGTGCGTCGCCGGTCTGAACGAATTGTAGCGTCTGCCGCACATTTTCACCGTAGACCAGTTTTTGCTCGACCAGCTCCCAAACACCGCCATTGATCAGCGCTTCCTTTGCCGCCACACCGTAGGGGGCGTGCTCCGGGTTGGCAATTGCCACGCGCTGCACCGGCGAACTTGCCAGATCAATCAGTTCATCAACCTCAAAGGTAAAGTTGCGGTTGACGGCAAGCACAATGCGACCCTCGGCGTAGAGCGCAATTGTCTCCGGCAGCAGCAAACCCTTATCGCGCAGTTGCTCGATGAACGCAATGTTGGCCGCGGCGAAGAGATCGAAGGGCGCGCCGTTTTCGATCTGTTGGGCGAGCTGGCCCGTAGAGCCAAAGACCAGCGTCACGGACTGACCGGTGCGCGCTTCATACAACTCCGCAATTTCAGTGAACGCAAATTGCAGGTCGGCGGCGGCGGCCACGGTCAGCGGCGACGGCGTCGGAGTCGGTGAGTCCGCCAGCGTAGGAAATGTACGACAGCCGGCGGTCAATCCAAAAAGAATCAGCACAATCAAAAAGCGCACACACATTGCGGCGCAACGATTCATCGACATAACCTCTTGTTCGCGTCTCATAACTGACCGGTCGATCCCCACTCCGCCAGCATCTGCCGATAGCATGGGTCGTCATAGCGACTGAGCAGAAACGCGGGCGCATAGTCGGGCAGCGCTGAGCCGGTAATGTGTGCTGCCAGCAACTCACCGCCCGCGCAGGCCGCCATCAACCCATAACCCGACAGCGCCGCAAAAATGTAGGCGCCCTCGACCGGCAGCGGGCCAATCAGCGGACGATTCTCCTGTGTCTTGGTGTAATAGCCGCCATCCACGTAGGACTTGGGCAGCTTTTGCAAATACGCGACGAGACCAGGAGCCAACGTCGTCATCCCACGCAGCACAATCTCTGGGAACTCCACATCGATGGGAATAGGAAAGGTCGGCGTCACCGGCGTCAGATGATACGCCCACAACAACAGCACCGTCTGTGCGCCGTGGCCGCCTTCGGGCCGGAAATGCACGCCGCCTGGAAACAATTCCAACAAATGGCGCGTTTCTGCACTATCCGCCAGCGCTGCTCGCTCCTCCGCCGACCAGGGTAGATGCTGCGCGTCCTCCCAGATCACTAGCGGCGCGTCGCGCGGAATGACGCCGAGTCTATCTTCGAGCGCCAGCTTTAGATGCAGCTCCGAGAAGGTCGGCAGGTCGATGTCGAGCAACCGCCCGACATCGTTGACCAGTGGGCCGGCTGCGTTGACAAAGCGATCGGTTGCAATCCATTCACCGCCGCCGCTGGTCGCCACGCGCACCGCGCGCACGCGCCCGCCGGTCGTGTTCACTGCTTCCACGCGCCCTGACAGGAGGCGTACATCGTGCGCCCGCGCCTGCTCCAGCATCACCATGCCGAGCTGCTGCCCGCTAAACCAGCCGCAGCGCCGGGCGTGGAGCGCAGCCAGGCTCTCCGGGTTGAGATAGGGGAAGTGGCAGCGGATCAGCGCCGGGTCGAGAAAGAGGTCGGCGCCGTCGGGCTGGTCGCGCCAATCTTCGGCGTTGCCGGGAATATATGCAGGGTCATGCGCGCTGCCAGCGTGAACGCGCAATGCGCCTGCACCCATCTGCGCCGCCCGTTTCGCCGATTCGACCAGCACGGGCACGTGCGCCGGGTCACCGGTGACGTAGAGATAGCCGCGCCGGTTCAGGCGCAGACGGTGGTTGGTCTCGGCGTCAAGCGCTTCGAGCAGGTCGATGCTGCGATTCATCAGGCGCAGCATGGCGTCGTCGGGGCCGGGCCACCAGTTGCGATAGGCTTCGGTCGACTTGTCGCTGGTCAGCGTCATCGGCGCGCGTTCGTCCACCAACACAACGTTGCGCACGCCCTGCTTCACAGCAAGGTGATAGGCGGCTGCGATGCCAGCGATGCCAGCGCCGCAGATGACGACCTCACTATTCGGATGTGACATCGATCGTCAATTCCCCGATCATGACAAAATGCTGCAAAAGAAGACCGTAGTGACACTTCACGGAATGCTTGTTTATTTCCCTTGCCAGATTGCTTTTCGCTTCTCTATAAATGCCGCCATTCCTTCCTTTTGATCCTCAGTTGCAAAGAGTAAGTTGAAGGCGCGACGCTCGAACAGCACACCTTCCGCCAGCGTGCTCTCGAACGCGCGGTTGACCGCCTCCTTTGCCACGCGCAGCGCCACCGGCGCCTTGTCGGCGATCTCGGCGGCGAGCTTGAGGCTTTCATCCATGAACGACGCAGTGGGAAAGACACGGCTGACCAGCCCAAATTGCAGCGCCTCCTGCGCCGAGATGCGCCGCCCGGTCAGGATCATGTCCATCGCCACCGATTTGCCGACGGCGCGCGTCAGCCGTTGCGTGCCGCCTGCGCCGGGGATGATGCCCAGGTTGATCTCCGGCTGCCCGAACTGTGCGGTTTCCGAGGCGACGATCAGGTCGCAGGTCATAGCGAGTTCGCAGCCGCCGCCGAGACAGAAACCGCTCACCGCCGCCACGATCGGTTTGGCAATGCGCTGCACCGCATCCCAATAGCCGATGAAGGGGCTGCCCATCATTTCGACGACGCCAGCGTTTGCCATCTGCTTGATGTCGGCGCCAGCGGCAAAAGCTTTCTCACTGCCGGTGACGACAATGCAGCCTATGCTGTCGTCGGCGTCGAAGGCTTGCAAAGCGCGCACCAATTCGTCCATCAGTTCACTGTTGAGCGCATTGAGCGCCTGCGGGCGGTTCAGTTGAACAATGCCAATGCGTTCTTGCTGGCTCACGATCAAATTGGCATAGGATTCGTCCATGATTTCGCTCCTTGATGAGGTAAGAATAGAACGCGGATGGCGCGTTTGACGGATTCACGCGAATCTTTCTTTTGATCCGCGCCAATCCGCTCAATCTGCATCATCCGCGTTCTATCAATCTTATGCAGCGACGAGTTCGCCCTCTTCCGCCTGCCAGGCCACTGGATCATAGGCGGGCATTTCACAACGCATGGGCTTGTCTTCGCGGTCACCCAGCGCATAGGCGGCCTGCATCAGCGTGTGAATCTGCGAGGTGCCTTCATAGATAACCGCGCTCTTGGTGTTGCGCAGATGGCGCTCGACGTTGTACTCGTCGGAGTAGCCATAGGCGCCGTGAATCTGCACGGCGTCGTTGGCGCAGCGATTGGCGGCTTCGGTGCAATACCATTTCGCCATGCTCGTCTCGCGTGTATTGCGGACGCCCATGTTCTTAAGCCAGCCCGCCTTCCACACCAATAACTGGCCGATGTCGATGCTCTGTTGCATGTTGGCGATCATCTGCTGCACAAGCTGATATTCGGCGATCGGGCGGCCAAAGGTCACGCGCTGTTTGGCGTACTTAATCGACTCGTCCAGACACGCCTTCATGACGCCGACTGCGCCTGCGGCCACCCCATAGCGAGCGTTATCGAGCGCGCTCATGGCGATCTTGAAGCCCTCGCCCTCCAACCCCAGGCGGTGGCTCTTAGGCACGCGCACGTCGTGCATCGAGATCCAGCCGGTGTTGCTGGCGTGTACGCCCATCTTACCCTCGATCGTGCCGGTGGTCAGCCCCTTCCAGCCTCGCTCCAGGATGAATGCCGTAATGCCGCCAGCGCCCTTGCTTGTATCCGTCTTGCCAAAGACCAAGAAACGGTCGGCGACGTTGGAGAGAGTGATCCACATCTTCTCGCCGTTGAGAATGTAGTCGTCGCCATCCTTGCGTGCAGTCGTGCGCATCGCCGCCACGTCGGAGCCAGCGCCTGGCTCGGTCAGGCCAAAGCAGGCGATGTGCTCCCCGCGCGCCAGCGGCGGCAGAAACTCGCGCTTCTGTTCCTCCGTGCCCCACTGGAAGATCGGCAGGGCGTGCAAGCCAAGATGTACAGCGACCGTCTCGCGCACCGAAGAGTCGCCATATTCCAGCGCCTCGGACACGATGCCAAGCGAGATGAAATCCATCCCAGCGCCGCCATAGCGCACAGGTAGGCAGAGCCCCAAGAAGCCAAGATCCGCCATCTTGGGCAACAATTCGTGCGGAAAGGTGTGATTGCGGTCGTGTTCCTTGATGATAGGCATGACCTCCTTGCGCGTGAAGTCATACGCCATCTTTTCGATCATTTTGTGTTCGTCGGTCAGGCGAAAGTCCATAGAAAACCCTCGTTTGGAAAAAAAGCACCGCAGGCGGACATTGAGTTTATCGCATCATATCATGTTGCACTCAAAACCCGACAACGGCGCATGGTGAGTTCTTTATCGCTGTCCTCGATCTCGGCTGGGCGCGCTCCATTGGCGACTGGCGCGCTAATCCAGTGAAATTCCCGCACGGCCTACGTCTCATCGCTGACCGCGCCCCCGAGCTGGGCATGAAGTTCGGCGTCCACGTGGCGATTGTGCAGATGGCGCCCGACGCGCCCGTAGCCATCGAGCACCCCGAACGGCTGGCTTTTGGCGGCGACGACGACTACGGCGTCGTAGTCGTCGTCGCCGCCGTCTGTTCGGGCGCCGGCCCTGCCAGGAGTGGCTGATCGATTCATTGGTGCGGCTGAGCGACGAAGAGCATCTCGACTACATCATTCAGAACGGCGAGGATGTGGTTAAACGCTGTCTGCGCGCGGACCACACCCACGCGCCCGGCAACAGCAACTACGCCAACTCAACGATGGGACTGGATCAGGTGATCCAGGCCATGCGCCAGGCGCATCCGCATCTGGTCTGGGAGAACTGCGAAGATGGCGGCTGCAAGTTGACCTAACGCTGGGTCAGCCCAACAGCTTTTCTAGGCGTCTATTGCGGCGATCTCGACAACGCGGCGCACGTGCAGCAGCCTATATGCGCGCTGCGGTCATGCCGCCCCGCCCGACCCGAAGAGATCGCCGAGGCAGTGTTGTTTCTGGGTTGTTTCTGGGTTGTTTCTGGGTTGTTTCTGGGTTGTTTCTGGGTTGTTTCTGGGTTGTTTCTGGGTTGTTTCTGGGTTGTTTCTGGGTTGTTTC